>JBGAVA010000010.1:0-31930 GCA_044228355.1 Saccharimonadales bacterium (SeqCode)
AGCTTTCGACACCTACCGCAAGAAGCACATCATCACTCTCGGCCAAGCGGCTATAAACTAATTTAACGATTAGTCCCAATATCCAACTTGGTCAGTCATGATAATAGCATTCCGCACAACTGCCAGTTTGCCCGCCCATTTGCTAACCACTAAGTTGCGGGGCCTACCGCTAACTATCTCGCTAACCGCCTTTGGGACGACCACGTCAATTACCCCGTTCGCTATGGTGAGCGTTTCGTCTGTTAGCCTTGCATCCTGTACGCCTGCATACGCCCGCATAAACTCACCGGTAGCCGCATCGAACCGAGCTCCGATATCATCACTTTCCAAATCGCCAGCAACCGGTATTAGGCTTGCAGTAACACTTTCTGCTAAGTTACGAATTGACTGCGCACGACCTTCTTCGTCTCTTGGCACAGCAGCTCCAAGATCAAGTTCGTTGTAACCGTACCATGCTTTGTGCCAGTCACCTATATCCATTGAACCCTGACGTGAGAGAACCTCAGCTGTAAACGCTCCAAGACTCTCGATATGCGCCTCTACTGAATATGGCATGATTTCTCCTTGTAATTATACGTCTATTGTACAACGTTTAGTTATTTTGTAAATACTTTATTTATCGGTTGAATATCACTATACTACTCACAAATACGAAAGCTCGCGGGGCTGATGAAGAGCCGAGCGGGGATGTGGCACTCAGTATGAACAGGTAAACTCAAATGGAGTGCTATTTATATGCCTAAAGCGCGGAATTATCGGTACTACGATCTGTTTGTGACAGCCAGCGTGGCTACGCTGATTATTTCTAACTTGGGGGCAATGAAGCTGGTGGCGTTTGGCCCCATCATCGCCGATGGCGGCGCCATCCTCTTCCCGCTTGCCTACATCATCGGCGATGTCATGACCGAAGTCTACGGCTACAAGCACACTCGCCGAGCCATATGGGTCAGCTTCACCTGGCTGCTGCTGATGATAGCCGTCCTCAGCCTCGTCCAGCTCATGCCCGCCGTAGACGGCGCACCAAATGTAACCGAGTTCGACACCGTGTTCGGCTTCGTACCGCGTATAGTCGCAGCCAGCCTGCTCGCCTACCTCGTCGGTGAATTCATCAACTCGTTTGTACTGGCCAAAATGAAGGTACGGGCGCAAGGAAAACGTATGTGGCAGCGCTTGGTTGCTTCTACGCTACTGGGTGAAGCGGTGGACACCACCATTTTCTGTATGGTGGCGTTTTATGGCCTGATTACAGGGGCGCAGATGATAAACTACATTCTCGTAGGAATCATCTTTAAGGTTACTGTCGAAACACTCATGCTGCCGGTGACCTACCGCGTCATAGGCTGGCTTAAGACCCGCGAGCAGACCGACTACTACGATAAGAAGACCAATTTTACTCCGCTTAGTGTCCGGCTGGATGATTAGACGGGGAGGTTGGACGTTGGATGTTGGACGGTGGACGTTGGACGGTGGACGGTAGGAGCGGCCGAAGGCCGCTGGGAAACCATCCACCGAAGCCATGGCGGAGGTAGATATAGCTAGTAGTGGCCATGTGGAGGCGTCCCGGGTCGCAGGCATGGGCGGAACCGCGCCTTTACGTACGTCCGTGGTAGTAACGAGCGAGCCAGGCGTCGCGGAATGAGTAGAAGCTGCCGTCTTCTATGCTGGCGCGCATCTGGTCGACGAGGCCAACGATGAAATGTTCATTGTGTATGGACATAAGTGTATTAGCCAGCAGTTCTTTGGCGCGGAAAAGATGCTGCACGTAGGCTTTGGTGTAGTGCTGGCAGGTATAGCACTGACAATCCTCGAGCAGCGGCGTGAAATCTTCTTGGTACATGGCCCCGCGAATGTTCTTGCGACCCTCATAGGTATAGAACGCACCGTTGCGCCCAACCCGCGTCGGCGACACACAGTCAAAGGTATCTATGCCGTGCTCTACAGCCGCAAACATATCGTCCGGCTCGCTTATACCCAGCATGTGTTTTGGTCTGTCTTCCGGCAAAATTTCATTGCACCACTGCACAATCTCACCCAACTTCTGCTTCTCGATGGCCCCGCCTATGCCATAGCCATCAAACTCCCGTTCCGCCATCCAGGTGGCCGTTTCCCGCCGCAAATCCTCATAGTTCGCTCCCTGCAGCACGCCAAATACCGCCTGGTACGGCCTGTCTGGGTGAAGTGCCCGTAGACGTTGCATCTCCTTGAGGCTACGCTCAGCCCACGGCTGAGTACGGACTCGCATAGATTCTTCCTGGTAAGCCCGCGTGTCCATGAGCGACGTTAGCTCGTCAAACGCAAAGCATATGTCGGCGCCGATACCGTGCTGAATCTGCATGGAGTGTTCGGGCGTGAAGCGGTGCATGGAACCATCGAGGTATGATTTGAAGTTCGCCCCGTCATCGTCGACCCAAGCTTGGCGTTCTTTGCGCGGAGCGATGACATCGTCTGCCGAAACGCCCTCGACTGCCATAGACAACGTTTTCTTAAACCCGCTGCCTAGAGACAGCACCTGAAACCCGCCACTGTCGGTAAAGGTCGGCCCGTCCCAGTGTGTAAACTTGGCCAGCCCGCCAGCTTTTTCTATCAGTTCCGGCCCAGGCTGGAGATACAGGTGGTAGGCGTTTGCCAACATAGCCTGCGCACCGGTGCCCTTCACTTGCTCCGGCGTCATAGCCTTCACGCTCGCCTTCGTCCCCACCACCACGAACGCCGGCGTTTGGATGTCACCGTGCGGCGTGTGGATCGTGCCAGTTCGTGCTAGAGCCCCCTCGAGCCGAGTCTTTACCGTATACGAGAACTGTTTTTTCATCGCTTCAGTTCGCCGGTCTCCAACTTCTGACGAACACGCACTGAGGCGGCTATGGAGGCACCAATTATACCTATGCCAGCGAGGCCCGGTACCAGCTCTGGTATATGGAAAAGGGCGCTAAAGAGCATGATGAGCGCCAGTACAAACACCGTGTAATGTGCGCCGTGCTCGAGATATACAAAATTCTTAAGCGTACCGCGGCGCACCATGAAAACCGTCATAGATCGCACCCAAATAGCGCCGATACCCAGTCCAGCCGCGATGAGCACCACGTTACTCGTAATCGCAAACGCGCCAATCACGCCATCGAAACTAAAGCTAGCATCTAGAATCTCCAGATAGATAAAGCTCATAAACGCCGCCAGCCCAACTTGCTTTGCGGCCGACTTCTTCGCATCGACGCCTTGGTACTTTTCGATCCACTGTATGGCGCCGTGAATGAGCAGATAGGTGAGCGTTCCGAAGCCTCCGGCCATAAATGTTGTTTTGGCGTGAGAGTTTATGGGCAGCGCGGCCACTCCAAAAAGCAACAGCGTCGTCACTACTGACGGCCAAGCCCAGTGCGACAGTTTCTTCAGGTGCTTTTCGATATGCTTGATCCACATGGTATTTCGTTCGTCACTGAAGAAAAAGTGAAATGCGAGCATGAGCAAAAAGGCGCCGCCGAAGGCTGAGATGGTCGGGTGCGCCTCTTCAAGATGGTGCGCGTACTCTTTCGGGTTATTCAGCGCGAGGTCGAGCACCGTCTTCCAGCTTAGATCGGCTGTCAGCGATACGATAAGTATGGGGAACACGACGCGCATACCAAAAATGGCGATAAATATGCCCACCGTCAGGAAAATGAGCTGCCAAAATTTACTCATCCTCTCGAGCACTTTGGCGTTAATGATGGCATTGTCGAAACTAAACGTAAGTTCGACCACCATCAATATCACGGTTACGAAAAGCGCATTCCAGCCCAAGCCAACGGCAACACCGACCAAGGTCGCGAGTGTCGCAAATATTGAAAAGCCAAATATACGAAATGCTGAGTGTGGGTGGAAGAGATGTTTCATCGTATGGCAGTATAGCAGAATCTGCCCCGCTACGTCACCGCCATTTTATGTACCCGCCCACTCGCCCGTTGGCCCACCCATCGATCCGCCCATCGATCTGAGATTCTACTTTCTGATGCTATAGCATGAAAAAGTAGACAGCTTCGTTCCGCTTCCATACAGAAATACCTACTACCTGCTACCTGCTACCTGCTACCTGCTACCTGCTACCTGCTACCTGCTACCTGCTACCTAGATTCTACAGCCACTTATTCCTACGGAATATAAGCACCGCCAGCGCAGAAAGCCCCAGCACTATGGCCAGTACAAAAGCAAACGCATACGGACTACTGGCAAACGGCACCGCCACGTTCATCCCCCACAGCCCGCCGATGATGGTCGGTATGGTCAGGAATATAGCGATAGACGTTAGCCGTTTGAAGGTTGCGTTCAGGTTGGTCGTAGCGATGGCATCATACGCCTGCCGCATATTGACCAGCGTACGCAGCCTACCCTGCACCTGGCCGATAAGCTCGCCGGTACTCCGTTCGATATCTTCTATCATGTCGCGGTCATCCTCGTACAGACGCAGGTACTTGCCGCTCAGCAGAGCGCTAAATAGCAGCGCTTGCGGTTGCAGGGCAGAAAGGAATTCGTTCAGGTCCTCCTCGAGCTCAATGATACGGACAAATTCGGCAGCACTCAGCCGCGACTGACGCAGCTCTGCTCGCAGTTGTAGCACTCGCTTAGACACCTTAGTCAAGTGACTTTCGTACGAAGTATTGATCTCGGCCAGCATCCACAGAACGGTTTTGGCTTTCTGGGTCGTGACAAACTCCAGCTGGTCGTGTATCAGCCGATCTAGGATGGACGTATCTATCCTGGCAACGGTAAAGATTTGGTCGTTGGTGTAGATGATAAGCAGCGGTTCGGTGGCAATTTCCTTGCCTTCCGGGTGGCAGTACCGCGTGTAAATATACACAGCATTCTGGTACGTTTCGATACGTGGCGCCTCGTATATATCTATAGCGTCTTCCAAGTTGTCTCTGTCCAGTTTATAGTCGTGGCTCAAAGCATCCAGTTCTTCAGAACTCGGCGCGGTCACAGAGACCCAGGACCCCGCCCTGGCGTTATCTAGCTTCTGGAGAGCACGCTCCCGCGCCCGACTGTAATAGATAGTTATCATATTGCGTTCCTCTTACAGGGCAGTGTAGCACAAACGCTAGCGATATACCAGAGCATTATATTGACTTTTCTACTCTTTTTTGCTATAATAAGCTATACTGATCGTTTATCGATCATAAGGAGTGTGGAGATGGTTTTCGGAGGTAAGCGGCACGCCCGAGGCGCAGCCGTATATTCAGCTCATCCCTTTGCGGCCCGACATGGCTTGCTGTTCGTGGTGTTGTGCCTGATTGCCCTCAGCGTCTACGGTAACCTGGCCAGAGTCAGTACGGGTCTTTTACCCATTAACCAGGCCGCGGCGGTTAGCCCGCCGCAGGCAACCATCGACCCTACGCCTGCTTTACCAGCAGCGGACAGCACAACCAGCTCACCCGGATCCCTTACTGCCGATGCATCGGTGTCGCAACAAAACACAGCCAGAACCAAGCAATGTACAGGGGAAAGCTACAGCGCGCCCATTGGCCTACCACTTTCTGCTGCACCCGAGGGTCTGACAGTGGTCGTCGATAAGCCCTTATTTTACCAAGTCTACGGCTCGAGCGTCGTCGAACTGCGGCGAGCGATCGACGGCTGCTCTTTGCGCCAAGCCACTGGCGACTTTCACGCCCTGACAACGTATTCTATAAACTGGAGCTACGATACCTCCGTAGTCAGCGGCAGCACCTGCCAGCTCAAAAATATCCGCGTCGGCCAACATATCAACCAATACCTGCCGCTGTTTTCGGCCGAAGCGACCACCGAACCAAGCGTAACGGCTGCCTGGCAAATATACATCGACAACCTCCGCACCCACGAGGATAACCACGCGGCAATTGACCGTGATTACGCGCAGCGGCTGGCTACTGCCCTACAGACAATTGGCCCCATGGACTGTGCTACGCTCGCTCGTCAGACCCAGACGGTCATAGACAGCCATGTTGCCATGCTCAATGCAGCCAACGAGCTCTACGATTCACAAACCAACCACGGCGCCACCCAGGGCGCAGTACTGTAGCCGTACCCCTGTCTTGCAAAATATTACCCCTGTAAAAGGATAATCCTTTCTACTTCTGGCGTTTGCGTTTGTTGGGGTCGAGTTCTTTTTTGCGGAGGCGCAGGCTTTTGGGAGTGACCTCGAGGAGCTCATCGTTTTCGATAAAGTCGAGGCACTGCTCCAGACTAAAAATGGTTGGCGGCGTCAGCTGAACAACGCCATCAGACGAAGAAGATCGCATGTTGGTTAGGTGTTTGGCCTTGCAGACGTTGATTTCCATGTCTTCTTGGCGCGTATTGAGGCCAATGATCTGCCCAGCGTAAACTTGCTCGGCCGGACCGATAAAGGTCGTACCGCGGGCTTCGGCATTTTGCAGCGAATACGGCGTAGACACCCCCGTTTCAAACGATATCAAAACGCCGTTGCGCAGTTGCTGCAGCGCCGGTCCAACGGGCGCGTAGCCCGTGACCAGGGTGTTCATGACGATGGTACCTTTGGTGTTGGTCAGCAAGATATTGCGCATACCCAGCAGCGTGCGGGTCGGCATCTCGTAAATGAGCTTGGTAACGCCTTTACTCGGGCTAGCAAACTGTTCCTTGAGTGTGGCGCGGCGCTGCCCCAGCTCCATCTGCACGGTACCGACATGGTCGGCCGGCACTTCTATGATAACTTCTTCTACGGGTTCAACCTCGACCCCGTTCTCCACGTGCGTCACCACTTGCGGGCGGCCAACTTCAAACTCGTAGCCCTCCCGGCGCATGGTTTCTATGAGTACGCCCAGGTGCAGTTCGCCGCGCCCAGCGACGGTAAACCCTATGCCGTCGTCGCTGACTTGCAGACCGACATTGGTTTCGAGCTCTTTCTGCAGGCGCTGGCTAATCTGCCGCGAGGTGCTGAACTCACCCTCTTTACCCTTAAACGGCGATGTGTTCGGCCCGAGGTATATCCGCAGTGTCGGCGCTTCAACTTCTATGGTCGGCAGCGCCTCCGGCTGCGTGGCGTCTGCAATGGTTTCGCCTATCTGCGCGTCGGCGATACCCGTGAGCTGCACAATATCACCGGCTACGCCCGCCGGCACTTCGTACTTACTGACGCCGCGGCTCATGAAAACCAGTTCTACCTTGGACTTAACGATACTGCCGTCTTTTTTGCACAGCGCTACGGGGTCACCCGCCTTGACCTGCCCCCGCGTAATTCGCCCCACGGCATATTTACCTTTGTAATTATCCCAGCTCAGTGCCGTCACCAGCATCTGAAATGGCTTGTCGAGTTCGACGGTCGGCGCCGGGATTTTTGCGATGATGGCATCGAACAATGGGGTTAAATCCGCCTCTGTTGTTACGTCATCCGGGACGGAAATCCAGGCTTTACCCTCTCGGCCGATGGCGTAGTACACCGGGTAATGCAGCTGATCTTCGTGCACGGCCAGCTCCAGAAACAAATCGGCCAGTTCATCCTCTACCTCGGCGATCCGACTCCCGGGCTTGTCTATCTTATTTATAACGACGATTGGCTTCAGTTCGGCCTCAAGTGCCCGCTCCAGGACAAACTTGGTCTGCGGCATGGGGCCTTCCTGGGCGTCGACTATTAGCAGGCAGCCGTCGGCCAGGTTCAGTGTGCGTTCGACCTCGCCAGAAAAGTCGGCGTGCCCGGGCGTATCGATGATATTTATGCGGTAATCGCCGTGCTGCACCGCCGTAACCTTGGCCGTGATGGTGATGCCCCGCTCGCGTTCTTGGTCACCACTGTCCATGATGAGTTCCTGGCTCATTTCGGCCTGATTGTCACGAAAAGTGTGGCTCTGCTTCAGCAGGCCATCAACCAGCGTCGTCTTCCCGTGGTCGACGTGCGCAATTATCGCAATATTCCGGATTTTACTGGGATCTTGTGTCATACTTGTATTATTTATCTATATATGTTACTATATACTTATGCAATCCCCAGAATTAGTACTCAAGACAGGTATTGTATCCTATGAACAGCTTCATGACAAACTAGTTGCCTTGCGGTTTGGTCTGGAGCCCGACGATGGCCGAACCATCTATGACTCTCCGGAGCAACAAATATCCTCGCGCGAAAGCCGGCAAGTAGCCAGGTTTGTGCGCGGCTGGCTACCATCCCTACTGGCTCCAGGCACTGCAATAAAAACCACTCGGAGACCAGGGAGAACAATACAAGTCGTTGGAAATCCGCAAGTAGTCAAACATACGATTCCAGAAGGAAACGTTATCGAAGTAGCTGGACCGACATATAGTAAAGAGTCTCTCGGCTCTCTTTATGGTCTTCGGCCAACATACGTCACGAATATCGTAGCTGAGCCGGATAAACCTGGGTATGTTGGTCCTGTTGATTTTGCAGCAGACGCAACAGAACTACCCTTTGAGAACAACTCACAGAGTGCAATATATGCATCCTGTCTACCCGGTGCCCTACGCGGTCGTTCTAGTATCCCCGAATTTACAAATCTCCGTGATAATGCAATTACCGAAGCTTCCCGAGTAATCAAACCCGGGGGATATTTGCTCTGGTGCGGAGGAACGGAAGCAGATTTTACACATGCTACAGACCTCGGTTTAAGACCGGTTTACATAGCTACTGAAATAACACATAAAACACCGTGGTGTAAATCGACTGCTCCAGTTCCCGAGTTAAGACTAAATACGGCACTTCAAAAACCCGTTATTTAAAGATCTGGATATCTCCTTAGCGTGGTTTGCAAAAGCGCTTTGCGACAGGGGTAGTCGTGCGGTATACTAGAGTGACTTGTGGACATACTTATACTTGTTATAGAAGTTATCATCCTCGTCGGCATCGCCGCCATCTGTTCTGGGCTCAACGTAGCCTTTATGTCGCTCAACCTGGCTGACCTCAAGCGTAAGGCAAAACTCGGCAATACCTACGCCAAATGGCTGGTTCCCCTGCGCAAAAATGCCCACCTGACCCTCGCCGCCATCCTACTTACCAATGTCGCCGCAGCGTCACTAACCCCGCTCGTCATCGATTCGCGCCTCAGCGGCGTCTGGGCAGTCGTCATCAGCACGCTGTCACTGACCATTTTCGCCGAGATTATGCCCCAAGCTCTCTTTGCCCAAAACGCCATTCTCTGGTGCGGGCGGCTCACCTGGCTGCTACGGCTCATGATCATTGTCACCTACCCGCTGGCCAAGCCACTGCAGCTACTGCTCGATAACATGTTCAAACACGCCACGCACGACTTGCACACCCGCCATGAGCTTGGGCTGCTAGTAGCTGAGCATCTGGGATCAAAAGAAAGCGAGCTCGATGAAGACGAAGTCGAGATAATCAAAGGCGCTCTCCAGCTCAGCGAGAAAAAGGTCGGTAGCATCATGACACCAATATCCAAGGTGTATTCACTAAAACCTTTTAGCGTCATAGACGACAAACTCATAGACAAAATCAAGGAGTCCGGTCATAGCCGTATACCAGTTTTCAACACCGGCCGTACGATCTGTTTTGGCGTCATACTGGTCAAAGAACTCATCGATATCGACTTCGACGAGCACCCGCTACGCGTCGACGAACTGGTGCTTCATCCAACGCAGACTGTCGGAGCCGGCACAGCCCTAGACACCATGTTCCGTAAGTTCATCTCCGCCCAGACCCACCTCATACCGGTAGAAAAAGACGACATTATCGTCGGTATAGTGACTATAGAGGATCTGCTGGAAGAGATCTTGGGACACGAGATAGAAGACGAAACCGACCGCGCGCAAGCCCTCGCCCGACGCCTCCGTAAAGCCAAAAAGTGATATATCTTGGTTATTTGTACTGTTGATACTAATACAACGTTTCGTTGTAAATAAAGTAACGTGCTTATGGCCTCTGGTAATGCCATAGCGCAGCATGTATTTTGCTTGACGCGGTAAATGCTTATGTACTAGCCTTACGTCCACGTGCCGCAAAACTTTATGGTGGAGTTTTTGCAGCGCTAGCAGCCTGCCCTGGTTTCAACATCAATTCACCGGGAAGTACTCAGGCTTGCGCTAAGGAGGGAATATTATGCGTAAAACCGTTATAACAGCGGTCGCTCTTGCGACCGTACTATGTGGCGTCGCCATGCCAAATGTCTCAGCACAAACTCTGGCCTACCAGCCAAGAGAAGATTTTATCGATAAGGTACTGCTGGCCTCTGCGGGGTCAGAGAAACCAAATGAAGTAAAAACTTCAGAGGAAAAAACAGCAAATGAAGTGAAGCTGGCCGAACCGGCAGCCCCTGCTCCCGTGGTAGTCACGGTACAGCCGGGCGACAGCCTGAGCAAAATTGCCGAGGCAAATGGTACTTCGTGGGTGCGTCTGTTCAACGCCAACACTAACATCGCCAACCCAAATCTCATCAACCCTGGCGACCAAATCCGGATACCGACGGCTGAGGAAGTTCTGGCCGACCGGCCTTTGCCACAACCTGTGGTCGTAGCCGCACCGGCACCTACCTACCGCGCTACCACACAGTACCGTCAGGCGGCACCGGCAGCGAGCTACCCCGTCAGTGCCAATGCCGCAAAAGCCTACATCTACTCACGCGAGAGCGGCAATAACCCAAATGCCACGAACCCGACTGGGTGCTACGGTCTCGGCCAGGACTGCAATGGTGTGCTGCGCAGTAGCTGTGGAGCAGACTATGCCTGCCAAGACGCGTACTTCGATGGCTACGCACAGCGCCGCTACGGCGGCTGGGAAGGCGCCTACGCCTTCTGGCAAGCCAACCACTGGTGGTAAGGTGTAATGAGACAAACATGCGCAGCCCCGTTCGTCACTAGGTGACTAACGGGAACCCTCTGGCTTGTTTTTCTCATAGTCCGCTCCAGCGGACTGCTCTTTTCAACAAAGCTGTAAAAATATTCCCGGAATCAATCCGGGAATATTTTTGGTTAACTCAGATTGGTTCGCGCCCTACCAATTGCAGCGCAATTTATATTTAATGTATGGATAGCCTGTGCTACTTGATCAGTTTCAGGTGCTTGATAGGGCGAAATTATTGTTGGCACTCCAGCAAGTGCAAGTTTCCCTACTGTACCGTCAGCATTTTGAGGGAACCATACTTCCTGAGCTGTCATGACTTGAGCTGGAATTTTACCCCCAGTGCTATGTGGCTGCCTCACTGCCGTAACAAGCTGCAAGCCCTTACCGTCAACTACTTCGAGGCCTGTACCACATATCCATCCAAAATTGAACCTAGACTGCCTTTTAGTATCTTTCTTACTCGATGCCCTTCTGCAACTTTCGGCGCAACATATCCGTTCTTAGATGCCATTTTAAACTCCTTTAATCAAGTAATCTGATTTCAATATACTCAGTATGCAAAATCTTTCAACCAATTTCTTAACTCTTAACTCTTAACTCTTAACTCTTAACTCTTAACTCTTAACTCTTAACTCTTAACTCTTAACTCTTAAGGCGGTATACTGCCTACATGGACACACGGCCGCTGGCGGAGAGGATGAGACCAGAGAAGCTCGACGAAGTTGTCGGGCAGGTGCATTTGGTGGGCGCGCAGAAGATCATCCGGCAGATTATAGAAAACAAAGAACCGACCAGCCTCATCCTGTGGGGGCCGCCGGGTACGGGCAAGACCACCTTGGCGCGGATCATAGCGGCCGAGACTGGTGCCGAGTTTGTCGAGATTAGCGCCGTGACAAGCGGCAAAGCCGACGTCACAAAAGTTATAGAACTAGCCAAACAAAACCAACGGCTCGGCATGCAGACCATCCTTTTCGTCGATGAAATTCACCGGTTCAACAAAGCCCAGCAGGACGCGTTCCTGCCGCACGTGGAGTCGGGCGTTATCACGCTCGTAGGCGCAACCACGGAAAACCCCAGCTTTGAAGTTATAAATCCCTGCTGTCCCGCGCCCGCGTGCTGGTGCTGGAGCCGCTGCAACGAAGTGAAATAATCGCAATTTTACAGAGAGCGGCAAAAGCAATGAAGTTACATGCCAAGACGCTGCCTAAAAAATCCATCGAACTTCTGGCCGACTTAAGCGGCGGCGATGCCCGGGTGGCACTCGGCAACCTCGAACTGGCACAGCGCCTGGCACTGGGCAAAACCATCACGCCAGCACTGGTCGAGTCGGCCGCCCAAACCAAGTTACCGGGCTATGACAAAAAAGGCGAAACACATTACAACGTCATCAGCGCCTTCATAAAAAGCCTGCGCGGCAGTGACCCAACAGCCGCGCTCTACTACATGGCACGCATGTTGCAGGCCGGCGAAGACCCCAAGTTTATCGCCCGGCGCATGGTGGTTTTTGCCAGCGAAGACATCGGGCTAGCGGCTCCGGCCGCGCTGAACCTGGCTGTTTCGACATTCCTAGCCGTGGAGCGGATCGGCCTGCCGGAAGCCGAGATAAACCTCAGCCACTGCGCCGCCGTGCTGGCCAAATCGCCGAAGTCGCGCGAAAGTTACGACGCCTGGGGTCAGGCCAAGGCACTGGCAGCCCAGTACCCCGACCTGCCCGTTCCCTTGGGCATTCGCAATGCCCCCACAAAGCTCATGAAAGACCTCGGCTACGGCCGCGGCGCCGAGTGGAAAGCCGGCCACAAACACCCCGACGGTTTCCTACCCCCGGAGCTGAAAGACACTACCTTTTTCAAGTAGTTAGTTTACGGGCGGCCAAGACCATAAGAGCACCGAAGCTAAATGTAGTGAGGATTTCCGCTATAAATAACAGATGGATCATCCCAAGCAGCGTCAGTACGGCGAGCAAAAAGCCGAAGAAAAAGGCTATGAGCAGGTACCTGGACAGAGTACTTTTAACAAGCTCGAGCGCAAACCACATGGCTAGCGGCACTTCCGCCAAGAACAAAGCCTGGGTGCTAAAGACGTGCAGATTGTCAAAAAAAGCATTTATCTTATATGTATACGTCGTGACGGCCACCAGCAAACAGAGGCCGCCCACCAGCAGCAAGGCAGCACGGAACGAAGATTGGTGGCGCGCATCTTTTGGCAGGGCGAACGCCCCGAGGCAAATCAGCACACCACAGCCGATGAATCCCAGGGTAAAAGGCACCACTGTTTCAGTGTTCACGCCGTAATTACTCACCCCGCCCTGATCCGTACTAAACAAAAACTGCGGCAACAGTGCGGTACAAATAATAATCGCCAGCACAAGAACAATTTGGCTAATTAGCAGCAGTTTGACTACCTTCGACATGGAAGCATTGTAACAATACATATATAAGAAAGCTATTTCTGCTATGATAGCCTTTATGGTACAGACTGAGATTGCGCGGCGGAGCGCTCGGCTGGTGCTAATAAGCACGCTATTAAACAGCCTGTGGTTCACGCTGCCAGTTTGGTTTCTGTATTCAACGCGGGAGCTACATCTATCAGCACTCACGGCGGTTAACCTGAATATTCTCATATGGGTTGTGAGCCTTCTGTTCAATGCGCCGACTGGCGCGCTCGCCGACCGATTCGGAAGAAAGCTGACGTACTTGTCCGGAATTGTGCTGGCAAGCATTATGCCACTAGCTTTTGCACTGCGTCTTTCGCTGCCTCTACTTGTAGCTGCCACGTGTGTTGCCGGTATCGGGCAAGCTATTATGTCGGGCGCATTGCTGCCGATAGTACACCGCCATTACGAAAAAGCTGGGCTACTTGGCCGACCGTACCGAAATTTTCTTAGTTCGAGTATGGTCGTTTTTTACATGGGCCGCATCGTAAACGGTTTCGCAGGAGCTTGGCTCTTCAGTATAGACCCCCGGTATCCATTTATTGCCACGCTCGTCGCCTTTGGACTGAATTTCATTACGGTTACCTTCCTAAGAGATATCCAGCCAGAGAACAAAACAACCGAAACGTGGCGACACATCCGCGCAACCGCAACTGCTCTTGCGCATACCCCCCTGATCCGGAATATGATGCTACTGTATGTCGCCATAGATATCAGCGGCGAAGCTGTGTGGACAGCATGCCAAGCATTGTTTGCGGCCGACGGTCGGAGCGTGAGCACAATTGGCTGGCTTTTTACGGCTATTGCGGCCTGCTCGGCCATCGGATCCTATGCGTATCGCCACGTTGTGAGCAATAACCATCCGTATAGTATCTTTACGTTTTCAGCACTGTGCATGCTAGCAAGTACTTTTTTGCTCTGGCAGCCACATACATCCCTAAGGCTGCTGGCCGTTGTGCCTTCTGGTCTGATCTTCGGTACGACGGTCATTGCCCTGAATGATGTGGCGCAGCGCATCCTCGCGAATAAGTTTCACTCGACAGCTCTTTCGCTTCTGGCGAGCCTCAAAATTGCAACGTTTATCGTGGCCTCATTTTTAATCGGCCTCGTGATAGACAAATTCGGCGTCCAATCTGCCCGCGATGTTATGTTTTATTCGTCGGTGGTTCTAGCGGCCATCTGTGCACCATTTTTGTGGCGACACCGCGGCGACAAGCCACTGGGTCAGCCTGGTTCTACACCGTAGCCAAAGTGACGTAACTCAGTTATAAGCAAGGAACTAGGGAGGCCCAGGATGGTGTCTTCGCTGCCTTCGATGTGGTCCAGCAGGTCGCCGATGTGCTGGATGGCGTAGGCACCGGCTTTGTCGGCATAGTCGCCGGTGGCTAGGTACGCTTCTATGGCCGCTTCGTCGTATGGCTTCAGGTGGACCCAGGCTTCGTCGAAGGTCACGTTTTCATAATTTTCGGCTTTGCACATGACTGCGAGCGAGGAGGTGACTTTGTTTGGTGCCGATGTGATGAGTCGCCACATACGGCGGGCATCTTGTACGTCTTTTGGTTTACCGAGCTGCACTTCACCAACCGTGACAATGGTATCGCTGCCAATGACGACTGCGTCTGGGAAGCGTTCTGCAACAGAGAGAGCTTTCCCCCGGCCGAGCTCCATGGCGATGTCTTCGACGGGGCGAGAATCATCGAGGTACTCTTCGAACTCACTCGGTACCACGGTGAACGTAAGCCCCATCTTTTCGAGCAATTCTTTTCGCCTCGGTGAACTACTAGCAAGAATAATTTGTCTCATGAACGTAGTATACTAAAGCCAATGAGCGTTAGCATCGACATACAGAAATTAACGAAGCTTTATCCAGGTACAACTGTACCTGCGCTCGATGCGCTGACCTTACAAGTACAACCGGGGGAAGTCTACGGATTCTTGGGTGCAAACGGCGCCGGCAAGACCACAACCATACGGCTGCTGATGAACTTTATCCAGCCGAGCGGCGGCACGGCGAAGATTATGGGTTTGGACGTGGTCAAAGATGCCGTGGCGGTCAAAAAACACGTGGGCTATTTGGCTGGAGACGTTGCACTGTGGCCGCGCGTAACGGGAAATGAAATGTTCGCCTATCTGATGAAACTGCAATCCCAGGTGAAAAATGACTACTTGCATGAGCTCATCCGGCGCTTCGAGGCCGAACCAGAAAAGCGCATCGACGAACTCAGTAAGGGCAACCGGCAAAAGATCGGTGTCATCCAAGCCCTCATGCACCAACCCGATGTCCTCATACTAGACGAGCCGACCAGCGGACTCGACCCGCTCATGCAGGAAGTGTTTTACCAGACCATTCGGGAAGCATCGGCGCGGGGCGCGGCGGTATTTGTGAGCAGCCACAACCTGGCCGAAGCTCAGCGCATGTGCGACCGCGTCGGGATCATCAAGCATGGCCGGTTGATACACGAACAAAGCATCAAGGAAGATTCCAGCCTGAGTACGCCAGTTTTCCGCATCGTCCTTAAAAATGCCAAGGACGTAAAACGCCTGCATAGCCAAAGCGCCGCTAAGCTGCTTTCTGTCGAAGGCACCACGGCCGTTTTGCAACCCAGGGGCAGCATCGCGCAAACGCTCAAGGTGCTGAGTACCTACAACCTCGTGCAGTTTACGACCGAGCAGCTCAACCTGGAGGACGAATTCCTTGAGTATTATGGAGACGGCGCATGAATGGGTTAGAGTTAAGAGGTAAGAGATATGAGTTAAGAGGGTTTTTGACAAGGACAGTCCTTGTCAGATTTGGAAGGTTGGCATGAAGGATGTGATTGTTTGGGAGCTGAAGCAGCGGCGCAAGACAATTCTCTGGTGGACATTTGCGTCGGTTCTCATGACGGCAGTTATCTTGGCCCTCTTTCCGTCCATACGCGACCAAGCCGCAGAGATGAACAAAGTCATAAACACCCTGCCCCCGGAACTGCGCGGCCTCAAAACTGGCGGCGCAGCCGCAATCGACGTTGGCAACCCGGCGCAGTTTTTGAACTCGCAGCTGTTTTACATCACGCTGCCCATGATATGGATTATCTTGGCCATCACTCGCGGGGCGGGGTTGCTGGGCCGCGAAGAACACGACAAAACCTTAGAGCTTTTGCTTGCCCGACCGATCGGCAGAGAGCGGCTGTTGACCGGCAAGATCGTGGCATTTGTATTAGAATTTACCTTCGTCACGTTTACTACGTTCCTGACGCTTGTGCTGCTTTGCCCGCTGTTCGATATAGACGTTAGTACCTCGCGGCTGTTTATGGCGACGCTGTACACGGATTTGTTTTGCTTTTCCTACGGGTACCTTACCCTCATGATGCATGCGCTCAGCGCCATGACCAAGCGGGCCGCCACAGCCCTCGCCGTTACGCTTGCGTTTGGCGGCTACATCATTGCCAGTCTGAGCAGCCTGACCGACTGGCTGGAATACCCTGCTAAGGCCGTACCCTATCACTACTTCGATATGCTGAAAGTTCTGGAAGGCCATGCGGCGCCACGCGGCTTGCTCATCTACTTGGCGGCAGCGTTCATCGTAGGCACAATCTTGGCGTACCTCGGCTTCCGCCGCCGAGATATTGAGTAAGCCCGTCCTGGCACGCACAGGCCAGCGTCATATGCGATATTATTTCCTAGTACTTAGCGTAGTTACACATTGAAATACCTTGAGTATTTCTTGCCCCGACTCCAGAAGAATTGCACACGGAAGTGGATACGAACCAATTTGAATCTTCATTGAATCTACGATATATGGATCAGCCCAGGTTGCATGTTCGGATTCAACAAAGCAACTCATTGGGTGTGTGCCGCCTAGAAGATTAGCTGCCCTATCAATGAAAACTTTACGAGATATGTCCTTATTTCCCTTACTTGTGCGGACTTGATATGCGCAACAACTTAGCCAGTCTTCAAAGCTCATTTTTTGCCTTGACGGTCTTGCGCTTAACCCTGCTTCGTATGATTGCCGTACTTCCGCAGGACTTAATACACGATCTTGAATAACCACCCCTGATATCTGAACATTCCTACTCTGAACACCGCCCGGTAATGGCACCGCCCAACTGGAACCACTAGATCGTAATCTTTTTATGCTTTTGGGCAATGCCTCCTTACTGAACCTTATATCCCAAGATTGCTCCGTGATTAATCTGTCAATTTCCGCTGACAATTGGACAAAGTTTCTAAGACACGCGGCTAAATCTCTAGCAACGGCAGAGCTAAATCTTTTTTTAAGATAGTTTACATGCCTCTCCAGGCGCTTAAGTTCAATTTTAAGCTCTTCAACAGGCTCCATGTCAATAATCGTCAAAGAAGAAAGCTATCTTTCCTTCAAACATACCATTTGAAAATGCTATGGCTGGGGATGAGGGATTCGAACCCCCGATCCTGGGACCAGAACCCAGTGCCTTACCGCTTGGCCAATCCCCAATAACGTGAAGAATTATACCTTATGGAATCATAAATCGCTAGGCTCTACTGGGCGCAAAAAAATAAACCAGCATCGGCTGGCTTACTCTATCCTCTCAAAACTCCACGGTTGACGGTTTTGAGCCGTCTCGCAATTCGCCTCAAAACACTTCATTAATTATACCATAAGTTTTTTCTGTGCAAGCACTCTGTTTGATTTTGCCGTTGTGATTTTTATAACGCCACAATCCACCCCTGTTCTTCGCTCAAAAAAACATATTGTATAGTATGTTTTTAAGCAAACCTATCCTCTCGGCACTTCTGCGCCACATTACAAAAAGAGGCTCGTAGGAGCCTCTTTTTGGGCAGGTCGCCAAAAGATTACTGTTCGGGGGCTTCGTGGAAGGGGACGTCGGCGAGAGTGGGGCCAGCTGGTGCGGCACCCGTTTCGGGCGGAGCTGGCTGGACACCTGGGCGCAGTATGCCATTCACGATCTTATCGACGGTGTCTTCGGTCATCATAGCCTTAACCGAATAGCCGGAAATGCCCAGATCACGCAGGTCTTTCGGTGCTTCGGTTTCATTCAGGTTCGATATGACATAGACGGGGATGCTTTTGCCCCAATCGGTTGCCCGCATGGTCGCCAGCAGCTGTCCACCGGATATATCTGGGATCATAAGGTCTAGCAGAACAAGATCAGGCATTTCCTTCTGTATGAAGTAGAGGCCAGTAATGCCATTGTAGGCCACGAAACATGTGTAGCCCAGCAGCTCAAGCCGAGTCTTGTATATTTCGGCCAAGCTGGCGTTATCTTCGACAATGATAATTTTCTGGGAGTTGGTTTGTGGATCCATACGCTTGATTGTAATACACACCGGACTGTTTTGCCACACAAATACTATCCTTTATACTGAAGACAAAGGAGAAGATGTATGACTGCAACAAGTGGAGTAAAAAGTTGGGGCCTCATAGGTCAGGGTAACATCGGCCGAGAGATTATGCGGCAACTCGGACAGGCACCGGTGGCTGCCCGGCTTGGTTTAAAGCCGCAGCCAGATATTATTGTTGAGGCAAAAGGCATTATCCGGCCCGATGGCAGCGTCGACACGCAGACCGCCTTCGCAGACGCAGACTTACCCGACGTGCTGTTCATAGCTATTCCATCGGGCGGCGATGGCACATTAGCCTACAGTTACATCTCGACCATTCTTGCCAAAGGCAAAATGGCCGTCACTGCCGAGAAGGGTGCTTTGTCACATTTCTTCTCGGATCTCAAAATCGCCTCTGATGATTTCACCCGGTTTGGTATAACTGCGAGTGTCGGTGGCGGCACGCGCATGCTCCGGGTGGCCGAGCAGTACAACCTGGACCAAGCCAACATAACCGAGATGCACGCCGTACTCAACGGCACCATGACGGCCATCATGAGTGAGGTCGCCCCCATGAATGGCACCGGCGTAGCACTGACCGACGCTGTAGCTCACGCTGTGGCTGCCGGGTTTGCCGAGCCGGGTGCCGACTCGCCGCAAGCCGTCTTCCGCGGCGAAGCCGAAGGTGACATACCTAAAAAAATGTCCATTATTTACAATTACCTTGGCCTGGGCCCAACCGTTCTCAGCAGCGACGACTTGGCCTTCTCCCTGTCGGACGACGATATTAACGCTGCCCTGTCGGCCAGCAAACCGCACCGGTTCATAGTTTCGTTCTACCCAGTCAGCTCGGCTCCTACCGCAGTCGAACGCCTGGGTGGCTTCGAGAAAACAGTGGACGGCTGGCGGTTGATAGCCGGGTTCAGACCGCTCGATTCAAACCCCTTATTTGCCAGTTTTGCCCCGCTCACAGCCGCCGGCAATGGCTTGGTGGTTGGCTTAGGGCCAAGCTTAAGCGACGGCGTTTACACCGTGACGGGTCCCGGCGCAGGCGTTGGCCCGACTGTAAATACCATGATCGATGATTACGTCCGCTTAAACGCTGGAGCCGCCCGATGATAGTTATGAAATTTGGCGGCACCTCTGTCGGCAGCGCCGAGCGCATCCGGGACGTGGCTCGGCTGGTCGAAAGCTACCAAAAAAGCCAACCCGTCGTCGTCACGTCTGCCATGACCCAGGTAACCAACCAGCTCGAGGAAATGGCTCGCCTGGCGATAGTCGGCAACCGAAAACGGCTGATTGCCGCCAAACTAAATGCCCTAAAAAAGGTTCACGATGAGGCCATCACCGGCCTCGCGCTCGAGCCATCGGCCGAAGCTGATTTGCGCGAAATCATCAGCTCAAAAATAACCATTTTGGGCAATATCCTGAAGAGCGTTACTGCACTCGGCGAACTGACTCCCCGCGGGCGCGACCTCATCCTCTCCTTCGGTGAACGGCTGTCAATCCACCTGGTTGCAGCAGCCCTGAACCGTGAGGGCGTGCCAGCCGTGGCTGTAAACGCAACAGATTTTCTGGTGACCGACGACACTTTCAACGACGCCCAGCCGCTGCTGGCTCCCTCGAAAAAGAAAGCCCAAAAACTGCTCATGCCCCTTATACATAACGGCACGGTGCCGGTGGTGACTGGTTTTATCGGGGCAAACCGTGACGGCGTCACCACTACACTCGGCCGGGGCGGTTCCGACTTTTCTGCGACCATCCTAGGCTACTGCCTCGATGCCGATGAAGTATGGATATGGACCGATGTGGACGGTGTCATGACCAGCGACCCGAGGGCCGTTGCCAGCGCCCGTTCCATTGAACGTATGTCGTACGAAGAGGCCTCGGAGCTATCGTACTTCGGCGCCAAGGTCATTCACCCGCGCACCATGATACCAACGGCCGAGCTGGGCATCCCCATTGTCATAAAAAACACCATGAACCCGAGTCATCCAGGTACGCAGATTACCCCTGACGGCGACACGACAGCCACGGGCGCAAAAGCGGTTTCCGTCATGAAAAACCTTGCC
Organism: Saccharimonadales bacterium (SeqCode); assembly: GCA_044228355.1. GTDB lineage: Bacteria > Patescibacteriota > Saccharimonadia > Saccharimonadales > UBA4665 > JAGXIT01. The sequence continues at coordinate 20,570 of JBGAVA010000010.1, forward strand.
ATGATCACCATCCAGGGCAAGGGTATGCGCGGTGTTTACGGCACAGCGGCGCGAGTTTTTGATACGCTGGCGGCAGCCAAGGTCAACATACTGTTCATCTCGCAAGCATCGTCTGAGAATAACATCACGCTCGTCGTCGAAAAGTCGGCCGGCCAGAATGCAACACGCGCCTTACGCCAGACGTTCGCCACAGAAGTCCGCGCCAAACGGATTGACTTTGTCGAGTACCAGACCGGCGTGTCACTTATAGCCGTCGTTGGTACCGGCATGCGCCACCACATGGGCATGGCCGGCCGGATTTTTAGCGCGCTTGGCCGTGGCGGCGTCAATGTCATCGCCATTGCCCAAGGTTCCTCTGAGCTCAATATAACCATGGTTGTCCGCGACGAAGACGACACGCAGGCCCTGCAGTGCATACACGATGAACTCTACAGCAGTAAAGGAGGCAAGTAATGCAGCACTACACAGCAGCCGTACTCGGCGCGACCGGCATGGTCGGCCAAAGATTTGTGAGTCTGCTCGAAAACCACCCATGGTTTCAGGTCACCACCGTCGCCGCCTCACCACGTTCCGCCGGCAGGCCATACAGCGAAGCGGTTGAGGGACGGTGGGCCATGAGCACAGCCATCCCGGCAGCCGTCGCCCCACTCACCGTGCTGGCAGTAGAGGAAGATCTGAAAGCAATTGCCAGCGCAGTCGATGTAGTGTTTTGTGCGCTCGATATGGAAAAAGATGACATTCGCCGTATAGAAGAAGCCTACGCCGCCGCGGGTGTCGCCGTCATATCCAACAATTCCGCCCACCGCTGGACAGCCGATGTCCCGATGATCATGCCCGAAGTCAACCCAGACCACTGCGCCCTGGTGGACGCACAGCGGAAAAACCGCGGCTGGACGACCGGGCTCATTGCCGTCAAACCCAACTGTTCTATCCAGTCGTATGTGTCTGTACTGACGGCGCTCAAAGCTTACAAGCCAGTTGACGTCGGCGTCACTAGCCTGCAGGCGATTTCTGGTGCCGGCAAAACGTTCGAGACGTGGCCAGAGATGGTCGACAATGTCATCCCGTTCATCGGCGGCGAAGAGGAAAAATCCGAGCGTGAGCCCATGAAAATCTGGGGCTCCCTACGGGACGGTGCCGTAGCGCTAGCCACAAGCCCAACCATCAACGCCACCTGCATCCGCGTTCCAGCCAGCGATGGTCACATGGCGTCGGTTTGGGTACAGTTTGAGGGTTTGCCTACAAAAGAAGACATCCTTGCGGCCGTCACGAATTTCCCGAATCCGCTCACAGAACTAGGTTTGCCCTCTGCTCCGAAACAGCTCATCCAGTACCTTGAGGATGATTCGCGGCCGCAGACGAAGCTTGACCGCGACTACGCAAACGGTATGGGAGTTTCTATGGGCCGCCTGCGACAAGTCGGCGAACACGAATGGCAGTTCATAGCCCTCGCGCACAATACCGTCCGCGGCGCCGCCGGCGGTGCCATCCTCATGGCCGAACTCCTCGCAGCCAAAAACTACATTGAGCATCGCGGTTAGGAAATGTCATCTTGAGCGAAGCGAAGCGAAGCCGAAAGACCTCTCCAGACCCGTCCCTGGTGTGGTATTCTGGCGCCGTCATGCAAGGCGATCAATATGGGCGGACACTGGGGTTTCCGACGGCCAATCTTGACCCGAACATCTTGCGGCATATCACAAAAGAGGGCGTCTACGCCTGCACTGTTCACCTGGGATCACAGAATTACAGAGGTGCACTTTACCTGGGACCGCGTTTGGTGCTGCATGAGACGGTGCGCGTGCTCGAAATACACATCATTGATTTTGACCGGGAAATCTACGGTCAAACCCTCGCCTTTCAGCTCGGCTCATTCATCCGGCCCCCGATGGATTTCGCTGACAGTACCACTCTCCAAGCTCAGTTTTCGAAAGACATAGCCGCCGTTCGAGGAAGGTTACTCTAACCAAAAACCAACAGAAAACTCCTGATTCTCAAGGATTGGGCTTGCTACATCCTGAAGTCAGACGCTGCAATACCCCGTCTTTCTCGCCCCTTCGTTCCTACGCCACTGCTTAAGTTTCGTTGGATACTTTTACCATCTAGTGCATGCTTCTATAAACCAGAATCCTACAAAAAAAACACCAAAAACGGTAGAAAACCATAGCTAAGGACAGCTGGCGACTCTGTCTATGTCGATGCGCAGTAATCGTATGGGCTAGCGACGTGATAGTAGTAGCTCGTTGGGCTACAGAACCATTCGAAGTGGCCGACCGGTGCCGCCCCTGCGCCACCTATAGCATTGTATTTTTTGCCGCATGTTTCTGCTGCCCAAACTCTGTTCTTAGACATACAGATAGAATAGCTGATTTTTGATGCTGCTTTTGAGCAATAATCATAGGGCGATGAAACTATACGATATCCCGCATAAGTTTGGCATGTTTTTAAACATGAGCTACCGTTCCAAACACGACCAACCCTCATACATTGTGCGCTATTTAACGGTGGATAGTACGCTGCGTTAGCTTGTTTCTTTTCGTTTTTGCTATAGATGACAAATCCAGCAACACCGACGAGTGTAAGCGCAAGAAGTACAGCAAACAGTAAGTGAGCCGCTCCTCTTTGGTTAAGTTTTTTGATGAACATATTTCTCCTATGTTACTCAGGCATTCCGTTTTACCTGTTATAGTGCTAGTATACAACTATAAGAAAAAAGAACAAGCGGATTAAAACAATGCTATTTCGTTTTAGTTATAAGCCATGCCACCTGCTCTATATGGTTAGACTTATTTCACTTATTGCACTCGCAGGTTTCCTAGGAAGCCTGCCATCAACACGTGCCCATGCAGAAGCAACTTGCTCTAATGATCTCGCCCCTCGCTACAGCGCCACATTTCCTGTTCCAAGCGATACCTACAATGTCTATGGCAAGCTCACAGCTCCAGGACAATTGGCTATGGCTACTGGGTATGCCCAGGAAGTAGGAGACAACCCTGTCTGCATACCTGTCGGTTCAACTTTACTCACGAGTAAGGAATGGAAACTACTCGGAAGCGTAACTGCCTCAGGCGCGAGTACCATGACTTTTCAACTTGAATCAGTCGATTTTCCTTCTGTGCCAAATGCTAATCGTCCACAGTTACTACTCGTAAGCCGCGACAAGCCTGTATGCACCCCAGTAGTTGACTGTACTATCTCTAACGAGTCAGGCGGTGGCTACATTCTTCCGCGTGCGACAGCAAATGAACAAAATGCGCTCTATGCCGGCATTGCACACCCCCCAGAAAACGACACTCTTGTGCTGGTACGCTACTACGTCGATTATCGCGAGCAGTACAAAACGAAAAAACTGCAACCGTTTGATATGCGTTACGTCGATAATTCTGGGAGGCTACTACAAAGAGTCGCTGAATACGCGTCGGGTCAACATATTATCTACGAGGAAACAGTTCCTGACACTCACATGGACAGTATTGGCAACGCGGCCTTTCGTATGAGCCGCGCTCAAACGGCGTTATATTTTGCACTCTCGGCTCTTGTGCTCTTTTGTGTCTTGACTATAGGGACATATTTTTCTCTGCGTGCGCTTATGCTCCGAAAACTGTGGCTTGAGCACCATGGACTTATAAAACCTCAACGGCTTGCTCGGATAAATATCGTGATACTGTTCTTCCAAAATCGATTACAGCCAGTCCTACGGATAATTTTTCTCATCGTGATCATACCTTTGTTGGGAGTAATATTGCTCATAGCGCTCAACCGATACGCGGTGACCGCCTACAATGTTAGCGGCTCAAGTATGACGCCCACTTTTCATACATCTCAAAGAGTCATCGTCAACCTTCTGCCTGTCACTCTCGCCCGCATGAATCAAAAAATCTACATACCACAGCGAGGCGATGTGATTATTGCGCGTAATATATATGGCAACATGGGCTTCCCTGCCCAGGACGAAACTACCCACACAATTATAAAGAGGGTCATCGGTCTTCCGGGCGAACGGGTGCATATTAGCGACAATGTCATTACCATTTATAACAAAGAACACCCCGAGGGATTTGTGCCTGACAACAGTGGGCTCTGGAACATTCTACCATCAGCTGACAGTACCTTTGGAACAGTAGATCTTAGTCTTGACTCAGATGAAATATTTATTAGTGGCGATAATCGAGGAGGATCAGTCGACTCGCGTTATAACGGCCCACTTGATACACGGTATATCATTGGAAAAGTGCAGTAATACTTTCACAACCTGCGCGTTTGCCCCAAAATAATACTACGTTACCTCGCTTGGTATCCGTGCTCCCGCGCAGCGCGTGATTGAAAGTGCTATAGTATAACCATGAACGTTTTGAAGGATCCAACTCAAACAGCCGCTTGGCAAAAACTAACCGACCATAACGCCAGCTTCCAAGACAGCCTCCGCACACTCTTCGCAGCCGATCCCCCGCGCGGCCAACGCCTGGCCAAGCAAGCCGGTGATATCTACGTAGACTACTCCAAAAACCACGTTACCGACCATACCATGGCCATGCTTTTTGAACTCGCCCGAGAGTGCGAGGTAGAGGAGCTGCGCGACGCCATGTTCGCCGGAGAAAAGATAAACACCACAGAAAACCGCGCCGTTTTGCACACCGCCCTGCGTCACCAACCGAACACCCCTGTGTACGCCGATGGTCAAGACGTCATGCCGGAAGTCCGCCGCGTCCTCCAGCACATGCGCAGCTTTAGCACGGCGGTGCGCAGCGACGAATGGAAGGGCTACACCGGAAAGCGCATCGCGCACATCGTCAATATCGGCATCGGCGGCTCAGACCTTGGCCCGGTCATGGCCACAGAGGCGCTGAAATTTTATAGCGACCGAAACCTACGGCTACATTTTGTCTCGAACATAGATGGCACGCACATAGAAGAAACTCTGCAAGGTCTCGACCCGGCCGAGACGCTCTTCATCATCGCCAGCAAAACCTTCACCACCGATGAAACCATGACAAACGCTGCCAGTGCGCGCGGCTGGCTCACCGAAAAACTAGGCAGCCCCGAAGCTGTCCAGAAGCACTTCGTGGCGCTGAGCACCAACACGGCGGCCGTCCGCGAGTTTGGCATAGACCCGGCCAACATGTTTGAGTTCTGGGACTGGGTCGGTGGCCGCTACAGCCTGACCAGCGCCATCGGCCTCAGCAGCATGCTTGCCATCGGCCCGGATAACTTCGATGACATGCTCCGCGGATTCTACACCATGGACGAACATTTTCGCACCGCACCGCTCGCCGAAAACCTCCCCATTATTCTCGCACTCATAGGCGTATGGAACACAAATTTCCTCGGCGCCGAAACCGAAGCCATCCTGCCCTACGACCAGTACCTGCACCGCTTCCCGGCCTACTTACAGCAGTGCAATATGGAAAGTAACGGCAAAGCCGTCCGCCGCGACGGGCAGCCAGTACACTACACCACCGGCCCGATAGTATGGGGAGAACCTGGCACCAACGGCCAGCACGCCTTTTACCAGCTCATCCACCAGGGCACGCGGCTGGTGCCGTGCGACTTCATCGGGTTCGCCCAGCCACTCAACGACCCTGACGGCACAGGCACCCACCACCGAAAGCTTATCGCCAATATGTTTGCCCAGTCTCAGGCACTAGCCTTTGGCAAAACAGCCGATGAGGTACGCGCCGAAGGCGTGCCAGAGGAACTAATCCCGCACAAAACCTTCCCGGGCAACCGCCCCAGCAACACCATCTTGCTGCCAAAACTCACACCCAACACCCTCGGCCAGCTTATCGCCCTTTACGAGCACAAGATTTTTGTGCAAGGCGCCTTGTGGGGCATAGACAGCTTCGACCAGTGGGGCGTAGAACTCGGCAAAGTCCTCGCGAAAGACATCTACGAGCAGCTAGATGCGGCCGAACTGCCCGCTGCCGATTCATCCACCAGCGCCCTCATAACACACTGGCAAACACTGCGCTAAAAAGCAGACGGTTGAATACCTACTACATTCAACCCCTCTAGCGTCTAAGCTCGTAGAATCATATCGAGCGGGACATCGTGCGGTTCGTGCGGCATGTTTTTCGTCTCGGCCCAGGCGTAGGCGAGGCCGATTTTGGTGGCGTTGGGTTGCGTGGCCAGCCAGCGGTCGTACCAGCCGCCGCCCATTCCCAGGCGGTAGCCTTCTCTGTCGAAACCGAGCACCGGGACGAAAATGACATCAAACTGGCCCTCTGGAAACGGTGCACCCGGGTGTGATTCGCCTGTCGCTATACGCACGTGAGGATGGCTTCGCACGAGCCAATCCATAACGGGCTGGGTGTCTACCTCGCCCAGTTCCGGCAGCGAGCGGTACATATGCACGCTCTTTATGTTCGACCAATCCGCGGCAGCCGGCAAGTGGCGAACAATCGCCTTGCCCGCTTGGTACGTCGCCTCGGCAGACATGGCCTTTCGCCGCCTCAGCAGCTCAGCCCGCAGCGCTTCCTTTTCGACTTGCATGTTTGTATTGTCGCACTTCAAACCAAAAAGTAACACCCCAGCCTACCACCGGGGTGTTACTCGGCCCAATATTGACAAGGACTGTCCTTGTCAGTTTTAGCCTTCGACTTCTACAACGTCGGCGTCAGCCGCAGCACGTGCCACTGCTTCACAGCCACGGACAGCGCCGTCTTTGGTGGTGTACTCTTCGCCAGTTGCGACAACTTCGCCGTTACCGGCCTTCAGGCGCCAGCGCCAACCATTTTTACTTGGATATACTTCAAACTTTGCCATTACACACTCCTCCTTACCTTGCCCTTTTATAATGCACCTACGCCAGGAAAATGGCAAGACAAGCGTATACTTACTGTATGGTTCGATTAGTTTCCTCGCTCAGCGACTTTGGATATCGGCGTATTGTCAAGCCGCTACTATTTCGAGCGTCGCCAGATGACGTCCATGCGCGGCTGCTGAAAATGAGCCGGCTGCGGCAACGACTGAGCTTTACCGACCGCATCGTCGGCGCGTTGTGGTCGTACCAAAACAAACCGCTGCTTGAACAAACGATACGCGGTGTGTACTTCCCTAACCCGGTGGGACTTTCGGCTGGGTTCGATAAAAACGTCGAACTCGTACCCACCATGAAAGCTGTGGGCTTTGGGTTCATGACGGGCGGGTCGGTCACCTTCTACCCGTGCCAGGGAAACCCGCGGCCATGGTTCTACCGGCTGCCACGGCAGAAATCGCTGGTCGTCCATGTCGGGCTAGCCAACGAAGGCACCGAAACAATCCGCACGCGAATACGTAGCTACAAAGACAGTACCTTCGACACCTTTCCGCTGGTCATGTCGGTAGCCAAGACTAATAACCCCGAAAACTGCGACGACAAAGAGGCTATAGCCGATTACGTCGGCAGCCTGAAGCTACTCCAGGATGAGCCCCGCGTGGCCGTGCTAGAGATCAACATCTCCTGCCCGAATGCCTACGGCGGGGAACCATTCACCGAACCGAAGCGGCTCGAGCAACTGCTCGCGGCCGTAGACAGGCTGAAGATTCGCAAGCCGGTATGGGTGAAAATGCCCATCAATCACAGCTGGCCGGACTTTGCTGCGCTGCTTAACGTCATCGTCACGCACAATGTACAGGGCGTGACCATCGGCAACCTCAGCAAGCAACGAAGTGAAATCCCATCTGAAGAATTGCCATCCCAGGTGAAAGGCAACCTGAGCGGCCTCCCCACCCAAGCCCTCAGCGATGACCTTATAGGACGGACCTATAGACTTTATGGCGACCGCCTGACCATTATCGGCGTCGGCGGGGTATTTACCGCAGTAGATGCCTACCGCAAGATTAGAAACGGCGCGAGCTTGGTCGGGCTCATCACCGGCATGATTTACGGCGGGCCGCAGCTGATAGGCCAGCTCAACCGTGACCTGGCGCTACTACTCAAAAAAGATGGCTTCGCTAGTGTAAGCGAAGCCATCGGATCAGCGCACAGCAAGAGTGCTAAAACCTAGCCACCTACCGACCAGACGGAACCGGTGGGGCTAGACCGCGAGTCCGGCAAACGGATGAGCCCTGCGACGCTGCCGCCACTTGGCCTCAAACCGGCGCACCACTGCCTGCAATTCCTCACTGCTGCGAGGCTGCAAGTTGAACGTTTGTGTAAACACCCTGTCCATACGCACTCCTTTCGTATGATACCCCTATCATACGTTGTAAATCCTGCCTGCTCAGTAAGCAATTTCACATATCTGGTGTGACAAATCGTACAAGGGTTGGAGGGTGGACGGTGGAGGTTGGATGGTGGAGGTTGGATGGTAGGGGGTAGACGGTAGACGGTAGGAGGTAGACGTTGGATAGTGGACGGTAGACGGTAGGGGGCGGCCGCAGGCCGCTGAGGTGCATCCACCGAAGCTATGGCGGAGGTGGATATAGTTAGTAGGGGCACTGCGGAGGCGACCCGGTACAGCTGTAGTAAATCAGCACAATGTAAGCGAAAATGCGTATCCAATTAGTGTTTTCGCATTGTGCTCGTTTACTACAGCTGCCGAGTCGGTGGAGATGTGCCTGGCTTTTTTGTGAAACTTTTTTGCCACCAAAAAAGTTTCTCGCCTGCAGGCGCGAGAGCCTGCATCCTTTGTCTGCCTGCCGGTAAACAGGGGCCGGGACCGCGAGAGGCGTTAGGCTTTGCCGCCTTTACGCCCAGCCTCCCGAGCCCGCTCCGGGTTGTTCTTGAAATTGCCCGGGCTTATGGCGCCACCTATCTTCCCCGCTTCCGAAGCTCGTTTGGGGTCGTTTTTGAAATTGCCCGAGCTCATCTTGCCACCCTTGCGCCCAGCCAAAGCATGACCCTCCGGGTCACCGTGCCAACCCTTGCCTTTGGATTCTTTAGCCATACAAACACTCCTCACTCTCGTTAGGTACTCTTTAGCATACCGAAGCAACCAGAAAGAATCTATGAGAAATCTTACACTCTGGGCCAGACAACTTTTCCGACTATGTCTTCTCGGTTGACCAGCCCAAAATGACGGCTGTCGGTGCTCTGCGAAGGGTTATCGCCACGGACGTCATACTTTTTGCCTTCTACCGCGCGGATACGTTTGATCTTTTCCCGCCCATTGTGTAGGATGACCACCACATCTTCGGCTTCATAACGCCGCTTGCGCATGGCCACCACCACCTGCTCGGGATCGAGCACCGGCCACATACTCTTCCCTACGACCCGCCGTACCATAATCAAGTGTTTTTTGAGCTTTCTCTTATCTCTTATCTCTTGGCTCATAGCTCTAGCTTTTCTTTGTCTCCCAAAATATGTGAGCGATCTCGTCTATCATAGCCAGCAGCTTGTCTGCCTCGACCACGTCCATATGGTGCTTACACTCGCCAGCTTGCCTGGTCGCCAGCCAGAATTTTTCGTGCAGATCTGGGTACTTTTCCAGATGCGGCGGCTTGAAATAATCGGTCCACAGCACCCACAGGTGTTGTTTGACGAGTTCAGCCCGCTGCTCTATGAGCACCACGGCACGAAGTTTGTTGTGCTCGTCGAGCCCATCGTACTTTTCCATCATGGCCTTGACGCTCTCGGCCTCGATCCGCGCCTGCGCCGGGTCGTACACCCCGCACGGCAAATCACAATGCGCATACACCGGCCTAATTCGAAATAATTTCATCGTCGCCTCCTCCAGTTACTGTACGTAGTATAGGCTAGAGTTGTCTCCATGTGAATGACTATGCCGTCAAACCAAACGCTGAGCGACGTAAGGCGTCTTGCAGGAGAGGCAGAGCAGTATGATATGCATGGGGGAGTTTCTCGAGAATGATTGCCGTAACATCTGCGCGCTGCACATCGATTTTTCCTAGGAACTGTCTGGCCAAATTATCCGGCTCGCCCCCATATAGGACATCATGTTCTGCGAGCGTAAACGTAAACTTTCCATCTGGATGCCTAGCTAACATTGCATTGACATCTGATACTAGCGGATCAGTGCCGCCCTCTGGTCCGCGTCCAAGCGCCATTAAACTAGTCACCATGCTGGCGAGCTGCTGGGGCAACTTTACTTTTGGAACGTCTCTTGCGCGCGTAACTTTTTCTTCAGCTAGCGTTTTATTTGTTCTACCCTGAGGATCATTTATACGCGGAGAGTAAATACTCAGCGGATCGATAACATCAAGTCCATCAACCCTCAAGTTACGCATGACTTTACCGTGGCGAATATTCTCAGTTACGAGCATGCCATAAAATAAACCAAGCCGCCCTAAAGACGTGAAGTTTGATCTTTCGCTAAAGAATCCATGGCTGATCTGGCCTTCCTCCATTGCAATCGCTAAGCCTGTTGCATAGCTACCACCCGCAGAGTCAGTCCCAATAAACCCAGTCACTTCTACGCCTGCCTCTTCAAGTGCACGCTGCATATTCAGCAGATATGGGAGTGGCTTCACTTCATTTCTATCCTCATAAGTTGTCCGCCCGGTTTTACGGAAGTACTCTTTCTGACCCATCTTGCCAGATGACGTATCGATGAGCATACCAGTATCCTCAATCGGCGACGAGCCGCCATTTCCAGGTGAAGCCACGTATACGTGGTCGAAATCCTCGTACAGCGCACCCTGCACGGCAAATTCAAAGGCATTACCCAAATTGGTTGATATGCTCGAGCTATAAGTGGATATGTGCAGCATGACACCCTTTTTATTTTCATTTCGTGAATGAATAATGGCAATCTCGAAGGTGTCACCACCATATTCAAGCTGCTGAAGAGTACTGTCAACCTGCTCTAAATTGCCACCCACCCTCTCAAAGATATCTTCGAGCTGAGCATTTTCTTTCACCCATTCTGGCACATGGAGGGGTTTAGTATTCGATACGGTCAGCAAGGTCTCGCCTGTTGGTCTCGTATATTCCGGAAAAACAAGCCCTTTCGGCTCTACATAAAAGCCATGGACTATTTCCTCTACGCCGCATAATGGTTTATTCATATTTCTGTATTATAGCACAGTTTCATATTTTTGTCTATTGACAATATAGAAATGAGAGTGTATAATAAAAATATGTACCAAGATGCTGCTCCTGATAGATCCCACAAAAAGGGCAGGTTCACTGATGGGGTTAATTGGCTTGACGAACCTGTAGTTCTTTACAGACATCCCCTGCCCCCTCAAGACGGTGTAGAGCGCCCTCTGTCGCCTTATGAAAAGAAAGAAATAACCGTAAAATTGACCGACGGTGTCATACCTCTAGTTTTGCGACAGACGTATAGCCGAACTTTGCGGGCCCTAGATGGACATTATAGCTCAGACGGCAAGCCTGTGTTAGAAGTCGTAAAGTCTCACCCCAAATGCGACTTTCTCGTAACTTTCGCTAGCTCAAGTGTAGCAGTGTCTGGGTTTTGCTGG
>JBGAVA010000011.1:0-31888 GCA_044228355.1 Saccharimonadales bacterium (SeqCode)
CATCTCATCGCTCAGTTACGCCCGCGTTGCAGCCGGAGCAGAACCGACCCTGATTCTGAATGAGGGCCGGGTGGTGATCGTGAACACGCGCCCGCTGATCGAGTCGCGCATGGCAGGTGCTCAGCGCCAGCTGGTGGTTTAGCAAGCGCAGAAACATGTAGCAAGACGTTTCTGGGGCTTAAGCCGTGGTTTGCTTACTTACCTAAAGAGGCTTTTGATAGCGATTGCAGCATCGCGGCAGATGTGAAGATACTCGGAACCGGTAAGGATAGCGTAGCCCTGCCCGTCACACTAGTGATCGTCGATGACTTGCTTAAGATAGCGGGCCTCGTCGCCGTTGTATATGTGATAACGGGCGGCATCAAGCTCACTACGAGCCAGGGAGAACCCGACAAGACTAAGATGGCGCGCGAGTCGATTATCAACGCGCTCATAGGGCTTGTTGTGGCAGTGGTTGCAGCAGCTGTGGTATCTTACATAGGGAGTCAACTGTCAAAATGATACGCGACATACTACTCGGTCTTTTTGCCCAGGGTCTTGATACTTCAGCGTTGCCAAATAACAATGACGGCGATCCAGCAAGCGCTGCACTCGCAGCAACACTCAAAATAGTGTTTGGCGTAGCCGGTGCTATCGCCATGCTCATAGTTGTCATTAGTGGATTTCGCTATATAATTTCCGCGGGTGATCCGGCGAAGATGGCACAAGCCAAGAAATCCATTCTGTATGCGGTCATTGGCCTGGCGGTTTCCATGGCCGCCTTCTCCATCGTTGCGCTAGTAGTGAAAGGTGTTGGCTGATGACATCGCTAATACGTCGCTTTACGCTCTTGGCTGGTGCGCTGCTGGGCATTTGTTTGCCTTTGATAATGCCTCTCCCGGCGAGCGCAAATATATTGAGTGACGCATGCCAATCGGCTCCCAGTTCAGCAACCTGTAAAAGCACTTCACCAAACACTAACCCACTCACAGGCACGGACGGCACGCTGTACAAGGTGTCAATGATTGTGGCGAGCGTGGCGGCTGTGGCTGCGGTTATCGTAATAATCCTAAGCGGTTTTCGTTACATCACCTCTGGTGGCGATACCCAGAAGACGGCTGCGGCCAAGAATACGCTCATCGGCGCTATAGTGGGTCTTGTTATCATTGCTCTGGCCCAGGCCATCATAATACTAGTGATAAAAAGCATAGGATAAATCATATGAGAAAAGTACTCAAAATGTTTATAGTCGCAGCAGTCGCTTTCAGTAACCTAACGGGCGTACTGTGGAGCCTTCAGCCCAGCCCAGCGGCCGCTCTTAGCGATAATGCAATAGCTGTATGCGAATCTATCGGAGCTGGAGCTGATTGCAGCCAGGGTGCTTCGAAGGGGTCTGATATTAATAAGATTATATCTGTAGTCATTACTATGTTTTCGGCGGTCATTGGCGTGGTAGCAGTCATTATGATTATTGCCGCCGGATTCAAGTACGTGACATCGGCTGGGGATACCACTAAAATTACGAGCGCAAAAAATACACTCATTTATGCAATAGTCGGTCTTATTATCGTTGCCCTGTCGCAAATAATCGTTAAGTTTGTGCTCGATAAATCAATCAATGGTTCTGGCGGTGGTAAAACTGCAATTACCTGCAAGGCATCTGAAATGTTTGATGCGCAAGCCGATGCCTGTAATGGAATACAAGGTTGAATTTTTTAAGCACGAATGGTATAAAGTAAAGGAAACAAGTATACGAAAGGAAAAAATAGTTATGATTACTAACATTCGCAATAAACTAGCCGCAGTCTTTGGGGTTCTGTGTTTGGCCGTCGTGCCATTTGCAGCTCCTGCCACGGGTTTCGCAGCAGTCGATATACAGGGTAAGCTTTGTAGCTCGGCGGATAGCCTGACGGTCGATGGCACCGGTGACTGTTCGACTACGGCAGGAGGTACAGATAAGGTAAATAATATCATTGAATCTATCGTCAATATATTCTCCGTGCTCGTTGGCGTCATAGCCGTCATCATGATTATCTGGGGCGGTTTGCGCTACATTACTTCTGGCGGCGACAGCGGCAAGATTACCAATGCGAAGAATACTATCATCTATGCCCTCATCGGCTTGGTAGTTGTAGCCCTGGCGCAGTTCATTGTGAAGTTTGTTCTGAACAAAGTCACCCAACCGTAGTAACTAGTAGCTTGTTTAGTAAAAGGCCACATAATGTGGCCTTTTTCAATTTGGGAACCGTGTTGCTGGCTGAGGTGTCTAGCGCACTAAAGCTCATCGTCGTATAGTCTGAACTATCTTGCTGGGACTGCAGCTCAATCCGTAGTATGTAGGTTACTACCGTGACAACGAAACTAGAGGGTTTTTAGACAACCTGGATTTTCTTCACCGTGTCTTGTTTGACCTTGGTGAAGCTGACGGTAAGGACGCCATCTTTCAGGACGGCCTCGATATCTTCTTCCTTAACAGGTACGGGCAGAGCTATGCTGCGGCTAAATTCACCCCAGTAGCATTCCTGCACGAAGTAATTCTCAACTTGGTCTTCGTTGCCAGCACTGAGGGTACCGCGGATACTGAGGGTGTTATCGGCGATGCTAACATCTAGGTCGCCTTTGTTGACGCCAGCTGTGCGGGCCTTAACCACCAATCTCTCTTTGGTCTCAAAAACATCGACAGCTAGCTGGCCTGGCAGCACAGCTTCCTCATCGTTCCATTCGTCACCGGCAGCATCGGACGGCATTTGGTCGCCATCGTCCATTACCATAGGCGAACCCTGGTCCGTTGGTACTGCCTCATCGCCCAAAAAGGCGGCGGTCAATTCATCTTCTTCCAGTAGTAGATCATCATCACGATTTCGTCGTGCCATTGCTGTTACCCTCCACCGGCCAAGCTGGCCGGGATTACAAAATAAGATAGCGTGCTTGCCTGTTTGTGTTAAAAACAGTATAACTGAGACGCAGAACGGCGTGCAAGGGCGGGTGCACTTATTTACAACGGATTAATCACAACATGCTCCTATTCGAACGCCTCATTTCTCTCTACGCTCCGCTCGTCTGCCTTGGGTGCGGCAAGGAAGCAGATGCCCTGCTCTGCCCAAGCTGCCGCGCACATGTGCCGACGGTGCCAACTCGTTGCTACCGGTGTCGAGCCGTGACGCGTGACTACGTGGTCTGCGATGGTTGCCGACGGCACACATCTCTTCGCCGGGTGCTCGTCGCCATGCACTATGATGGGCTGGCCAAGGAGCTCGTGCACCGCGCCAAATACGAACGCGCTAGGGCAGGTATAGCCGAGATGGCTGAGCTCATGACCCCACTACTGCCCCTCTTACCAGATAAGATTATTTTTGTGCCCGTGCCCACGGCAACCAGCCGTGTCCGGCAGCGCGGCTACGACCAGGCGGTGGCGCTTGCGCGGCTGCTGGCGCGCTCGTCAGGTAGCGGAGTTGTACAGGCGCTTTCGAGGCTTGGTCAGGCCCACCAGGTCGGGGCGGGTCGCAAGGAGCGGCTCGAACACCTAGAACATGCCTTTCGCCTGGTTCGACCGCAGCGCATTCGTGGCGCGCACTGTATCCTAGTAGACGATGTCCTGACCACCGGTGCCACACTCGAGACAGCAGCCCGTGTCCTAAAAAAGGCCGGCGCTCGCCGCGTCGATGCCATAGTCTTCGCCCAAGCCGGCCAGTACTAACAATCTAAAAGGATTAACCCTTTACAGATACAAAGTCTTGCATTACAGTGGTGGATATGCCCGCACGAAATACTATCAAAGCGTTTGAGGCTCCGGCGTTTTATCATGCATACAACCGCGGTGCCGGGGGTCGAAAAATATTTCTTGACGACATAGATCGCCGTAAATTCATGTCTTTACTCCGCCGTCATCTTGTTGAGCAGCCAGACAAGCCCCAGGAGTATCCGATATATGAGGCAGAGCTCGTTGCCTACTGCCTGATGGGTAATCATTTTCATCTTTTGCTCTATCAGGAAGAAGATGTGGGTGCAATCAGCGGCCTCATGCGCTCGCTGCTTACGGCGTACTCTATGTACTTCAACTTGCGCCACAAATCGCAGGGTCATCTTTTCCAAGGAGTCTATAGAGCGGCGCGGATAGATACCGAGAGCTACCTGCTGCACATAACTAGGTATATCCACTTGAACCCGCGGACATACCGAACGTATCAATGGTCCAGTCTGCGCTGTTATCTTGGCCAGGCCGACGAGCTCGTCAAGCTGGACCACATTGAGTACGTGTCACCCGACAAGTACGGCGTCTTTCTGGAAGATTACGAAGACCGCCACAAGCTTCTTCAGGAGATCAAAGACCAATTGGCTCTATAATCTGTATTACGAGAAATTTCCCCTGTTAAGGGTTAATCCTTTTCAATTTGTAAGCCGTTCTTATCCTGTTTCCAGACCAAGTAAAAAGAGTCTGCCCTGTCGGGCAGACTCTTTTTACTTGGCGGAGAGAGGGATAGCGTGCTGCGCACTTTTTCCGCTGCGGCGTGCTCTCCGCCTGTCGGCGCATGCGCTCGTCCTCGCTTCACCGAACCCTTCGTTCGCTGTCGCTCACTTTACCGGGTTCTCGGTCGCCTTCGCTCTCCAACAAATAGAAAACACCCATCTTGCGATGGATGCTTTCTATTTGGCGGAGAGAGAGGGATTCGAACCCTCGCAGGGACTCTCGCCCCTCTAACGATTTAGCAAACCGTCCCCTTCAGCCACTTGGGTACCTCTCCTCGTCGCAGTGCGACGCCGGTTTCTGCTCACCAAAACAAGCGTTTTGCTTCTTTTGGTGAGCTCCAACCTATGTCGACTGCTCCTCTCAAAATCCTAAACAGTCACTACGTTCCTTGGTTTAGGATTTTGGTGGCTACCGTACAGTGTAGCAGATTTGGCGGAGAGACAGGGATGATTCGCTTCGCTCATGCGTCGCCCGCCCCCGGGTTCGACCCCCCGCTTCTCTACAAGAAGCATTGTGTCGTCTCATGCGAGACACCACAATACTCCTGGCGGAGAGACAGGGATTCGAACCCTGGGTACCCTTGCGGGCACGACGGTTTTCAAGACCGTTACCTTCAACCACTCGGTCATCTCTCCATACCTACCACGTGCGTTAATGTACCAGTGAGCCGTTACCTGACGCGATATGATTGTTTATCATATCGCTACCTTGTCAAGCCGCTTCGGGCTTGACTTGCGTCAACCACTCGGTCATCTCTCCAGGTAAAAAGAACAGAGGTGATTATAGCAACTGGGGTGAAAAATAGCAAAATTCATTACAGAAATGTAGTACAATAACGCTTATGGAAGAAACGCAGCCGGGGCAAGTTATTTCGCCAGGGAGTACCGCCCAGCCGGCTGCGCCCTCAGTACCGCCCACGCCAGTCCTAGCTGCCCCAGCAGCGGCTCAGGTGCCAACAGAAATTCCCCAACCAGTTATGCCGCAAGCCGAAGCGCCCTCCGCTCCGCCGCAAGCGGCCGTAACACAGCCACTCGCACCCGAAGTGCCGCAGCCGCCGTATACCCCACAAGAGCAAGCGAACCCTGTAGATGACCGCGAAGTCGCTTACGCCGATCGGTCGGCGCAATTTTCTGACGAAGACGACCCATCCCAGCCAGAGTTAGCCTGGACGGCCACAGCGGGCGAACATAACCCGAAAGATTCCACCTGGTACGGTGCCTATACGCTCGGGGCGATAATCTTGAGCGGGCTTATCTATCTATTTACTCGAGATATTGTCTCGACGGTTGTTGTCGTGCTGGCCGTCGGCGGTTTGGTGTTTTTTGCTTCGCGTGAGCCGGGTGCGCAACAGTATGCTCTCGACGAGGGCTACCTGTACGTTGGCCCAAAAGCCTACAGTCTGCAAACGTTTAAAGCATTCTCGGTCGATACGCACGCCAGTGTCCCCAGCCTGACTCTGTGGCCGCTCAAGCGGTTCATGCCGCCTATTACGGTGTATTGTGCGGCCGACGAGGAGCCGACCGTCACCGAGTACCTCGCACAGCATCTGCCGCAAGAACCTCACAAAACCGATGCCATCGACAGCCTGCTGCGTCGCATCCGTTTCTAGCCACGGCCCCAGCACAAGCCAGCCAACCCAAAGAAACGCACCCCAACCATAAGCTATTTCTCCATACATATTGCGCTTTTGCAACTTATCTGCTATCGTACATACATAAGTTGGAGAGGCATAGCGTAATGTACGAACAAAATCGAGTTTCAATCATTGGTAGAATCATCTGGTTCATAGTGTCGGTGCTGGTACTGGCAGCGTTAGTCTGGCTAGTACTGTGGCTGCTGTTTTGGCGCCACCCCAAGGTAGACAACGCCGTTAAAAAGACGAAACAAACCGGCTCAAGCGTTATACAATCTGGCAAATCGGCCATAGACGATACCATCGATGGCACAAACGGCAGCACGGCCTCTTCGGGCACTGGCTCAACGTCCGCGACCAGCCAGACCAGCGGCAGCTCGGCCTCATCTAGCAGCAGTACTGGCACTGGCGCGACGTCAACCTCGCCATCAGCCGCTCAAACCCCTACAACCTCTACAACCCCGACAAACACTGCCTCAAACACAGCAACACCGCAGACGACCTCAACGAGCGGCCAAACCAGCTCAGTCTCTACTACCACCCCTAGCTCGCAGCTAGCCAATACCGGCCCGGGCGATGCGCTTATGCCTGTAGTGTTGGCAGTGGCCGGCGGTACGGTGTTTTACCACTTTCGCTTACGCCGCAACGAACATTAAGAAGTCTTCCGGATTGCTAACCAGTACCTCGCCGTGTATTTTGTGTTGCTCTATTTTCTCATACCAAAACAATCCCGGATGAAATCATAAGAAGTAAAAACCGCAAATGAGGTGAAACTATCACTATACTGGAGAGCATCCTTCTTTACCTAGTAGGTTCTCGCATGCTACCGCATGCAACCAGTAAAAAGTCAGTCACAAGGACTGACTCTATCCGACAGGATACGCTTCGCTTGCATGGTTCTGGCTGCTCGGAACGAGTTCCTGCGCTGCCAGCACCTGTACGAACCTACGACCTACGCTCACCTTGTTCGCTGGTCGTAGGTTCAAACCTGCAGGTGCAAACCAAGAAAAAAGCCGGTCTTCTTGACCGTCTCTTTTCTTGGTACACACTGGCAGGATGGTTGCTTCGCAACACGCAGTCGTCGTGCTCGGAACGAGTTCCTGCGCGCGTCTCCTTGGCGTCCGCACCTACTTCGTAGGTTCTCGCATGCTACCGCATGCAACCAGTAAAAAAGTCAGTCACAAGGACTGACTTTTTTACTGGTACACCCGACAGGATTCGAACCTACGACCTTTGGCTCCGCAAGCCAACGCTCTATCCAGCTGAGCTACGGGTGCTCGTCGCAGCCTGGCAACGACTTCCGCTGCGACGAAACTAGCTAATGCTACTTTCGCCGAGCTCCAGTCTCAGCCAGCTGCTCCTCTCGGTTTTGCATTCAGTCGCTTGCGCTCCTTGGATTGCAAAACCGGGGCACTTTGCTTTTAGCAAAGTGCTAACAGGGGTGATTGTAGCATGTTTTTTGTACGGTGCCTAGCCTGAAATATAGTGCTCAATCTGTTACAATACATTTCACGGAGAGGTGGCCGAGTGGTTGAAGGCGCACGACTCGAAATCGTGTGTAGGGTAAAACCTATCGAGGGTTCGAATCCCTCCCTCTCCGCCACGCGTATGCCCCCACCTTCGAGTGGGTGCATACGCGTGGTTGAAGGGTCGGTGAGAGCCGTCGCAGGGTTCGGCGTACGAGGAACGGAGTCGAAAAGATGCTTGCATGTTTTCAGCGAGTACCGCAGGAAGGAGCCCCGCCTATGGCGGGGCGATATCCCTCCCTCTCCGCCAGCCGTGGTCGTCGTAAAAATGACATATGGCTTCCCTGTTCTGACGTTTGGTTTACGTAGGTTAGGTTGCGTTCAAGCGTGGCGTCTGGTAGATTACTGGGGAGCATGGAGAAAAAAGTACTTAAAACACGCACTGAAAACATACGCACTAGTCGTTCCGAAAGGAACGTTTTTTTTAACCAAAAGCCTGGTCGTTTGACGCTGAGTGACGGGACTGTGTTTGAAGGTACAATGCCCGAGTGGCAAAGCGAAAATCGAGACGGCGAAGTGGTTTTTAGCACCGGCATGACTGGCTACGTGGAGTCGCTGACCGATCCGTCGTTTGCCGGGCAAATCCTGGTGTTTACCTACCCGCTGATAGGCAATTACGGTGTTGACCCGGCCGCGGCCGAGTCTGACCGCATACAAGTTCGCGGTGTGGTTGTGTCGGAGCTGGCACCGCACTGGAGCCACGGAACCGGCCAACTTTCCCTTCCTGAATGGCTAAAGAAGCAAAACATTCCGCTGCTCACCGGTGTAGATACCCGCGCACTTACCAAGTACCTGCGCACGCGCGGCGTCATGGCCGGCACACTCAGTAGTTCGTCCGTTCAGGCCCCGAAAGCCGTCAAAATACCCATAATCTCTATTCCAAAACCAGTAGTGTACGGTGCTGGCAAGGGCAAAAAACGCGTCATTTTGGTCGACTGCGGACTCAAAGAGAACATTCTTCGCTCGCTGCTGGCGCTCGACCTCCAAGTGAAACGCGTCCCATATAATTATGACTTCTCGGGTGAAAACTATGACGGTGTGGTGCTCTCGAGTGGCCCCGGCGACCCGGCAGATTATACCGAAACCATCGCCATCACAAAAAAGGTGCTGGCCGGCAGCAAGCCCCTGCTGGGCATCTGCCTGGGCAACCAGATCATGGCGCTTGCCTCTGGCGGCACGACCTACAAGCTCAAGTTTGGGCACCGCGGCCACAACCAGCCGTGCCAGGAAGACGCGAGCAAACGCTGCGTTATCACCAGCCAAAACCATGGCTACGCCATAGACGAAAAGACCTTGCCGGCGGAATGGCGCGTCAGCTACCGCAACCTGAATGACAGTTCTGTTGAAGGGATCGAGCACAAAACCAAGCCGTTTTTCTCGGTACAGTTTCACCCAGAGGCCTGCCCTGGCCCGACTGATTCGGCAGATATATTCAAAAAATTTGGAGCCATGCTATGAAAAGCATCAAGAAAGTCGTCGTGCTGGGTTCGGGCGGGCTGCGGATTGGGCAGGCCGGAGAGTTCGATTATTCGGGTTCGCAGGCCATAAAATCGTTCAAAGAAGAAGGCATCGAAACAGTGCTCATAAACCCAAATATCGCCACCGTGCAGACAGACGATGACATGGCCGACAAAGTGTATTTCCAGCCGCTGAACGTCGAAACGGTGCAGAAAATCTTGCAGCGCGAAAAACCAGACGCCGTCGCGCTCAGTTTTGGCGGGCAGACGGCGCTCAACCTTGGTCTGGAGCTCGAGCGGCGCGGTATCTTGAAGCAGCTGGGCATACGCGTGCTGGGGACGCCGGTGAAAGTTATCGAAACCACCGAGGACCGCGAGCTGTTCAAGCAAGCTCTGGCCGAAATAGGCACCAAAACCGCCCGGAGTGCCACCGCGGGCACGGTCGAAGCAGCCCTGGCGGCGGCGAAGGAGCTGGGCTATCCGGTGATGATGCGCTCTGGTTACAGCCTGGGCGGGCTCGGCTCGGGCCGCATAGACACCCCGGCGCAGCTGAAAACACGGGTCAAAGAAGTGCTGGCAGCCGTGCCACAGGTGCTCATAGAGGAATACCTGGTTGGCTGGAAAGAGGTGGAGTACGAAGTGGTGCGTGACTGCGATGGCAATACCATCACCGTGTGTAATATGGAAAACTTC
Organism: Saccharimonadales bacterium (SeqCode); assembly: GCA_044228355.1. GTDB lineage: Bacteria > Patescibacteriota > Saccharimonadia > Saccharimonadales > UBA4665 > JAGXIT01. Next base: position 9,757 of record JBGAVA010000011.1, read on the forward strand.
GATCCCATGGGCGTTCACACCGGTGAAAGTATCGTGGTGGCACCCTCGCAGACACTCACAAACTACGAGTATCACATGCTGCGTGAGGTGGCGATACGTACCATCAACCACCTCGGTATCATCGGCGAGTGCAATATTCAGTACGCGCTGCACCCAAGCAGCGGCGAGTACCGCGTTATAGAGGTCAATGCCCGCCTGAGCCGCAGCAGCGCCCTCGCCTCCAAGGCCACTGGCTACCCGCTGGCGTTCGTGGCCTCCAAGCTCATGCTGGGGCGTCGGCTGTTTGAGATCAAAAACAGCGTCACCGGCAAAACCTCGGCGTTCTACGAACCGGCTCTCGACTACCTGGCGGTAAAGATGCCGCGCTGGGATTTGCAGAAGCTCAAAAGCAGCGACCACCACATTGGCAGCGAGATGAAAAGCGTCGGCGAGGTTATGGCGCTGGGGCGTTCCTTCCCCGAGGCGCTACAAAAAGCGGTGCGCATGCTGAACATCGGTGCGCATGGCCTGACGGCGCACCCGCACGATATCACCGACGTCATGGACGAGATCGCACACCCGACTGACCGACGGCTGTTTGCCATCTACGAAGCCATGAAATCTGGCGTGTCGGCGGCGGAGATTCACGAGGCGTCGTACATAGACCGCTGGTTCCTCGACCACATTGCGGCCATCGTGGAGACTGAACGTGATATCACCGCACAGACGCTGACTGCCGCCACGCTCAAGCGTGCCAAACAGATGGGTTTTAGCGACCGGGTCATCGCCGGGCTGAAGAATGAGCGGGAAAGCGCGGTGCGTAAGCTGCGGCAGAAGCAGGGTGTCCTGCCCGTTATCAAGCAGATTGATACGCTGGCCGGCGAGTTCGACGCCGAGACAAACTACCTGTATGTGACCTACCACGGCATGGCGCATGATGTGGCGCCGCTCGGCCAAAAAACCGCCATCGTGATTGGCTCTGGCCCCTATGCCATCGGCTCCTCGGTGGAATTTGACTGGTCGGCCGTAAACACCGCTCAGACGCTGCAAAAAAACGGCTACAAAACGATTATCGTGAACTCTAACCCCGAGACCGTATCGACGGACTTCGACCGTTCCGATCGGCTGTACTTCGACGAGCTGACGCTGGAGCGCATGCAGGATATCGCTGATTTTGAACGGCCCAAGGGCATTGTGGTGTCGGTCGGTGGCCAGATTGCCAACAATCTTGCCCTGCCCCTACACAAAGCGGGCTATCCTATCTTCGGTACCTCGCCGCTCAAGATAGATATGGCGGAAGACCGCCAAAAGTTCTCGGCTATGCTCGGGCGTCTCGGCATAGACCAACCGGCGTGGACAGAGGTGACTTCCCTGCCGGCCGCCAAGCGGTTCGCCAAAACAGTCGGCTACCCTGTCCTCATCCGTCCTTCGTACGTTCTGTCTGGCGGCGCGATGAGTGTGGTACGTTCCGAAGCAGAAATGGAGCGCTACTTAACGGCCGCTGCCAAGCTTTCGCCCGACCATCCCACCGTCATTTCCCAGTTTGTCCAGAATGCCAAAGAGCTCGAGATTGATGGTGTTGCGCTGGATGGTCATCTTGTCATCTATGCCATCTCCGAGCATATTGAAAACGCTGGTGTTCACTCCGGCGATGCGACGGTCGTGTACCCAGCCCAGCGGCTGTATCTGGAAACGGTGCGCCGTGCCAAGCTGATTGCCAAGCAAGTCGCCAAAAACCTCGATATCACCGGGCCGTTCAACATCCAGTTCATTGCGAAAGATAATGAGCTCAAGGTTATCGAGTGCAACGTACGGGCCTCGCGCTCCTTCCCGTTCGTGTCGAAGGTGTCGGGCTATAACTTTATCCAGATAGCCACCGAGGCGATGCTCGGCCAGGCGCACCCAGAGATTTTCCTGACACTGAGCCTTGATCATGTCGGCGTAAAGACGCCGCAGTTCTCCTACAACCGCATGAAGGGTGCCGACCCAGTCGCGGGTGTGGAGATGGCCTCCACAGGCGAAGTTGCCTGCTTCGGCTCAGAGATAGAGACGGCGTTTTACCGCTCGTGGCTGGCGACCGAACAGCGTATCGGCGGCAAACGCGTGCTTATTAGCCTGGCGGACGAGCAAAAGCACAAATTCATAGACGAGGCTCGCCAACTGGTTGAGCGTGGCTGGACAGTGCTGGCGACACCGGGAACGCACGAGTTTTTGAAAGAACACGGGGTTACTACCAAGCGCGTCCACAAGGTGCAAGGCCGCGAGAAGCCAAACCTGGCCGATTCCATCCAAAACCACGAACTTGACCTCATGGTAAGCATCCCTTCGCGCGAGGAAAAAAGCGATGAAGCCTACCTCATGCGTCGCCTGGCCATAGATAACCACGTGCCGCTCTTCACAAACGCCGAAACCGGCCGCCTGCTCCTCCGCTGCCTGGCCGACCCCGCCCTCGCCGATCTCCAGCCCAAACACTGGCGCGAATATGTCCAGCCTACGCGCTAACCACTGTTTTTACCTGGGATAGAGAGATAACAGGGGTGAGTTTAACTTCATTCTGTGCAGTACCTACCGGTTCTGCTTGAAGTAAGTGATCTCGAAGTAGTCTATGTCGAGGGCGTGGGCGGCACCGGCGTCGTTGCTGCTATCGCCTACGAAGAGATATTGGCGGCGCGGCGTGCCGTCTTCGAGAAGCTGCCAGCCCTCAGGGTGGGGTTTGGCAAGCCGAACATCTTCGCGAGCAACAAGTTTCGTAAAATGCTGGCGGATGCCGAGCTCCATCAGGGCGCGCTCGACAGTCGAGCGCATATTGGCCGACCAAGCGTAGAGCGTTTTCCCCTGCCCTGCCAGTCGGTGAACGGCCTGGGCGAGTTCATCGTACGGTGTGTGCGCAAAGTAGGTGCTCTCAAACTCTTCACTGGCTTCGATGAGCGCCGCGAGGAAGGTGTCGTACTGCTCAACATGCTCGTTCGCTACCTGTTGCCAGCCGCTACCGTCGTCATCCAGGATATGCCGGAATGAAGCGGCTTGGTCCGGCGGTAGGCGCTTCGTAATCATCTCTACCCACTCAGCCCAAGGCAGGTTGAGCAGCGTCAGGGTCGCATCCAGGTCGAATATTAGGTGGGTATAGGCTTTTTCGTCGACCGTTTGCAGGAGTTTTTCTACCTCTGTCATGGCACTATTGTAACAGCTAAAGCATATCAACCCGAACTCGGCTAAACGCCGAGTTCTTGAAGGGGCGGGCTCGCCACCTTCGGCGGCCCCGCAACTTCATCTTTGCAAGCATAGCTTGCAAGAGAAGACTGCCTTGCAACCCGCCACCGGCGGGTCTCACCGCCCCGCTATGCAACCGGAATCAATCCGGTTGCATAGGCTCCCCACCCCTAAAGGCTGCGCTATCGCTTGCTAGTCGCCTTTGGCTCCGAACAGTGGTACTTATATTACTTCGGAGTTATACTGTTTAAGTATGGAAGATTCGATTTTTACGAAGATTATTAAGGGAGAAATCCCGTGTCATAAGGTGTATGAAGACGAGAAGACAATTGCTTTTCTCGATATCTTCCCTGCCCAGCCCGGCCACACGCTTGTCGTGCCGAAAAAACAGGTTGAGTTCGTTTGGGATCTGGAGGTGGATGATTACGCTGCGCTCCAGAAGACGGTCCAGAAGGTCGCTCAGCGGCTGCGACAAGAGGCTGGTAAAGCATATGTCGGCGAACTGGTAGTTGGCGTGGATGTCCCGCATGCGCACATCCATTTGGTGCCGTTTGATACTCCTAACGAGCTTGACAAGGCGTTTCACAAAGACACTGCCGAGCCAGACCATGCGGCGTTGGCTGCTATGGCGGAAAAATTACGAATGGAGGATGAAGTATGAGTCCAGTACTAGTTGCGCTGCTGTTTGCGCTTGGCGCAGGCACTTGGGTCTACACCAAGCTGCAGCAAAGAACAGGATATGGTAATAGCAAAGCCGCCCTGAAGGGCGCGCTTGTGGCTGGCGGTATCGCCTTTGTTATCTTTCTGACGCTTGGCCTGACCCTGCTCTAGCCAGTCCTATATCTCCAAGGCTGGACATCTCTGCGGGATTGATACCTACCTCCTTTAGAGCCTCTCAATCACAACCAAAAACATTCTCACTTTTCTAACGGCCGTTAGAAAAGTGAGACAAAATGAGATGATGTGGCGTGGGTGCTAGGCGGTGCTTTAGGGAGAGTCTTGTGCTATGAGGCTGGCTGGAGTGAGGCGTAGATGGCGGCAATGGCCTCTTCTGGCTGATGCGACTGGAATTTCATGGTGTGCCAGCCTAGGCGGCTTGCGGCGACGAGGTTTGGGCGGTCATCGTCTATGAGCAGCACTTCGCTGGGAGATATACCGGCTTTTTGTGCGGCGATGGTGTAAATGGCTTCTTCGGGCTTGATGGCTCGTACCTCTGATGAATCGATGATGACATCGAAGTTGACTGCCGGTAAAAGTCCTCGGGCTTGCATCATTTCTATGAGACTCGGCATGGTGTTACTAAGTATACCCACACGGTAATTGCCGGCGACCCACGTGACAAGCTCATCCATACCTGGCATGGCCTCTTGAGCGTCAAGATAGTACTGATACCAGTCGACCATAATCCCGAGTCGTTCGGCCAGAGCCGTGTTGAGTTCATCTATAGTTTTGTCGCCGCGGCAGACTGCGTCGTTGAACTGCCAAAACACCGTTTCGACGGTGTCGGGCGCTGCGCCGCTCTCTTCGGCGAGACGAGCAAAAGCGCTCGAAGCGGCTCTCACCAGGCAGCCGTTCATGTCGAAATAGACAAATCGGACGCCGTTTTTGGACGTTCGTTTCTCTTGCGGCGTATCGGGACGGTTGCTGACATCCATAAGCAGTTCGTCCAGCGTCACCCCTAGGGTTGCCGCAATCTGCTGAATGGTGAACACCGACGGCGCCTTTATTGCGCCTCGCTCTATTTTGGCAAGTGTAGAATAGCTTAAGCCCGATTTCTGGCATAGGCTCTGCTGCGTAAATCCTGCGACTCGCCGCGCCCGCTGCACGACGGCCCCCAACCGCTTCTCGTCCATATGACCCTATTGTACTAGCTGTGCGGTTGTTTGACTAGCCGTATGTGGCAATTTTCAATTCACAATTTTCAATTTTCAGAAAAGTAACAAGGTATAGTTTTCATATAGACCAGTGCTGGCAGGTCTTCAACTTGATACTTGAAAATTGACTGAAAATTGTGAATTGAAAACTGAAAACTGCCCAGCGTTAGCCTAGTTGGGTGAACCGGCGTTGCTCTGCCTGGAGTCGTTCCAGCGTGGCCAGCGCTTCTGTGAGCTGTGATTTTGTCTCATGGACCACTTCTTTTGGCGCATGCTTCACGTAGTTTTCATTACCGAGGCGCCCCTGAAGGTTATCGACTTGCTTCTGCTGCTGGACTATTTGGCTGCTCAGCCGCTCTAGGTGGGACTGGGCAATCGTGGCGTTGACATCGAGCCAACAGCGGTGCGAGGTGCCCGTCAGGTGTAGCCCGGAGCCGTCGCTTACTTCTTGGACTCCGGCGAGTCCGGTGAGCCGGGTGATGAGCTGGGCGTTGGCTGTCAGGAACGGCACGTCGGTGTAGTAGAGGTGGGCTTTTCGCAGTCCTAGGTCGCGGATGAGTGCCCGTGTTTCGACCACAATGGCCTTCATTTCTTCAAAATCGGCGGCTGGTCCCGCGTGAGCTTTCATGGGCTTGGGCCAGGGCTGGACGGCCAGCAGGCTCGTTCCGGTCCACGGTATAACCTGCCAAATGGTCTCTGTTACGAAAGGCGCAAACGGATGTGCCAGCTTCAGGATGTTCTCGAGTACATACGCCAGTACTCCCCCGCCCTGCTCGTTCTTACTGGCCTCTATAAACCAGTCAGCTACATCGTCCCAGACAAAATGGTACAGCGTATCGTAGGCTTCACTGAACCGATAGGCATCGAGGTGACCAGAAATGACCTCTGTCGTATGTTGTAGTTTACTCAACACCCAGTGTTCGGCATTCGTCTGGGGTTCGGGCTTAGGAAGGTCGCTGACATCACCGACTTTATCGAGTGTGTACCGGGCGATATTCCAAAGTTTGTTGCAGAAGTTGCGGTTGGCCTCGCACTTGCCCCAGCCCCAGTTCTGGTCATTGCCAGGGGTGACGCCCATGATGAGCGCCATACGGAGCGCGTCGGTACCGTATTTGGGTATGACATCGAGCGGGTCGATGATGCTTTCGGGTCGGCTTTTGCTCATCTTTTTGCCGTCTTCGGCGCGAATCAGGCCGTGCAGGTACACGGTGCGGAATGGCACCTCGCCTGTCATAAACGTGGTCGAGAGAATCATGCGGGCGACCCAGAAAAAGAGGATATCCCAGCCAGTTTCCATTACCGAAGTTGGGTGATAGGCCTTGTAATCCGGGCTTTGTGCTACGAGTTCTTCGAACGGGATTGTCAGGTCGGCGGCCCGTTCTGGGTCAACCAGCGTGCTCCATGTCCAGAGGGCCGAGCTGAACCACGTGTCGAGCGTGTCTGGGTCTTGTTCCCACTGGTTCCACCCCTGGGATTCGTCGTCTTCCGGGGGGGTAAGGCCGACGTACGTTTCGATGGTGCCATCGGTGTCGGTGCGGTACCAAGCCGGTATGCGGTGCCCCCACCAAATCTGGCGGCTGATGCACCAGTCGCGTAGGTTGTCGATCCAGTGGAAATAGATTTTCTCGAACCGTTTGGGCATGATTTCGATGTCGCCGTCACGAATAACGGACTGCATGACCTCCTTGAGGCTGCGCTGCTTGCCTTTCCAGTCCACGGCGGGCTTATTGACATCGACAAACCACTGCAGTCGAACTTGCGGCTCGATAATCCCCTTCCCTCGCTCGTTGACGGCCACATTGTGCACGTAGTTTTCATCGACAGATACGAGTAGCCCCTTCTCTTTCAGTTTCTCGACTATCTTCGGACGCGCCTCGGCGATGTGCATGCCGGCAAACTCCGCCGCAACAGGGAGAAGTTTCCCATGGAAGTCGATAATCTGCTCTTTGTTGAGCCCGTGCCGCTCGGCCATATCGAAGTCGACTTGGCTGTGCCACGGGGTAATGGTCATAACGCCGGTACCGAAGCTGGGGTCAACCGCCGTATCTTTGATAATGGTGGCGCGGATGGGGCCGTTTATCCACTCTACGTCCAGCGTATCGCCGTGCTTGTACTGAGCGTACCGCTCATCGTCGGGGTGCATGACAACGTATTTGTCGCCAAACTTTGTCTCTGGGCGGGCCGTGCCGATTTCGAACGGGCCATAGCGGAAGGTGTAGAACTTCCCTGTTTCTTCGGTGTAAACAACCTCGTCGTCGGACACATTGGTTTCGAGGTTGGGATCCCAGTTCACGATGCGGTGTCCGCGGTAGATCACGCCGCTTTCATACATCTTGATAAATGTTTCGGTGACACAGCGATTCAAGGCGTCGTCTAGGGTGTAGCGCAACCGTGACCAGTCGCAGCTGGCTCCCATGGCTCGCATCTGACCCAGCATAGTTCCCCTACTCTGCCCGACAAACTCGCGAGTTTTGTCCAGGAAGGCGTCACGACCGATGTCGTGCTTCGTCTGGCCTTCGTCGGCTAGCTGCTTCTCTATGATGGCATTCACCGCTAGCGCGGCATGGTCGGTACCTGGCAGCCACAGCACGTCCTTGCCCTGTTGCCGTTGGTAGCGCGCCATGATGTCCTGAAGCGTTAGGAAAAGTGCATGGCCGAGGCTGAGTGTCCCTGTTTCGTTCGGCGGTGGCATGGCGATGGAAAACCGCTCCTTATGGCTCGACGGATCGGCCACAAATGCCCCGCTCTGCTCCCACAGCGCATAGATATCACTCTCATACTCTCCCGGTTCATAGACTTTTGGTAACTGCATACAAGCATTGTACCACCTCTGTTAGAAATAAACCATGGCGTTGATGTCGGCTGTCTGGCAAATACTGCTACATGCTCAGGTTTGGCTTGATGTCTAGGGTGTAGGGGTTGGCGGTGGGGCAGGCGTACTTCATGTGAAAGCAGCCGAGGGTGGCTATCATGGCACCGTTGTCGGTACAGAGCCGCGGGTCAGTGTATTCGATGGGGCAGGGGAGTTTCTCAGTTAACTGGCGTCGCAGTTCTGGGCTGGCAGCAACTCCTCCGGCGATGACAACGGAGGCGGGCTGAAACTCCTGGTACGCTTGCAGTGTCTTATCTACCACTGTTTCTATGGCGACGCGCTGGAAACTGGCGGCTATGTCGGCCTTCTGAGCTTCAGATAGGCGCTCTGGCAGGTTTTTGCTCGGGAATGTGTGATCTTCACCTATGGCTTGCTGTGCGGTGCGCAGCACGGCTGTTTTGAGTCCAGAGAAGCTGAAATTGTATGACAGGAAGCGGGTATCGGGGAGCGGGTGTGGTTTATGTCGCGTCCTTAGCGCTTCTAGCTCCGGACTCGTGCCCGCCATCTTGGCTTTGGGGAAGTCAAAAGCGTGCGGATTTCCGGCCAGCGCCTTTTTGCTAATGCTTGGGCCGCCAGGGTAGGGAAGGCCAAGGATTTTAGCTACCTTATCGAAAGCTTCACCGATGGCGTCATCGTGCGTTTGACCCAGCAGCGTGTAGTCGAAGTGGTCCTGGAAGAGGACTAGCTGGCTGTGTCCACCGCTGACGATGAGGGCAAGCAGGGGGAACGTGGGGGGAGTAGACGGTAGACGGTAGACGGTAGAGTTTGAGATTTGGTGCTTGGGTTCTGGGATTTGTTTGAGATTTGGTGCTTGGGATTTGGTGCTTTCACCAACTTCGGTCAAAAAGTTGGCGTAGACATGTGCTTCGACGTGGTTGATAGCGTACAGAGGTTTACGGTGTGTGATCGCAAGCGTGCGGGCTGTCAGTACGCCGATAAGTAGAGAACCACCGAGCCCCGCGCCGTAGGTAACGGCTATGGCGTCTATGTCGTCCCAGGTGCACCGAGCATCATCGATAGCCTGCTGCACGACACCGTTGATTGCTTCTATATGACTCCGGGCAGCGATCTCCGGCACCACACCGCCATACTGTGCCTGCAAATCTGCGCTGCTCGCCACCACAGTAGACAGCAACCGGTAGCCATCCTCGACCACCGACGCCGCCGTCTCATCGCAACTACTCTCTATCCCAAACACTTTCATAACAACTTAGTATAGCGGATATGAGTATTTCATGAAGCGCACCAGACATAAGGGTTCACAATTACATAGTCACAAGTTACCCCGAGGGTTTAAGTGGCTGGCATACGTTCTCGGGGCATTATACGAATCTGTCGAATAGTTTTACCTCCAGCTTTTACCGACTTTGTACGGAGGGCGATTGTTGTAGGCATGGATGCCGATGAGGCTAAAAATTACCAGGCATGTAGCCGAAGCCGTTTTCCATGAAAGCGGCGCGGGAAAACGCGCCGCTTTTTGTATACTGTAGGGTATGAATATACGAAGTGTGGTGAAGCGGGTCGTGCCGGTGGGGTTGTTTGAGAAAGTGGCGCCGCTGGGGCATAAGCTGGAGGCGGTTTTCTGGAACGTGCTGTATGGGTTTCCGGGGCGTGGGCTAAAAGTCATCGGCGTAACGGGGACGAACGGCAAGACCACCACGACGTTCCTCATACACCACATGCTGGTGGAAGCGGGCTACAAAGCCGGGCTCATGACCACCGTGGCGTACGGGCTAGGGAAGGACATCCAGCCGCAGGTGCATCATATGACCAATGTTGGGCCGCGCGAGCTGATGGTGTGGCTAAAACAGATGAAGGCCGAGGGTATGGAGTGGTTGGTGCTGGAGACGACCAGTCATGCGCTGGCGCAGTACCGGACCTGGGGCGTGCCGTATAGCATTGCCGTTATCACAAACATCACGCATGAACACCTGGATTATCACAAGACGTTTGAAAACTACCGGGCGGCCAAGCGGCGGCTGTTTCAGCTTGCCCAGCGTAACGCGCGAGGAAGGCGTCTGGGTGTGGTTAATGCCGACGATCCTCATAGTGTCGACTTTGCGGCTGAAACCGAAAATAGCGTGTCCTACGGGGTCGAGACGGGCGATGTGCGCGCAACGGACGTGCAGCTGCGGGCAGACGGCATAAGCTACACTGCTACGGCCGGGACGGAAACATACCACATCACCAGCCATTTGCCAGGAAGTTTCAATGTGTACAACACCTTGGCGGCAGTGTGCGTGGGGCAGGCTGTGGGCCTGACGCGCGAGCAGGTGGAGCAGGGGATTGCCAGCCTCGAGGGCGTGGAGGGGCGGATGGCTACCGTGGACGAGGGTCAAGATTTTTCGGTAATCGTCGATTTTGCTCATACGCCAGACAGCTTCGAGAAACTGTTTAAGGACCTGCGGCCGGTGGTAAAGGGCAAGCTGATCGTCCTGTTTGGCTCGGCTGGTCGGCGCGATGAAGCGAAAAGGGCTGCGCAAGGGAAGTTGGCCGGGGAGTATGCTGACGAAGTCGTCGTGACCGAGGAAGATGACCGCGACTGTGACGGGCAGGAGATACTGGAGATGATCGCTGGTGGCGCGGAAGCGGCTGGGAAAGTGCGGGACAAGAATCTATTTTTGGTGCATGACCGGCCTGAGGCGATTGCTTTTGCTCTGTCGAGGGCAACTTCGGCCGATGACACGGTGCTGTTGCTGGGGAAGGGCCACGAAAAAACCATTGAGCGCAACGGCCCGCGTGCGGCCGAACTCCGCCACCTGAAGCAGGACGATAGCAACACCGAACGGGTCCGCACCGACCCGTGGGACGAAATCGCCACCACCAAAGACGCTCTGCGAGAACTCCTGAAAGCTAAGTAGCGCCCAAAACCGTTATAGCAAAAAACCTACTACACCATAAAACCTCCATTTCCAAGGACGGACCTTGGAAATAGGGAAGTATGACGGTTGGATTGAACGGACTGGGTGGCTAGGCTGAGAGTAAGAGAGATTTCGGACGTAGGGGTTGCATACCAGCTTCTACTCTGGCTCGTAAAATTGCCAGATTGTAATCGTTACGTGCCGGTGTTTCGTTTGGATTTGCGTGAGCCCCGTTTGTAATCTCGTATGGCCGAATAGGATAGTATTGCTTCCAAGAGCGGCGTGCGGAAGAGTTAACGACTGTGCGATCCCTGTTTTCGATGAGTGGCCCGAGATGAGTGAAATCAGCTCCCTCCAGCGAAGTTGCGATGGTGGGTGCTTGGTCGGCAAACTCGAGGAAGCGAACAATCTGTTGGATCATCTGCTGATTGGTCAGCGCCTTCCCGTCAGAGAGAACTCGATATGCCTCTCGGACCCTGTCCATGAACTCCATATTAGGGTCGTCCTGTGTGCTATAGACGGCTGCAAATCTGGCACCCCGACCACCCGTAAGAGGAGTTCTGCCGAGAGCATTTATCATGTTCATCATGGTTGTGTTCTCTCGTATGTCACCTGCTTGCTGCATGGGAGAGCAGTTTAAGTCGATGAAGTCCGTTCTAGTACCGTAATGTTCTTTCAAATACGAAGCAATCATCGTTCCAAATACGCCGCCCATACTGTGCCCATGAATGTTGATGGTCGGACGTCTGGTACCCATGCGCGGGAAAACACCTGCCGAATGGACAGTATCCATTATGGCGTCTCCTACGGCGGCGATCGAGACGTTATCGTCGTACTGCAAGTATCCCACCCGGCCGTATTCTTGATACGATGTGACTAAGGCCTCGGCGATGTCTCGTGGATATGTGCAGCCATAGCCAGGACAGATAAAGGTTATCTGAGATAAAAAGGCTGCGGAGGTTTCTGTCTCTAGAATACGAACTTCCGGTTCGGGACGTGCATGAAAAGGGTCACCCAGGAGTTGGTCTGTGGTAACGGAACCAGCTACAAGACCGACGCCCAAGATCCCAGCCTTCAAAACCGCTCGTCTGGACGGGAGCGGTAGCGTGTAGCTGGTCGGCAATTCACCGTTGTTAAGGCAACCGCCCAAAAGAGGCGCCTGAAGATCTGTCGCCAGTTTAGTAATGTTTGATTCTGGTTTTTGTAAGGGGGTCACCATTAGTAAATGCCAGTATCATAAGGGCTGATCTGGTGATACTTATATAGAATATTTACGCGTTGTCAAGGGTGAGGGTGGTGCAGCGGATGAAGCCGCCGCCTTTGGCGAGTTCTGGCATGGCTAGGGTGACGGTGCGTAGGCCATGAGCTTCTATGGCGGCCTGGAGGTTTGGGGCGCTGGCGCTCATCGCCACTGCTTGCCCGGTGCTCACCAGGTTGCAGGCAAAGGCTTCTTTGGCCTCGGCCAGGCTGACTTCTATCTTATCGACGCCAGCAAACTCGCGTAGTTTTTCACGGCTTTCCGGTAGGAAGGCATCGGGGCACCAGGCGATTAAACCCTTTTGACCAAGCGTTGGGAACTTGAGAACGGAAAGGGCGAGGTCGAGGTCGTAAAAGTAGCTATCGGCCCAGCCAGAGACGGGGTTGATGATGGGCGTACCACCTGCGTCTATTTGTGGTACGGTTTGCAGGCTGATAACTTCGTAGCCTAAGGTATCGGCCAAAAACGGGTGAACTTCATGGTCGCTGCGGTAGCCGCTGCCGCAGAACAAGTAGTTGCCGCAGGGCAGGGCATCGCCCTGGCCGCTGAATTTTAATCCGGAAGGTACTTCGTAGATGGTCTTGCCTAGCTTTTGCAATGCTTCTTTGGCGAAGGGTTGTTCGCCCTGGCGCGAGGGTGGCAGACTGGAAAGTACCGCTTTGTCGCCGCGTACTAGCGCCCAATTGGCCGTGTACACACCGTCTTGGAGACTCGGCGGCGCCGGAACCGTTATGACTTCTACCCCCAGATTCTCCAGAGTACTTTTCAGTAGTGCATGTTCGCTCACCGCCACCGAAACGTCTACAAGTGCGGAGCTGTCCATAAAGGGATTTATAGCCTGCCCGTCATCAAAATATTCGGCACCGCTCATAAGCACTGTTTTGTTCATCTGTGGCTGCATGAAGCTCAGTATACCAGAAGAACAGGCGGGGCTTGACGGGGGAGTTGGCAGTCGGGTATAGTGAGTGCTAACGCGTTGGCACTCGATTGCGAGAAGTGCTAACGCTTCGGCTTCGGCTCAAGAGACAAGGGCGAAGCTACGTCGCTGATGCGACGATATGAATAACTAAATCCGCTAGCAGGCGGATGACAACGAATAACAAAGGAGGAAAACATGAGTGTACCCATCCAACCCCTGGCCGATTACATTGTCGCCCAGACGGAAGAGGCAGCCAAAAAAACAGCGAGCGGCCTGTATATACCAGGTGGCGCGCAGGAAAAACCGACCGTTGCGAAGGTGGTGGCGGTAGCGCCGGGTGTGAAAAGTGTGAAAGTTGGTGATCGTATTATCTACAAGAGCTACAGCCAGACAGAGGTGAAGGTGGAGAACGAAACCTACCTGCTCGTCCAGGAGCAAGACGTCCTGGCTACAGTGAAGTAATAAGTGGGCAAAGATTAAGGATTAACGATTAACGAACAGGACGAGAAAAGGGAACGAGACAAGATTCATTAATCTTTAATCGTTCATCTCCATTCTCTCCAGAGGAGATACCATGGCAAAGAAAGTTTTTTATGACGAAGAAGCGCGGCGGCGAGTGCTGGCCGGTGCCGAGATTTTATACAACGCGGTGAAAACTACCATGGGGCCAAAGGGTCGCAACGTGGTTATTTCCAAGAGTTACGGTGCACCGAGTGTCACGCACGACGGCGTGACAGTGGCCAAAGGTGTGGACATTGCCGATGTCGATGACGAAACGCTCGGCTACAAGGTCGGCGCAGAGCTTATCAAACAAGCGGCGAACAAGATGAACGACGTGGCTGGCGACGGCACAACGACCGTAACGGTGCTGACGTATCACATTTTGAACGAAGCGAACAAACTCATCGCTGCTGGGCATAACCCGATGTTGCTGCGCAAGGGGCTTGAGGCTGCCGCGCACGAAGTTATCGCCAAGCTTGAGGGCATGAGCGAAGACATCCAGGGCAACAAAAAGCGTGTTGCGGAGGTGGCGACCATTTCTGCGGGCGATAGCGCCATCGGCGACCTCATAGCCGACGTGATGGACAAGGTCGGCCGCGACGGTGTGGTGACGGTCGAGCAAGGGCAAGGGCTCGGGCTGGAAAGTGAAGTCGTGGAAGGGTTTACGTTCGACCGTGGTTTCGTGAGCCCATACATGGTGACCGACACTGGCCGCATGGAAGCCGTTTACAACAAGCCGGCCATTGTGATTACTGACAAGAAGATTTCAAGCGTCCAAGAGTTTTTGCCGATACTCGAGAAGCTAGCGCAGGCTGGCAAGAAAGACCTCGTACTCATCGCCGAAGATGTCGAGGGTGAGGCGCTCGGGACGCTGGTACTGAACCGGCTAAAAGGCGTGTTTAACACTGTGGCCATCAAGGCTCCAGCGTTTGGTGACAAGCGCAAGGAAATGCTCGAAGACATAGCCATTCTCACTGGCGCGCAGGTGATTACCGAAGACCGCGGCATGACGTTTGAAAACGTCGAGCTCGATGTCGTTGGTACGGCTCGCAAGGTTATCGTCGGCAAGGACGAAACGACCATCATAGAAGGCGCTGGCCCAGTTGCCGATGTGAACGCTCGCATGAAGCAGATTGCCGCCCAGGCGGAAGCAGCCAGTAGCGAGTACGAGCGCGAAAACTTCCAGAAGCGTCACGCGGCTCTCAGTGGTCGGGTTGCCGTCATCAAGGTAGGTGGCGCGACCGAGACCGAGATAGAGGAAAAGAAATACCGTGTCGATGATGCTGTGGCTGCGGTGAAGGCTGCACTGGCCGAGGGCATTGTGCCCGGTGGTGGGGTGACACTGGTCAACCTTGCTGGCGGCACTGCTACAAACGACGATGATGATGCTGTGGCTGCCGGCCGCGCTCTCCTTGTGAAAGCGCTAGAGCAACCATTCCGCATCCTGATGAGCAATAGTGGCCTGAACGCCGACGAATGGCTGCCGCAGGTCAAAAAGGCCAAGGCTGGCCAAGGTGTGGACGTCAACAACCCAACTAAACTGGTCGATCTCAAGTCGGCTGGCATCGTCGACCCAACCCGCGTGACCAAAGAAGCCCTGCAAAATGCCGCTTCCATAGCCGGCACTAGCATGACCATGGGTGCACTCGTCGTCGAAGTCCCCGAACCAAAGAGCGCTCCCGCCCCCGACATGGGCGGCATGGGGATGTAAGAAATTGAGAGAACCGAGATAGGTTCTCTCAACGCGCGGGGCTGACCAAAGTCAGCTCCGGCTGCTCTTTCCTGATAGTTATAAATATGGCCTTGGAATGAATCCAAGGTCATATTTGGTTAAAGGAATAGTTCGCGGTAGTCGGCGGGAGATAGGATGGTGGCGGGGGTTTGGTCTTTGTAGGCCAAGAGATCATTGTCGCTTGTCAGAATAATTGCCTTGTAGGTACGCGCGAGGGCTACGATGTCAATGTCGTTTATGTCACGAATTTCGATTGTTTCGTCGGGCTCATAGTCATAGCAGTATTCTTCGAGTTTACTTCTGAGCAGACGAATGAATTTTTGTGGTGTCTTTGGGTTGGTATGTTTGGCGAAGCGAATGCACTCTTCCAGAATGAAGTCAGAGAGTATGAGCGTATGGTGTACTACGACATGGCGCATGACTTCCTCTGCGGTACCTCCGTAAAAGACGGCGCTTACAAGCACGCTTGTGTCGATGACGAAACGGTAGCGTTCGTTACTTGACGTGCCAGCGGCCAGAGGCTCTGCGCTGGGTAGTAAGCTCTGCAAGAGCTGCTTTCTCTGAGCGGAACTGACTTTTGGCACCGATTTTCTTGCCTTCACGGAAAATGTAGTCCCATTCTTTCTCATTTCTCAGGTACTGGATAGCGGCCGCGCGTAAGAAATCGCTACGGCTGCCAAACTGCGCAGCGGCGGCGGCATCTATTTCCTGCACTAAGCCCTGAGGAAATGAAATATTAAATGTTTGTGATGTATTCATAACGCGCAAATGACAACCTCTTTGTAATCATTGTATAGGAATTGTATGAAAAGTCAATACAAAAAACATACAAACGCGCTTTTAGGCACCGAAGGTGCGGCGGGGGCCGGTGGGGCCGCCTGGTGGGCGGCGGTAGGTCAGGCCGGACCCGGCAGGTGGCTGCGGCGTGGTGCCGGGTTTGTTGTAGCGAATATTGGCGGTACGCTGGTATTGCTGGAGCTGCTGCTGGGCGGCGAGGGGGTTTGTGCGCTGGAGCATCGCAAAATCCATGCGCTGTTTCTCACTTAAGCCCCCGGGCAGTGCAGAGCCAGGATTTCCTAGAGTCTGATAGTTTGTCTGGTACGCTTCTTTGTTCTGCTGGCGTGCCTGGTCAAACAGGGCAGCCCGCTGGCCCTGCGGAGTCATACGCTGGAAGTTATCTGGCTTGATACGCTGCATGCGGCTAGAAGATTGCAGGCCGCCACCGGAACCAGTTGCTGGCGAGCGTTGCATAAAATCGGGCCGGATTTGCGCACCAAAGCTGTTCCCCGCGCCAGAACCGCTTGCTGCAGGCTGTCCGGAAACCTGCCTGGTGGGAGCACTGGGCGTAAATGGGCGTTTTTGGCTAAACTGGTTAAACATACATAAACATTACCACAATGAGCCAGGAAAGTCAAAAATGCCACTGCACTGCCAGCCCGAAAACTCACCGACCGACTGGGTCGTACCCGCTCGGTCTTGGGTTCAGAACCGACTGGGTCGTACCCGATAGGTTAGTTCTTTTTGATTAGCCTAGGAGGATATTCCGGACATTGGAATTGAGGTAGTACAAGAGCGCAAGGCTAAGTAGTAGCAGTGCAAAAAGGATGAAGAATTTTGTACGTTCGGTCATGGGTTTTTCTCCTCTGGAATTGGCCTGGCGACCACCACTAATCGGTTCGTTGGGTTCCACAGCGGCGTGCAGGTGTACAGGGTGAGGCGCTCGTCCGAAGTTGGTTCTTGCACGCTTATTTCCGTGGGAGGAACCGTCCGTGTACTCTCGACACTATACTGGTAAAGCGTACCCTGATACCACAGGCCGATTTTGTCTCCCGGCGCTAATTTATTGAGGTAGTAAAACACGCCCCGCGGGCCAGTGTAGGAAAAGCGATGTCCGGCAATCACGGTGTTGCCGCCCTTGTCAGGTGTGCTGGTGAATGGTAGGCGCCATGCGCCTTTGTTCAGCAGGCGGTAGCTATCGCGCTGCGGGCCTTCAATAAGGGGTGTTTCAAGCAACATTTTGGGGATTATGAGGCCGTCGTGAGTAGCATCGGGGTGAAATACATCAGGGGTGGCGGGACCATCCGCGGTGAAATTGGTGCTTGTCAGACGTCGTTCGAGGCTCTTCTCGGTCTTGCCGCTACGCTGCTGCCACCAGTACCCGATATTCGGTGCAAACGGCAGGGCAATAATGTAGCCATTAATGAGGATAATGGCAAGTAACAGAACTCGGTTGGCACGCCGCCATTTTTTATCATGCATACGTATACATACTAGCGTATTAATCCGAAATGGACCCCCAAAATTACACTCTCATACCCAGGCTGACTGGTTGGCTGTATGAGTGCGGAAAAGACCTAGTCTTTTTGCTGGGTGAAGTAGTTGATCTCGTTGATGATGTCCAGCAGGGCTTGGGCGCGGGCCTTGTCATCGGTAATTTCTTGTGCTGCGGCGAAGGCGTCTTTGATGAGGCCCTGATTGTCGGTGCTCTGAATCATCATCATGGTGGTGCGGAATTTTTCCTCGGGCGACTGTTCTAGGTGGTCGACCAACGGTGTGAGCTGGCCGAGGGCCTGCTGTTTGAGGTCGAGCAAATCATCGCTGGTCCCTTCGTCAGACGGTTTGTCCTCGGATGAGCTGAGCGGAGCAGCGTCCACGGGCGGTACGGCCGACTCAGTGATGGCTGTTTCGTCAGTCAGGGGGCTATCGAGGGCTGGCGGGGTGGTCACCGCCAAGACGTCATCGGTCGTGTCTGGCGCCGAGGAAGTAGCCGCTAGTGTACTGGTATCTGACGTTGCAGTTGATTCTGCTGGCGTATCGGCGGGTTCGGCCACCTGTCCGCCTGGCATTTGTGTTGTATCGTCCTGATGTCCAAAAAGCATTTCCACCCCCTTGCCCGGCTCGAGCGGACAGTTCCCATTTAGTAGTTATCAATTTACAATACGTATTGTAGCAAACCATAAGCACGAGCACTATAGGAGGTTACTATGTCCGACAGCACCGTTCCGTACTATGATCCAAGCACTTTTGATACGGAGCCATTCGTCAAGCGAGTTGAAAAACCATGGGGGTATGAGTTGCACTGGGTGCGGGAAGATGCACCGTATATCGGTAAGGTGCTTCACGTCAACGCCGGCGCCCGCCTAAGCCTGCAAGTACATGACGAAAAACAGGAAAGCTGGTTTCTGATGAGCGGACGGGCTGCGGTAATCTGGGAGAATAATACGGGCGAGCTGATAGAAACAGAGCTTCAGCCTGGCGTCGGGTACAGTACTAAAATTGGGCAAAAACATCGCCTGAAAGGCCTGACCGATACAGACATTCTTGAAGTCTCTACGCCAGAGGCCGGTACAACGTGGCGGTTGGAAGATGATTTTGCTCGTCCGCACGAAACACCTGAACAACGCAAGCGGGAACGCGGCGAACTATAGGTAGCGACATCTGTTATACTGAGCATATGAAGCAAGAGTTGGAGCAGCGGGTTGCTGCGGTCGTAAAAGAGCTGTTCGCAGTTGATATTTCGGTTGAACTGGCGCGGCCGGAGGCGCAGTTTGGTGACTATGCAACCAATGTGGCCTTGCAGCTGGCTGGCAAACTTGGTAAAAACCCCCGCGAAATCGTCGAAACTCTGGCTCAGCATGTGAAAGGATTATCCTCTCACATTGCGGCGGTGGAAGTGGCGGGGCCGGGGTTTTTGAACATCCGGTTGAGCGATGAGGCGCTGCTGGAGGCCGTGCATGCAGGTCGGGCGAGGCCACTAGCTGGTCAGACAATCGTCGTTGAGTACTCTGACCCCAACCCTTTCAAGGTGCTGCACGCCGGGCATTTCTATACCAGCGTGGTGGGCGATGCCATCTCAAACTTACTGCAATCAGCTGGGGCGGAAGTGCACCGGGTGAACTTTGGCGGCGACGTGGGGCTGCATGTCGGCAAAACCATGTGGGCGATTCTGCGGGAGCTGGGCGGTGAAAACCCCGATAAACTAGCCGATATTCCTGAGGCTGAGCGGTCGGAGTGGATGGCGCGGTGTTATGTAACTGGGACGAATGCGTACGAAGATGACGAGGTCGCCCGCGGTGAAATCATCGCTCTCAACAAGCGCGTGTACCAGCTCCATAACGACGCCGAACATGATTCGCCGTTTGCGCGTGTGTACTGGACGTGCCGACAGTGGAGCTACGACTATTTCAACGCTTTTTACGAGCGTATCGGCAGCGGCTTTGAGAAGTACTATCCAGAAAGTGAGACGGCCGGGATCGGTCTGGCGGTCGTGAAGGAACAGCTAGCGAAGGGCGTTTTCGAGGAGAGCGACGGTGCAGTCATCTTTGACGGTGAAAAATACGGGCTGCATACGCGCGTTTTTATAAATGGCGAGGGACTGCCGACCTATGAGGCGAAAGACGTGGGGCTGAGTATGAAAAAGTGGGAAGATTACCACTTTGACAGCTCGGTTATCATCACGGGCAACGATATTGTCGAGTACATGAAGGTTGTACTAAAGGCTATCGAACAGTTTGAGCCGAACCTTGCCCAGCGGACGCGGCACATGACGCACGGTAACGTGAAGCTGGCCGGCGGGGTGAAAATGAGCAGCCGCAAGGGTAATTTCCTGCGGGCTGCCGACATCATCGAGGAAGCGGCGCGCGCAAACCAGGCAGCAACTGGGCAGGAAAACGAATCGACGGTGCTCGCGGCCATCAAATACTCGTTCCTGAAGAACCGTATCGGTGCCGACATCATCTTCATCCCGGAGGAGTCGGTGGCGCTCGAGGGCAACAGCGGGCCGTACCTCCAGTACGCCCACGCCCGTGCAAGGAGTATCCTTGCGAAATCCCAAGCACCAAATCCCAATGACCAAACAAATCCCAAATCCCAAGCACCAAATCCCACATTCGAACCCGATGAGCGCCTGTTAGTCCGCAAACTCACCGAATACCCCGAGGTCGTTGCGAAAGCAACCGCCGAGCTCATGCCTCACCACGTGTGTACCTATCTGTATGAACTTGCCCAGGAGTTTAACCGGTTTTATGAAAAAAACCGCGTCGTCGGCGACGAGCGTGAGCCGCTGCGCCTCCGCCTGGTCGAAACCTACGCCGATACACTTACAGATGGCCTACAACTCCTCGGCATCCACGCCCCCGAAAGGATGTAATGTACCCGGAGTCTGACCAGCAGCTGACGTACCAGACGGAAGGCAGCGTGTATTTCTTTACCCATGCGTATGACCCGCTTAGTAACTGGTCGGCGCATGCGGTTGCAGTGTGGGGGCGGGTGTTCCCGACCGTCGAACACGCGTTTCAGTGGCGAAAGTTTAGGGACGCCGAGCCGGATATTGCCAGCGCTATTTTGCGGGCGGCTAGTCCGTGGGCGGCGATTCGTGTCAATCGCACGCTGGGTGAGGGAAAACTGCCAACCGACTGGGTCGAGGTTCGCACGGGGGTGATGGAAGAACTACTCCGCGCCAAAGCTGCTCAGCACGAAGACGTGCGCGACTGTTTGCGAAAAACAGGCAAGCGACAGATTATCGAAAATCATCCGGTAGACAGTTTCTGGGGTTGCGGCCCAGACGGAAAAGGTGAGAATATAATAGGGAGGCTATGGATGAAAATAAGACACGACCTCCGCACCAGCCAGCCTGCCGTCTAGCAGAGCTAGTCGCACCGCTGGCTTCTCTAAGCTCCTGCACATTTTTCTTCTCCAGTACTCAGTCACCGTACCTTAGTACGGTTCCTTCCGTGCTTCGAAGAGAAAATGCACATGAACTCAAAGTGCGAAACTCGTGTAAGAGAGGAACTAGACGAACATGGCAGACAAACTAGTTGAAACACACGATATGGACGGTGCGAAAGTGACCATACGGCAAACTAAAACGCAGGCAGAGAGCCCAAGTCACCCGCACATCACGGTGCTGCTCGATGATTCGCAGGATGCCGTGCGGGAGAGTGTGGGAGGGTTTGTCCAGTTTCTCCGCGAAAAAGCCATCGTGGGGCTGGCGGTCGGGTTTATCATCGGTCAGCAGGCGCAGGGGCTGATAAAACAGCTGGTCGATAGCTTCATTAACCCCTGGATCAACATCATCGTCGGCTCTAAGCTACAGGAGCGTACCACGAGTCTGGGCGGGGAGTCCTTTGCCTGGGGCAAGTTTGTCTACGTAGCTATCAACTTTTTGCTCGTCCTCTTGGCCATATACGTTCTGGTGAAAGTTTTTAAACTCGATAAGCTCGATTTGCCAAAAGAAGTGAAACCGAAGAAGAAAAAATGACATCCCAGGTGAATTCAGACCTCAGCGACGAGCAAAAGCGGGTGCTGTTTGAGAAGGGTACGGAAGCGCCAGGAACGGGCGAATTGCTGCACGAATCGCGTAGTGGCATGTACACCTGTGCGAACTGCGGCGCCGAGCTGTTTACCAGCAGCCATAAGTACGAATCGAAAACACCCGGGCTGGTCGGCTGGCCGAGTTTCGCCGAAGCCGCCAGTAATGACGCGCTGGTGCTGACGCCCGATGACTCACTTGGCATGCAGCGCACCGAAGTGACCTGCGCAAACTGTGGCGGCCATCTCGGCCATCTCTTCACCGGCGTCGACGATCACCCATCCGGCAATCACTACTGCATCAACTCCTGTACCCTCAACTTCACTCCAGCCAACTAACCTATTTCCAAGGTCCGTCCTTGGAAATAGGGAAAATGTGGTGTAGTAGGTTTTTGGAGTGGGGGTTAGCACTCTTCGTGGTATTTGTTGCCCCAGGCGGCCATGTGCTGGAGGATAGGAAGGAGATCGCGGCCTTTGGCGGTGAGCGTGTATTCGCACCGGGGTGGGACTTCGGCGAAGGTTTCTTTGGTAATAACACCGTGACTTTCGAGTGCTTCGAGGCGCTGGCTGAGGGTGCGTGGGTTTATGCTGCCGACAGATTTTTCTAACTCGCTAAA
>JBGAVA010000012.1:0-30672 GCA_044228355.1 Saccharimonadales bacterium (SeqCode)
TCCTCCCGGAGAGAAGAATTGTAGGGCAGAGTATAAGAACATGAATGCGATTAGTCCATATATAGCCTTCGTTACTTTACCCTTACCGGCAGCTGTTTTTTGAGGATCGCCACCAGAGCTCGCATATTGTATTCCGCCAATTATTATTCCGATAATTGCCGCTAGCCCGGCTATAAAACTCAAAATCCGGATAATGGGGTTTATATACTTTGCATACAGGCAACCAGATGCAGACCCTGCGGCATCAGCCGGACAACAGACTCGACTGTCCGCCCGCATGACTTGTCCGCCCGGGCAAGACGATGACGCTGCTAGTGCCCTTTCGGCTGGAAAAGGTAACACTGCAAAACCTGCTGCCAGCGTAGTTAGTAGTAGTGCGTACTTAAGCAATTTCATTTTTTATAACTATATAGTGATAGCTCGCGCGCTTCAAGCCCCGTAGCAATCCGGGGTCACGGGAATTGGGGATTGGCATTATGACACGAGCTAGTGTTACACTAGATGCATAATGGTTGTGTTTCGTAGTATCGGTTCAGTGCATCAGAGGCTGTTACTGTCGGTGGTAATTATAAGCGGCTTGGTTCCGCTCATATCACCCATTGCGCCTCTGGCCAGCGCTACGACACCCCAGGAGCTCCAGCAGTGCTTTGATAAGTTTAATAACAAGGATATCATTTCCTCAAGCCTTAGCGTTGCAGACCAGACTCTCCTAAGCACCTGCCGGGCTTCAAACGACTGTAAAGATGCTGGTGAAGGAAGCCTTATAGGCAGTAGGCGAATTACCTGCACAAACCCAGCAAATAATCAAGCGTACCAGGACACCACGCAGAAAGCCTCTACGGCCGAGACTGCTCCCTTGATAAAACTTACCTGCGGCGGGGGCGGCGGGGGCGATACTGCTATCAGCAACTACCAGACATGTGCCCAGAAAGTCACTTCTGCATATGATGCCTGTTCCTCGTCTGGAGGGGGCGTCACTGGCCAGATTCAGGTATCTGCTAGCAGTACAGCCACCTGCTTGGCGCAAAAGTATCCAACATATACCGTAGCCGACCTGCAGGGCGCTATCGAATCCGGAAGAAGCGCGAAAGCCGGGATACTAAACACGGCCGCCAATGGAGCAAGCTCGACTAGTGGCAATGCCTCCGCCGAGCAAGCACCTTCAAACGCCTGCGGCATACCAGACATCACCGGCCCGCTTGCATGGGTTATGTGCCCCATAACGAGCGGGCTTGCAACGTTTGCGAAGTTCCTTGCTAATCGCGTAGGGGACTTGCTGTACGTTTCTCCCGAAACCGCCTTCAACGATTCGTTCCACGGCGCGTGGACATCATTTCGCAATATTGGGCTTGCTTTAGTTGTGATTGCTGGTCTTTTCATGGTGATTAGCCAAGCGCTTGGTCTTGAGTTTCTCGATGCATACACTATTCGTAAGCTTATGCCGCGGCTTGCAGTGGTTATGATAGGCATGACCTTATCATGGCCGCTGCTGGTACAGCTCGTGGTTTTGTTTAACGATCTGGGCATTTGGGCGCACAACCTCATTCTCACGCCATTTGATGCTGCCAAGGTTGGTTGGAACGCATTTAACATCAGTAGCCCTGCCGGTGCTATGGGTTCGGCAAACCAGCTAGTTATAGCGTCTGTTATCGAAAGGGGCATCCTTGGGGTTGGGGCGGCTGGATTGTTTATTGGTGCGGGCTTATTGGGCTGGTCTGGCATACTAGCCCTGATCGGAACTGTGGTACTTGCCCTGCTGATTGGTCTGTTAGTCCTGGCCTCGAGGCAGGTCATACTCATGGCGGCAATTCTTATGGCCCCGCTAGCAATTGCGTGTTACGTACTGCCGGGTACTCAAAAGGTTTGGGCATTTTGGAAAAATACAGTCATAACTACGCTCGCTATGTTTCCCATCATCATGGGATTCATCGCCATTGGTGAAGCACTGTCTAGACTTATTGCCGAAACTAGTCCTAGCGGGTCTCCTTGGCAATTTTTTGCCATTCTGGTTTTTTTTGCGCCCTATTTCATGCTACCTTTTGCCTTCAAGTTGGCCGGAGGATTAATGAGTACCATTTTCTCACTAGCTAATGACAAAAGCCGTGGCGCATTCGACCGTTTGCGCAATTTCCGCAAAGAAACCGCCGATCGCCGAAAGAACAAATGGGCAGATGGGTCCTTGGGTAAAGAAGGTGGCTTCATGCAAAGAACCGTTGGCACGGCGGCCCGCATGACAACAATTAAAGATCAGAATTACCTGACTAGACGCGGTCGGAGAGCATTTAAAGAAACAAGCAGAAAATTTATGCAAGATGCCGCCGCTGAAAGGGCCGAAAAGGAAAAGGGTTATGCATACGGAGATACCGAGGAAGCCACCGTGGCACAACATGCAAAGTCAGATAATGACTTTGTGGAGACGCTTACGCGTACCAGAGATTCAAAAGGCAATTTTTTCACTCGTGAACATGCTGAGAAATCTCTGGCAAAATTTAAGGCTGCTTCTGGTGGGGCAAGTATTGGCAGTAGGGCTTTTAGGCTGTCTCTCTACAAGGGTAGGATGATGGATAACGCAGCCTTCTATAAAGAGGTTAAGGACGACGATGGAAACGTTATTGGCTATAAAACCGACTGGGATGAGCTAACAAAAACCACGGACGAACTCATATCAAGTGGAGCGATGGACGCGAGTCATGCAGGGGCTATCTTGGGTGCGAACCAGATGCGAGGCGGTATTAGTAGTCTGGCTTTTGGTGATCGTGTGGCAATCTCTGATATCCGGGCACAGAACCGAGCAAACGGTATTGGCGGCCCGGATGGCGAACTGACCGCAGAGCAGCACGCTGAGATAGATGCCAAATCCTTTGGGGCGAGTCGCGCCAGTGGAGCGATGTTTGGAAACTACCGTGAAGCTCGTATCGCCTCTACAATCGTACCCGAACGAATTAAAGCCGCCCTCAGGGGTGAGGTGTTGATTGATGATGATGGAAAAAATGTTTTTATGAAAGATATTAGAGGCGCCGATGGTACTGTACAGAGTGTTCATTTGAAAGGAACTGAGCTACAGGCCGCAATAGTCAAGGCTGTGGGGCGTGAAACTGCAACCCTCGCAAAGCTTCAGGACGCACAGAGCGGCGCTGCCGAAAAGAGCGCCAAGGAGGTAACGAAGGTACTTCAGAGCACCATTGACCTGGGTGAGTATTCTGATTTTATAAAAGATACCTTTGCTCGCCATACACAAAAAAAGGACGAGGAGGGTAAGGACATTGCCGTGAAGATGGATACTTCTGTTGAGGATATACTCGAGTTTATACGTAGCGGCCAAGCTTCCCCAGAACTTCAAAGTGCCTTCACTACGAATCATCGTGAACTAGGCTTGCGGCAAAGTCAGTTTGCTCAAGCACAGGCACAATTACAGGCAATCCAAGCAGGAAGTAATCTTATAAATCCACCCCAGCCGGGAGCGGGGGGGTACAAATAACCGCATGTCATGCTTGGTAGATGCCGCTAGGCATATTGTGGACACATCAGCAACGCGGGGCTTTGTTAGGCTCTGGCAATCCCAGTAACAATATGCCCGCGAACAAGCCGGCTTAACCACCCCAGAAAGGATGGTTATTTTGTTTGATATCTGAGTTATACTATAAGCTATATGGCGACGTATAAGGTTTTGCAGGATATTGAGGCCGAGGACAAGATTGTCGGGCCGTTTACGCTGCGGCAGTTTATCTATGCTGGTATAGCGTCGTTTTTGCTGTATCTGTCGTTTTTTGCCCTGACGAAAAACGTTGGCTTTTTGCTCATATTCTTTGTCCCGCCAGCCTTATTTACAGGCTTTTTAGCTATACCCTGGCATGGTGACCAGCCTACGGAAGTATGGGCTCTTGCTAAACTGCGGTTTTTCTTGAAACCTCGCAAGCGTATCTGGGACCAAAGTGGCGCGAAGGAACTTGTAACGATAACTGTCCCAAAAAAGATAGAGCACAGCCTCACCAATGGACTCAGTCAGGCCGAGGTGCGTAGCCGTCTGCACGCCCTTGCCGATACCATTGATAGTCGTGGTTGGGCAGTCAAAAATATGAACATAACAGGTGCAACGCTGCCTTCGTTATACAGCACCTCCGACCGTCTGGTGGATGCCTCGGCACTCCCTCAGGAGGTGAGTGGTGTGGACGTGCAGGCCTCAGACGATATTCTCGATGCCAGCGCCAACCCAATCGCCCAGCATTTCGATACCATGATCTCCACCGCCGCCGCTAGCCATCGGCAACAAATCGTCCAGCAGCTCCAGACACCTCCGGCCCCTGTCGCGACCACGACTACCCCCGCTGCGCCACCAAATGATTACTGGTTTATGCACCAGCCGGCGGCAGTCAGTGGCCAAACCGTATTTAGTAATGCCACGGTTGTCGCCCCTGGGACACTGGCTGCCAGCGAACCGCCTTCTGTACCCCAGGCAGCCGTGCCGACCGAAGATGAACAAGCCCTGGTCGACAAACTAAAGGCCGAGAACCACAATCAAACCATTGCAAATGACCACTTGAAGCACATTAAGACACCTGAGGAGTTAGCCGAGGAACAGCGCGCGCTGGCCGCCCAGAAAGCTGCCGAAGCCGCCGCGCTACAGGCTGCTGAACGCCAAAAAGCACAAGTGACTTCAGAGAAGCAGGCTGCTATAATGGACCTAGCACGTAATGATGACCAGGACATCGCAACACTCGCTCGCCGTGCGCGTACTGAGATGAAACCAGACGACGGCGAGGTGGTAATATCGCTGCGGTGACCAGGTCGAGAGCACGAGTAGGCGGGTAACCAAGGCTCATGGATCCAAACCAACAAGCATATACACCACAAGTGGCACAGGCCGGGCAAAACTACGGCCCTGCTATGCAACCTGGCATGCCGGCAGCCAGCGGCATACCTGGCCAGCCCTTGGCAGCTCCGCCACCCAAGAGTAATCCGAATAGCACCCAAAACACTTTGCAGATCGCTGAGATTCGCGACGGCATCGTCATTATGAATGACGGCAGTTTTCGGGCAGTTGTGATGGTCAAGAGCATCAACTTTGACCTTATGAGCCCGCAGGAGCAGGAAAGCACCGAGTATGCCTACCAAGGCTTCCTGAACTCGCTGTATTTTCCGGTGCAAATCTTCATACGCTCGCAAAAGGTCGACCTACAACCTTATATAGAAAAGCTCGACAAAATCCGCACTGAGCACGACAACATGCTCCTGGCGCTCCTCATGGATGACTACATCGGCTACATAGATCAGCTCGCCTTGCAAACGAACATCATGGATAAGAAGTTCTACCTCGTTGTACCGTATTTTCCGGTCATTGCCGCCGACAAGGCCCTAACTCAGAGCAAAAACTTCTTCAGCGGCTTCATAGAATTGTTCAATAAAACCGAAAACCACGTCGTTATCAATGAACCCGATCTAGCCAAAGCTAAGGACGAGCTGCGGAACCGAGTCCAATCTGTTCTGGGGGGCTTACAGCAATGCGGCATACAGGGCTTGCCCCTCGATACCCAGGAACTTATAGAGCTCTACTACGACACCTACAACCCCGACACGGCTACCCGTCAACAGCTGAAAAATTTCAATGACCTTACCGCCGACGTCGTCCAAAAAGGGCAGGGTATGGCGCCGCAAACGCACTTACAGCGGGAGATGGAATGAAGCAGTTTACAGTTAACAGTTTTCAGTTTTCAGAGCCAGCCATATGGGCCCTAGCCCTACCTACTACCTACTACCTACTACCTACTCCTGCGACCGGAGGACGCAACTGATGGCTTTCGGCAAAAAACAACCACCCATCGACCCGGTCAGCCTCGCTCAGGCGCAGCAAGCCAGGGAACAAGCCGAAGTTAGCGAGGCTTTCCGCCGAGGCATTACCGCACTCAGGGATTTCATTGCGCCAAGCAGTATCGAGTTCTTTAGCACCCACTTCCAGATTGGCACCCGCTACGCCCGAACCTACTACGTGTTTGGCTACCCCCGGCAAATTTACACCGGTTGGCTTAGCGGACTGGTCAATCTCGACGAGGTTATGGATCTTTCTATATACGTCTACCCGGTTGAAAGTCAGGTCGTACTCGAAAACCTGCGCAAGAAAGTGACCCAGCTCGAAGCCGGGCTACAGATTGACGCTGAGAAGGGGCGCGTCCGCGACCCGGGCAAGCAAGCTGCCATCCTCGATGCCGAGGAGATGCGCGACAAGCTCCAGGTTGGCGAAGAGCGCTTCTTCCGCTTTGGCCTGTACTTCACCATCTACGCTGGCAGCATGGATGAGCTAGAGTTCGTCAGCCACAAGGTCGAAAGCATGCTCGGCCAGCAGCTAGTCTACAGCAAAGCCGCCACCAGCCAGCAGGAACAGGGCCTAAACAGCGTCATCCCGCAGATGACCGACCAGCTGCAAATCCGCCGCAATATGAGCACTGGAGCCATCAGCACCAGCTTTCCGTTCACCAGCGCCGACCTAAGCCAAGACAACGGCATACTCTACGGCATAAACATGCACAATTCCGGGCTGGTTATATTCGACCGATTTAGCCTGGAGAACGGTAACTCTGTCGTTTTCGCGAAGTCCGGCGCCGGTAAAAGCTTTACCGTCAAGCTGGAAGCGCTCCGTAGCCTGATGTTCGGCACCGAGATTTTCATCATCGACCCAGAGAACGAATACGAACGCATGTGCGATGCTGTAGCCGGTGCCTACGTACGGCTCAGCCTAAATTCGACAACACGCATCAACCCGTTCGATTTGCCCCAGGTTGTCGACAGCGAAGAAGCCGATAACGCCCTGCGCAGCAACCTCATCACCCTCCACGGCCTGCTCCGTCTGATGATGGGCGGCGCGCAGTCGCAGATGCTCGGCGGCAACAGCGCACTTGTCCCGGCCCTGTCTCCGGTGGAAGAAGCCGATCTCGACGCGGCCCTCATCGACACCTACGCCAAAGCTGGCATCACCCAAGATCCGCTAACTCATTCGTCGACACCGCCGACCATCGCCGATCTCTACGACACCCTACTTCACATGGGTGGCACCGGTCCGCAACTTGCCCAGCGCCTGCGCAAGTACACCAGCGGCACGTTTGCCGGCATCTTTAGCCAGCAGAGCAACATCAATGTAAATAACCCCCTCGTGGTCTTCAATATCCGCGACCTAGAGGACGAACTCAGGCCGGTCGCCATGTACATTGTGCTTAACTACATATGGAACAAGACGAAGGGTGATCAGAAGAAACGCATCCTCATCGTCGACGAGGCCTGGCAGCTTATGAAGTACGAGGACAGTGCCAACTTCCTGTTCAGCCTAGCCAAGCGCGCCCGCAAATACAATCTCGGTATCACCACCATCACCCAAGACGTCGAGGACTTCATGGGCTCCCGTATGGGACGGGCCATTGTGGCCAATGCCAGCATGCAGATACTCCTGAAGCAGTCTAGTAGTGCTGTTGATGTGCTGAGCGATGTCTTTAAGCTTACCGAGGAGGAAAAGAAGCGACTCGGCCAGTTCCCGGTCGGCCAGGGCCTGTTCTTCGCCGGACAGAACCACGTTCATATCCAGGTGGTTGCCAGTCCGACAGAGACCGGACTCATCACCACTAACCCGCAGCAAGTCCAGGCCATGAAGCAGGGCGACATGAGCCAGCCGCAGGGCACCATCGACCTCCAGAACCAACTGTACCCAGGGAGCACGAATAACCTTTCATAGGAACTACCATGCCTGTATACGACGACCAAGAGACCAAGACAGCCATACCGGGTAGCCATGATAACCTTGGTGTTCACCCCGAACACGCCGAGGCGGAAGTAGCCGACCTTGAAAAGCAGTTCGCAAACTCGCCAGATGAAAAAGATTCAAAAAAATATAACGATCCCGCCTCTCTCAAAGACCAAGAAGAGTCGACTCCTGAAAGCCCAGAGAGTCGCTATGGAAGTAGCGCCATCGACAACATCCACGAGAAACTTGGGCTGGGCCATACCGGTGAAGGATCGTCGAAATC
Organism: Saccharimonadales bacterium (SeqCode); assembly: GCA_044228355.1. Taxonomy (GTDB): domain Bacteria; phylum Patescibacteriota; class Saccharimonadia; order Saccharimonadales; family UBA4665; genus JAGXIT01. Next base: position 8,007 of record JBGAVA010000012.1, read on the forward strand.
TGAACGTTTGTCAAAAATGTATAAGAACAAGTCTCCCGTACGAAAACGTTTGGCGTTTGCAGTTGCGCTTGGCGGGGGCTGGGTGGGCGGAACTATCCTGTTTATCCTAATGTCAACCGCCCTGAGAGTACCCAGTATTTTTCATACGCTTGATTCACTGTATATGTCCCAGGCAAACCGAGCCGTGTCAAGGTCCGTCATGAACATGTTTAGCGAATATATCCGGCACTCGATCATACCTGCGCTCGATACACCTAACTGCAAGAGGATTGTCGATCCCGGGTGTGTGGTTGTCGGTAGGGGTACGGGGCCCTTTGGTCAAATCTATCAAGCATGGGCAAAAAACAGACTAGAGCTAGAGCTGGCGACGAAGCATGGCTTGATTATCGGGAAAAGCGCCAACAACAAGTACTACATGACGCTTGACGGTAAAGAGGTCGATATAAGTTCGCTTCGCAATGGCGATAGAACCCTTTGGGATTTGCCTGGGACTAAAGAGCTTTCAAACACAGATATTAGGCGCATCGTAAACGATAAGCTTAAGGCAGGCACTTTCTGGGACAAGACCTACAAGCGCCTTGTCGTGAATCGCTATCTGAAAAAACAGTTCGGCATCCGGCACTGTCTCTCGCGATGTATGTGGCTAGACGGCGCATCGCACGGCATAGACGACCTTAAGGCTTCGGTTAGTGACAAACAATTGGCGTACAAACTTTGGGCTATGCAACGACTTGTGCCCGAGAAATACCAGCTCATCCCTCTTTGCTTAATCGATCCTGTTGCTTGCTCAAGCGCCCTAGACAAGGCATCGCCGGGTGAAGAACTGCGCTTGAGTCCCGCCCAGAAAGAACTCCGGTCAATCGTACAACGAGCTTCGGGTAGTTTTGCGGGGTCAAGTCTTGAAAAACTTTCTCAAGCGGCTAAGACCGCTGGCGACACCAATCTAAAAACGTTGATCGCAAAGGAAACAACACAGTACTGGGTGCTCGCTGCCGTAGCAATAGTAGACGGGTTTAATAAATTTCCAGACACACTACGACATGTGACGTACGCAGCAAACACCTCAACGGCGGCTGCCCAAGCATCGATGCTTAGTACAATGGTAGCCGAGTCTGAAAGTGGCAATATGGACCTTGAGATCAGCGGAAGCTTCGATAAAGCGTTTACTGCGGATGCTATTGGGTCCGGCGAGTTTGCGTCTGACGCTTCAAGCACTCCCTTGTGGGGCGCTCTAATGTTTGGCGTAAGCCCTGCCGCCTCGTACTACGGCTCAGGGAAGCATTCCTACCGATGCGCGAATGGGCTGCCGGTACCAACCGGCAAGCTGGTTTGTCAAGATGAATTGCCAGCTCGGAAAAATGAAATTCTTGACGCCTCGCGTGATGCCTATAGAATATTTGCCCCCCTTGGGGCGCCCCTGTCGGCGTTAATAAATGGAATTGTTGCTGCGATCAACAATACTGCGGGCGACGCGTTGATGAACTTATGCAAGATTAACTACCAGTGTGCAATAGGCATGCAGTCCGTCGAACAAATCGTCGCACCCATCGGCCCAAAAATCCTTGAGTGGGGTACTTCGCTTATCAATTTTGTGGCTGGTACACCCTTCCGTCCAGATGGTGGGAGGTCCTTTAATAATATCTCTCTTGGTTTTGATACTATCGGGAATCGGGTTGTCCGAGATACCCTTGGCGGAGTACCTGGAAGCCCAACGCAGATAGGATTGATACGAAGCAGCTACCTGGCAGAGGATCGGGCAAGCTTCCTATCCAGACCATTGACCGCTCGCTTGTTCGAAACAACCTCCCAATATTCCTTGTTAGGCCAGGCCCTGCTTTCTTTGCCTTCCAACAGCGATACCTTAGTGAGCCACCTGGCTGAAGGTATAAATGTGAATCCCCTTAGCGTGTTCGATAAGGGAGCCAGCGCACTTCTCGGGCCGAGTCGAACCTACGCGATTAATGATGTACAGCAGAAAATTGCTACGAGCTTTGAGGTTCCTCAGTACTATGTCCCCGAGGATGCCATCCCTAGACAACCGATGGATTACTGGAACAAAAATTGTGCTCAAAAATACGACCCCCAAACCGGCCAACTAGACATCTCTGAGTGGTTAAATAACACAACAGTGGCCGATGATTATACCGGCGAACAGAGGAACACCCAGCCGAACCCTTGTATGTTACTGAACGCGAGTCGTATCTCGGGAGGAAGCATGTTTGACGCGAGTATGATTCCGCAGGATGCTGCTGCGCCCAATACTGGACCTTCCACTGCCGCTCCGCAGCCAGCCTCCACTGGTTCAAGTTATTCGCCAAATAGTTCGAGTCAGGACATCGGTGACCAAATAGTCGCGACTGGAGATCCAAGAAACCCCAGACGTACGGCCGAGATTGAGGCTCGCGCAAATGATGTTTCTTTGTGTAGTATGAATTCTGCTGCGCTTCCCCCCACCGCAACCACATCACAGTCATACGACATGGGTTCATCGAGCAAACCCTGTGCTGGCATCTTGGCAAGCACTAGAATTAGAGGCAGGGGACGGGGTTCTTTCGAATATATACATACTCTCAACCCACGCTTCGATGACAGCCGCGCGGAAAACATCTCGTTTCTAAACAAAGTTGTCGCTAGTGTGCCGCCTAGATTAAGACGAGTCGATTGGCCTGTCCAGTGGGCAGCATCAATCACAATATTGAAGGGTTATAATAATATAAGCGTATGGGTATGATTAAGTTTATCTCTGCTATCTCCCGCTTTTTCACCCTAGTGTATACACCCCCATGCTGGATGCGGGGCTCTCTCTATGATTTATCGCTTATCCTCGGTGCCCTTGCCCGTGCTAGGTACCGTCTAGTGCTAGTACGGTGTAGCGCTAGGGTGATTATGCTTCTTGTGGCAGCCATACTGTTTCTTGCTCCAACCGCTCCAATGACCTACGCACAAGGACTTACATGCCCTGTTGGCATGAGCCAACTTGATTGCGATGCAATTACTATGGGTTGGACGAGTTGGGCGCCCGACAATGGTGATACCTGCCAGGGCAACGGAGGCGGCGACATAACGAGCGTGAGTGGCAGCGATAACCCAAGCAAAGTCTGGAACTACTTTAAGTCGCAGGGCGTAGACGACCTACATACAGCAGCCATAATGGGCAATATGCAGCAAGAATCCAGTTTCAATCCGACCATAATGCAAAAGGGAGGAAATAGCAAGAATCCGGCAGATGCAGGACGCCTAGGTTGGGGTTTGTCGCAGTGGTCCCCGGGCGTAAAGGTATTAGACGTGGCTAAAAAATACTCTATCACATCCCCCATTTACGAACTTGTTACGCAATTAAATATAACTTGGCGAGAGATGAATGATGTATCGCCGACCCAATACAAAAACTTTTTTGCCGACTTCAAAAAGGAAACTGACCTCGAGAAAGCAACCCTGTTTTACGCTGATAATTACGAAGGTGCTGGACTGATTGGTCCACGCTACCGGTTTGCACAGCAGGCACTACAACGCTACGGTGGCACCGGGGGGGTGGCTGGGGTCACGCCCGTTTGTGGCGGAGACGGTAGTAGTGTTTCAAGCGTAGAGTGCGCTACCGCCCAGGGCCGAGCAAAAATCCTCTGCGAGGCGAAGAAATACGACCCCGTGAGCTACCGCCTGAGCGGCGATGCCGGGCATCAGGGCGGTATCGAATGGCACAAAACCTGTCCAACCATAGGGCCCTCCTGCTACCTTGATTGTAGCGGATTGGTAAATATTGCGGTGTATGATGCGTTTAAAGTAGATCTTCGCGAGAACACTCGCTCGCAAAGAAGTAGCCCTTATTGGAAGCGGATCTCGCTTGCACAGCTACAGCCCGGTGATATATTTCAGCCCAATAGCGGACACGTTGAGATAGTCGACCATGTTGAAGGAAACCGCATTTACTCATTCGGTGCACACACAGCAAAACGCGCTCAGCCAGGGCAGGTTGGACCATCCGCCTTCACGGCTGGGTCGGGTTATCTATATTTGCGTTATTCGGGACCGGGCGTGCAATAAAACTAGAGGAGCATAGATGAGTAAGTCGTTTTTTGTACCAATTACAGCCATATTGTTTTTGCTAGTCACTGCATTAACCATACCGCCGTCCGTCCAGGGTGGTAACCATGTGCGCCTAAGGGTTGCTACTGATTTCGCTGGGCCGGTTGCACTTGCCATTGGAGCAAATGGCAACGGAGATATACCGGAGTATGGTAAAGATTTTTCATTCGGGGAGATACGCAGCTTTGCAAGCTGGAAAGTTGTACGACTAACAAGCAGTGGTAAAAATTATGATGGAATGGCGGTGTTACAGAAGAGTAGTGGTGTTTTTAGAGTTGTGCTTGGACCGGGTACCAGTTTTTCCAAGGCAGACACGTACTCTATGCCGACAGATTTGGTGCAATATTTAAACAACGAAGGAATGCTCTATGAACCCATCTAGTGGTGTTGGTGGTAACGTGAAGATACTAAGACTATTGTGGTTGATTGTGATTTTGGCTTTTATGTGTCTCGCTGTTCGGTTGGGTGTTGCTGTTTATGTTGCCCGCACAAACGGATTGTTGCATATCGTATCAAGCGATAAAGCTGCACTACTCAGTGTAGGTCGAGTCAATACACAAGCGGTCTATGTCGGCCTCGGTTCGGCCACCGTACGGCTTTCTCCTGGTGTGTATTACGTTGGGGCCTCCAGAGATGGAAAAAGCTCGCTGAAAATTGTTTCTTTGAAGAGGTCGGTGCCATCAACCATAGAAATAGATATGGAAAAAGACTCTCCTCATATTTCTTCTGTGGAAGATATTGGTTTTATAGGTGAGAGTAGTTTATTGAGCTCAGGCGTTACTTCTAGTCAGGTCGCAAACCTAAGGCAGTTGTTTTTTAAGTACAATCAATCCGCCAAAACCATCTCTATTACAGGTATAACCCCCGGGCCGCGCGACAGAAACAGCACGAGCTTGTGGTTCGAATTAACATTTAACGGCCGAATCGATCAAACGCCATACCGTGGTCGACTAGAGTACGGTGGATTTGACGCAGTACGACTAACACTTAGCGACCTGTCAGGAAAGCAGCTTTTTTCAGGTTCGCTACCAATGAAACCGGCCGACGAATAGTGCCCTGGTTATCCGATGGGGATGATGGTGCTGGTGGTGAAGTGTTTGACCACTATGTCGGCGTCGGTGGTTGTGAGGAAGGTTTGGTAAGCCTGCAAATGGGCCGTGAGGGCACGGCGGCGAGCACCGTCCAGCTCACTAAAGACATCGTCTAGAAGTAGTAGTGGTGTTTGGTTGGTGGTTGTTTGAAGTTTCTGTAGCTCGAGAATCTTGAGAGCTAAGGTAGCAGAGCGGATTTCACCGCGCGACGCCACCAACTCCGCTGGGTTACCATCAAATAATACCTGCATATCTTCTCGGTGTGGGCCATATGTAGTAAAGCCGCGCGCTATATCTTTTTCAAAATTATCCTCGAGGGCGCGGAGCAGTTTGGTTTCGTACTCCACTGGGGGTAGGTGACTACTGTAGGTGAGTGTTAGTGATGTTTTTTCACCAGCCAACTCGTGGTAAAGCCCCATAATCGCCTCGTTCAATTCGTCGATGAATGCCCGCCGCGTTCGATGAATAACCGCCCCAAGTTCGCTGAGGCGCAGGTTCCAGGGGAAAAAATCCTGGTTTTTAGCATTGGGGTGTTTTAGTAGCGCGTTGCGCTGGGCTAGCACGCGGCGATAATTCTTACGAAAACTAGTGTAGCCGGGGGTTGTTTGCTCCAGAATATCGTCGAGGTAGTTACGGCGGCCCTCTGGCGGCCCCTGCAACACAAACAAGTGGTTTGGTTCAAATAAAACCACCGGGAGGTGTTTTTGCTGGGGTAAACGCGTATATGCCTTGCCGTCGAGTTGGTAGGTCTTCTTTACTGTGCCCTGGTTTTGCAGTTTTACAGTTCTTTCGCCACCGTTTCCAGTGTGGGCGTCGAGTCGTGCCCAATCAGCCCCAAACCGCAGTAAATCGGCGTCAGAAACCCGGTACGAGCCGCCGCGGGCGAGCACCAGGATCGCCTCAAGAAGATTTGTTTTGCCACTCCCGTTCGGCCCAACAATTATATTTACGCCTTCGCCAAACTCAAACGAGGCGTCTTCGTATGAGCGAAAGTGCTGTACATGTATATCTGAGACCATACTATCTTAAGTATAGCCTAGTCATTAACTCTTTAAGGGCATGATCAGGTGTTTATAGTCGTCCTGGTCTGGGTCGGTGAGTAGCACCGCCTCCACTTTGCCATTAAACCCAATAGTCACATCTTTGCCGCCCATAACCTGCAGGGCCTCTAGTAGATAGCGAGAATTGAGTGTTATCGAACCTGACCCAACTGCTTTCACTGTGGCAGTGGCGTTATTCTCACCTAGTTGTGATGCAACGGCACGGATCCAGATACTGCCACTAGCTTCATCGACGCTAAGGACGATACTGCCGGCACTCTCACGGGCAAAGAGACTTGTAACTTTAGTGATATTAATGAGTTCAGCTCGCTGCAAGGTAGCGACTGTTGCAAAACTAGCCGGCAGAAGTTTTTTGTAGTCCGGGTAGTTACCCTCTATTAGCCTGGTTGTTAGTTCGACATCTCCAGCCCGGAAAAGAACTTGTTGCTCGTCGCATACCATCTCAACCTCACCGGTTTGATCGTTAATAATCCTCAATACATCATGGAGGGCGCTGGCGGGAATGAGCAGGTTTATGTCTTGTTTAAGTGGTGTGATTTTCTTTTCCGCGAGCCGGTAGCTATCGGTGGTTGCTATATATAGTGCTTTGTCGATTGTATGAAAAAGTACCCCTGTAAGTACTGGTCTACTTTCATCATTTGAGGCAGCAAACACAACCTGTTGTAAACCCTCCTTAAGGAGGGGGGCGGGGATGTTTATGGTGGTACCCGTCTCTATGGCTGGCATGACTGGAAACTCTTCGGCGCTCACACCATTAATGACTGATTTATATTGTTCGGCGTTTACTTTGAGCCGCAGTTCGTCTTGTTCTAGCTCAATCACACCAGCGGGCAATCCGGCGACTAGGTCTTGTAATAGCCGGGCTGGAACAGTTAACGACCCTTCTTCCTGTACCTGCGCGCCCACTAAGCAGGATATGGCGATGTCGAGATTGGTAGTCGCGAGCTTGAGGCGATTATCTTCGACTGTAAGGAGAACATTTGCTAAAACCGGCAGGGTACCGCGGGTTTGTGCAACACGAGCAACATAGCCAAGTGCTTTCGTTAGGTTTTCTTGAGTAACTTTTAACTTCATAGTATGCCTTTCTGGGTCCTTACCCACCTACTAACAAAAAGATTGTTTATAAAGCAGCAGAGGCTTGTTATTGGTCCTGTGGAAGATGAGGAAAAGACCAGAAAAACAGAGGTTAAAAACCGTAAGACGGTGTGGACTACTACATAGTGAGCTCGTGTAAAAACAATAGTAAAACCAAGCACCTTATCCCCTAATGAAGCAGCGCCTAAAAACGAAGACGGGACAATAATAGGTATATAAACATGGTTGTTCTCAGAATATCCACAAGCCATACACAACCTACCCATAGAGCCGCTCCTTAATATCGTGTAGTGCGGTTCGCACTGTCGGATCAAACTCACTTTCTTTGGTGATTTTATCAACCGAATGGATTGCGGTGGTGTGATCCTTACGCCCAAGTTCATGTGCAATTTTAGGGAAACTAAGGTGTAACTCGCTCCGTAGTAAGAACATAGCGACTTGGCGCGGTAAAACAATGTCCTTATCCCGTTTTGGGCTCATAAGGTCTTCCAACGACACCTGGTAATATTTCGCGCAGCGCTCAATAATCTGCCGTGCACTAAGATGTTTCGGCCTCCCAGCGCCATTTCCGATTAGCCCAGTTACAATCGCTAAGTTTGGCGCCAAACCACGCAGTTCACAAAACGCCAACATCTGGTTCAGTGCGCCCTCTAACTCACGAATGTTTGACTGGAATTGAGTTGCTAAGAACTCAACAACATCGGTGTCTAATGTTGCGCCCTGTTCGGCCGCCTTAGACTGCACGATTGCGCAGCGAGTTTCGAAGTCGGGGTTTTGCATGTCGATGCTCATCCCCCACACAAACCGACTACGCAGGCGTTCCTCGAGGGTGGGGATGTCCTTCGGGGGCTTATCGCTACTTAGTATCATCTGCTTGTCGGCCTGCCGCAGGGTGTTAAAAGTGTGGAAGAACTCTTCCTGCACCTTTTCTTTCCCGGCAAAAAACTGGACATCATCTACAATGAGCACGTCAGCTGCCCGGTAGTACCCAGCAAAATCAGCTGCTCGTTTGGCGCGGAGTGCTTCCACGAAATCTTTCACAAACTGCTCACTAGTTATGTAGATGACCTTAGTACCGGGCCGAGCCTTCACTATGGCGGTGCCGACCGCCTGGATTAGATGGGTTTTGCCGATCCCAACGCCACCATACAAAAAGAGCGGGTTGTATTTTGTGCCCGGTTCGGCGGCCACGGCCTGGCAAGCCGCATAAGCTAACTCATTTCCGGCGCCCACAATGAAGTTTTCAAAGGTGTATTTTTCATTCAAACCGCCTGAAGCTGACGAGCTAGGAGCCGGAGAAGTTGTTATGGGCGATGACCCTTCGGAGGTGGTGCGCTCAAACACCATAGGTTCATCACCGGCCTGTTTGGGTGCGGACTGAATCTTAAACTCCACATTCTGGATGGGCAGATTGTTCTTGTGAATGGTGTCGTAGATGAGCTGGCGGTACTTAACCTCCAACTGGTTCTTTATAAAGATATTGGGAACGCTAATGAGCAGCTCGCTGTCGGTTTGTTTAAGAACCCGTGTATTTTTAAACCAAGTTAAATAGTTGGCCCGCGACAAACTAATCTCGATATCACCGAGAATGGTTTGCCACATTCTTTCTTCTTGCACAACGCTCACACTGCCCCCGTTCCACTAAGTGTGTATAACTATACGCGAACAGGTAGGATGTTTTCCACAGCTTTTTCTACAACTATTTTGTCAAGCCGATTGCCGCTCCCAAGGGGTCGAGTTATCCACAACAAACAACCACCCCTGTTAAATTGTGGATAACATTGTGAAAAGGGGGATAACTCTGCTATACTATGACGCGAATAGCAAGCATATCCAGAGTTCATCGGCAGCCAAAACGTGCTGCCGCATGCTATACTACTAGGAAGTAAACCGAAGGAAACCACCATGCCCAAAAGGACATACCAACCAAAAAAGATTCACCGCTCGAAGGTACACGGCTTCATGAAGCGCATGGCCACAAAGGCTGGCCGTACTGTCATGCAGCGCCGGCGCAATAAGGGCCGCGTTCGTCTGACGCATTAAATCTGACGATCATAGGCAGACAACGTGCTAGCACAACAACACCGCTTTACCGGCAGCCGGGCCATCCAACGGCTCTATAGGGTCGGGCAGTCTGCTAGGACCAAGAGGCTTGGGCTGCGCTACCAAACCGAGTCCGGACAGTCATTTCGCGCCGTCATCATCGTCAGCCGCAAGGTGCACAAATCGGCAGTGGTGCGCAACCGTATCCGCCGTCGGCTCTATGAAATCCTGCGCACGGACTACGCAAAACATCTGGACGGCGTACAGCTTGTGATAACAGTGTTTGATGTTTCACTAGCAACCATGGCAGCCGAGGAGGTGCGCAGCGAGCTAGCCAACTTGTTGTCAAAAGCGCAGTCCGGTGGCCGACCGAAGGCCCGCCGTGATATAGTGAAAGACACAGGAGTGTAAATGTTTACCGAGCTTATCGTACAACCAATCTTCAATTTGCTGGTGCTCATCTATGCGCTCATACCCGGGCACAATTTTGGCTTAGCTATCATCTTATTCACCATAGTGATTCGCCTGCTTATGTGGCCGCTGGTGAAAAAGCAATTGCGCCAGACAAAAATTACTCGTCAGCTCCAGCCCGAGCTAAAGCGCATCAAGAAAGAAGCCAAGGGAGACCGGCAGCTGGAAGGGCGGATGATGATGGAGCTCTACAAAGAGCGGGGTGTGAACCCGCTCGGCATGTTCCCAACCCTCATTGTGCAGATGATCGTCCTCATCGGTTTATATATGGGGCTCGTGAAGGTCATCAAAGACCCAAACCAGATCGTCCAGTTTGCCTACGGGCCACTACAGCAACTCCCGTGGATGCAGCACCTTGCGGAAAACATCAAAGCGTTCGACAACTCTCTGTTTGGCCTGATTGATTTATCTAAGGCAGCGTTGAGTTCTACGGGCGCATACCTGCCGGCTCTGGCGCTAGTTTTCTTGAGCGCTGGTATCCAATTCCTAACTAGCCGCCAGCTCATGCCTCGAGACAAAGACAGCCGCAAACTCCGTCATATATTGAAGGCCGCGGGGGAAGGCCAGCCAGCCGACCAGGCTGAAGTGAACGCTGCTGTCGGCCGCAGTATGCAGTACGTTATCCCCGTTATGGTGCTGGTCTTTACTGTCAATATCGCTGCCGCCCTTAGTCTGTACTGGTTCACCGGTGGCTTGGTCGCTTATCTACAGCAGCGTGCCGCTCTCAAAGATGACGCCGAACAGCTCGTCGAGGCAGCGGAAACAACCGAGTCAGCCGAGTCCCCGGAGCAGACCAAAACGTCCGTGCGGGCCAAACCCATACGTACGACCGAACGCGGCAGCAAAATCACTATATCTTCCATGCCGGAAGCTGAAATCGTAGCAACCTCCTCAAAACAAATACGCGCCAAAGCCTCCAAAAAAGCTAAGAAGAAACGGAGGTAACGAACATGAATGAAGATGTCGAAGCGGCGATTCAATACGCTAAAAAATACTTAGAGGATCTGCTATCGTTTTTTGGTCTCAACACCGATGTGTATGCCACCACCGAGGACGATGAGGTCATCGAACTCAACATCCCGTCGACGCACCTGAATGGCTTTCTCATCGGCCAGCGCGGCGAAACCATGCGCTCTATGCAATTTATCGTGAGCAGCGCACTCAAGAACCAGAATTACACCGTGTGCCGCGTGAATGTCGACGTAGCTGAGTACAAAAAACAGCGCGCCGACAGACTTGCCCTTGCAGCCGAGGATTGGGTGAAAAAGGTGAAAGAAACGGGTGAGCCATACGAAGTGAAACCCATGAACGCCGCCGACCGGCGCACTGTCCACCGCGTGGCGTCAGACGCCGGCCTAACCAGTGATTCGGTGGGCGAAGGTCGCGACCGCCACATCGTGATTAAACCAGCGGCAGCGTAAGCCATGGACAGCGCGCCGAAGATTGTCCTGCTTGGCGGCGGTACCGGCAGCTATGAACTTTTGCTTGGGCTGAAGACCCTAACTCCCAATCTGACAGCTGTAGTTAATATGTGTGACGATGGCGGTTCGACCGGTCGGCTCAGGCGCGACTACGGCGTGCTGCCGCCGGGCGACGTGCGTCAATGCCTGGCCGCACTGAGCCGCAAGCCGGAAATCGCTCAGCTGTTTTCGTACCGTTTTGACGCCGGAGAATTGGCCGGGCACCCAGTGGGCAACCTGCTGCTCGCCGCGCTCGAGCGGGAGCAGGGCGATTTTCAGGCGGCCATAGATATCGCCAGCCGCCTGCTGGACACAAGCGGGCGAGTGCTGCCGGTAACGCTCACGAATCACCAGCTTGTTATGCAAGACGGCGACGCTGTCATCAGGGGCCAAGAGGCGGTGCGTTTGCACAAGATCATGAACCGCCAGGCGGTAAAGCTCTCGCTTGAGCCAGCCGCACACCTAAACCCGGAGGCCGCTCAGGCGATTGCCCGCGCCGACTGGGTGATTATCGCCCCCGGTGGACTGTATTGGACGCTGCTGCCAATGTTTGCCGTAAACGGCGTGCCAGAAGCGCTGCAGACAACCTCAGCCAAGGTGATCTGTGTAGCCGACCTTATGAATCGCCCGGAACAACACCTGGGCTGGCACATAGCGGACTACGTACAAGCCATGGAAGAATATCTTAGCACAGAGGTAATCGACACCGTACTGTACAACACGCAGCCCATTGCACCAGATATGCTGGAGCGGTACGCCGCGGGCGGGGAAGAACCGGCAGATGTCTCGCCTGCCAGGTTCAGTGAGCTACGCGCCGAGGCGATTGGCGCACAGCTGGTTGCTGATATTCCTGCCGCTCAGGATCCGGCCGACACTGGTGTGGCCCGGACCCTCATTCGTCACGATAGCGCCAAAACAGCCGCCGCTCTCCAGCAACTATTCTCCAGGTAAACGGCACAACAAGCTACTGAGCCACCCACACTTCTCCCCCTTTGTCATTCCGACCCCATTCGGCTTCGCTCAGGGCAGGCTCCGTGGAGGAATCTCGTTGGTGGCAATACCAAGGAGATCTTTCGACGGAGTTTATCCTGAGCAACGCCGAAGGACTCAAGATGACATCAAGAAAGTGTGGGTGGTTCAGAACAAGCTATTTGCATTATCTATCAATATGTAGTATTTTATATTTAAAGTGAGTTTATATATGAGGTGGTTTCGCTTCACAACATCAGTATTCTTATGCCTCGTCTCGATCGGGATAGTATTTTCGGTGGCTGCGGCCAGTACCGACCAAGCCCACTGGCTACTAAACATCGAACCAACCATAACCAAACTGAGCGACCTGCCAGATAACCAGGAGCCGCAAAGTACCTCGATCGACTGCCAGATGAAAACGCAGCCCAATGGTGTGCCGTCCTGCGCCTACCAAACACCGCTCGGGCTCATGACCAGCGGCTATCTTTACGATGGGCCAAAAGGAACGTATCCATACAGCTCATCGAGTCCCAGGATCCTACCAAGTGTGCCAGGCAAGTCCAACCTTCTCCTGACCCAGTACAACCCACCGTCCTGGTCTTATGGCATGATAACCCAAGTGGGTACGTATGACCCCAGCAAGCTCGTATTTGCCCAGTATAACGGCTATGTGAGGGAGTACCAGTACAATGGTCAGCCCACCAAAACCCTGACGTACAAAAAAACGGCCACAACTGAAGAAAACATCGCGTTCGCGCACACTGGCGTCGCCTATTCGCAGAACGGGCAGTGGCTTGTAACGCTTGTAGCCGGCGGGGGTATCATGGTCTACGACACAACCGATTTTAAAGGTAAGCTCATATCTTGGGAGGCGGTCGCTTTCAAGCCTGGCGATACGCGGGGCGATACCATGGCGGTAAGCGACGACGGCCGATTCGTCGCCGTCACACTAAACACCGGCTCGGCTACCGCGCCGAAACCCTCTCTGCGGGTTTATGATAAGGTAAGCTGCAGCGAACAGTACCCAAATCTGGCGACCGCCAAGACCACTCACCCCTGTGAGTACAAAGATTATTGGACAGGCGAATACCGCACTGGCAACACGCGCGGCATACGCGATGTCTTGCCCGCCGCCGAATACCCGCGCCGCGTGCGCTTTGTCGGCAACCACACCATCACATTCGACACGGTATATAGCCGAACGAGCGCAACGGCGTTCAAGGTCGCCCGCTATAGCGTGACGGTGCCAGAAACAACCAGCCGCGAGTACGTTGGCCTGCTCGCCCTGGGCGATTCGTACATATCAGGCGAGGGCGCCGCCGGGACCTATTTTTATGGCACCGACACCAAACAAAACAAATGCCACCTCTCCATGTACTCGTACCCGTACCGGATCGGTCCGCAGCTTTTCCAGCACAGCCGCTCGGTTGCTTGCTCTGGCGCCAAGATGCTAGATGTATCGATGGCCGCCGGCGACCCCGGGACCGATATTAAAAAGAAGATTACTAGCGAAGGGCAGTATAAAGGTAAAGACAGTATAGCTTGGAAAGAAAGGCTAGACAGTGAGCAGGAATCCATTCTAGATAGTTTCTCCCCCGGCTACGCCCAACAAAACATCTTCGCCCGCGAATACAAACCCCGTACTGTCCTTTTGTCTGTGGGGGGCAATGACATCGGGTTCAAGGATATACTAGTGACCTGTATAGACGTCGGCCTGCCGGACACATGTTATCAGTATTACGAAGACCGGCTGCAGGTTATGGAGCAAATCATTGGCCAGTACGACCGTCTTGTCAAAACGTACAAGAGTGTGCTGAGTGAAAGCAGTGGACGACTGTATGTCGTTGGCTACCCCCAAGTCGCGAAAATAGGGGGAGCCTGTAGGTCTAATGTGCAACTCAGTAGTGACGAGATAAAGTTTAGTAACCAGCTCATAACCTACCTAAACACGGTCATAAAACGCGCCGCAGCGGAGGCTGGTGCATATTACGTAGACACCGAAAACGCTCTAAATGGCTACCGTTTGTGCGAGGCACCAGCAAACCAGAGTGGCGTGAATGGTATCGTGAAGGGAAATGACATTGGGCTCACCAGTGTGCCAATTTCACTCGGAGGAAGGTCTGGTTTCTTAGCCATAGGAAACGAAAGCTACCACCCCACCCAGTTGGGCCATAAGCTGCTCGCTCAAGCCGTTCTGGCCAAAACCTCCAACCTGACCACCTCAATGCCGGCGCCACGAACAGATAGTAAACCAAGCGTCGATTACAACGATGCTCTACTAAAAGGCGCTCCACACCTGCCAGAGCAGCTTAGACACAGAGAAGCCATAAAGTGGATGAACGACAACGACACACCAGATATTCTGCTCAAGGGAAATCCATATTCCACAAATATTTCGGGCGGAACGTTAAAGCCGAACACAAATATGCAGATCGTCTTACGGTCAAACCCAATTACGGTTTATGAAGGAGTCTATGACTCAGAAATACCGGCTCGCTTTACTATTCCAGATAGTATTCCGCCAGGATTTCACACACTAGATATCTACGGAACGGACACAATTGGTCAGCCAGTTGACCTGAGGCAAGCAGTGTATATAGCTGAAACTGTAGAGGATTTAGACGGCGACGATGTTCCAAATGACCATGACCCGTGCGCGACTTTTCGGCAAGGCAATCTTGATGAAGATCTAGATGGTATCGACGATAGCTGTGACGGGGAAGTACGTAGCAATCCTACCGTAGAACCAGTGCCTGAGCTTCCTCTTGGAGGTCCTTTGGTATTAGATACTGGTGATGAAATCACTACTGGCGAAAATAGTCTACTCGTGCCCTACATTTCGCCCCAGGTGAACCCAACAGAGGAAAATAACTCATCCCAGACGAACTCTGGCGGTGCGGTACCTCCATCGGCCGGTATGGTAACGGCCGCTAAAACAGAACTTACGGCTGCTGCGCGTATCGCGGCCGGAACCTTACCAATCGATTTCGGGTTTGTACCCGTCACCTACACTCCAGATCGATCAGAAATAGTAGCGCAGCCCTCAAAAAGCAGCGTGCTAGGCAGCGCCACGCCCAAAGCAGCTGTGGCCAGGACGGAGCAGCCGAAGCAGAACCACCCAGGCTATACCAGGCATGTAGTTGTGCTGGTTGTTACCTTACTCCTCGCAGTACTACTACGGCGGGCATTTCGACGCCGGGCCGACTAGCTGCTACAATAAGCATATGCCAAAAACACCAAAGCCCACTCTCAATAAGAAAACCCCAAAGTGTCTAGTAGCCCTCCGGCATTGGTATAGCAAACGTTCTACTACCCAGCTAGCCATAGCAAGCCTAGTACTCCTGGCTGCTGGCTTCTTTGGCTTTAAACAAGCCCAAATCTACCAAGAAAGAAGCATCTACAGAAGCGCCGAAAAACAAATCACCACATTCGTAGATGAAGCCGCCAAACTCGCCCCCAGCACAAAAGAAGTCAGAAAATACTGCAGCTACAGCTCCGAAAAGTTCAGCAGGGGGAGCCTGGGATGTACTGTTGAGGAGACGCTTCACTATGATGTGCTGTCGGAGGATCGTATTACTAAAACCATCGCCGACTTGAACGAAAAACAGAAGAGCTTAATATGGGATTTTGCGTATGACAATACCAAAAATAATATTTCTACACCGTCAATAATTAGTGTAAAGGTCTATAAGTATAAGGAACTAAGCTGCGGAATCGACTACGAGTACAAGAGAAAAGACATGTATGGAGCAGATTACGACAGGTCTATACTGGTTGTAAGCGCAAGCTGCTCCGGCCCAGCGCTGAAGGAATATTACTAGGTTTAATTTTCGAGAGCGGTTTCGTAGACATCTAGGGTTTGTTGGGCCATGCGGCGCCAGGAGTATTTTTTGGCTTGCTTTCTGCCCTGTGCTATCAAATTGCTTCGTAGCGCTTCATTAGAAAGTACGTCACCGATTTTTGCAGCAATGTCGGAAACGTCCAGCGGGTCAAAGTAGTGTGCCGCGTCACCGTAGACCTCCGGCAAGCACGTGGCGTTGCTGCTAACCACCGGCGCGCCGTGCACCATCGCCTCTAGCCCCGGCAGCCCGAACCCTTCGCTTAGGCTCGGGAACACATACGCTGCGCAGTTTTCATACAACCAGCGTAGCTGCCCATCAGAAACGAAATCAGTGAAGACTACATTGGGGATGCCAGCGGCTTGTACGCGTGCGGCATGTGCACGGTAGTTAGCATCTATTTTCCCGGCTAAAACCAGGTGCAGCGCGGGGCGATCCCGCTGCAGCAGCACAAAGGCATCAATGAGCCGGGCCAAGTTTTTGTGTGGCGTTGGCCGGCCGGTGTACATGATGAATTGCTTATCTTCGAGCTCGGTTACTCGCTCGGCCGGCTGCGAAATGGCGTCAGCCGCCTCGAGAGTAACGGTGATCTTACTCGGTGCAACGTGGCAAAACTCTGCCACGTCCTGCCTCACAAACTCACTGGGCGTGATGATGGCGGTAGATTTGCGCGCCGCCCGTTTATTGACCCATTTGTATACTTGCTGTTTTGCCCAAAACACAAGGGCGTTCTTGGCGGGGTTACAAAAACGTACGGTCGTTAGGTCGTGCATGGTAGTCACGGTTTTCCCGCGGTACAAAACCGGCTGCTGTACCATACCAAAATGTACCAAATCTGGCCGCAACTGCTTTATCTGCTTCTTGAGCTTCAGCTGCTCGGCAAACGTAAACTCCTTCACATCGGACGCCACCACCTGAAAATCTGGCGCCATGTTTTTCAGGTACGCCAGACGGTTTCGCTTCGCCAGAATGGTTATGCGGTGCGCTGGCTTCAGGGCGTGAAGGTTCTCGATCAGCTTATCTATGTACCGTCCAGTACTCGTCCCCGACTCCCTCGCGTCAATAACAATGTGTCTCACGAGGGTTTACCCCTTAACCGCCACCATTTTTTTCGTAGGCTTCTCAGGGCGCTCGCGTTGGGAGGGAGATCATGATGCAGTATCGACCAGATGTACCGGGTACTGACACGTCGTTTCGTATCTAGAATCATTATTTCTGGGAGTTTCCAAAATAGCCAAAAGGTAGACATGATGACACCTTTGGCGGCTGCCCAGACATGCCGTCGCAGGATGGCTCGGCCAAAAAACAGCCAGTAGGCTAGGTAAAAACGTGGCAGAACCCGGAAAAGCAACAGAAAAGGCGTGTTTTTCCAGACAAGAAGCGGCAGGTTCTTGAGCGTTTGGTATGTCGTAAAACCCTTCATGCGACTGCTGGTCATACCTATGGCATGGTAGACAAGGGCTCTTGGTTCGTAGCCAACTTTCCAACCTTGGCTCTGCAGGCGATAGCCGAGGTCGACATCTTCATAGTACGCAAAAAACGCTTCGTCAAATAACCCAACCTGCCGAAGTGCTTCGACCCGAAACAAGCTAGCAGCACCGCTGGCGGCAAAGATTTCACCTGGGATGTCGTATTGACCCCTGTCGGTTTCACCTCGTCCCCGCGGATAGGGTAGTCCCCAGTTCGTGAGATAGTCTCCTGTGCTATCGATAGTTTTTTTGTCGGACTGCAAAACTTTACAGGCTACTGCTCCTGACTCCGGATACTCCTCGAGGTAGGCAACCAGACGTTCCAGCCAGCTTGCCTCGGCAACGGCATCATCGTTAAAAACGGCGGCGTATAGCGCTCCATTTTCTAAACAACGGCGCAGGCCGGCATTGACGCCCCCGGCGTAACCGAGGTTTCGTGAGTGTCGAATAAGCTCGATTTCGGGGAATTTCGCGGTGACTGCTTCTGCTGAGCCGTCGGTGCTGGCATTATCTACAACGATAATATGGCAGGCCACGGATTGTGCCCGTAATGAGGCGACCGCCTTGGCTAACGCCTCACCACCGTTCAGGTTAGGGATTATGACTACGGTTTTATGCGTCGACTTTGTCATTGTCTATCTTATTCTATAACGCAGGAACGGAAACAAGAAGGAACGGAGTTCGTTATTGCCAAAGTACCGTCCGTTTCACCAGCTCGTCTGAGCTGTTATAATACTTCACCAGACATGGGAACCATACAACGCGTTATTTCCAAGAAGAACCGCGCACTGCTGCTACAGTTAGTGAAGACTGACTTCAAGCTGCGCTACCAGGGCTCGGTGGTAGGCTATCTGTGGTCGCTTCTGCGTCCGCTGTTTATGTTTCTCATCCTGTACGTCGTGTTTACTACGGTGTTTCCGCTCGGAAAGGGAGTGCCGCACTTTCCGGTATACCTTTTCGTAGGCATCATTCTTTGGAACTTTTTTGCGGAGATGACTCAGCAGAGCCTTGGTAGTATCGTTGGCCGCGGCGACCTTATACGCAAAATCCGCATCCCACGCTGGATGATAGTCTTTAGCACCAGCCTTAATGCGCTGATAAACCTCTGTCTTAACCTGCTGGTACTCATTGTGTTCATGATGCTCAATCACGTGTCACCGCTTGCGACTTTAGCCTGGCTTCCGCTCATCATCATTGAAGTTTATGTGTTGGGGCTTGGTCTGTCCTTCTTTCTCTCGGCTATGTTTGTGAAGTTTCGTGATATTCAGTACATCTGGGAACTGTTTATGCAAGCGGGGTTCTACCTGACACCCATACTTTATCCGTTGACTCGTATCGAAAACCCCGCGTTTCAGAAATTGATATTCATGAACCCCATGGCGCAGGCCATACAGGATGCTCGCTACAGTGTTGTCTCGCATGACAGCGCCGTTGTGACCATCTGGCGGGTGTTTGACGGTGGTTGGTACGCGCTCATCCCATTCGCTATCGTACTCACCCTTCTTGTTTTAGGCATTGCCTACTTCCGGAATCAGCAAAATAGCTTTGCGGAGAATTTGTAAAGGGGAAAGATTCAATGAGCTGATTTTGAAGCCGGGCTATACCCCTGGGGATAAAAGAAGCGTACAGTTCTTCCCATTGTTTTATCTGTTGATGGAGGTCGGATGGCACGGCTCGTTCCTGATAGACAGAGTAGTAATCATGGAATTTAAATGCACCACCCGTAAGGTTATTCGATAAAGGCGTCCAGTAACTCGGTATGCCATATGAGTCAGCAAATATTAAGCCATGAAGACTCGAGGAGAGTATTATTTTACACTGGTTGATCTTGGCGGCAACACTGAGAGGAGAATCCAAGGGATTAATGATGAGTATATCTGGCGCTGAACGGTATTGAGAAAGCTCTGGTGAGTCGATATCAACGTAATGGGGAATCACGCCTACCCTATATGGCTTGTCGCTAGTCAAAAATTCGGGAAATGCGTAAGACATCAAAAGTCCAGGGTCACCCACGGCAATGCAAGGCTTGCCTATACGTTGTGCGCTCAAAACGCCCCTAACGGCATAAAAATCGAATTTGTTAATATCGAAGCTATTGTCATCAACCTCTTCAATAAAACCGCTTCCCCATACGGATATTTTATGGTTCATTCGAGTTGATTTTCGTGAACAATGTTCAAGAATGGAACCCGTACCGATTAGGTGGGAGCGGCTTATGGGCGACCAGCCGACGGGCAAATTAAATATTCGCTTAATCAAATATGGTGTTATCTCATCGCCAAAATTTAACTTCGAGGGATACTGATATCGCCACCAGTAAACGGGTATAGGTTTCTGACTTAGAGACTTTATCATCGTACGACATCCTTATACGTTTAATAGTGGCAGTCAGCACCGAACCGGAGAAAAACAACAAAGACCGTAGTCTTCTTGCATTGCCGAGTAATGGTATTGTAGCAAACTTTAGCGCCGAGTTTTATAAAAAATATGCGGTAGCCAAGAACCATCTAACCTGATTTTACTGATATAGCAGGGTAATGCGTTCAGCAAACGATGGGTACGAGTGTCGTACAAGAGAAGAGGAGTTCGCCTTAGCTCGCTTTTCAAGATTATGTAACGACTTATCTTTATAGTACTGTAAAATCGCCTTCGCATAACCAGGTACATTTGAACTGTCATTGACTAATAGTCCATTTTGTCCCTGAACGATCTCTTCACCGATACCCCCAACGCGCGAAGACACAATAAACAAGTTAGCCTTAATAGAGTCCAGTAGTGTCAAGGGGATTCCCTCGTAGGAAGAAGTCATCAAAAATATATCGTACTGGTCCGGATCGATATCTTCATAAGACGAGACGCTACCCCTAAAAGTGACGTTCTCGAGTTCTTTAACTTTTTCGTCGAAAAGTATTTCGTTACAGTACGAATCGTCTTTAATTCCATAAATATCGAACGAAATCCCATGCGGCAGCAACCTCTTCGCAACCTGTAGCATGACGTGAATCTGCTTTTCTCGAGTGAGTCTTGACATAAACAATACTTTCTTTTGTATGCCTGACTTTTTGACGTGTATATTTACTGGGTCATAGGGGAGCGATATAGTCGTGACCTTATCTGTAGACCAGCCGTAGTACGACGCAATATAGTTTGAAAAAAAGTGTGAATCGGTAATGATTCTCTGGGCGTACTGACCAGCACGGCGAAGGGGGAAATACTCATGCTTCATGCCCAGCTCATTGTGCCCTTTACTGAAGACGAAAATGTACGGCTTTGTATAAGAAGAAACAAGCATTCCGTAGCGGGCTAATAAATCATAACCTGTCATGGAGTTCATGACAGAAAATGATTTTATGTCCCAATTTTGTAGAATTCGTACCAGAAACAATATCTTTGCCTCGTCATCAATACTTAAATTCTCGTTGCCCAGATCAAAGAAGGCTGCTCCATGTATCTGTTTAATTCTCGGTGATGCAGGGGATTTATTACCGCTTATCGTTGTGATGAGCATTGGCTTTCTTCCAATTTTGGATAGTTGGTTGGCTAGATAGATCATGGCATTGTCGGCTCCCCCAATCACTAGGTGTGGAGTAAGAATAATGTCTGTGATCCCCTTCTCGTAATATTCTGCACAGAAATTATAATAAAGGTCATCAAGGGGAGTAAGGTTAATGTTGTTCAGAACGACCATGTTATAGAGTGAATCTTGGGAAATGAGTATACTGTTCTCAATTTCATTTAGGTCTTTCCAACTTTTGATTTGGGTTTCACCAAACCCTAATGCTTCGAGGCGGTTACGGTTTAGTGACTTGCTCGTAGAGTAGTGCAGGGGCTGCTTTATGGGTGTATGGTTTACAATGATGTGAACTGGGGAAAAAAGACGATGAAATGCTTCCGATTGGTGATGTAAAAATTGGTTAACGTTATTTATTGAGCGTAGCCGCCCAATTATGGGAGATAAAAGTTGCTGGATCGACCTATACTGATGGGCATAGAAACCATAGAATCTTCCGTTTATTGGCATATGTTTTTGGGCGGAGTCTCGAATTGAAGCCACAAGCTTTGTTGTCAGGGGCAATCGCGATGGATCGGCGGGTGGTTCCTCGATGATTTCCGTAATCACCTCGGTGATGGCATATGAGTTTTGAAGCGGCGCATAACACGCGTAAGGTACATGACTAAGCCCGCGATAAATCTCTGGATCAAAGAGTCTCGAACTATTAATGACAGCATTCGACATACCCGCTGCTATTCTGACCGATTCATGCATCGTTTTATAGCGATAAAAAAATAATGTTTTTTCAGCGGGGTAGAAATTATAACCCCTTGCAATTACTTCAGTATTCCAGTGCCAGTCCTCATACCCGTACGGTTTGGTGTTTTCAGCATAGCGTACCTCCTCATATATTTTCCTGTGTACAAGATTTTGTGAAGTGAAACTATTGGTGCTAAAAAATGAACTTTTACAAAACTGGGGAGATTCAGTCCCGTAGTACTTCTGAATGTAGTGTATCTTCGTTTCATCAAATGGTATAACAAACCCTGGGGTAATAATGCAGGGGAAACCCATAGAACGTGCTTGAGCGTAGGCGGTCACCAGATAGTCACCACTGAATAAGTCATCGCCATCATGGAATAATATGTATTCACCGTCACTTTTTGAAATCAAGAAGTTTCTATTTTTTGAAGGGTCGTGAAAGGCATTCTCAAATACTGTTACAGGGAAACTACTTTTCTGGGCATATTTATGGACGTATTGTTTCGTAATCTCATCTGCTGAATCCAGACCGATATTAACTTGCACACATACGTCGTTGTAGCGTGAGTACAGCTGAGCAAGCATACTATCAATAGCTTTAAGGGTTGGATATATCAAACAACCCTCTTTATGGGCTGTTACATTAAGGGTGATATCGGTTTTTTTCTTGCTCACAGTATCATCAATACACTTATAACACGATAAGTATAGGACATAAATCAATGATTGGCTAGGCTCGGTCTATTCAGGGGTTCATTAAACTAAAACGGAACAACCAGTAAACTTGTAGTGTCAAAGCTAAAAGTTAGAAAGGTTGTTCCAATGTC
>JBGAVA010000013.1:0-28763 GCA_044228355.1 Saccharimonadales bacterium (SeqCode)
TCTTGGGATCCATACGGTAGTCTTGCCAAGCCTGGCGAAACTTATGGTAGTTCACGAAGTTGATCAGCATAATCAAACCATTGCTGACAGGGCCGTGCAAGCTCCACCACCCAGCACTCAAGTTGTGTAGCTGAACGTTCCGTAACTTATCCCACGCCCCATCTACACCACTAGTGTGAATGACCTCGGTATGGTGGCTAAGAAGTATTAGCCCAGTGTTTTTATACAGTCGTAGTACCGGTTTATAAGCCGGTATTTCTTTGTGGCGTTGATTGGGCTGGGGCATGTTCCTAAATGTAATTACCGTAGATAAGACCGAGCAGCAAAATGCCGAGGGCTATGCGGTAGACCGCGAATGGTTTGAAATTGTGGTGAGCGATGTAGCGGAGCAGCCAGCTGATGGCAAGCAGCGCGGTGAAAAATGCGGCGATAAGCCCGATGGCGATGCTCGTCCAGCCGCCGGTAATGGCTGGAATGTCGCTGGAGTATTTTGCCAGTTTGTAGGCGCTGGCGAGTACCAGAACCGGGATGGAGAGATAAAAAGAAAAAGCTGTGGCTGTCGGACGGTTAAGCTTAACCGCTAGGCCGCTAACTATGGTGGCGCCGCTGCGTGACACTCCCGGGATCATAGCGACGCACTGGCCGAGACCTATCAGTAGGGCTTGGCGGGTGGTGATGTGCTCCATTTCGACCGGATCGTTTCTGCTATGCACCGGTTTGCTGTCTACTAGCCAGAGGACGATGCCTCCGATGATGAGCGCCAGGGCAATCACCAGCGGCACAGAAATTGCCGACGAAACCTTGTCAAAAGCGAGGCCAATCACACCCGCTGGCACGGTGCCCAGTGCGAGTATTTTCCAAAAGTTGATGGCGCCCTTTTCTTTGCGGAACAGGCCGAGCGTCTTCGCGGTCAAATCTACCCGGTAGTACCATATGACCGCTGCAATCGCCCCCAGCTGTATGACCACGGTAAAGAGCTCGTGACTATCCTTGAAGTTCAGCAGCTCCTGGCTGAGCAGCAGGTGGCCGGTACTGGAGATCGGCAAAAACTCGGTAATCCCCTCGACTATCCCAAGTATCAGCGCCTGCAATATGTGAATCACGCCAGTAAGTATACGCCATTCGGAGAGTAGGGCACAACGCTGAGTTCCATATCAGGCGTGGAGTTATGCTACGTTTCTAGCTGACCCGAATACACCGGCATCGGCTACAAACTCGGTTACGCTACTGCCTAACGGTAGTAGGGCTAATTGACCAGCGTTTGTGAGCACTGCCGGCTCGATGGTGGCACGTAGGTGTGCTTCTTGAGGTACTACGGCAAATCCAGCTAGCCGTCCAGTAACGACCGTGCATGGGTTAGGTCCTTCCGGGTAATCACACCGGCCGGAACGAGTCTCTTCGCCAATTTCGGCTATAACTGCAACTCGTGGGTCAGTCATTTTATGTAGATCTAAGGCCGCTAGCGCACCGATAGCGGCTTGGGCGCCAGGGTAGGTTTTTAGATTGCCGTGAGTTGAAGCTGTCACATATCGTATGACTTCAAGCAAATCTAGGACGCCACGTGCTTTTTGCTCAGCCTCGGTCAATACATGACTAACAGACACGCCATCACCTAAAGGTTTTACCAACAAGGCTTGTCCGGGAGTACTATTCATATTTGTACCCCAGAACCCCGTAAGCTGTCCAAGCTCTGCCCGCGGGATGTCCCTCTCGGTAGGGTGAGTGCCAAATGAAACGTAGTGATACATGCTTTTCTCCTCTTTAGTACAAGATAAGGCCAGCTTAGCACGAATCAATCAAACAGAAAACTATTTTTTGCTTTTGAGCAAATCCAGTACCAACGCGGCAGTCCAGGAGAAGTTGTGGGCGCCGAGCGGCTCGCCGGTGACGGGGTCGAAGTACTCGGAGAAGCCGCTGCGGCGGACCATATCGAGTGTGGTTTCGGTGAGGGCGTCGGCGTGGTCTTTGTATCCGGCGCGCCGTAGGCCGTCTATGATAAGCCAGTTGGTGTTGACCCACGTTGGCCCCTGCCAGTAGAGGTCGGGGTTGTACTGCGGGCTGTCGAGCGGGACGCTGGGCACCGGAAAAGCTGGGCCGAAAATATGGTCGTTTTCGAGCAGTTTCACCAGGTGGTCGGCCTGTTCTTTGCTAATGCAACCGGCGTAGAGCGGCATGAGCGCCGCGATGCTGGGTTGTTTCAAGAGGCGGTGGGTTATAAAATCACGCGACCAATAGGTTTTGCTGTAGGGGTCATACAGTTCATGCAGGGCGCGTTCGCTTTTCTCCATGCGGTCTAGCAGCTCGTCCGGGAGCTCGTAGTGCAGGGTGCGGGCTATATCACGCAGGCGTTCATTGGCGCGGATGAGAATGCAGTTAAACGTGAGGTCTTCTATGCTGAACAGGCTGTGGTCGAGAATCTTCAGCGTGTCGTAGGCTTTGCGCCGCAGCCGGCGCTGAGCGTCGAAGTAGGCCAGTGTTTCTATGGTAGACAGGCGCTGCCCCGGTGGTATGTAGTGGCGGTCGCGCCGGAAAAAGCCGATTATGCCGTCCAGGTGCGCCCAGCGGATGAAGCGAATCCAGGCCGGCAGCAGGTGGTCGTGCAGTTCGGTTGTCCAGGGTGGTGTGTTGTCTAGGCCGCATTCCCAGGGGTGCAGCAGGAGGGTCAGGCCCTCACCGTGCGGATCCCGTTCGCGGTACAGCCACTGGTGGTAGGCGACGATGTGGGGCAGCATCAGGCGGTACCAGCCGCGTCGTTCGGCCAGGCTGAGCTTTTGCCCGACTTGCCAGACAGCTTCGGCCAGCATGGGCGGCTGGGTAATGCCGCTGGTGGCGAGGCCATCGGGGGAATACGGGCTGACCCAACTGCGCCAGAACTCACGGTCACGGTGGTATTCGGGCGCGGAGCTAAAAATCATGTTCGGAATCATGCCGTTGCTCCACTGACCCTTTACTAGGCTGAGCAGCTCGGTTTGTGCTCGGTCGACATCCATATGGCGCAGGCCAATGGCTATGAAACAGCTATCCCACAGCCATTGGTGTGGGTAGAGGTTTTCGGCTGGGATGGTGTAATTACCTCTGTCGTTTGCACCTAGGATTTGTTTTGCCTGCTCATCCAGCGGCAGCTGAGCGTGCTGCTCGATCTCTTCTACTTCTTGCTCGGAAAGGACATCTTCTGCCCGCAGCTCATCCGGTTCGTTAGCGCTCATGCTTCCAAGTATAGCGCATATGCGGGATGAAGATTAGCGGTAATTTGTGAAGCTTACGGGGAAGTCTAGGTCTTCGCGGGAGCGTAAGAGGGTCATGACGGCTTGGAGGTCATCTTTGCTGCCGCTCATGACGCGGACGGCGTCACCCTGGATCTGGGTTTTTACCTTGGGGAACGCATCGCGGATGAGTTTGGTGAGGGTTTTGGCTTTGTCTTGGTCGAGCCCGGCCTTGAAGAGGACTTCTTTAGTGGCCTTGAGGTTGCTTTCGACCATCTCGCGCGAGGTGTCGAGCACCTTCTGGCTGATGCCGCGGGCGCTCAGCTTCTTGCGGACGATATCTAGGATGGCGTCTATCTGCCACTCACCGTTGCCGGTGACTTTGAAGCCCTTTTTATCATCGAGCCACGCCAGTTCGGCCGGTGTGCCCTTAAAGTCGTAGCGGCTGGCTATCTCCCGCAGCGCTTGGTCGAAGACATTATTCATCTCGGCTTTGTCGTACTCACTGACTATATCGAAAGAGAAGTTTCCCATACTGCTTAGTATACGCGACGTTACTACCACAAAAAATAGTTTACTAATTGTTACGATCGTGTGAATTAGTAAACTCAGTGTGTCGAAAAAACTGAGGCGAGTGTATACACAAAGAGAAAATATATGTAGCATATAGTGCAAAGGAGGAAGGCAATGAGTGGATTTGATGATGGGGTGATGGTGGGGGAGACGAAGATGAAAGCGACGGTGTTGTTCCGCGAGGCAGAGATTGACGAGCGGGTGCAAACGCTGGCGCAGGAAATCGCGGCGGATTACGCACCGAAAGGCGGGTTGCACACGGTGACGGTGCTGAACGGCGCACTCCATTTTGCATCGGCGCTGCGCTTCGCTGTCTCGAAGGCAGATCCTGACCTGGGGTTCAAGATGACATCCGATACGATTCACTTGGCAAGCTACCATGGCACCGAGTCGACAAATGAGGTGAAAAAGATCAGCGATCTGACACATTCGGTCGAAGGCAAGCATGTGCTTATCGTCGAAGACATCGTCGACACGGGAAAGACGCTGAGCGTGCTGGTGGCAGAACTCTCGGCACAGAAACCCGCTTCACTCGCTGTTGTTGTCCTGCTGCGCAAACCGACCAAGCTGGCAGTACAGGCCGAAGCGCTCGGCGAAAAAATGTACGTTGGCTTCGATATCGGCCCGGAATTTGTCGTAGGCCACTGTTTTGACTACGATGGCCGCTTCCGTGACCTGCCGGACATCTATGCCCTCAGCCCGGCCGAATGAGCGTAGTACTTTATACTACGTCCTATCTGTTGTCTCGGTAGCCAGATATTGCAGCCGTAAGCAGTTTGCTATACTAGGTGTACTTGTAAGACGTAAGTCAAAGGATATCTCGCATATGAAACAGCTACTTATCAAACGTAACATCGTATTGCTCGCAGTGGTAGCCGCTGCTTTTGCGGTGACCGCTCCATTTGGGCTGCAACATGTCAGTGCCCGTGATGGTGCCGATGACATGGTCGCGCAGACTGCTCAGCCAACAACAGACGATAGCCCAGAAGACGAAACCGGAGATGACGCCCCACGCTTGGTGCGAACTCGTGTGCTTGAGCTTGAGGATAAAGCAAAAACTGAAGTTGAAAAAAGGCGCGAAGGTCGCAAGGAGTTGGCCGAAGACAAGCGTAAACTGGTATGTGAAAATCGCCAAGCTGCCATCGAAAATAAGCTGGCCGCCTTCAACCAGGCAGCCGACAAACACCTGGCCAAACTTGACGGAGTTTTTGTAAAGCTCCAAGATTATCAGAAGGTCAGTAATGTGCCGGTCGCAAACTTCGATGAGCTAGTGGCTGCTGCCACCGAAAAGCAGACGGCAGCAAAAGAAGCCGTCGATGCCCTCAAACTGATTGCCGTCGATGTTGATTGTAGCAATCCAGACACGGTAGTGAAACTGAGCACCGTTCGTGAGGCTGCCAAAGTTACGCGCACAGCGCTTCATGATTACCGCATGGCACTGAAAGATATCGTCGTTGCCCTCGCTCAAGCCAAAGATGGTGGCGAAGACGACTCCGATGGGAGCGCCACCGAAAACACCGACAGTACTGATACCACCGATAACACTTCAACAGAAGGGGCAAACTAATGAAACGTTTCACTTCAGAGCGCGGCGCTGGGCATCTGGTTGCCGTCCTACTAGTCTTGGTTGTGGCGGTGGTGGGTTTTGCCGGGTATAGCGTGCTGAAATCGCAAGACAAGAAAACGACCAGTACGGCTGTTTCCACCCAGAAGAAAGTAGACGCAGTGCCAGTACTCAAAGAGGCTGATGCTACGCTTACTCAGACCGATTCAGAACTGGAGTCTAGCCTAGATACTTCGGCGCTTGACCAAGATATCGACGCAATGCTTTAGGATTACGAGAGATAGTAGGCGGTAGTGTGGCTATTTCTTGGGCACACCACTGTCTACTTTTCGTGCTATAACTCTTAACTCTTGGCCGTTAACTCTGTATACTAAAGCGTAATGAGTTACGAACATCCGGATATTGCCAAAGCAGCTGAAACGCTGATGGCCCGCCTCGATACGTTAGAAGATACAGCGGCGATATTGCGTGCACCTGAGCTCGGTGCGCTCTATGCGCAG
The DNA here is from genome assembly GCA_044228355.1 of Saccharimonadales bacterium (SeqCode). GTDB lineage: Bacteria > Patescibacteriota > Saccharimonadia > Saccharimonadales > UBA4665 > JAGXIT01. The sequence goes on from JBGAVA010000013.1 coordinate 5,841, forward strand.
CTGCGTACACTACCAAATGAAGTGAAACCCTCCTTCGGTAAAGAGCTAAATGAGCTGAAAAACGAGTTGCAGGCTAGGGTAGATGCCGCGGCCGATGAGGCCGAGGAGCTGCCGCCCATAGATGTGACGGCACCCATGGACGTAAACGCACCGCGGCCGGGTTTGCTGCCTGCCGAGCAGGGCAGCACCCATCCGCTGACCCAGGAGATGATGCGAATAATCGACATTTTTGGCCGTATGGGATTTGTAAGCGAAGAGTCGCGTGAGATAGATGACCAATACCACATGTTCGAGAGTCTGAATTTCCCCAAGGGCCATCCGGCGCGGGACGATTACGACACCTTCATGACGGTGGAAACTGATAAAAACGGCGACTCTTTCATTGCGCCGGCTCACACCAGCACCATGCAGAACCGCGTCCTTCGCAAATACGCCGAAAACCTAGAGAAGGGCGAGCCCATTGCAGTCTTGGTTCCAGACCGCGTTTTCCGTAACGAAGATCTCGATGCGCGCCACGAGCACACGTTCTACCAGTTTGAAGGCGTCTATGTTGGCAAAGGCGTTCACGCCGGGCAGCTCATCGCCACGCTGCAAACGTTCCTAGAGGAATACTATGGCAAGAAACTCGAAGTGCGCGTTAACCCATTTTACTTCCCATTCACCGAACCGAGTTTTGAATTTGCCCTGAGCTGCCCGTTTTGCGAGAAAAAGGGCTGCCACATCTGCTCGCAGTCTGGCTGGATTGAGTTGCTCGGCTGTGGCATGATCCACCCCAATGTGCTGCGCGCGGCCGATATCGACCCTGCCGTCTACACCGGTTTCGCCTGGGGTAGCGGCGTCGAGCGGCTGGTCATGATGAAGTACGGCGTCGAAGACGTCCGCCATTTCGAAAGCGCCAAACTAGACTTCCTGGAGCAGTTTTGATGGCAAAAAAACCAGTTGTATATGCGTTTATTGATAGTCAAAATCTCAATTTGGGAGTGGCAAATGACGTCTTTCACCGTGGCAAAAAAGTATACACCGGCTGGAGCCTGGACTTTAAGAAATTTCGGCGCTACTTAAAGGACAAACATAAAGTTGAGGTGGCATTTCTTTTCATCGGAAACTTGCCTGGAAACGAAGGTCTGTACGAATATTTGCAACGTGCGGGATATGTACTCATACTCAAGCCAACAACATCATATAAGGACAGCGATGGATCGGTGCGGGTGAAAGGCAATGTCGACACCGATATTGTGCTGTATGCGGCCGCAAAAGAAATCGACAGTTATGATAAGGCTGTGATTGTGACGGGAGATGGAGATTTTCTCAGCCTCTGTACTTTTTTGGACGAGCATGGCAAACTTGGCCGGATTTGCATACCAAACAAACTGCGTCATTCGCAATTACTCGATAAGTATGTCAAGTATTTTGATTTTATATCGGTTAACCGCGCGAAGTTAGAGAAAGATCATCGGGTCGGCCATATAAAAAAGACGAGTATAATCTCATCGGACGCACACGGTGAGGTAACCCGTCATTGTGATACTGCAAGTGTAGCAAAAAACCCGAAAAAAGTCAATAATGAAGGTACCGTATGACGGCGCAAGATTACTATAAGAACAATCTGTACTGCACTGTGTCGACAGTTTGCCATTTTGAAAGCGCCAAACTAGACTTCCTGGAGCAGTTTTAGGGAGACGGGAGACTGACGAGTGAAGACAGAAGAGAAGAAACGCATAGAAAAATTTACCGATCTTAAAGCATGGCAGGCGAGTCGGATGCTTGTGCTTTGCGTGTATTCCTCGACGAAATCCTTTCCAAGGGCAGAAGAGTTCGGTCTTACAAGTCAGATGAAACGAGCTGTCGTTTCCGTATCTTCAAATATTGCTGAGGGATTTAATAGGGCTACCATGAAAGACAGGCTGCATTTTTATGTCATGGCGCATGGCTCGTTAACCGAAATACAAAGTCAGGTTATGCTTTCTCGGGATCTGCGTTTTATGGACGATGATTCGTTTCGAGATTTCGTTGACCGCGCCGAAACAGCAGAGAAGCTCCTCGTAGGTCTCATAAAAGCAACAAAGGAACGTCTATGATATATCTCCCGTCTTCACTCGTCAGTCCGCAGTCTGGGGTTCTCCGATGAAAGTTTCGCTGAACACAATCAAACAGTACATTGACTTTGAGTTGCCGCCGGTTGGTGAGCTGGTCGGGCGTATCAACGAACAGCTTGGCGGTGTCGAGGAGGTCACTGACCTTGGTGCCAAATACAAGGGCATCGTCATTGCCAAAGTGGTGAAAAGCTACCCACACCCAGATAGTGACCACCTCCACGTCTGCGAGATTGACCCTGGCGACCATCTCCTAGCCCCTACCATCGACCGTCTACCGTCTGGTTATGTGCAGGTCGTCTGCGGCGCGCCGAACGTCCGCCAAGGTCTCATGGTCGCATGGCTGCCGCCTGGCGCGACCGTTCCGGCGAGCTACGACAAAGATCCGTTTGTGCTCGAAGCCCGCAAGATTCGCGGTGTCGTCAGTAACGGCATGCTGGCCAGCCCAGCCGAACTCGCCATCGGCGACAACCACGACGGCATTCTAGAGCTCACCGAAAAAGATATTTCACCACAAAATCCCTATTTCCAAGGACGTACCTTGGAAATAGGGGCGGGGATGGATTTTGCGAGGGTGTTTGGGTTGGATGACACCATTATCGACATTGAAAACAAGATGTTTACACACCGGCCCGACTTGTTCGGGCAACTTGGTGTGGCACGCGAGATTGCCGGTATCTTGGGGCATTCGTTCGCCAGCCCGAAATGGTATATTGATCCATTTGTATTCCCTAAGCCACTGGAACATCTTGAGCTGGATGTTTTCAATGACATTCCGGCGACCGTACCGCGATTTATGGCAGTTGCCATGAAAAATGTAAGCGTGGCGCCAAGTCCTTTCTGGTTGCAATGTGAGCTCGTTCGGCTGGGGAGCAAACCGATCAATACTATCGTCGACGCGACCAATTATCTCATGCTACAGACTGCGCAGCCGACCCATGCCTACGATTATGACAAGCTACGTGGCCATCGGCTTGGTGCGCGCCTCGCGCGTGATGGCGAAACGGTGCGGTTGCTCAACGGTAAGACGTATACCTTGACGTCGGAAGACATCGTCATCGCCGATGCCGAAGGCCCGGTGGGCGTGGGCGGTATCATGGGTGGTGGCGACAGCGAAGTATCTGCCGCTACCAAAAACATTGTGCTTGAGGTGGCAAATTTTGATATGTACGCCATCCGCAAAACCAGCATGCGGCATGGCCTTTTCACCGATGCCGTTACGCGTTTTAGCAAGGGGCAGTCGCCTTTGCAATGCCCGGTCGTTACTTCTCGGGGTATCTCATATCTTTTGCAGGTAGCAGGTGGAAGCGTCGCGAGCGACGTGCTTGATTGTGGGGCCGAGGAAGCGTCGCTGACGAAAAAAGAGGTTGAAACTTCAGTATCATTCATCAATGAACGACTGGGTCTCCGGCTCGACGAAGCCGAGGCAAAAACATTGCTTAGTAATGTTGAGTTTTCAGTCGATCCTCTCCCGTCTTCTGTCTTCCGTCTATCTCCTCCGTTCTGGCGGACGGATATCGAACTGCCCGAAGACATCGTCGAGGAAGTTGGCCGCCTGTATGGTTTCGATAAACTGCCGCGTGAGTTGCCAGCTCGTAGCATGAAACCGGCGCCGCAGAATCCGAATATCGAAATGAAGCGAAAAATCACCCAAATCCTCTCTGGTGCGGGTGCAAATGAAGTGAAAACCTACAGTTTTGTACATGAACGCGTGCTGAAAGCCGCCGGTCAAGACGCGGAGCAAGCCTTCCGGCTCGGCAATGCCCTGAGTCCTGACCTGCAGTACTACCGCGTAAGCATCCTGCCTAGTCTACTCGACAAAGTACACGGCAATAGTAAGGCTGGCCACGACGAATTTGCCCTGTTTGAGTTCGGCAAAGCGCACCGCAAGGGTGACCTTGACGATGAAGGTTTGCCGCGCGAATACGAGCGCCTAGCGCTGGTCTATGCCGCAAAGAAATCACCCCATGCTGCGTACTATACCGTGCGGCGCTATGTCGAAGCACTGTCGAGCGACCTCGCCTATGTGCCGCTTACCGACTTTGACGCGTCCGAGTACCCCATATTTGAGCAGCTCGCCAAGCCGTTTGACCCTAGGCGTGCGGCGGTACTTATGGACGGTGATCATTTCGTCGGTGTGGTCGGTGAATTTACCGCTGCGACACGCCGAGCCTTCAAGCTGCCAGAGGCGGCGGCTGGCTTCGAGTTATTCCAGTCATTCCTGCGCAAGCTGCGCCCCCAGTCGTACGCACCTCTCAGCCGCTTCCCGCACGTTACGCAAGACATCTCTCTGAAGGTTGCGGTCGCCGTGCCATTCGGCGAGGTGTATGCAGCGGCTCTTGCAGCGCTGAAACAACAGGGTTCAGACTCGCTTCGTTTGCAGCTCAGCCCGCTCGCTGTTTACCAGCCGGAGGACGGCGGGTCAAAAACCATCACGCTGCGCCTCAAAGCAGTCAACTACGATCGCACCCTCACGGACGCCGAGGTAACGACCTACCTCGATGCCATTGCCGCGGCAACCGCCCAAACCCACAAAGCCGAAAAAGTATGATATAGCAATACGTTAGCCTGTATCTCGACAGGGGTGATAGAGATATCGATCCGCAGGCGTATGCACTTGAAGCTCTTCCTTTTTCGTCCCGACGCAGGTAGAATAGCTGTATGGATACACTGACAAATCAATCACTGGGTGTGGGCTTCGCTATTATTATGGTAGTGGTGTTCGTTGTTACTATGATAGCGGGTCTGCTATTTGTGGGTTTTGTGCAGATGATGGACAACGCTCGCCAAATGCGGAAAATATTGCAACGCTGGGACGAAGAAGGCCTCCCCGAAGTCGAAAAAGCACCGGATATTCCTGCCGAGAAGTAGCAACGTTCCTTTTGTACGAGGCGCAGTACCTCACGAGTAGTGGCAGGTCGATTCGCGGAGAACGACTCAGCTACTTGTTTAATTTGTAAGTACGGCTCGTTCGCTCAAGTACATGCGTCTGACATCAGTGATGTGGAGTCCGGCAAGCCTGTCGCGTGGCAGCCGCTCCATGTACGCGATGACAGCCGCCGCCTCTTCTGGGTAAGAACTGTGGGCGGGCACCCTGGGCTGCTTACCTTTTTGTAGCTGGTCGAGAGCGCTGCGTACCTGTTTCCAGAACGTGTAGTAGTCGAGCTTTACTTTTACGTGCCAACCGGCAGCGTCTTCGAGTACGAAGCCTTCAATTTCTTTGTTCTCAAACGTGTAGTCCATCCCCTGGACGCTCTCATACCAAGCTTCAAAGGCCGCTGTCCCCCTCCACATATAATCAACACTCAGTCTATTCTAGGATCGGCTTAATCTGTTAACATAGCCGCACACCGGGCGTTAGTCCGGTGTGCAAGAAAGGACTGTTTTGTATGGCCAAAGGTAAAGCAGCAAGCTTGGAACTGCGGGCTGAAGTTGTTCGAAAGATCCGTGACGAAGGTATGAGTGTTACGGAAGCGAGTAGTACGTACGGCTACAGCAGTAAGGCAATATACACCTGGCTTAATGCCGGTGTCGTCGATGGTAACCGTAACCTCATCTTGGAGAATAACCGGCTCAAGAAGGAGCTGGAGATAGCCTACCGCATCATCGGCCGGTTTACGGCTGAATCCCAGCGGTCAAAAAGCTAGCCGTCCTGGATGAGGTCGAACAAGGATGGCGTAAGCAATTCGCAGACCGTCTTGGTGTCAGCCGCACCCACTACTACCGCAGTGCAACTAGACAACAGGTCAAGAATGCTGCTGACGCGGCAGTGCTGTGCGCCGCCCATGTAGAGCACCCGTTTTATGGCGTCGAGCGGCTAGCTATCCATTTAGGCTGGAGCGAGACGAAGACCAGGCGTATCCGTGATCTAGCTGGTGTCGTTGTCACAACGGCCAGTAAGAAACATCGCTACCGAAAAGGTGGTACGTCCGACATGGCACCAGCACCCAACATCCTCGGGCAGTACGCTACATTCAAGAACAAAACCAGACCGCAAGACGGCATGAGCTACCAAGGAATGACCAAGGTTGATGCCTGGGTGCAGGACTTTACCTACATCTTCTTCCAACAAGCCTGGTACTACCTGGCGGTTGTTCTGGACGTGAAGACCAGGCAAATCCTTGGCTGGAAACTCGGAGCCAACCATAGCACCCAGCTAACGTACGAAGCCGTACTCGATGCACTCAGCAAACACCCGCCGCCCGCCATCCTTCACTCTGACCAAGGCACCGAGTACCTGAGCTACCAGCATAAAGACTTGTGTGGCAGCCTGGAGATTCAGCTTAGTTGTAGTGCAGCCGGCAAACCCTGGCAAAATGGCTTTATGGAACGATGGTTTGGAGGATTCAAGTTGGAGCTCGGTTCGCTGAGCATATTTGATGACGTAGCCAGGCTGCACGAAGGCATCGCCCTACAAGTGTATTACTACAACCACAAACGCATCCATACGGCACTAAGGATGAGCCCGGCCGCTTATGCTGCCCAGCTCATACAAAGCCCAAAGAGAATAGAAAGAGTGTTGCAGAAAGTTAGAGGTTGACACCGCCCAATCTTCTAGAACGATAGCCTTCTTTTTCAGGCGCATGCCAAGCTGCTGCGACACGCTGATCTGCTCAGCCTCGGGGAGTGCCTTGTACTCACGCTGGCGCCGTATGAGTTCGAGCAAGACCACGTCATCTTGGCCGTATTCTATGATGTGCGGATCTTTGCCGGGCAGGAGTACCTCACATACCAGGCTAGCGCCATGCTCGTCGAGATAGCGAGCCAGGTAGTCGCGGTGCGCGCCGTAGCGGTGCTCAAATAGCTCGCGGAACCAGTCTGCAAACTCGCCCTCGGTGGTTGTTTTGGAGGCAAAAACCAAGTCTCCCGCTGTGCTGTCAAACCCAACCAGTCCGAGGTAGCCGTTTTCTTTCACCCAGGCCGTGACAGGAAATGTTAGGTTTTCCGCAAGCGTGCGATATTCGGTTTGCCTGGTTTCACCGAGGTTGAAGAATTTGTCATAGGCTCGGATGACGATTTCGTTGGTAATGGTATTGATGAACAATCCGCGTGTTGTGATGGTTTGCTTGCTCCATTTGTGCTTGAACATTACCTCTGGTCGGTAGTGAAACGAACTAATATTTTCGGGCAGTGTGCGTTCGCTGATAAGGCGGTTGTTGCGCAGTTCGCGCAGCAGGAGTGCATTATCGCCGGTTTGTATGGTGGGCGAGGGGGCTAGGTTGGGTACTTCAATCGGCGTGAAACCTTTGTTGTTCAGCTGAACAACCCGAAGTGAACCGCCGAACTCTACCTTACCCTCGAGGTTAAAACAGCGTTCGTTGTGCTGAGTGGGGTAGTCTTGGCGGTTACGATGCCCGTGGATTTGGTAGACGTTTGGGTCAGTTGTTTTAAGAAACGTATCGTCTATTTCGCCGACCTGTTCGTAGGTGCCGACACCGCGTATGCACTGCTGCGCGCTAACGAAGCCGAGGCTACTCGGTAGAGTGCTCAATCCGGCATGCGTCACCAGCACTTCTTTTCCGTGATATGTGTAGTGCAGAGCCGGTGTCATTTTGTGGAAGATTGAGCGGATGGCTTGTTTGTCTAGTTCGGCCGCATCCAGCTGGCGGCGCGTACGGCCATTGAACTCACGTGTTTTGACGGGCCAACCGTGGAGCCACTGCCAAATGTATAGATCGTGGTTTCCTTCCACAAAAAACACATTGTGCCGCCCGGCCAGCTCGCGACTAATGAAGTCGAGTACTTGGTCGTTTTCGCGGCCGCGGTCGAGAAAATCTCCTACAAATACGTAGGCGTCATCATCGCTGATGGGATTCTCCTCAAAGTACGCTGCCAGAGGAGTGTAGCAGCCCTGAATATCGCCGATGTGGTGAACGGTTTTGTAGGACGATAAGTCAAGTATCGGGTGGTGAAGTGTCTCCTCAATATCGCCGACGGTACGAAGCACCTGCCAGCCTTTCGGGTAGGCTAGTGTTTGCAGCCGTGCGTGCATGTCGGTCAAGGCTTGGTCGTCTACGATCTGGTACTCTTTCCGGCTCCGGTTTTGCTGCTTTGCAGTTTCGAGCGGGACGTCAGATAGATCTACGATGTACTTCTCGTAGCGGTGCTTGTAGGCAAGCTGTGAGTACTCGTTGTAGTACCGAGCGGTTGTGTGCGTGGCGTCTATGGCAATGACTTCGCCCCGTGCCATGCGTTCCTCGAGTAGCTCGCGGAGTAGCTCCCATACCCGGTGGTCGTTTTTCGCCGAAATGCTCAGTTTGCCCGATTCGTCGAGTACGGGAGCGCTCATAGCAAGGCGCAGAGCGTCCGGGGAAAGGGTGTACGGTTCAAGCCCGCAGGACTGAAGCAGCGTACTTTTCCCCGAACCCGGAATGCCGCGTGTAACGTAGAGTTTTCTCATTTCGGTGACTTTGCGCTCGCGTCGAACGCGACGTTAATAGACTTTGCTTTCTGACCAAGTAGCAGACGCAGCAAATCTGGATTTTCTTTTGTTACCTTGGCGACGTTTGCGTAATGACGGATGACAGCGCTTCGGCCACGTGCCTCTTCTAGCTCGGCCTTTGCCCGCTGCCGTGCCACTTCCTGAGCGTCTATGGCATTCTGCAAGTTTCGGGGCAGGCGAATCTGAGGTGTGAGCTCAATAGTAGCCGTCAAGCCAGAGTTGGAAATATCTGAGTTAAGTCGAGCCTTATATATGTGCAGATCGCTTTCGAGCAGCTCGGGCAACGTCTTTATAGCGGCTATCTCCTGTAGCTGACTGGTTATTGCCTGGTTAACGAACTCGTAGGCAGATTTTCCGCTCAAATACAACTTTTTCGGATCGGTGACTGTGATGCCGACGGTTATATCTACCGTGATTTGTGCAGACTCTTTCGTGCGTACAAATAGTGAGAATGTGTACGACTGGCTGTAGGTTGGATAGATCAGGATCTGCTCGTTGCGGAAGCTATACGTCTTGTATGCGCCAGTCCTAAGCGTACGATCTATCCGACCGTTTCGTATGAGTAATCCGATCTGATTCTCGTTGATAATCGTTTTTGCCATAATAGTTCTCCTTAGTTTCTGTAGGTGCGCACATCGCGTGTGTGGGTCGAGGGAGCCGCTCCGTACGCGATGTACAGTGCGGCTGCATGCTCGGCTATCAGCGATGTGCGCGAGTTGTTAATTGCGCCTGGCAAAGGCGAGGGGGATTTCAGTCCCGTCGAGCGCTTACTTGGCGATAATCCACACGGGACTCGTACTTCAGCTGACCTCACGAGCTAGTATAGACACGTGCAAAAAATAATCTAGTAAAAACATTTTTACTGTATAACAGACTAGGCATGCAAGACGGCAACTGTGATATATTTGGGAAATGGACAAAGGGATTACCGCATACATCCAGAAATCACTTGATGACATTGAGCGTAGGTACGATGTGAAGATTTTGCATGCAGTCGAATCGGGAAGTCGAGCATGGGGTTTTGAATCTGAAGATAGCGACTACGACGTGCGTTTTATATACGTCCGCTGCAAAGATGACTACCTGACGTTAGTACCAAAACGCGATGTTATTGAATGGCAGTTGGATGATGTGATGGATATCAATGGCTGGGATATTAAAAAAACACTGAAGCTCATTCAAAACAACAATGTAACCCCGTACGAATGGTCAGTATCTCCTATCGTGTATCGGACGACAGAAGCGTGGACACGGGTAGCGCGGTTTGCTCACGAGCAGTATGACTTACGAACAATGTTTGCACACTACCTGTCGATTGCCAAGGATCAATACGCCAAAAACATTAGCAGCCAGTCGCGTGTATATTTGAAAAAATATCTGTACGTATTACGGCCTTTATTTGCAGCAATGTGGATCGCTGATCGCGGTGAGAAGCCGCCGATTGTATTTGAAAAGCTTTCCGTTGCTTGTAGCGAGACGGCGTTACAGGAGATCATAGCGCAGATTATCCACAACAAAAAACGCTCGAAAGAACGAGATACTTGCGATCGTTTTGAGGAATTAGACCGCTACATATGTCTCGAATTGGAGAAATTAGAACGGCGTAGTACAAAGGTAGACGCTCAGACTCGACGTGATGAATCTGCTTGGGATCGGATTTTTCGTGCAACTATCCCGAGTTAACTCTACTTAGCACTATTGTCGGCCGAACGGAGTGGGCTATCGTCACGCATGTGCTCCCGGACAAGCTCAACGATATGGCCTCTGCGATCTTTTGAAAAATGTAATCGGTGAGCGAGGCTATCGGCAATCTCTGCGCCGACCCGGTCGTGCAGTATGTAGTTACAGTAGCCGCGGTTGTTACGAGTTTTCATAGCCGGCTTACCGATATCATGTAGCAGGGCAGCCCAGCGAAGAGGGATGGTGGCCGGTGCGGCGTCGACGACGCCCAGAGTGTGTTCCCATAACGTACGAGTATGGTACGGACTCTCTTGGTCGAAGTCTACCTGTATCGCCAATTCTGGGAGCATGTAATGTAGCAGTCTCGTTTTCGCTAAGATACGTAACCCGAGTGATGGCTTGTCGCTTAGTAATATCGCGTCGAGCTCATTACACCATCGTTCACGGCTAACATCGAGGATTTTATGGGCATCACCCTGGATGGCTTGCAGCGTCTCTTCGGCGATCTGTAGATTATGTCGGCTCACGAAGCGTGCTGCACGGAGCATTCGCAGTGGGTCTTCTCTGAACCGATCTTTTGGGTTGCCAACCGCCCGCAGTTTACATTCGGTAATATCCTGCTGTCCGCCAAATGGATCAATGAGCATCGGCACGTCTCCAGCAATTTCAATAGCAATGGCATTGATAGTAAAATCACGGCGTGCCAGATCGCCTTCTATCGACGACACAAATTCTACGGTCGGCCTGCGCACTCCTGGCGCGTAGGATTCTTGGCGAAAGGTAGTTATTTCGATAAGCTTGCCATCTATTTTGCAGCCAACCGTGCCATATCGCTTGCCGATTAGATAAGGATGCTTGTGGGCTGCCCGTATGTGTTCCTCAACTTCATTGGGCAACAACGGAGTTGTAAAATCATAATCTTTTGGGGTGCAGCCGAGCAACACATCGCGCACAGAGCCGCCCACAAGGTATACCGGCGAAACGATATCCGATACTTTCGTAATAATTTTGGCTACCTCGGGCGGTAAAGCGACTGATTGCATAATCGTACTATAGAGCACTGTGGCATCGTATATCTAGTAAAAACATTTTTACCGGAGCTGCGCTATACTGAAACATATGACCATGCCATTTACCGACCACCATATTCAAGATAAAATTGTCGCCGCACTCGTGCAAGGCGAGCAGCGCTTCACCGACCTCGTACCAGAAGGTATGGAGCACAGTCTATTTATGTACCACTTGCGTAAGCTGCTCAAACAAGGTGTGGTCGAAAAGGACGATCAAACGTATCGTCTGACGCTAAAGGGTGCTCAACTGTATAATGCTCGGTTTCACCTGGGTAAGCCCCTAAGCTACCCGCGGGCTCTCGTGCAATTTTTGGTTGTTCGTGACGGCGAGGTCTTGCTCTCGCGGCGCACAACGGCTATCGCCGAGCAGTTGAACGAGTACATGCTGCCTGGCGGACTGCATTATTTTTTGGCGCCCAGCCGTACGGCGGCCAAGCAGATTGCACGGTCACGCGGGCTTGTCGCTGGAGATTTCCTGGGTAGCCTGGAAACGATTGCGCCGAAGCGTGATTACCACGGCCTTATAGATATATATGCTGCAGAGCACGTTAAAGAACCAAACCGTTCCGAAGCCGAATTTGCCTTCGCATGGCTGCCTCTTGCAGATGTTGCCGCCATGAGTTTTGATCAGGCTGGCTCTGCGCCGTATGTTATTCAGCGGTACCTAGACGGTGACTTGCTTCCGCGCATGACATACATGGTTCCGGCAGATTAGAGTTGTTATCGGGCTCGATATACGGCATACTTACAGTATCTAAAAGGAGGGGTTTATGGCGACAACGCGACTTCGCGATAGGATATTTGCAGGGCTGGGAGCAGCGGTGTTTTTGGTAACGGCATCGGCACTTACCATTGGGGTGATAGTGGATATGGTGAAGCAGAGCAACAAGCCAAAGCCCGTGGTATGCGCTGCAAAGGATACAGAAGAAACATTGACTTCACCTGAGGTCTTCAAGCCAGAAGCGGCTGCTACCGAAATCCAAAAGACGGATCTTAAGTCTGGAGATGGCGCAGCAGCCAAGGTGGGCGATTGTCTCGTCATGAAATATTACGGAACCCTAGCGGCCGATGGTACGCTTTTCGATGAAAACTACACCAAACCGAGCGGTTTTGCCTTTACGCTTGGGTCTGGCCAGGTGATTAAGGGCTGGGATCAAGGTCTTGTTGGTATGAAAGTTGGCGGTGAGCGTCGACTAGTCATACCTGCAGCACTGGGCTACGGTGAAGCCGGCAGCCCGCCCAAAATTCCGGCCAATGCTGACCTGGTGTTCGTTGTTAAGCTGCTTAGGATTGTCAAATAATGCCGGTCCTGACGGATTTCGAGCCAGTTGAGCTTGTGACAGAGCTGCAAGTTGTCGACAGAGTAGAGGGTACGGGTGACGTGGTCCAGCCCGGCGCTACGGTGACCTGTCACTACACCGGTGCAGTCGCCAAGACGGGTGAAGTGTTCCAAAGCTCGCGCGATTTTGGCCGGCCTATCAGCTTCCCGCTGTCTGGCGTCATCGCTGGCTGGACGCAGGGTGTTCCCGGTATGAAAGTAGGCGGTACGCGCCGCTTGCTCATCCCCGCCGCGCTAGCCTACGGCAGCAACCCACCCTACGGTTCCGGCATCCCGGCCGATGCCGACCTCGTCTTCGACATCGAACTCGTCTCCATAGACGCATAGCCCATTCACAAGCACCAATCGCCAAGTACCAATACCCAATCAATGACTAATTTTCAAATGTCTAAATGACCCAGTAGCATAGTTATGGGTATCAGGTCATTCAGTCATTGAAGCATTAGTGAATTGATTGGTCATTGCGGCTTGGTGCTCGGTTATTCCAGCCCTAAGGGGCGGAGCGAGTTGTATACAAAAACACAATATATGGGGGTATTGACTTTAGCGTAAGCACCATATATACTCGAAATTACAGTTTTGTCAGGTAGTCTCTCAAACAAAAAACTGCTACAATAAAACACCAAATATACTCAAGTGGAGGGGTATTTCATGGTCAAAAACATTACTATTTTTACTACCAAAACCTGCGCCTACTGCCCAATGGTCAAGCGCTACCTGGCCGCCAAGGGTCTAGACTATGACGAAGTCAACCTCGACGAACAGCCGCATCGCCAGCAGGAAGCACTCGCTATCTCGGGCGCGCTGACTGTGCCTGTCACCGTCGTGACTAAGCAAGATGACAGCCAGGAAGTCGTCGTCGGCTACAACCTCGCCAAACTCGCCCCAGCCATCGCCTAAAGCGACAAATCCTAAATACTAATTTCTAAACTCGAAACAAGCACAAATGACCGAATCTCAAAATTCAAAATATGATCTCGAGGGGCGGTCGCTTCGGTTTGCCCAAGATATTAGAGAGTATTTAAAGACAACGAAGATTCATCCTCTTCAATTTGACGATGCCAAGCAGCTCATTAGATCGTCTGGGTCGATTGCCGCCAATTACATAGAGGCGAATGAGGGCTTGAGCAAAAAAGACTTCGTAATGCGGATCAAGATATGCCGGAAAGAATCAAAAGAGACAATTCTTTGGTTAAGGCTACTCGACGCATCACCGTCGTTTGTGCAGGAGGCTACAGAGCTCATGAAAATATTTGGCGCCATACTTGAAAAATCGAAGTAGGATGTTTGATATTTTGAATATTTGAGTTTAGAATTTGTTTAGCATTTAGAGATTAGTATTTAGAATTTTTTAGGGAGGAACATGTCAAAGCGGACGAAAGAAAACAGTCACACAGTTATCATGATCGGCGCGGGGCCCGCGGCACTCAGTGCGGCCATATACACCACGCGCGAGGACATAGACACCATGCTCATCGAAAAGGGCGTACCTGGTGGATTGGCAGCCGTAACCGACTGGGTCGATAACTACCCCGGCTTCCCTGAGGGCATCGCTGGCCTAGAGCTAGCCGGAAACTTACAGAAGCAGGCCGAGCGCTTTGGGGCGGTTATAGATTTTGGTGAAGTAACCGCGCTTCACGACGAAGGTGAGTGGAAGCGGCTCGAAACCACGCTGGGCGATCTGTATGCCAAGGTCGTTTTGGTGGCGACCGGTAGTGATTATAAAAAGCTCGGCATCCCCGGCGAAGCCGAGTACTACGCCCGCGGCGTGCACTACTGTGCCACGTGTGACGGTGCCTTCTACCGCGATAAGCGGCTCGTGGTCGTGGGCGGCGGCAACAGCGCCGTGCAGGAAGCCATGTTCTTGACTCGTTTTGCAACCCACATCGACCTCATGGTTCGCAGTAAACTCCGAGCCAGCGATGTGCTGCAGAAAGAACTACAGAAATTTGTCGATGACGGGAAGATTACCGTCCACCTGGCTACCACCACCGATGAAATCATCGGCGACGAGAGCGGCAAGGTCGTCCAGGTGAAGGGAACAGATACAAAAACCTCATCCCAGGTGAAGATAGATACCGACGGCGTGTTCGTGTTTGTCGGCCTAAAGCCCAATAGCGAGTTTGCGGGTGGGCAGCTGGAGACGGACGAAGTGGGTTTGATTAAGACCGATGAAAACCTCATGTCTAGCATGAAGGGCGTTTTTGTGGCGGGAGATATCCGCTCGCACGCCACCATGCAAGTCGCCAGTGCCGTCGGCGAAGGTGCCACCGCCGCCCTAAAAATCCGCGAATACCTAGAAGGCCACACAATTAACGTCCAGGAGGAAGTGTAATGACAGAACAAGATCCAACACAAGTACCTGGTGGTGTTATGTCTGGTAAATTAGCAGCTGCCGCGCACGAAGCCGCAACTGGCGACCCCGCGCCGCAGTTAGGCTGCGTAGTAGTTGGTGCGGCCACGGGCAAAGGGGTTACCTCAAAAGTCGATAAAGACCCTATGGCTATGAACTCGTACTCAGGCGCTGAGCTACCTCAAACAGATTAAAACTAGGCAGCGTTAATTTGCTGCGGGCCACCAGCGATTGTCCATTTCATGCCCTTTTCGGTGGCTGGTTTCCGGCGTTCAAATGTAGCACGGTAGGGGTCAACACCTAGCAGCTCTGTCAAGGATTGTCGCAGAGTAGGCCAGCCCAAGGTATCTGGGGTGATGATTACAACTTCTCCACGGGGCTTTTCCGTAGCAATTCCATGAGCCAAAACAACGCTATCTACTGGTTTCTTAGCAGCTAAATCGATAAAACCAACCCGACCGAGATCTCTCAGCAGTTTGGGCTTATCACGTCCGGCCTCAACCAACTCACCGAACGCTTTCCGAGCCTGGACTCTTTCGCTGGTTTGCGGTCCGAACGGTCTCACACCAGCAAGACCACCCAGGAGTATTTCAAGCCCAAAGAAGTCATGCGGATTACTTATATCAAGGCTGGGGTCAACGTTGACTACCGAAACAAACTTCGTTGGGTCGATCGTTCGTAATTCGCTGGGTATGTAATCAAGACCCTCAAAAGGATCTAGCTCTAACACAGCGTGCGGCTGAATACTCATACCACACACTATGAAGCCAGGTGAAATGATATGCAAGCATGAGCAGTTTGAATCACACTGTGTTTCGCGGGACTCTAAAGGTCGGGGTAGCCTTCGTAGTAGTCGTAGATGAGGCGTTCGCGGGGGATGTTGGCTGCTTCTAGGGCGGCACCGAGCGTTTCCACGAACGTCTGGCTGCCGGAGAGATAGACGAGGCTGGATGGCTGGATGTGTGGCAGTACGTCTGCGGCGGTGAGACGGGCAGGGGGGTGCACATCGACACAGCTGAGGTGTGGCACTTCACCTGGGATGAGCTTTTCTAAGGAGTTGTCTTCACTTCGTCGCACCCACAGCAGCGTAATAGGGTGTGATAGGTCGGACCTCGCACACTCAGTGAAGATGGAGATATAGCTAGCGATGGCGATACCTTGTGTCGCGAACACAAGTGGGGTTGTGGGCGTTCTTGGGAGTACGGCATCGCCCATGGGCTCATCGATCTTGCACATGCCACCGGGCTGGAGCGCGAACAGTGCTTGCTTGTAGAGAGATGCCGGTTGGTCGTAGCGCGTCAAAAAACGCAGCGTCGGCTCAGACGGATGCGATATCCAGGTGAAGGCACGGGCCCGTTCGTGCGTTAAACCAGGAAGCCATAGGTGTGAATACTGGCCGGGGACATACTCAACAGGCTCAGCCGACTGGAAGCAAAACTCCCATACTTTCGGCGCCTTTTCGGTTTTACTGACGAATGCTAGTTGCATCAATGATTCTCAAACAGGTCAGGCCGGTCGGTGATGATAGCGTAGAGGTAGGGTCGCCATTTTTTGAGACGGGTGGGCGAATTGGCGTGGCTTTTCGTCTGGTGCCAGCGGTCTTTATTGGCCGGGAAAATCGCCAGTTTGTAGCCGCGCTGTTTCATCATGGCCAGGTACGAGGGGTAGAGCCACTGCTCATACATGTTGATTCGCTTTGTGCCGAGCCTGCGAGCGCGGTGCATGGCGCGCATACCTGACCATACTTCGTTGACGACCAGCTCGATACCGGGAAAGTGACGCTTGAAGGCCATGAGTATTGCGGGATCGTACGAGGCGATGGCAAACTCTTTCAGGTCCCAGCCGCGGGAGAGGCGATCCTGGATGATGGCGATGGTTTGCTTGGTCGGGATGCCCGGTTTTAGCTCTATCATGATCCGGCAGCGATGTTGGATGGCTCGAATGGCATGGTCGAGTGCGGCGAGGTCCGGTTTGTGACGGAGCAGTTCTGCGTATGAAGTCCGGGCGATGATGGTTTCGCCGCCATCTGGGTCGATGATGGCTGGGTCATGGTGCAAGACAGCCACACCGTCTTTGGTGACGCGTACATCGACCTCGACCATGTCTACACCGTGCTCGATGGCTTTTTCTAAACTGGCGATGGTGTTTTCGGGGCTAAGCGCCCGAGCACCGCGATGCCCAATGATTTTCATAACTTTAGTTTACACGATTTTCGCACTCTAAGCTCATGTGCATTTTCTCTTCGAAGCACGGAGTGAGCCGTACTAGAGTACGGTGAAAGAGTACTAGAGAAGAAAAATGTGCAGGAGCTTGAGAGAAGCCAGCGGTGTGGCTAGCTTCGCTAGTCGGACGTGCTGGCTGGTGCGGAAGTCGTGGTGTACAATATTTGCGTATGTGGGAGTAGGGGAACTAATCTACCAACTGCCAACTACTAACTACCAACTACTAATCCCGGAGGAATTAACCCATGCCAGATTTCAACGTAGCACTAACCCCAGGTGATGTCGATGCGGGCGTCATAAACACCGTGGTCGAGATACCAAAGTGGTCAACGCTCAAGATCGAGTGGAACCGCCACGTGGCTGCCTTCCAACTGGACCGCGTAGAGCCAAGCATTTTTGCAAAGCCCGTAAACTATGGCTTCATCCCGCAGACGCTTGACGAGGACGGCGATGAGCTCGACACACTGGTGCTCACGAACGAACCCATCCCTACGGGTGTATTTCTGGAAGCCAAGGTTATCGGCGTGCTGAAGTTTGAAGATGACGGCGAAGTCGACGACAAGGTCATCTGCGTACCGGCCGATGACCGCAATACCGATGACGCCATACAAAGCCTAGACGATCTGCATGCTCGCTGGCGCCAGAAGATTGAGCACCATTTCACGCACTACAAGGACCTCAAGAAACCCGGCTCGACCAAGGTCGTCGGCTGGGGCGACGCCGAGGAAGCTAAGCGCATCATCAAAGAATGCATCGAGCGTTACAGCCAGAAATAAGGCGTATGAACAAAGTCGTCCCAACTGATGCAGTGCTGATTCCTGAACAAGCAACGTGTGTGTTCAAGGGGCAGATTTTTGCTGTGTACCAGTGGCAGCAGGAGTTGTTTGATGGTTCGTACGACACGTTCGAGATGCTTAAGCGGCCAGATACCACTAGCGTCATATGCGTAGTCGACGACAAGCTGATAGTGCTCGACGAGGAGCAGCCTGCTAGCGGCAAACGCCGCAGTTTCCCAGGCGGGCGGGTGGACGAGACCGACGCAGATATCATTGCAGCCGCCCAGCGCGAAGTCCTGGAAGAAACAGGTTACACATTCAAACACTGGCGCCTCGTGAAAGTCTGGCAGCCCATCAAGAAAATGGAGTGGTTCGTACACTATGTGTTGGCTTGGGACGTTACCGGCCAGCAAGATGTGCACCATGATCCTGGTGAAAAGATCAGCGTTGAGCTCCTTGAGTTCGATGAGGTAAAGCGTCTCGCCGCACAGCGGGTGGGTTTCTTACATGAAGCGTCAGAACTATTTGAAGGCGTCGATTCGCTGGATAATCTCCGAGCGTTGCCAGAGTTCGACGGCCGAATGGTTAACCGCTAAGAGTAAGAAACAACTTGCATAGCAGCGTACAATATAGGTAGTAGTTGTAAGCATAACCAAAACGCGATGAGCAAAAAACATCCCCGCAAACACCCCTCACCAGAATCAGTTAAAGGAATTTTTTGGGATAGAGAGTTGAGGGCCGCGCTGGTGCTCTTGAAACGAGAGGGTGAGTATCATCTAAAACCTGACCTGCCGGGTGGCTCGCCAGAACCGAGAGAGTCAGCCGCACAAACGCTTGCACGCGAGGTGCTTGAAGAGACGGGCCTAACGATAACCGTAAACAAAAAAAGCAGCATCCGACCGCATGAAGCAGACGGTCGGGTGCTTTATATGTGTCAGATTGAGCTTGGCGAAATTGCTATTACACTGAGCGAAGAGCATCACGGCGCATTGTTAGTACCGTTGGCTAATCTACCAGGATGGTTTGCGGACACGCACTGGCATGGTCTTGCGAAGGCTGCCGTAAGGGGGCTAGATGCGGACGCAATTGCCGCATAGGCATATGGATTTGGTGGTTTTTGGTTTACAATAGAGCCATAAGCAAGATAACGGGGATAGGTGGGAGAAGACAACATGAAGACAAAAGTAGCCATAAACGGGTTCGGACGGATCGGCCGCAATGCATTCAAAATCATGCATGCCCGAGATGACATCGAAGTAGTGGCGGTTAATGACCTGACAGACACAAAGACACTGGCGTACCTGCTGAAGCACGACACAAACTACGGCACCTATGACCGCGAGGTCAGCCATGACGACAAAAATATCATCGTCGATGGCCAGCCCATCCTGGTTTGTGCCGAAAAAGACCCGAGCTTGCTCCCGTGGGGCGACATGGCGGTCGATGTGGTCATAGAGAGTACCGGCAGGTTTACGGACAAAGAAGGTGCCAGTGGCCACTTGAAGGCCGGAGCTAAGCGCGTCGTCATAAGCGGCCCGACCAAAAGCGACGGCGTCGACACCGTTGTGCTGGGAGCCAATGACAGCGTGCTGGAAGGCGCCACCGAGATTATTAGCAATGCCAGCTGTACCACCAACTCGCTCGGTGCGGTCATGAACGTCCTAGAGACCGAGTTCGGGATCGAAAAATCCATGCTTACCACCGTACATAGCTACACAGCCAGCCAGGTCGTGCAAGACGCTCCGGCCAAAGACCTGCGCGAAGGTCGCAACGCTGCCGAGAACATCGTGCCCACCACCACCGGTGCGGCCATAGCCGTGACGCTCACGCTGCCTCAGCTGAAAGACAAGTTCGATGGCCTCAGTATCCGCGTTCCCACCCCCGTGGTCAGCCTCAGTGACGTGACCGCGTTGCTCAAACGTAGCGTGACCGTCGAGGAGATCAACGAGGCGTTCAAAAAGGCCGCTCAGGAGCCGTACTACCAGGGCATCCTAGGTGTCAGCGAAGAACCGCTAGTCAGTAGCGACTACATAGGCAATAGCCACAGTGGCGTGGTGGACCTGCTTCTCACCAAGGTGGTTGCCGGCAATCTCGTCAAAGTGATGGTGTGGTACGATAACGAATGGGGCTACAGTAACCGGCTCGTCGAAGTTGTGGCAGATACGGGCAGACTGTTACACGCCCAAGAATAAGGAGATAGCTATGGCGCGGCACCACAAAGCAGACAAGTCGCACACCCAAGACTCTGCTGGCGCTGTGCCGACACCGGGAGATGAGCAGGCAGCTGCTCTGGCAGCTGCTCTCGCCAAGCTCAAGGATCCGCCGCCACCTCAGGCGCTGGTCGGCTCGGTCGTTCAAGCCGGAGGCAGCGTACAGCCATCTGCCGGTGCGCATCATGGAAGTACTCCGGCGTCAGCGCCAGCTCAACGCTCTGGCTCACCGACACCGACGCACCAGATACACCAGACGCCACCCGAGCACCCTCACCCCGAGCACGTGCCGGTATCGGAAAAGGCTGCGGCCGTCACCGAGGCACTCAAAACCCAGCTGACGCAAGATGGCCCGCTTGACCCGAAAGATTTGCTCAAACTAGCTGCGGTGTTGAAACAAAAGCAACCGCCTGCGCCGCCCGAACCGGCCATCAAAACAGAGACCATCGTACCGACCGCTCCAGAGCCAGACGCGACTATTGCCTTTCAGATTGCCGAAAAAAAGCGCATCGCCGAAGCCGAAGCTGCCGCCATCGAAGCCGAAAAGTGGCATGTCGAGCAGGCTAAGATCCACGAGCGAAAACTGGATAAGCCGAAGATGTATAAACTAGCGGCTTATTGGCTTGCTGCGATTCCGGTGGCGTTTATACTCTACTGGCTGGCTCGGCTGATCGGCGGCAACCACCTGCGCGGTATCATCGGTCTGGTCGTCATGTTGCCGATATACCTGCTTGGCATCTACGGGCTGGTTGGCTGGATACCACTTATGCTAGAATACCTGAAGACACAAAAGAGGTGAGTGCAGATATGAAATTATTCATTGGAGCCGATCATAACGGCTATGACCTGAAAGCGACGCTGAGCGATTATTTGCGCCGTGGCGGCTACGAAGTTGTCGATGAGGGCGATGCCGAAAAACACCCGGACGATGATTTCCCGCTGTTTGCAGCCAGTGTGGTGCATGCCATGGAAGCCGATCCTTCCACCGATGTTCGGGGCATTCTCATAACCAGCGGCGGCCAGGGCATGGCCATAGCGGCCAATCGGTTTAAGGGCATCCGCGCCTGCGTGGGCTGGAGCCAAGACACCGTGCGGGATGCGCGCAACGACAACGACTGCAACGTGTTGTGCCTACCGGCTCATAGCCTCGATTTTGAACAAGTTGTCGGCATCCTCCAGGCATGGCTGATGACGCCATTTTCCGGTGCGCCGCGTTACAAGCGCCGGATCGAGATGCTCGATGAGCTAGGAAACTAAAACGAACGGGTAGAGAAAGAGGAAGTATGAAGATTGCCATCACAACCGACCACGCAGGATTTGAGGCCTTGAAGGAGCTGAAGGCGTTTCTGGAGAGTCTCGGTCATGAATGTGTCGATTATGGTCCGACCCATTTCGATGCCGAAGATGACTACCCGGAGTTTATGTTTCCGGCGGCGCGGGCTGTGGCCAGCGGCGAGTGTGAGCGGGGCGTCATCATGGGCGGCAGCGGGCAGGGTGAAGCCATAGCGGCCAACCGCGTGCCGGGCGTCCGAGCGGCGCTTTTCTACGGCCCGGTCGTTGCCAAGGTGGCAGTGGACGCTGAAGGCACCATGAGTGACGACCCATATGAGATTGTGAAGCTTTCTCGCCAACACAATGATGCTAATGTACTGAGTTTATCCGGCCGGTTCCTGACGCTCGACGAAATGAAAACAGCGCTCAAGATTTGGCTGGAAACACCGTTTAGCGGCGCTGAACGCCACGCACGGCGTATTCGTAAACTCGACGAGGTGTAGGGGCATGAAAACGGTCAGTGCGTTATATGCGGTGAAGCTAACAGATAGGGTTTTTGCTTCCCAGGTGAAAGTAACATGGAGGATGGTGTAGTGGCGGTGACAATTTGTCCAACAGTAACAACCGACGATTTGGATGTATACCGGGCGCATATGGAGGAGATCGCCACGTACGCCACGCGCGTCCATATAGACCTGGCGGACGGGGTTTTTGCCCGCAAGCTCACCGCTGTCGAGGATGTTTGGTGGCCGGGCGGTATGCGAGCCGATCTGCACGTTATGTTTCAGCAGCCGTTTTTGCACGTTGCAGCGCTGAAGGCGCTGGGGCCGCAACTGGTGATCGTGCACGCCGAAGCCGACGGCGACTTTATGGCATTTGCCCGGGAGATGCACCGGCACGGGATTGAAGCTGGCGTATCGCTGCTGCGTGAGACGCCGGTGGAGGCTATCATCCCGGCACTTGAGCTGATAGATCACGTGCTGATCTTTGCTGGAACGTTGGGCGAAAATACTGGGCCGGAGGGTGTTAACCTAGATGTGCTCGCCAAGGCCGCACAGCTACGGCAGCTTAAACCGCAGCTGGAAATTGGCTGGGACGGTGGGGCGAATGATACGAATGCTGGCGCGCTGATGGAGGGCGGTGTGGATGTGATTAACTGCGGTGGCTACCTGCACGGCAATGACCCGGTTGCGGCCTGGCACCGAATCCAGCAAGTCGTCGGCAACGAATAACAGGGGCTAGGCATGTCAATGCAGGCTCTCGCCCCTGCCTGCTGACCAGCGAATGCTGGGTTTCGCCCTGTCTGCCGACAGGCAGGCCCACAGGGCGACTTCCTCTTTTGCCGGAAAAGAGGAAGCGAGAAACCTCGGCCAGAAGCTCCGTCTCTCGGTCGAATGTTGTCCAGTTTTACAACCGACACAAGAACTCACTCCAGGTTAGATTGCCACCGGCAATCTAACCCTCCG
>JBGAVA010000014.1:0-28036 GCA_044228355.1 Saccharimonadales bacterium (SeqCode)
CCAAAAGCTACGAGTCTCAAACACAACTGCAACTCCGGGCTGGCTACTCTCCATTGCGGCAACGGGCGGACCGACGACAACATGGTCGGATGGTGGTACGAATACGTACGACTTCAATGATCCAACTGGGGCTGGGTGTACAGATGGAGCCGATGTCGATACCACTGGCGGGCAATTGACAGTTAATCCATCGGTAGGCACACTCACACCCGTGGCGCCCTGCCTGGCCACAGGAGTAACAAAAGGGGCATCGTCATCATTTAGCCAGGGTGTGACCGACAGTATTACGCTGCTCAGTGCTGTCGGCGCGACACTCAATTGCACGTGGGATTTTACAGGCATATCCCTGTCCCAAAAGATTCCAGGAGAGCAGCTGGGCGCGAGCTATTCACTTGGGTTAACTCTAACACTCATAGCGCAATGAGATGCCTTAGGAGGCTCTATGGGATATTGCTTGCAACGGCCGTAGTGGCAGCGCTGTTTTATACCCGACCGGCTCTCGCTGTGCAACAACAGCTCCTAATGAGCCAGCAGATTGGTACACAGAGCTGTGTGATAACGACCGTTGTACAACCCGATGGGAGCTTTACCTACATCCTGCCGCCTGGATGTGGAACATTGATCGTGCCGGAACCACCGGTATCACAGAATCAGATAGAGGCGCCAGTGCGGCCGCGGCCACATGTATCTCACGGTTCACCCCTATCGGCGCCAGCCACGGCCGATGCGGGGAAGCTCATACTTCAGAAGCCTTCGGTATACCTGAGCGCGCCTCCTGCCAAACAGCCCGATGGTGGATATGTGCTACTGACAAGTCCAGGGAAGCGATACACATTTCGCCTTGAGGGAGACTCGCCCGCACTTATGATGCGATCCTTTGAGATAGTCTCAATCAATGACAACTTTGTTACCGTGCGATTTCGTCCAGAGGGTAGCACGGTTCCTATAGCACTGGGCCAGCCAGAACGAATTAATCTGGCATACGAGGATAGCCCCGATATAAAGATAACGCTCATGCAGCTCAACTCGGATGGTTCGGTGCTCCTACGCGTGCAGTTTCTGGCACAACCAACTTTGGCTACTGGTGCGGCACGACGACGAGATGAGCTGATTGCAGCGGGCATTGCTTCTACGGCAGCAGCCATAAGTGTCACTCTATTTACGCAACAGTGGTTGTTCGTACGAAAAGGAAGGGTACCTCTTAACTGGTGGGTCGAGCACGTGCATGATCCTGTGCTTGACGAGAAGTTTTTGCGTTATCAGACTACCCCAAACCATATACATAAACAGAAAGTGTTGACATAAGCAAGTTGGTGTGATAGTATAAGCGTAATTCGAAAGGATAAGAGGGTTTTATCTGTCTGTGGGGCAGGTAAGGCCCTTTTCTTTTGAAGTCAATCAAGCTAAGCACTGGGAGGTGTTATCATGGCTGGAACAAAAGCAGGCGGCATGGCCGCAGCAGCAACGAACAAGAAAAAATACGGTGGCGACTTTTACGCCAAAATTGGTGCTAAAGGTGGCAAGAATGGCAAAACTGGTGGCTTCGCTGCTGGTGATGCTGGCCGTGAGCGCGCCCGCGTCTACGGTGCTATCGGTGGTCGTATTAGCCGCCGCACCAAGAAGGCTGCGTAAGACAGTCCTACGCACTACCCGCAGAAAAGCTCTGTTATGACGACAGAGCTTTTCTTTTGATAAATGACCAGTAACAAGCCGCAATGGCCAGCCAATGGCCCAGTCCTCGGACGCTTACTAGGTAGTCCAACATGGGTATTGGCTCGTTTTATCACCGAAGTAGTGCTGAGTCATCTGGCCATTGGTGCTTGCGGCTTGGTTGTCCTGGAAGGGAAGTTAGCTTTTCCTTCGGTAGGGACGGCAAAGGCGGCTGCGGGTGACATGCCAGGAAGTGCCGCAGTTGTGGCAGTGGTACGTGTGTAGGTCGGTTTGGAGACAACGGATAAAACAGGTTGGGCAAGTTGCACGAACATGCAGCCAGTCCCGGTAGCTATCGAGACAGTCTTCTATGTAATCTTGGTCAAGCTTGATTCCGTAAGCGTCCGCCAGCTGGTGTGCTTTCTCCCAGGCAGCGACCTCAATCTGTAGCAGGTCGATATCGCTGTCATAGTCAGCGTGGTCTAACAGGGCATGGCCGAGTTCATGCAGAACCGCCCAGGCGCCCCGACTGTCCTCTAAGGGTCCTTTTTTGTACGACACGTGGCGCTTACCGGCATGCCAAGAAAATTGGCTTGATTCAACAAAGGAGATCTCCGGGTAATCAGCCCGCAGTCGCTCGAGCAATGTCTCGGGTGTTGGACTGGCTACTGGCTTAGGCAAACTTTTGCTGGGCATAGTCATAACATCCATAGATAACCGCTTCGTCTGGTCGCTGAGCAGGTAGAATAGGAGGAATTTTCATCATAGGAGTTTCATATTTCTCCAGATCGGCCACGAGAAATTCCTGGAATCGTTCCAGATAATGTCCCGCGCCGCCGCCAACCACAATTACCTGTGGTTCGAGAACGGCTATAAGTTCCAAAAAACCAGGTGCCAGATTGCGAGCAATCGCTCGCCAGGTAGCTGGATCGTGAATCTCTGAGGCCTGTTTGCCGTACTTTTTGACTATTGCTTTGCCTGACGCAAAATCCTCCCATGGAGTTAGCTTACCCTTGTGCTCGACTAGTATGGTATGGCCTCCGCCGTCCGAGACAGAAGTGTCTATATGGCCGTCAACAGTCAGCCCCACGCCGATACCGGTACTAACCGTAACGTAGAGAACGCGAGAAAACTTACCTTTTAACAACATTGACTCACTCAAGCCCGCCAACTTAGCATCGTTTTCAATGACCATAGGACACTGCGTAATGCGTTCGATGTCCTTTAACCTGGGGAGGTTTTTCCAGCCGAGATTCGGCAGCAAAATACCGATTTCCTTTTTTCGGTCGACCGAACCGGGGACTGCCACTGTTCCTGCGCGAAATTCCTGGTCTTTAAAATTGCTGACTGCTTGTTTGAGCGCACTTAAAAATTCATCGTAATCTTTTGGCGTTGGGAACTTTACCGACTCAGATACAACACCTTCGTTGGTTAGCCTTGCGACCAGTGTTTTTGTGCCGCCAATATCGATGCAGATATACACGCTTTACTCCCCTATCTTCGCTGTCTAGTGTATCATGAGTACCGTGCAGCTACCAGATGATTTGCGAAGCGCGTTCGGCACATACGGGCACGACTTCAGAGTGGCTCAACAGCGTTTTCCGGAACTCGGCGGCCTGCCGGCCACGCTATTTGCTGTGGTCGTAGCTGCTGGCAGTACTGTCGAGCGGACAGCCAGAAAGGTCATACACTGCTCGGTTGAGCTAGGCGCGACAGCATTACAAGCCCTCACCCCTGAACCACCCACACCTTCTCCCCTCCCTTGTCATTCCGACCGAAGTGGAGGAATCTCGTTGGTGGCAATACCAAAGAGATCTTTCGACTTTGCTCAAGATGACATCAAGAAAGTGTAGGTGGTTCAGCGGTCACCCCTTTACCTGGGGACGATAAACAGATATAATACAACTAATCTTACGGAGTGAGGTGCAAAGAGGTTCTGCTCGTTGTCGCCGAAAACCGAAGAAATACACCTACAAAGGAGGCATGTGAGAAATGCCAAAATCAACGAATAACAATGTAACAATGGATGAACTCCTCGCGGGTTCCGAGCTCAAGCAGCTCGAAACCGGGGATGTCGTCGAAGGAACCATCAGCTCGGTGCGCAAGCACCAGGTCTGGATAGATCTGGGGCCGCGCGGGGTCGGGATAGTCATGCGCCGCGAAGTCGGCCATGGTCAATCGCTCGAGGAAGGCTCTCCGGTGACGGTGAGCGTTATCGACCCAGAGATGGACGAAGGCTACGCGCTGCTTAGTATGCGCCGTGCCGCCAAAGATCGCGGCTGGGATGAACTACAGCGAGTCTTTGAAGCTGGCGAGATCATAGAGATACAAGCCTATGACGCTAACAGAGGTGGTCTACTCGTGGAGCTAGAAGGCATCCGCGGTTTCTTACCGGTGAGCCAGTTGGCAGCGGGTCACTATCCGCGTGTCAGTGGTGCCGATAAGGACGAGATCCTGCAGAAGCTCAATGCTCTGACCAACAAACCCATCCGCGCTCGCATCTTAGATGTTAGCCGCAAAGACAACAAGCTGATTTTCTCTGAAAAAGAGGCTGTCAAAGATGACATGCAAGTTCGTTTTGCCGAACTGAAGGTCGGCGACGAGGTAGAAGGTATCGTCACCGGTGTGATTGACTTCGGTGCCTTCGTGAACGTCGATGGCATAGAAGGCCTGATTCACATCAGCGAGATCAGCTGGGAGCGCGTGGAAAACCCGCGTGATTACGTGAAGGTCGGTGAGACGGTCAAGGCGAAGATAATCGCTATCGACAAAGACCGCCTATCACTCAGCCTTAAGCAAATGACCGAAGACCCCTGGCTCAAGGAAGTCAAGTCGTTTAAGAAAGGCGAAAAAGTCGAGGGCAAGATTACCCGTATCACACCGTTTGGCGCCTTTGTACAGCTCAGCCCGAGCGTAGAGGCCCTGGTACACGTGAGTGAAATGGGTGATGACGACAGTGTTGACCCAGAGAAGATTTTCCAGCTCAATGAGAAGAAGACGTTTAAAGTGCTCGATATCGACACCGACGCGCGCAAAATCTCCCTGAGCCTCAAGAGCGTTAAGTAAGTTCGCAGACAAAACGTTTGCGGGCAGGAAGGAGCGATAAATGGCAGCACAAATTGAAGTGCCAGACCATGTGACCGTCGGCGAGCTGGCGGAAGTGCTCCAGTTGCCGGCGACTCGGCTCATAGGCGAGTTGTTCAAAAACGGCGTTGTTGCGACTATAAACGAGCGGCTCGACTTTGACACGGCGCAAATCATCGTGGGCGAGCTTGGGCTCGATGTAGAGCTTACGCGGAAGGCTGTCGATGTGGAGCTTCCGCAGCGCAAGAAGTCTGCCCCAGGTGCAAATGCTGTCGATCGGCCGCCAGTCGTTGCCGTGATGGGCCACGTTGACCATGGTAAAACCAGCCTACTCGATGCCATCCGTGACGCACAGGTGGCCAAGGGCGAAGCTGGCGGGATAACCCAGCACATTTCGGCCTACCAGATCGAACATAAAGATAGGGCTATCACATTTCTCGATACGCCTGGGCACGAAGCGTTCGCGGCCATTCGCCAGCATGGTGCCGACCTGACAGATATCGTCATCATCGTAGTGGCGGCTGATGACGGCGTGAAGCCGCAGACCATCGAGGCAATCCGCTATGCGAAAAACGCTGGTACAAAGATAGTTGTAGCTATAAACAAGATGGACAAAGAAGGTGCCAACCCCGGTCTCGTTATGGGGCAGCTGGCGGAGCAGGGTGTTGTGGCAGACGACAAAGCGTGGGGCGGCGACGTGCCCATGGTAGAGGTGAGTGCCAAGACTGGCGCCGGGCTATCGAACTTGCTCGATACAGTCCTACTGGTTGCTGATATCGATGAGCTGAAGGCCGACCCGACCGTTCCTGCCCGAGGCCTGATCATAGAAGCGCACGTTGAGCATGGCCGCGGCCCCATAGCGCATGCTTTGGTAGAAGAAGGTACGCTGAAGGTGGGGCAATTTGTCTTGGCCGGCGGCACCTACGCGAAGGTGAGAAACCTCGAATCTACTAGCGGCAAACCTATCAAATCTGCTGGCCCATCGACACCCGTTGTCATAAGTGGGTTCAAGATGCTACCAGAGTTCGGTGACCAGTTTGAGATACTAGCAAATGAACGAGAAGCACGCGAGCGAGCATCCGTGGTTGCCACCGAACGCGCCTTCGGCACCAACCGTAGCGATATGAGTAGCAGCGAACTCCTGCGTATCATTAGCCGAACCGACAAGCTCCAGGAACTGCCGATCATCATAAAAGCTGACGTACAGGGTTCACTAACCTCGGTCGCCGATAGTCTCAAGAGTATCGGTACCGACGAAGTCGCCGTACGCGTTGCCAGCTCTAGCGTGGGCGTGGTGAATGATAACGATATCCATCTTGCCCGCAGTACGGGCGCAATCATCTACGGTTTCAATACTAGCGTGGCCAATAACATCAAGCGCCTCGCCAACCGCGACAAAGTATCCATACGCCTCTACAACGTCATTTATGAGCTCATAGACGACGTAAAAAACGAACTCAGCAAGCTACTTGCTCCCGAAGTGACCGAAAATGAGATCGGCGCGCTAGAGGTAAAGGGTGTGTTCAAGACGACGAAGACAGAGATCATCTGTGGCGGCGAGGTTCAGAAGGGCAAACTGACCGTTCCGGCTCTCGTCCGGATAAAACGGGGCAAAGAACAGATAGGAAGCGCCAAGCTAAAGGGCTTGAAGCGCGGACCAAATGCAGCGAATGATCTGGTCGAGGGCGAATTGGGCGGGCTGGAGCTTGAAACGACTTCTCGGATAGAACTGCAGATCGGCGATAAACTAGAATTTTACGTCGTCGAGACCAAGGAACGAACGTTGTAAATGTTCATGATATAATATCGGTATGTTGAAACTAGACAATAATCTACTTGCAGAACTAGGGCTCGGGGGGCTACCCGAAGACCAAAAAAAAGCGATGCTCCAGCACATATATGAGACCCTGGAACTTCGCGTTGGTACACAGCTAGCCAACCAAATGACCGATAAGCAGCTCGAGGAGTTTGAGCGCTTTATCGATGCCGGTGGTGACCAGAACCAGGCCCAGGCGCTCCAGTGGCTGGAATCCAATCTGCCCAACTACAAGCAGGTTGTAAATGACGTGTTTGAGGCGCTAAAGGTTGAAATAAAAGGTATGGCGCCGCAAATTATGGCGACTGCTCAGCAGCAACCCGCCATGGCGCAGCCGCAAGACCCGTCGCAGCAGACCTATAGCCAGCCCTATCAGCAGCCGCAAGTCGCTCAAGCCCCGCAACCTGCGCCGGCAGCCGCTTACACTGTTGTCGAACCTACACCAGAGGAACAAAAGACAGTTCAGCTGTACCTAGATAATGGCTACAAAGATGTCGCCATGGTTGTTAGCGCCACTGGTCAACGCTTCCTCCGCTCCCGCGCCCCCCTAGACACCGATCCAACCTACAAAGCGCTCCAAACTTACTGATATTTAGAAAATGACTCTATCATGCAGAGTCATTTTATCTTTCGTGGTGGAGTATGGCGGAGTCGAACCGCCGACCTCGGCAATGCGAATGCCGCGCTCTAGCCAACTGAGCTAATACCCCAATCGAGGCTAGTATAGCACCCATATTCGTCCCGTTAAAGTAACCGACTGTAGCCAGCGAGGAAGGCGGAGGTGGACATAGCAGGTTTGCCGGCGGGCTTTAACTCGTCTATGACCAGGATTCCGTCGGCAGTTTGGAGGCAGAGCTGCTTGTTGGCAACGAATATTGTTTTATTATCTACGTTTTGGAATCCGTTATCTGCGATATGTGCGGCGGTTACGACCACATCTTTTCCGGCTATGACGGTGCGGCTGCCGGGCCAGCCGAGGTAGGCGCGAACCTCGCGTTCGAGCTGCACAGCAGGTTTTGACAGGTCAATCACCCCGTCTTGTTTGGTGAGCTTGTGCGAATAGCAAGCAACGCGTGGATAGTCGACGTCAGGAACCACGTTAGCGATTTCGTCCTGCGGGATTGCCCGAGCGCCTCCAAGGTAGCGCGGGAGGTGATCTCGCAGCAGGGCGGCACTGAGTTGGATGAGGTTATGAGTGAGCGACTGGTTGGTTTCGGTTCCGTCTAAGTCAACGAGCCCGAAGGCAAGCACGTCACCTTCATCGAGCTTTTCGACTACCTTCATAAGGCTCACCCCAGTTTGCTTCTGGCCGCTTAGGATCGAGAAGGTAATAGGGTCGGCTCCGCGCCACTGGGGTAACAGGCTGAAGTGGCTATTGATAATCCCAAGCGGGAAACCATCTATGACGTCTTGTTTGACGATGATGCCGAAATCTATGAGCACCGCCACCTGGCTCTTAAACCCCGCCGTAATAACCTTTTCTGACACATGAGCCGCCGATGTTACTTCGACAATCGGTGCGCCAATCTCATGTGCGACATCAAGCACCGGAAAAGAACCTTTGTGGTGTGGTGGCTTGGGCTTCGTAACGACTGCCTCGATCGAAAAATCTGCGTTGAGGAGACGCAGCGATTCCGCCGCCACCGGTCCTGTCCCAAAGAACACGATCTGACAAGGACTGTCCTTGTCAGCCCCAGAGGTCGGCGTTGTGTTGGATGTCTTTTTCATAATCTTTTGGCTCCAGTTTACCTTCGCTGGTTAGAGTAAAGAACGCGCTCGCATCATCCTTGATGTGGTCTATAAACACGATGCCGTTGGTGTGGTCTATCTCATGCTGGAACACCCGGGCCAGGAACCCCTCGGCAGTCAAGCGTATTTCTTTGCCGTCTAGGCCGAGTGCCTTGACTCGTACCTTTGAGTGGCGCGGCACCAAACCGTATACATTTTTTATACTCAGGCAGCCTTCGTAATCGGCGACTATTTCGCCTTCGTATTTGGTTATTTCTGGGTTGATGAAGACTCGGAAGGTGCGATCGGTTTTGTCGTCGAAGTTACTGCGTATGACTACCACGCGCCAGAGCTCATCTATCTGTACGGCGGCGAGTGCCACGCCGACTTCGTGGTCGCGGCCATCTTCCCACTCCAGTGTTGCCGCTTCCATGTCGGTCACTAGCTGGCGGACTTCGTCGCCCATGAAGCCAACTTTTTTACTTCGCTCTCGGAGATGGGGGTTGGGGAGGGTGATTAGCTTTTTGCTCATGACAGATAGTATACCTGTTGCAAGCTCGAATGACCAAGCACCGAGCCGCAATAACCAAGCAATAACCAAATTTTTCTAATGCCCGAATGAAGCCGATTAGGTCATTGAGTCATTTAGACATTCCTTGGTCATTGTTATTTTGCGGTTTGGTTATTTCTGTTTCCGCAGTGGGCATTATTTTTAGGATGGGCTCGCCCCTCCGCCGGGCAAAATCTCATTGCATTCGATGTTGCGCCGCGCTCCACCCCCGCTCAGCCTCTCTTCGAACCGGCTGAGCGCCCGCGCATAGGCACGGGTGTGAATGTGCTCTTTCAGAGCACATTCACTGGGTCGAGGTCGTGTGACCAGCCGCTTGGGAGGGTTTGGGCTATAGCGACGAGTGTCTGGCGGGACGGCGATTTAACGATAAGTTGCCATTTGTATTTACCGCTTTCACGCGGGTGGAAGGCGGGTGATGGCCCCTCTACTTTTAACTCGGGATGGTCTTTTTCTATCTGTTGCCTTAACTTGGTCGCAGTTTTTTCGGCCGAAGCGCTGGTTGCGCGCAGGCAGGTGAGCTTCAGGAGGTACACAAAGGGCGGGAACCGAAAGGCTTTTCGTTCTGCTAGCTCCGCCTCGTAGAATGCATCCCAATTTTTTTGAATCGCCGCTTGCAGGGTGGCGTGGCCGGGGTTGTAGGTCTGGACTACCACGGTACCGTCACCGTGACCGCGTGCTGTCCGGCCAAACACCTGGGTCAAGAGCTGGAAGGTTCGCTCATTGGCCGTATAATCGGGTATGAGCAGGCTGGCATCGGCATTGAGCACCCCCACGACCGATAGTTTTGGCAGGTCGAGACCTTTGGTGATCATCTGTGTGCCGATGATGATATCTATCTTGCCAGTTTGCAAGGCTGCTAACTGCGTTTCGAGCTGCTCGGTCTTCACGGTGTCGGTATCGAACCGGCCTATCCGTGCCTGCGGGAATAGACGGCGGGTTTCATCTACCACCGCCTTTGTGCCGATGGTTTTGAGCACAATATCTGTCTCGCCGCACTCAGGGCAGCTTCCGGGGAGCGGCCAGGTGCGCCCGCAGACGTGGCAGCGCATGGTGTGGGCGTCGCCGTGGTAGGTAAGCGAGAGGTCGCAGTGGCTACAAACCGCTTGCCAGCCGCAGCTGCTGCACAGAATGGCCCCGGCTGTGCCGCGCCGGTTGAGGAAGAGCATGGTCTGTTCTTTGGCCGCCAGGGCAGCGCTGATGGCTTCTAGGAGGGGCGTAGACAAGACGGGGCTGCGGCTTAACTGGCTGCGGTCACGCAAGTCGACTACCACGGTTTTTGTCTTGGTCTCGTTTTTGACAGCGAGCTGGCTTAACCGAACAATCGGCCGGTTTTTGGCAGTTGCCAGGTAGTATTCTTCGACGCCAGGTGTGGCAGAGCCGCTGACCAGGCAGGCGCCGTGCAGCCGAGCGAGCATGGCAGCGACTCGCTCCGTTCGGTAGTGCGGGGCCGATTCGCTCTTGTAGGCTTGGTCGTGCGATTCGTCTATGACGATGAGGCCGAGTTTCTGAACGGGCGCAAACAGAGCAGAGCGCGGCCCGATGATAACGAGTGGTTCCGCGCTACTAAGCACCTCGTACCAAACATCTCGGCGTTCGGCAGCGGTTTGCCGTGAGTGCATGACGCGCACTTTTTGCGTGAATGCAGCGGTGAATGTCTCGACGAGCTGAGCGGTTAGGCCGATTTCTGGGGTTAGTATGATGGCTGAAGCACCGGCCTCTAGTGTTCGCCGAGCCAGTTCTACGTACAGGCGTGTTTTGCCGCTGCCGGTGATGCCGTGTAAGAGGTGATAGCCCGAAGGGTTAATGCTGTTCAGGGCGCTAGTTTGTTCGTGGCTTAGCGGAGGGAGGGAGCTAGTTTGTAGTTTGTAGTTTGTAGTTTGTAGTCGGCTGTGTTGCGAAGAAATATTGGGATTTGTTTGGGATTTGGGATTTGGTGCTTGGTCATTTCCGCTTTTTTTTGAAAAAGCGGTGGTGGGTGGTAAAAATTGCCGGATGATGGCACCGTACGGCGCCGGGTAATACTCGTACAGTGTATCGATGAGTTGCAGCGATGCGGCCGGCAAGGGACGAGCAGGGGCTACGGCGGCAACGGGCTTTGCTGTGAAGCTTGGTTCGGGCACTGCCCGGAGCACAATCCCCAGAACAGAACGAGCGCGCAGCGCAATTCTCACAACGGAACCGGGCATAAGTTTTACATCACTTGAGTACGTCAGGGCAGTCTTGCCATGATACTGCATGTCGCCAACCAACACCTCGTAGTAGTACATGCCAGTGATTATATACCTCACTGACCGCCTCACCCACTTACTGCAAGTTTAAGATTAACCATTAGCCTTTCACCTGTAGCCAAACATTTGCCATTACCGATTAACCATGAATCCTGCAGCAACGGCGACATGTAAAAGGCTACGATTTGGTGACAGGTCATAAGTGACAGGCTAATCCCGTGTAAGGAAAAACGGTAATCACAAAAAGCAGTTGAAATGCGTGTCAAACGTTGTTACTATAGATGTACTACGTTGTCGTTCCGACAATAAAAGGCTTATACTAAAAGGTAGGGGTACAAAGAAATGCTAGACGTCTTCATCACCAGCCGAGTTCGCCGCAAGATTATTGTGATCTATGCCAAGTACCCAGACTTTAAGACGCATGTGCGTGGCCTGGCAAAACTTATCAAAGAGGACGCTGGTAATATTCAGCGTGAGCTGAAGCGCCTCGAGAAAGCCGGTTTCTTGATAAGTGAAAAACAGGGCAACACCAAGATCTACCACACGAACAAGCAGTTCATCATCTTCAAAGAACTCCAGTCCATCGTCCTGAAGAGCCAACGCACCGCCCAAAAACGCCACGTATCGTAAAAGAGATACGAGTTAAGAGTAGTAGCTCAGAGCGATTCAGTATAGTTGGTAATGGATATGAAAAAACTAGGGTGTATTTTCTTGACTCATGACCCTTGTCTCTTATCTCTGTTGGTGATATACTCCTACGGTTATGATAGAAGTGACACGAAAAGACGGGAAAGAAAGTGCCGAAAACTTGGTGCGTCGGTTTAACCGCCGCGTTCAGCAGTCCGGCCTTGTTATCGCCGTCAAAGCTGGCCAATATTTTGAAAAGCCACTGAGCAAGCGCGAGCGCCGCAATAAGGCGATTATCCGCAATCAACGAAAAGCTCTGAAGCTGAAAAAAATTAAGCTGGGTCAGAAGTAATAACTCGTTCTGATGGGTAGCATAAAACAGCGTCTCCAGGATGATGTGAAGTCTGCCATGCTGGCGGGTGATTCAGCACGCCTCGAGTGTTTGCGCGGGCTGAAAAGCGCCATTTTGTATGCAGAGGTTGCAGCCGGCAAGCGCGAAGAGGGCCTCGGTGACGAGGAAATCATGGCGCTTTTTGCGAAAGAAGCCAAAAAACGTCAGGAAAGCGCCGACCTGTATGTGCAGGGTGGTGCGCAAGAACGTGCCGATAAGGAGCTGACCGAAAAGGGCATCATAGAAGAGTATCTACCCACACAGCTCGGAGAAGCAGAGCTAGCGGCCGTCATAGACGACGTGATATCCCAGGTGAAACCAGAGGGTCTGCAACAGATGGGGCAAGTGATATCCCAGGTGAAAGCACGGGTAGGCCTTGCGGCCGACGGATCAGTCATAGCAGTACTAGTTAAGGAAAGGTTGCAGGGGTGAAACTACTAACTACTAACTACCAACTACCAACTACGTCTCTGGAGGCGCTCCGATGATTCTACTTATGGGCCCAGCAGGGGCCGGCAAAAGCTTGCAGGGGCACAAACTGGCTGATGAACATGGCTACGCGTACATATCGACCGGTGAGATATTCCGCCTGTTCCTGACTGGGCAGCGCCGCGCGGCCATGCTTGAGGGCAAGCTCATGGACGATAGAGATACTATCAACATGATAGATAAGGTATTTGATATCGTCGATACGAAAGACGAATTTATTCTCGATGGCTTTCCTCGCACCAGCGAGCAGGTGGCCTGGCTCATGAAGCAGGTGGAAAAGGGCCGGTTCGACCGACCGATTGTGGTACATATGGACGTTAGCGAAAGGGAGACGCGTGAACGGCTCGCAAAGCGAGGGCGACCAGATGACACGCCAGAATCTATCACCGAGCGGTACAAACTCTACGCCAGTAAAACGCAGCCTATTTTGCAGCAGTTCCGCGACAACGGCGTCGAAGTACTCGATGTCGATGCCGACGGTTCACCGACCAAGGTGTATAAGAACATCATCACAGCGCTCGGTCTGCCTGACAAATTTGACTGAGCCGGCGTATAATTTGCGCAGAAAGGGCGATAGCGGCTATGCAACCGAAGACTGATGCCGAGATGGGAGCAATGCGAACGAGTGGCCGCATACTTGCGCAGGTGCTCGAAAAAATTCGGCGCGAAGTTCGCGTAGGCATGACACCTAGGGAAGTATCTGCCATGGCGGGCGCGGAAACCGAACGGCTGGGCGGGAAACCGGCGTTCAAGGGGTTTGAGGGTTACCCAGACATAATCTGCATATCGAACAACAACGAAGTGCAGCACAGCATCCCCAATGACGTTGCCTTTAAAAATGGCGATATTGTGAATTTTGACTACGGCGTGGTGGTCGACGGCATGATTACGGACGCCGGAATATCTGTGTGTATTGGCGGGAAACCGGATGCCGATGGCGCCAGGCTGCTAAAAGGCACGGAAGAAGCGCTGTATGCGGCGATAGACATCGTCAAAGACGGTGTGCGAGTCGGTGACATATCGGCAACCATAGAAAACGTGTTGCGGTCGCATGACCTCGGGATTGTGCGCGAGCTAGTGGGGCATGGGGTGGGGCACCAGCTGCACGAAGCGCCGGAGATCCCTAATTATGGCCACGCCGGTACCGGCCCGACGCTCAAAGCGGGTATGACTATAGCCATAGAACCCATTACCACGCTCGGCGATCACCGGATATTTGGCGCACACGACGGCTGGACGCTTCTGACCGTCGATGGCAGCCGCAGCGCCCAGTTTGAACACACGCTCCTGGTCACCAAAGACGGCTGCGAGATATTGACGCAAGTGTAGCTATCTTCACTTAGCCGTCAAAAACTGACGGTTTCGAGGCCGATGATGGCCTGGAAATCGGCGTCGCGAGTGGCGAGGACGTAGCCGTGCTGTTTGCAGAGGGCAGCTATCCATATGTCGTTTTGCTGGATTGGCCGGCCCGCACGGCGAAGTTCGGCAGATATCTCGCCAAATAGTTTAGCCGTTTCAGCGTTCACCTCAAGTATCTCTGGGTTTGTTTCGGCGAGAAATGTTGCGAGTTCAGAAAGATTCTTCTCACGGCGGGATCCGTAGAAATATCCATAGTACAATTCGCCCAGTACCACGCTGGGTATAGCCACTTGCGCCGTCGTGTTGACGAGGCGTATGATTACCGAATCTCCATCGAATATGGCTGAGAACGCATTGGTGTCGAGGGCAAGTGGTCGTGTCATGGGAACATCTTGTTCGGAAGGTTATTCATCCATTCCATGGAGTCATCAAACTCTTTATCATGGGTAATCGTACCGACGTACTTGCTGACATCACGGTATAGAATAGTTCGGTGATTTGAGATGCCAGAACCTTTCATGAGTGTTTCTCGGGCAGTAACATTCAGGCTTTTACCGGTTTTTTTGGCACGTTCACGGAGGGCTCGGTCGAGCTCGGGGGGTATGCCGCGGATGGTGTACTGCATGCTTTTCATGCCTACAGTGTAGGCAAAAAGTGTAGGCATGTCAAGGTAACCAGTGATTCATTCCGAAAGTGTGTCATGTGTTTTGGCATGAGGCTGAAGGGTTTCACCGGCACCATATCCACCACAAAAGTTGCACATGGGCAAACATTAGCGCTATACTGGGGTCAATATGCGCGAAAATTCGGCTACTCCTCATTACGTTGGTCTCGATATCGGGACTTCCCAGGTGCGCTGTGTCATCGGGACGCGTGATGCAAACGACCCGGCTGCGATATCTGTGATTGGTCACGGGGTCAGCGCCAATCAAGGTATGCGCCGCGGTGTGATTATGCATGTCGATGATACTGTCGAAGCCATTGTGCAGGCCATGACTGAGGCTGAGCGTATAGCAGGAGTGCGGATCGATGCCGCCACCGTAAACGTGAATGGTGCGCACGTGACGGGGATGAATTCCCGGGGCACCATTGCCATAAGTAGTCCAAACCGCGAAATTACACCAGATGACCGCGACAGGGTGGAGGAGGCGGCCGCAATTGTGAAATTGCCTGCGAACCGCGAGATTTTACAAGTGTTTGCCAAGAACTATCGGCTGGATGGTCAGGATAATCTGAAAGATCCAGTCGGCATGCATGGGGTTCGCCTTGAGGTGGATTGCCACATACTGACGGCGGCCACTCCGAACGTGCGTAATCTGGATCTGGCGCTCGAGAAAGCCCAGGTGCGTCCGCAGCACCACACGGTTTCCTCGCTGGCTGCGGCAGAGGCCATCCTTGACCGTAAGCAGAAAGAGGCGGGTACGGCTGTACTCGACATAGGGGCGGGTACGACCAATCTCATCGTTATCGAAGACGGCGAAATCCAGCACATAGCGGTGATACCGATGGGCGGTACGCACATCACGAACGACTTAGCGATAGGCTTAAAAACTGATCTCGATGTCGCGGAGCAGGTGAAGCTTAAGCATGTAACACTGGGCGATACCACTGATAAAACCTACCGTATCATCGTCGATGGTGCTGGGTATACATTTGAACAAGCCGAAACGAATATGATCGTCGAGGCCAGGGTTGAGGAAATACTCGAATATGTCGACAAAGAGCTGAATAAAATTCATCGCTCGCGTAAGTTACCGGGCGGGGTTGTGATGGTAGGCGGGAGCGCGGCAATCCCTGGGCTGGCTGAGTTCGCTAAAGATCGCCTCCAGTTGCCAGCTCGGATCGGGAAAATCCGTGGGTTAGCTGGCTTGGTTGATACTGTAGATGACCCGTCCTTTGCGACCGCAACAGGTTTGATGCTACTCGACGTGCTCCTGGCGCCGTTTGTGACCGAACATGTCAGCTCGGCTCAGCTATTTTCTGGCAACATCTCTGCCGTCAGTAAGTTCCTGAAGAAGTTCCGGCCCTAACAGCAGTACACTAGCCATAAGAAGCCCCAAGAACACACCATGTATTCAGTAGTGTTTGGGTTGGCCCATGTTTGTATTCGTCTTCCAAGGGGCCGCGCTAATTTTGTGTGCATGAGCGGTTGAACTCCTTGCGGCGCTCCGCTATACTGATGGTATACGTAAGTGTGAGGTAGTAACCCGATATGGCACAGGCAGTTGACCCAGCAATTGAAACATTTGCACGCATTAAGGTAGTTGGCGTTGGCGGTGCCGGCGGTGCTGCCATAAACCGGATGGTTGAAGCTGGGGTGGAGGGTGTCGAGTTTGTCGCTGTTAACACCGATGCGCAGGCCTTGCATAACTCGAAAGCCACCAAGAAAATTCACATTGGCCGTGATACCACTCGCGGGCTGGGCGCCGGGGCAGACCCATCGGTCGGAGAACAGGCAGCGAATGAATCACGCGATGAGATCAAAGACGCTCTGCAGGGTGCCGATATGGTATTTATTACGCTTGGCGCTGGCGGTGGCACCGGCAGTGGTGCAGGGCATATTGTGGCGCAGCTCGCGAAGGACATGGGGGTGCTCGTCGTTGGTTTCGCAACAAAACCGTTTGCTTTCGAGGGTGATAAGCGTCGGCGTAATGCAGACACGGCCATAGAAAAACTACGGGCCGCTGTCGATACGCTCATCATTATTCCAAACGACCGTTTGCTTCAGACTATCGACCGCTCCACGCCGCTTTTAGAAGCTTTCAAGGTAGCCGATGACGTGCTGCGCCAAGGCGTACAGGGTATTTCTGACCTGATAACTGTTCATGGGCTCATCAACCTAGACTTTGCCGATGTGAAAACGGTCATGAGTAACGCTGGTTCGGCACTCATGGGCATTGGTCGGGCGAGCGGCGAAAACCGAGCCATCCAGGCGGCACAGCAAGCTATCGAGTCACCGCTGCTCGAGGTGTCTATCGATGGAGCCCGCGGTATTCTCTTCAACGTCATTGGCGGCCAAGACCTGTCTATGCACGAGATCAACACCGCCGCTGAGGCCATTACTGCTGCGGCTGACCCAGATGCGAATATTATCTTCGGTGCGACTATTAGCCCGGAGCTCGACGGCGAGATTATCATTACAGTGGTGGCTACCGGTTTCGACGCCTCGTACTTCGCTAATCGGCAGCGCCCAGTAGCTGCTGTATCGGCCACTTCTGCGGCAGCAGACGCATCCGAACCG
Organism: Saccharimonadales bacterium (SeqCode); assembly: GCA_044228355.1. Lineage (GTDB taxonomy): Bacteria > Patescibacteriota > Saccharimonadia > Saccharimonadales > UBA4665 > JAGXIT01. The sequence continues at coordinate 17,185 of JBGAVA010000014.1, forward strand.
GAGCTCGACGAAAAACCAGTCAGCAACCCCATAGAATCTGTCAGTAAGACGACCGACAAGGATATGGAAGGTATCGACATGACTGTTCAAGATACCGAGACCGAGCACGCCGAGCAAGCGGCCGATTTTGCCAGCGAAACTCCCATGCCTAACATCTGGGCACTGAATCACGACAAGAAATCAGACGAAGACAGTAAAGAAGACGACACCAAGTTTCATGAGCCAGTCGTATCTCACGATGAAGAGGATGAGCTGGAAAAACCATCCTTCTTGCGCCGCCTAGCACGCCGCCGTTCTAAGGTTGATTCGGAAGATATAGAGAAATAACAGATACAACTGACGGCGTCTGTACTAAATATTACACCGTAAATCTTCTTTACCAACACCACTTATGGGGGTATGATGGTTATGTAAAACGCTATATGTAGCATGAGGTGGTTGGGGAATAACCGCTAGCTACAGGTCGCACCTTATACATAACAAATGAGAGGGCTGAAATATGAGATGTAGCCAATGCAACCGCGACGACACGAAAGTCATAGAAAGTCGCGACGTAGCAGAAGGTGAGTCAGTCCGTCGGCGCCGTGCTTGCATGGCGTGTGGGTATCGCTTCACGACATACGAACGCGTGGAACGGCCCCAACTGATCGTCGTGAAGAACGATGGCACCCGCCAGCTGTTCAACCGACAGAAGTTGCTGGCCGGCTTGTACCGGGCGTGCGAAAAGACCAGTGTCACGGGCATGCAGCTCGACGCACTCGTTCAGAGTATAGAGCACGAACTGTATGCGTGTGCCGACAGCGAGGTACGCTCCGGTGCTATAGGTGAAATGGTCATGGACCGCCTGAGTAAGCTAGACGAAGTCGCGTACGTCAGGTTTGCGAGCGTCTACCGCCGGTTCAGCGACATAGCTGGTTTTGAGCGCGAGCTTTCACATATACGTGAACGCAAACAGGAGCAGCCGGCAGACCGTAATAAGGATTGACTCTCAAAAAGTGTTCATACAAACATATACATACTAAGTAGAGCCGTGCAGAGGTGGCAGGGCTAACAAAGAAAGTGAGGGTAGAGATATGGGACAAACAACTGATAGTGGTGTCAAACGGCTGTTTACGGCACCGCGTTCAAAGGCATACGACTCAATCGCCTGGGCAAAGCGTGATTCAGAGCTTAAAAACCCGTTTACGGGCGAAATCGTCTTTGCGCAGAAAGGGGTTGAGATCCCGGAAAGCTGGTCGCTCAATGCGCTGAACATCGTCGCTCAGAAATATTTCACCGGTACGCCCGGTACGAAAGAACGAGAAGCATCGCTGAAGCAGCTCATAGACCGAGTAGTTGACACGGTTGTCCGCCAAGGCCAGCAGGAGGGCTACTTTGACTCGTCTAGCGAAGCAGAAACGTTCCGCGAAGAGCTAAAGTACGTGCTTGCAACTCAACGTGCGGCATTTAACAGTCCCGTCTGGTTCAACATCGGTGCCCCAGAGCGCGCCCAGCAGGCCAGCGCGTGCTTCATCCTCGGCGTGGAAGATACCATGCCATCTATCCTGCAGTGGTACACCGATGAGGGCATGATATTTAAGGGTGGTTCAGGCAGCGGGGTGAATGTTAGCCCCATCCGCAGTAGTGTTGAACCATTGGGCAAGAGTGCCGGAACGGCTTCTGGGCCACTAAGCTTCATGCGCGGCGCCGATGCTAGCGCCGGTGCTATCAAGAGCGGCGGCAAGACGCGCCGGGCAGCCAAGATGGTCATCTTGAACGTCGATCATCCAGATATAGAAGAGTTCATCTGGTGTAAATCTATCGAGGAAGACAAGGCTCGCGCGCTGCAAGCCGCAGGCTTCGATATGAGCCTCGACGGCAAAGACATTTTCAGCGTTCAGTACCAAAATGCCAACAATTCAGTTCGTGTTACCGATGAATTTATGCAAGCTGTTGAGGCAGACGGTGACTGGGATCTCAAAGCTGTCAGCACCGGTAAAACCGTTCGGACAGTCAAAGCGCGTCATATTTTCCGGCAGTTTGCCGAAGCGGCTTGGCGCTGCGCTGACCCCGGCATGCAGTTCGACACCGTCATTAACAAATGGCACACTACGCCGAATGCCGGCCGCATCAATGGCAGTAACCCCTGTAGTGAGTACATGCATCTCGATAACTCTGCCTGCAATCTTGCGAGCATCAACCTCCTGCATTACCTGAACGACGACTTCAGCTTTGATGTCGAAAGTTTCAAACACACGGTGGAGCTTATATTCACCGCCCAGGAAATTCTGGTAGGCTACAGCTCATACCCGACGGAGCGGATTACCAAGAACGCGAAAGCTTACCGCGAGCTCGGTATTGGTTACGCCAACCTCGGCGCGCTGCTCATGGCCCAGGGCTTGCCCTACGACAGCGCTGAAGGCCGTGCTCAGGCTGCCGCCATCACTGCCATTTTGACCGGTCATAGCTATGCCACAAGTGCTAAGATGGCGCGCAAGGTCGGTCCGTTCGCTGGCTTCCATAAAGACCGCGACAACATGCTGAAAGTACTGCGTATGCACCGTGAAGCCGTGAATCACATCGATGCCAGCATGGTGTCGGAAGATTTGCTCGATGCTGCCGTTGCCGCCTGGGATGATGCGGTTGAGTTGGGTGAGCTGTACGGCGTACGCAACAGCCAGGCCAGCGTGTTAGCGCCTACTGGTACCATCGGTCTTATGATGGACTGCGATACCACCGGTATAGAACCCGACCTCGGCCTCGTGAAGGTCAAAAAGCTAGTGGGCGGCGGTACCATGAGCATCGTCAACCAGACGGTTCCACGAGCGCTGAGAGCGCTTGGCTACAGCGACGAGCAGGTTAACGACATCGTGGCTTACATAGACACGGAAAAAACAATCCTCGGGGCGCCTCACTTACGCAAGGAGCACGAGCCGGTGTTTGCGTGTTCTATGGGCGATAACTCTATACACTACCTTGGACACGTCAAAATGATGGCGGCAGTTCAGCCATTCCTATCCGGCGCCATTAGTAAAACAGTCAACATGCCCGAATCTGCCACGGTCGAAGAGCTGGAGCAACTCCATATCGATGCATGGAAAATGGGGCTGAAGGCAGTGGCTATCTACCGCGATAACTGTAAAGTAGCTCAGCCGCTCAGCATGGCCAAGAAAGACGGCGATGATAAAAAAGACGAAACGGCGGCTACACCGGTTTCAGATGATGGTAAGATTGTGCTGAAGGGCGCGGTGCGCCGCAAACTGCCGCGTATCCGAAGCAGTCGCACCTACCGCTTCGTGGTGGCCGACCTAGAAGGGTTCTTCACTGTCGGCGAATACCCAGATGGCACCCCAGGTGAGCTCTTCATCAGCGTGAGTAGGCAAGGTTCAACACTAGCAGGCCTAATGGACTCATTCGCTATAAGCGTGAGCCACGGTCTGCAGTACGGTGTGCCCCTTAAGAGCTATGTAAAAACCCTGCGTGGCACAAGCTTTGCGCCTTTTGGCATTACCGACGACCCAGAGATTCGTACCGCTAGCTCCGTTACCGACTATATTGTGCGCCGCCTGGCGCTGGACTACTTGAGCTTTGATGACCGCCTCGAACTCGGTCTCGCCAGCCTCGATGACATGCCAGAAGAACAAACCAGCCTTCTCGGTGTCGACGAAGCAGATAGTCAAGTAGAAGTGCCAGTAACTCCCACCAGCTCAAAGCAGGTAACGGTAAGTGGCGAGGCGGCAGAGTCGCAGCCAATGGCACCGGTTCCAGTTGACACGCCAACGCAAAAAAAACAGGCCATTAAGGATGCTACCGCACCGCTTTGCTACAACTGTGGCAACCAAACTCAGCGCTCTGGCAGCTGCTACGTCTGCACGAGTTGTGGCTCGACAACGGGTTGTAGCTAATGAGAGAACCGAGATAGGTTTCTTTACCCCACAAAACAGGTTTTGTGGGGACCCTGTTCTCTCATCGCTCCGGGTTCGGCATAGCCTCACTCGGGCTGCTCTTTCCTGGAAAGTTGTAAGAATAGCCTCGGAATGAGTCCGAGGCTATTCTTGTTTTTATCTCTGGCAAAACTAAGCCCACGCCTGAGTTTCATTTGATTTCTGTTGAGCTTAGCTTGTGCAAGGCCTGGAGTAGACTTGTTCAGATACACTTTTCGGTGCTACACTTGGCATATGAAAGTGCTTGTGCTGTATAAACCAAACTCTGAACATGCTCGGAAGGTCGAGATATTCCTGCACGACTTACAGAAGCAGCATGATGTCGACCAATCGTCACTAAAAATTCTCGATGTCGATAGCCGCGAGGGTATTGAACTCGCCAAAATATATGATGTTATGTCGACTCCAGCTATTATAGTTACCGACAACGACGGTGGCTATGTAAACAGCTGGGCCGGAGAAGAGCTGCCGCTCATGCGTGATGTCGCTGCATACTCGCAAATGTAAACTAAAACAAGGAACACAGATTTGTAAACACAGTTCTAGCAATGATATCGATAGTATCAAATGTGTCCCAGCTGGGACATATTTGATACTAGAGGCAAGGTGAACCTCAATCATGCAAGGGAGCTTGTGCTAGGGGGTGGGAGGGCGTATACTTGCAGTATTACATGCGTTTCGGCTTTGCCGGATGAGTGGCTATCAACCACGAAGCAGTGGAGAGAAATCTGGCGGTAGCCAGAAAGTAGATTCCAACGGAACGGCCCGTTAGACCATACAGAATAAGCGCTAAAAGAACTACTTCTTTTGGAAGCGAGATGGTACCGTCCAATGTATATTGGATTCTCGCAGACAAAGTAAGTAGTTTTTTCTATAAGAAGGAGATGTATGAAATACAGGGCAAATACACGGCGGAAGGCCATAGAGTACGAAAAAGACCTTGTGCGACAGTGGAAGGAAAATCGAACATTTGAAAAGTCGGTGGAGCAGCGGCCAAAAGAGGGGGCGTATGTATTTTACGACGGGCCGCCGTTCATTACGGGTGTGCCACACCATGGTACGCTCCTCAGCTCAATTGTAAAAGACGCAGTGCCGCGGTACTGGACCATGAAAGGCCGGCGAGTTGAGCGGGTTTGGGGGTGGGATTGCCATGGCTTGCCGGCAGAAGTCTTCACTGAAAAAAAGCTCGGCATACAGGACCGTAGAGATATTGGAACCACTGTTAGTATTGAAGACTATATAACAACATGTCGAGACAATATGGTGCAAACCGGCGACCTGTGGGAAAGCACCATAGAGCGGATTGGACGCTGGGTAGATTTCCGGGGTGCATACAAAACCATGGACAAAGAGTACATGGAGTCTGTCTGGTGGGCGTTTAAAAAGCTGTATGACGAGGGCAAAATATATGAAGGCGAGAAAGTATTGCTTTACTGCACACGGGATGCAACGCCAATCTCTAAAGCAGAAGTCGCCATGGACAACAGCTATCAAGACGTTACTGACCCTAGTGTTTTTGTGAAGTTTAAGCTGCAAGGTGAGGATGTCTCTGTGTTGGCCTGGACGACAACGCCATGGACGCTTCCAGCCAATACGGCCGTTGCCGTGAATAAGAATGAAGAATACGCCGAGGTTGAGGTTGCTGGCGAACGACTAATCCTTGCAAAAGCGATGCTCAACAAAGCTCTAACAGATGAAAAACACAACGTTGTACCTTACGCAATTACGCGTACTTTCGCTGGCTCTGAGCTTGTTGGAAAGAGGTATAAACCGCTTTTTGAGAACCGTGGTGAAAAAGCACACAGTATTTGGCACGCCGAATACGTTAGCATGGAAGAAGGTACGGGAATTGTTCACTTAGCCCCAGCGTACGGCGAGGAAGACTATGCTTTGTCACGCGAAATGGGCTTCCCATTCGTTAACAACATAGACGATAACGGCCTATACGTTGACGGAGAATGGGCAGGCCAAAATGTGTGGGAGGCAAACAAACCGATTGCGAAGACACTGCATGAGCGTGGTGTCGTGTGGAAAATCGACTACATTCGTCATAGCTACCCGAACTGCCACCGCTGCGGCACGAAGCTAATGTACCGGGCACACCCGAGTTGGTTTATGGATATAGCCGAGCAGCGCGAAGCGATGCTTGAGCAAAATGAAAACATTAATTGGTTTCCGGGGCACGTGAAACATGGTCGTTTTGCCAAGACGGTTGAAAGTGCGCCAGACTGGAACCTCAGCCGCGACCGATTTTGGGCTACGGCCATGCCAGTATGGAAAGGTGTAAGTAAGGACGGGACTGAACGCATAAAAGTAGTAGGTAGCTATGCAGAACTTAAAGAACTGAGCGGGGTAGAACTAGAAGACTATCACCGGCCATGGATTGATGATGTCGAGTTTGACCTCGAAGGTGTGCATTACAAGCGAATAGACAAGGTTATGGACTGCTGGTTCGAGAGTGGTAGTATGCCTTTCGCGCAGTTCCACTATCCGTTTGAGAATAAGGAAAAGTTTGAGGCAAGCTTTCCGGGCGATTTCATTGCTGAATACGTTGGGCAAGTGCGAGCCTGGTTCTACTACCTGCACGCGGTCTCCGTTGGTCTGTTTGGAGCAAACTCGTTTAAGAACTGCATCGTAACCGGGACACTTGCTGGTAACGACGGTCGCAAGATGAGTAAAAGCTATGGGAATTACACGGACCCCAATGTGTTGATGGATGAGTATAGTGCAGATGCACTACGCTTTTTGCTACTTGGTTCGCCTGTTCTAGCCGGAGAGGACTTCAATCTTCTGGATAAAGACGTCCAAGATATACAGCGAAAATTGGCAATGGCATGGAACATGTATGACTTTTTTACAATGTATGCCGAGGTTGATGGGTGGGAGTGGAATGGTGCGCTTGACGACCCATTAACAGAGCTGAGCAATCCACTTGACCGTTGGATAGTGTCGAGATTACATCAGACACAACGACACATAACATGCCATATGGATGACTACAATATTCCAGAGGCAGTGAGTGAGGTGTTGCCATTTCTTGATGATGCAAGCAACTGGTATGTGCGCCGAAGCCGGCGACGCTTCTGGAAAAGCGAAGACGATGCTGATAAAGGGGACGCATACCATACACTCCACTACGTGCTTGTGCGCTTGAGTTTACTACTTGCGCCCTTTACGCCGTTCCTAGCTGACGAGTTGTATCAGAAGTTGACTGGCGGAGAGAGTGTTCACTTGTTGGACTGGCCTATGCCGGGCGCCATTGATGAACTGGTGCTGAAAGAAATGGCGCAAACGCGTAGCGTTATAGAGCAGGGTCTGGCAGCGCGTATGTTTAAGAACGATGATGAGCCGCAGGTTAAGGTAAGGCAGCCACTCGCAAGCTTGAGCTACAGCGGGCAGCAGTTAGGCGAATATTTTGAGGCGATTATAGCCGATGAAGTGAATGTAAAAGAAGTAAAATATGCCAATGAAGTAAAAACGGCTGTTTCTGTAGACAAAAATATAACACCTGAATTACAGCGTGAAGGTATGATGCGAGAGGTGATACGCGGCGTGCAAAATGCTCGAAAACAAGCGGGTCTCAATGTTGATGACCACATCATGCTACATTTCGTGACTGAGGTGCAGATGCTCAAGGATGCAATCGTCGAGCACAAGGAAACGATCCAAAACGAAACGCTAGGAGTGTTGAAAGAACCGGGCGAAGGGGCATTCTATACCGAAACTACTATCGAAGGAGCTGATCTAGCGATTGCACTACAAAAGGTGTAGTAATGACGTATAGGATAAAACCGGTTGTAGGAGTGACGCCAGCTTTTGACGAGGGATATAAGCTACCGGCTTCCAGGGCAACTCTCTATTTGCGTCGGGAATACACTCAGCTTCTCTCGGATCTTGGTGCCGTGCCCATCATACTAACTCCCGATATGCCACTCGAATATATTCTTGAAATGTGTGACGGCATCATCATTTCCGGAGGTGAGGACATCCCGGCCGAAGTCTATGGCGGTGACCCTTGGGAACATGCAACCGAGCCGCTCGAGCGCATTATGTGGGAGCAGCTACTCGTTGGTAAATGTGAAGAACGAGCTATGCCTATCCTTGGAGTCTGTTATGGTATGCAGCTCATTGCGCTGCACTATGGTGGAGGTCTGTATCAAGACATCGAAAGATGCGTGGCCGGAAATATTTCTCACCATCTAACAGAGCATGCTGTTGCAATCCAGACTGATTTTCTGGGATTTCAGAAGGGCGATGTGCCGACCGTTTGTTCACGACACCATCAAGCAGTCGCAACCCTGCCTGATTCATTTACTCTGTGTGCAACTGCCCCAGATGGTGTCATAGAGGCAATGAAGTACAAAGACATATACGGCGTTCAATGGCACCCAGAGCCAGACGAAACTGGCTACATTGTGTACCATGCGTTTATCGAGCGATGTGGCGCATATAGTATTTACAAACAGGGGTAAAATTGGTACAATGACCTAGATATAAAGTAAAGGTTAAGGTAAGACGAAATGAAAAAAGCAGTTATTGCTACCGGCGGCAAACAATATGTCGTAGCCGAAGGTCAAACACTTTCCATCGAGCGACTCAAACATGACGATAAAAAAGTCAGTTTTGAGGCACTGCTCGTTGTAGACGGCGAAAAAACCACCGTAGGTAGCCCAATTGTTAAGGGCGTTACAGTGAAGGCAAGTTTAGTTGATGCAGAAGCGCGTGCCGAAAAGGTTAGCGCAATTCGCTATAAGGCTAAAAAGCGCGTACACAAAGTGCAGGGCCACCGTCAAGATCAGACGGTCATCCAAATCGATAGTATCGCTTAGTGTTTACTCCGATTATAAAAAATACCCGGTTTTAGAACCGGGTATTTTTTGTGCCTGTGGATAAGTTTTCATTAATTACATTATAGTAGTAAATATAACTACAATTTGTAACGCAAAATATATTACGAATTGATGTAATAAAATCTACTTTTATAGGGGTAAATTAATATTGTAGTGTAAATAACAACAATTGATATCTGTTATGAAATTAGATTTTGCCAATATTTTTTGCTCTACTTTTTGCTATTTTTCTCCTTGAACAACTTTTGTGAACAGGGCATACTTTTGTGCAGGACAAGCCAAAACAAAAAAAATAGGCAAAATCCGAAACAAAGATTGGTCTCTCAAAAAAACCAAACTGAGAACCAACACAAACACCTTTCAAAACACATGTTCAAACTAAAACGTACAGCGCAAGCGTTCTTCGCATGCACCCTCTGGCTCTCAGCCAAGAGGGCCTTTGTCGTCCTTGGCCACTGTACCAGCCACGCTTTCGCCCAACGCAGTTGGCCGCCAGCATGGCTTCTTCGGCCCCTGTGCAGTTTTTCCCTCCGATGCTCGCTGCGCCGTATGTCGATACGGCTTTCTTCGCTTCTCGGGAAGAAACTGCACATGAACTCGAAGTACAGCAGCCAAGTTGTTTTGGTTTTGCTCCTTCTCCCCCTGTTTTTCCTCACGCGCGGGGGCGTGGGTGTGCCACACGCGTATGCTGCCACCAGTGACAACCTGAACTTCCAGGCTCGTCTGGAAACAGCTGCTGGGGCCATTGCCCCTGATGGCTACTACAACATCGAGTTCAAGCTCTACGACGCTGCCAGTGGGGGAACACTGCTGTGGACTGAGACCTACTACGACAGCAATGGCGTCAGTGCAGGCAATGACAACCGTGTCCGAGTGGCTAATGGCTACGTCACCGTAAACCTTGGTTCCCAAACAGCCTTCCCCGGTACCATGCCCTGGGACCAACAGCTCTACCTCACCATGAACGTCGGTGGTACTACCCAAACGGCTACTCCTACTTGGGACGGAGAGATGTCCCCAAGACTCAAGCTCACCGCAGTGCCTTATGCGTTTAATGCTAAGACGGCGGGGGAAATCGTCAGCTCAACTGGCGGCAATCTCGCGAGCCTCTCAGTTGCTGCTCCCGTAAGCGGTAATCAGACGTTTACCATTCAGGACCAGGGTGCTGCAGGAAACTACAATATCCTTACCCAAACGCAGATAAACGCCGGATTTATTCAAAATCAGTTTGGTGCGGCGCAGGCAACGTCAAACTTCTGGCTATCGGGAACGGGTAGGGCGGATACGGCGTTTCAAGCGCCGCTTTTTGATAGTAGTACGGCAGCCGCACTGGGGATTGGTACGACGAATGCGACATCGATAAGCATCGGCAAATCGACCATCACCACAACCGTACAGGGGCCATTCGTAGCGAATGGCTCTCAGTTTACGAACAATGGTTCAACACTGTTGACTGGTTCGACACTCAGTGACTTTGCTGCCAGCGGCGCTATCGGCACTGCCGCTGCAACGGTCGACACATATACGACGTTTGTCATACCGCAGACAACGGCTGGTCGTACGCTGAGCTTGCCAAATCCGACGACGGCAACTGCTGGCCGGCTGGCATATGTGCTGAACACAGGCAGCACGCCATTTACCATGCACAGTGTGAGCATTCAGGCGGGTAAGGCACAGACGTACATATATGACGGGTCCGCTTGGACCGCTACAAACATTGATGGCGCAGGCAATGGGGTTACATTTATAGGCACTATAGATACTCAGACTAAAAGCGGCGATGGTGCAGTAGTATCGGGCAATGGTATATATCTCCAGACGGCAGATGGCACGAATCCTGGGCTTGTTAGCACTGGGGTGCAAACCTTTGCTGGCGATAAGACATTTAGCGGCAGTATAACCGCAAACGCGGGACTCGCGGTAACCGGGGCAACCACTATTAATACGTCGGGTACGGCGAATACACAAATAGGTAATGGGAGCACGGGTACTATAACTATAGGGAATGGTTCGACTGGTGCGATTGCAATAGAATCCGGTTCGAGCATAGGCCTTACCGGCACCACCAACATAAACACT
>JBGAVA010000015.1:0-27118 GCA_044228355.1 Saccharimonadales bacterium (SeqCode)
CACCGCCGAGCGAAATCGTCGCTGACCGCATGCAAAAAAACGCCTGGTGGCAGGGATACCCGGAGAACCGCGATGAATTTATTCGCAAAACCAGCGACGCCGCTGTCGCCAAGCCCGGTTTTCAGGTTGAAAGCGAGCTTGTGGCGCTGGTGGAGCAGCATTTTGGCACGGAACCGGCTGTGCTGGCGGGCAATAGCATATATAACGACCGGAAGTTCATAGCCCGCTACTGGCCCAAGCTTGACCTGAAGCTACATTACCGCATGCTGGACGTCAGTGCCTGGAAAGTGTTTATGCAAGGTGCCTACGGCGTGAGTTTCGAGAAAAAGGAAGTGCACCGGGCGTTCGACGACATCCAGGCATCGATAGCCGAGCTGCAACAGTATCTAGAATGGTTCGCGAAGCAGAATCATGGCTCGTGACACGAAAATACGTGGGGTGGTTTTCGACTTAGACGGGACGCTACTCGATACATCTGAACATGTGCTGCAGGCGTTCGACCGAGTTATGCACGAACATGGCGAGCACCCTAAACGGGAGGCCATCATTGCGGCTATCGGCCCGCCGCTATTAGCGTGCTACGAGCGGCTACTGCCTACTCATGACGCGACCAAGGCCGCTCACAGACACCATGAGCTGCAGCAGACGGAAGAATTCCTCGAGCTTATCCAGGAATACGTCGGTATGCGCCAAACACTTGCTGAACTACGAGAATCGGGTATGAAAACGGCTGTCTTTACCAACCGTTGGCGCAAGGGAGTTGACCTGCTATTCAAGGAGCTCGGCCTTGGACCGGAATTTGACGTTGTGGTTTCGCCCGATGAACTGAAAAATGGCAAACCGCACCCCGAGGGCCTGCTGCGAATCGCCAAAGAACTCGACCTAGCGGTTCGTGACCTAGCTATGGTGGGTGACCTGCCGTTAGATATACAGGTTGGTAAAAATGCAGGCGCTGGCCTGACCATCGGGATTACACACGGCTTCGGTACGCGCGAGGAGCTGGCAGCGGCGGGGGCGGATTACATCGTCGATTCATTGAGCGAACTCGCCTCAATCGTAACGAGGATGAGATGAGCGCTATTACGGCAATTATCTTTGACGTTGATGGTACCCTCTTGGACACTTACGAATATGTTATGCAGACATTTGAGAAAACGCTTGCGCATCATGGTGCAACCCTAGACAGGGAAGAGATCGAGAAGCACAATGGCAGACCAATCACCGACATATATGCGCAGCTGCTCCCGGACGAACTGCTAGAAAGTGCCCTCCAGAAACATCGTGAGATTCAATTAGAACCTGAGGCGCGCGAATTACTCAAAATCTATTCTGCGGCCGAAAGTTTGCTCATAAAACTTCAGCACCAGGGTATGAAGATTGCAGCACTTTCAAATCGCATGCAGCCGTCCCTCAGCGATCTACTGAGTAGCACAGGACTGCTGGAGTATTTTGATATTGTCCGCGGCGCAAACCAACTGCGAGAAGCGAAGCCTGCGCCTGGCGGTGTGCTACAGGTGTGCGAAGAGCTGGGTGTGCTACCGGCAGAGACAATCATGATCGGTGACACGGCTATTGATATGTTGACCGGAAAAAACGCAGGACTGCTGGCAACCGTCGGGATAACTCATGGTTTTGAACCCGAAAAAGTCTTGCGAGATGCTCAGGCTGACCATATTGTGCACACACTAGCCGAGTTTACGGAGTTGATTGAAAGGCTGAATCACGGTGAGTGTTAAGACGGTTTTGTTTGATTTGGATGGGACGCTCAGGGACACGAAAGATATCATCGTCGATGCGTACGTGCACGCGGTGGAGGTGCATACTGGCAAGCGGCCTACGCTCGATGAGCTGCAGCCGTACATCCACCACCACAGCGAAGTTCACAAGGGACTTTCGGCGCATGTTGAGTACGACGATTGGCTGAAAACGTATCGGGGGAGGCTCGACGGGGCCTGGATGGATGCGCCGTTTTTTGCGCATGCCGAAAGCGTGCTGGAGCAGCTCGTTATGGCGGGATACAGATTGGCGGTGGTGACCTCGGCCGATTATGAGCGGACCATTGAGTACTTGAGTTACCGAAATATCGACCAGTTTTTTGAAGTCGTCGTGGCCATGCGCGGTGACTTCCGGCCCAAACCGGCGCCAGACTTGATGGAGGAGGCGCTGAGGCAGCTCCGTTGCCAGCCAGAAGAAGCAATCGCCATCGGTGACATGATAACCGACGCGCAGGCCGCACAGGCCGCCGGCATCACATTCGTTGGGATTACACATGGTTTTGCAACCCGCGAGGAACTGGCAGCGGCTGGAGCGGATTACCTCATCGATTCTCTGGCCGATTTGGCTTCAGTCCCTGCACTGGGCTAGTGCTATACTGAAACCATGTACGCAGTTGCGGGGCGGCAGAACAAGAGGTCATCGGTGATGATCATTGCCGCTTTCGCGCTTCTGCTCGGTATCGCGGGGTGTGCCGCAGCCTACCAATTTCTCACGCCAAAACCAGTGGCCATCAGCACACCCAAAGCGCCGCCAAAGCCGTTTGCTACCGCCGCAAGCTCCAGGGTACTTTTTACGGGCAATTCGTACTTTAGCCGCTACATCAATGACCACGCCATGAAAAGCGAGCTGAAGTTTGCCTACCCGTTTTCGCGGCTCAGCGAATTTCACCGCGAGCAGTACGACGAATGGGTCACTGGCCTAGAATGCCCGACGGTCGCCGGGCTGCAGCAAACCTCAGCGCAAGAGGACGCAACCCTGTCATTCAATTGCAACCCGCAGTATTCCGGATCCGCGTGAACTCGCAGACATTTGCGATGTCATATCCCTGCCTGCCACCGTAACGATGAACGACGGCAAAACGAGTAAAGGCTTTTTGCCTGTTGCCATGTGCGGCTACCACGGCTTCATACGCACGCCGCCGCCCGAATCCATTGCCGTCATGAAGCAGTATGCCGAATACATGCCTGTCATCGCCATGCCACACGCTGGTACCGAGTATCGCACCACCCCAGAACAAGTGAAGATGGATCTGTACCGCTCCATGATAGACAACGGCGCAGATATGGTGCTGGGCGACCACCCGCATGTGGTGCAGCCCAGCGAGGCCTACAAAGGCCATCCTATCTTCTACTCCATGGGCAATTTCATCTTCGACCAGCAAGTCGCGCCCGAAATGACTCGCTCGGCCGCCATATCGGTGCAGTTTGCAGTGAAAAACGCGGGCCAGGCACAACTCAAAAAGTGGCTAGACATCGGCAAAACATGCAAACCGTACCACGATGACTGCCTCGCAAAGATCCGCCGGGCCGGACTCAAAAAACTTACCTATAGCTACACGCTGGCCATAGTCGGAAGCGATGACCTCGGCTACATCACCAAGCCGGCCGCTGAGGCCGTGCAGGCTGGAATACTGCAGCGCCTCAACTGGGCCCAAGTGAAAACCCAGCTGCAGCCCCCGTACACTGCTGAATAAATGAGGTGAAATCTCCCTCTGTTAAATAACCAACCCAGGTGAAACGGCCGTGGAGTAGTTATTCTGTGTGGCATATCTTATACTATGTGCCATGACACACAAAGAGGTTGAAGAATACATCCTGAGCATGCCCAATAGCTTTTTGGACTATCCGTTCGGTGAGGGAGTGGCGGTGTACAAGGTGGGCAGTGCGGCTACGGCGAGTGAGGGGAAGATGTTTGCCTTGATTCCCGAGGGCAAGGAGCCGCTGAGCTTGAGCCTGAAGTGTGATCCGCAGCTGGCGGTGTTGCTGAGAGAAAAATACGAAACCGTTATGCCCGGCTACCATCTGAATAAAAAGCACTGGAACACCATAGTGCTCACCGGCCAGCTTCCTTGGGAGGAAGTCCAGGGACTTATCCGCCACAGCTATCAGCTGGTAACGGGCGTTCACTGAACCGGGGCGGTACTAGCCTGGGCGAGTAGTGTTTTGCCGGCTTGGTAGTTTTGCTTCAAGATCTTCTTCAGCTCGAGGCTGCTGGTTGTGTCGAAGGCTTTTTGCAGGTCGGAAAGGTACGTCTGTAGCTGGGCCACGAGTACTTTGTTGAGGGCGCTATCGTAAGTGCTTGTCGCTTTAGCGTTGGCTAACAGCGTGTCGGTTTTGGCGTCTTGCTTTAAGACAAGCTGCTTTTCATCTAGCTTTGTGCCGCGAGCGGCGAGGTAGCTTACCAGCTGGCTCTGGCTGGTGCTGACACTGAGGTCGATATTGTACGCCAGATTTTTCGTTGTGTCCGATGTAGATTGTTGTTCACCCAGGGTAGCTATGCGGACGATTTCCTGCTGCTGCTGGACTATGGAGGTCAGGCTCTCTGGCGATTCTCCCTTGGCGAAGACGCTCGTAAGAACCACCGCGGCGACAATCAGCACCACGGCGATCCCGCCTATGCCGATCAGCAATCGGAGTGCTTTATTGCCGCCGCCCAGGCTTGTCTGCTTAGGCTGTGCCGGTGGATTCACGATAAAATCGTAGGGATTAGCCGGAGTCGGTGTGGGCTGCGGAGCGGGCGGATACATCGGCTGCGCCGGAGGGCTGGCAGGCAGCTGCCCATAATTCGGTTCATTCGGATTCATCATGCTTATGGTACGGGACTTCCAAGACTAGAGTCAAGTTGTAGGAGTTAGTTTCCCCTTGCGCTTGCCTAACTACTAACTACTATCTACTATCTACTATAGACATGGATGCGAAAGAGGATATACGGGAGCGGCTGGCCATAGAGGACGTGATAGGTGAATACGTCCAGCTGAAGCGTGCCGGGCGGACCTGGAAGGGTTTGAGCCCGTTTAGTGCCGAAAAGACACCGAGCTTTGTGGTCAGCCCCGATAAACAGATCTGGCATGATTTTTCTTCGGGCCGGGGCGGCGACATTTTTTCGTTTATCCAGGAAGTAGAAGGTGTCGATTTCAAAGGTGCGCTTGAGATTTTAGCGCGGCGGGCGGGCATAGACCTCGAACAGTACCGTCAGTCGGGTGTGCGAGGTCCGACCTCGCACACTAAGGAGCGGTTGTATGAGGCGAACGAGTGGGCGTGCAAGTTTTACCAGACACAGTTTGGCGGCAACAAGGTCGCGCTTGAGTACGTGCTGAAGCGGCGCGAATTTACCAAGGAAACAGCGCTCACCTGGCGGCTGGGGTACTCGCCAAACACCGGTCGGGCGCTGCTGGATTTTCTGCTTAGCAAAGGTTTTAGCGAAAAAGAAGTGCAGCTGGCCGGGCTGACAAGCCGCGCCTACCGCGGCGGGCTGCAAGATATGTTCCGCGGGCGGCTCATGATCCCGCTGTGTGACCCGCAGGGGCGCGTGGTCGGTTTCACGGCACGGCTGCTAGATGAAGACCCGCAGGCTCCGAAGTACATCAATACTCCTGGAACGCCGCTGTACGACAAAAGTCGCCACATTTTTGGGCTGCATTTGGCGAAAGATGCCATCCGGAAAAACAAATACGCCGTACTCACCGAAGGCAATCTGGATGTGATAGCCAGCCATCAGGCCGGTGTGCGTCAGGTGGTGGCGACAGCCGGAACGGCGCTCACCGAACCGAATCTGAAGGCATTATCGCGCCTGGCTAGCGACATACGCCTCTGCTTTGACGCCGACAAGGCCGGTGTGGCCGCGACCGAACGGGCCATACCCATCGCTGGCAAAGTCGGCGGTATCCAGCTGAGCGTCATTGCTATCCCGAGCGGCAAAGATCCAGACGAGCTCATAAAACAGAACGTCCAAACCTGGCAAGACATCATCCAGCAGCCGCACTACGCGGTTGACTGGCTGATCGACCGTTACAGCACCATGCTTGATCTAACGACGGCGCTCGGTAAGCGTGAGCTTAGCGATGTAGTGCTGCGTGTGGTGCGCCAGCTGCCCGACAAAGTTGAGCAGGACCATTATGTGTCGCGCCTGGCCGGGATTCTTCAGGTGAGCAAGGAGGCACTGGCCACCAAACTAGCGGGCACTCCCGACGAGACCGGGCCGGTACGCCGCCGAGTATCCCAGGTGAAACCCACCGTTATCGAAAAGGCCGTCTCAGACAAAGTGAAGACCGAGGAACACCTCATGGCGCTGGCGTTAATGAAGCCGAGTCTACGCAGCGTCCTGTACCAGCTGGACCCCGATATGTTTACTGACGACGATGCTCGCCACGCGTTTGAGTTCCTGGCCGAACACCCGGATTTTGATGGCAGCGACCAAGACGAGGTGCAACAGATTGCAGAGTATGCTAAAATATTGTCATTAGTCTATGAGACTCTGTATCAGGATGTCGAGCCGCTCGAACTGAGAGCTGAAGCAAATCGATTGCAGGCTGCGCTGATACACCAGTACGTACGCATGCAAAAACAAACCATCGCGGCAAAACTACAAAACGCGACCGCCGAGGATACTGCCACACTGCTGGAACAGGTGCGCGATCTCGACGCTTTATTACGAACCAATCAAGGAGACGCCAGTGGCACCCAAGAATGACCCGAAAGATAAGCTAGAACAGGCGAAAGCCCAGTTGCTCAACAAAGCCAAGGCGGCAGGCAAAATTGACGCCAAAGAAATTTCCGACCTTCTGCCCGACACGCCCGAGAACGTCGAGGCATTGGACGCGCTGTATACCGAACTCACCGAAGCCGGTGTGGACGTGACCGTACCGGAAGAGCCAGTCTTGGCCGACTTAAGCGACGAGTGGCTGATAGAGGATGAGGAAGAAGAAATCATCCTAGAAGACCAAACCTACCTGGATGACATAGCCGATGACTCGGTCCGGTTATACCTGCGCGAGATAGGCAAAATCCCGCTGCTGAGCGCCGAGGAAGAGCTGGCGCTGGCGAACCGTGTGGTGGCCGGTGACAGGGAAGCGAAAGACCAGATGGCCGAGGCCAATATGCGCCTGGTGGTGAGTATCGCCAAGCGTTATGTGGGGCGCGGACTTGACCTGCTGGACCTGATTCAGGAGGGCAACACGGGGCTGCTGCGCGCGGTCGAGAAATTTGACCCCGACAAGGGCTTCAAATTCAGTACCTACGCCACCTGGTGGATTCGCCAGGCCATCACCCGTGCCATCGCCGACCAAGCACGCACCATTCGCATACCGGTTCACATGGTTGAGACTATCAATAAGCTGCTGCGCACCCAGCGCCGTCTGACCCAGGAGTACAACCGCGAACCGAGCAATGCCGAAATCGCCCGTGAGATGGAGATAGACGAAGCCAAAGTCGAACACATCATGAAGATCAAGCAAGACATATCCAGCCTCGATGCCAGCATCCGTGATGACGAAGAAGAGTCGGTACTGGCCGATTTCATCGAAGACGAAGACACCATTACGCCGGAAGAATCGGCTACTGGCCAGCTGCTGAAGGAGCAAGTCAAAGACATGCTTTCGGCGCTGACCGAGCGCGAACAGAAGATATTGAAGTTGCGGTTCGGCCTAGAAGACGGCAAACAGCACACGCTGGAAGAAGTCGGCCAAGAGTTTTCAGTCACGCGCGAACGTATCCGCCAGATTGAGGCCAAAGCCCTGGCCAAACTACGCAAGCACAAAGACGCCCGCAAACTCCACGATTACATTAAGTAGACACAAATATATATTCATGTTATAATAAAATAATTATGACACAGAGAAGCCCTGGTTATGTCCCAGATTCTGTTACCGCATTTCCCGAGAGTGGCTTTGTGGGGCTTATTCTCGATTTTGACGACACCATAACTTCGCCAATGATAACGACAGGCAAGTTGCGGGGGCAAAAAATCCACGATATATCCCGAGTACTTGCAGCCAGAGAGGTTGGCATAGAACTCGGCAATGAAATACTAATGAGCCTAACTCCTGCACAAAGTGAGGAGTCATATGTTAAGGCGGCTGAACCGACACTCGAAAGTTCTATCGCGTACCTATTTCATAGAGCGGGTATTTTTAGTAGTCACATAGACTATGACCCTGCGGACGAGCGGCTTATTAGGCTTACCGAGAAACGCTCACAGCTGCATACAGAATTGCTAAAGAGATTTGTGGAACTAAATTCGGGAGCAGAATCGTTACTGATGACAGCGCAGGAACGTCTTAAGTGCGGCATCGCGGTAGCTAGCATGGCGAAATTGAGCGATATTCAAATTGTCTTTGAGCGATTTGGTTTGGACGCATATATTCCAGACGATCGAATCGTATCTGGTGATTTAGTTCGTAAACCAAAACCACATAGGGAGGCTTTTGACACTGCTTACCACAGACTCGGCGTACAAGCTACAGGAAATGCCAAGCTAGATTCACTTGAACGAAAACGAGTTATTGGCGTAGATGACTCAAGGGGCGGTGTTGCGTCTGCCGCTTCTGCCGGTATCTTTGCGGTGGGTATAGCCTCGAATATGCCAGCCGAAGCATTTAGGGGCTCCTCGGCGGCCTTAGTAGTACCCAGCTTGGTAGCAGTAAAAAAGACTATCGAAAAACACGCTGCATAGGAATTTGCCCTATACCGGTATCGTATTGTCATCTCAAATGCTAAACTAGGTGTAAGGAGTAAAGCATGAAACTAGCTGGAGCATCGTTGGTGACGCTGGGGATGATATTTTCATTTGTGTTTTTCGTGATTGCGCTGGTGATGCTGTATACCGACTCCATGAATGTCTGGGTGGTCATGGGACTGACGGTACTGGTCAACTTTGTACTGTGGCTGGTTGGGCCGTGGGTGACCGACTGGATTAACAAATTTTTCTATAAAGTACGGTTCATGACACCAGAGGAGGTAAAGGCCGAGTATCCGCACCTTGCTGATCTCATCGGCTCCATTTCGACTCAGTACAATTTCAAATTCCCGAAAATAGGCATCATACCAGATGACAACCCGACTGCATTCTGCTACGGCAGCGGGCGGTACAACTCACGGCTGGTGGTGACGCGGGGCTTGTTCAAATACCTGAACGTCGATGAACAGCGGGCGGTGGTTGGGCACGAAATGGGACATATAGTGAACCGCGATTTTATCGTCATGATGGTTGCTAGCACCATGGTGCAGCTGTTATATGAAATGTACGCCGTGCTTAGCAAGAGCAAAGATGATCGCAAAAGCAACCTCGCGCTTATAGGATTTATCGCCTATATTTTGTACATCATCGCTTCTTATCTGCTGCTATTTCTCAGCCGAACACGGGAGACGCTGGCCGATAGGTTTGGCGCACAGGTGGCCGAGCCGGAAGATCTGAGCAATGCGCTTATCAAGATTGCGTACGGTATAGTCAGTGAAGAAGATACGGGTGCCACGACCCGCCTGTTACACAGTACGCGGCACATGGGTTTGGTGGACGTGAAGGACGCCAAGCATGCTGGCGGCGTGTCGTATATAACCAATAACGACCGTCAGGCAGTGACAGAGGCGATGTTGTTTGATGCCTACAGTCCGTGGGCCAAAATAATCGAGCTAAATTCTACCCATCCGCTCACAGGCCGACGCATACAAAACCTGAGTAAATTGCCAAGCAAAAGCGGTCGGCTGTTTAGCTACAATGTCGAAGCGGCGGCTAGCCGCGTCATGCTAGACAAGGGTCGGTTGTGGTCGGTGCTTTGGAGTGATCTGGGTATCATGCTATTGCCGTATGCGGCGGCCGCTGGCGTACTGTTGGCAACGCGGAGTTGGGGTGCGGCGATTATCGCCTTTGGCATGGCTCTTGTCCTGAAAACACTGTACCGCTACCCGTCGAAGACGCTCGTACAAACCGATGTGCTGAGCGAGATGCGTAATCCGTATGCATCGCCGCTGCGCGGTAAGGCGGTTGCCCTGCAGGGGTCTGCGGTGGGGCGGGGTGTGCCGGGCTATGTTTTTGGCGAAGATCTGATGTTTCAGGACAAAACCGGCCTGATTTTTATGGATTACCACTCGGTATTTAGTTTCTTTGGCAATCTGTTCTTTGCGCTTAAAAAGGTCAAAAAACTGCTTGGTCAACCAGCGGTGGCGAGTGGCTGGTTTTACCGCAGCATCGCTTCGGCGCTGGTGCTGCAGCGCCTGGAAGTGCAAGGTCAAAAACCGATACGAAGCTATCGCCGCGCCTGGTCATTCGCGTGGGCCGTGTTGCTAATGGCCGCAGGCGTCGTCATGATGCTTGCGCAAAACAGTGTAAATAGCTCCTACTAATGCCGCAGATGATTGATTTTACACCAAAAGGGGCGATTTTTGATGTGGATGACACGCTGCTTGATAATTACCCCAAAACACATAACCTGGGATTGCATGAACATGCTCGACTGCTAGCGCTCAGAGAAATTGGGGAGCGACATGATATTGCTGCGCTTGCGGAGGTTAGCGAGGAGCAAAACAGAACGGTTATACAACGCGCCGTTGAGCATAGCATCGAAGGTGGCACCTGGCAGCTGTTTTATGAACTGGGCATGGTCGATACTCCCACCATTGACCATGGTAATCAGCTACTTAAAGAGGTCGCAGCGCGTAAACATGAGCTATACGAACCGATTATGTGTGAATTTGGTGCACCGCTGCCAAAGGCGATTGAGTTTGTAAAAGCGATGTATGTTCTGACCGACGGAAGGATCGCGATAGCGAGTGGCGCTCAGCGGGCAGATGTGCGGGCTTTCTTACGTATGAGTGGCATGGAGGCATTGTTTGAAGGGCGCCGAGTCATCACCCGGGAAGATTTCGGCAGAGCAAAGCCAGACCCCGAGTCTTTTGAGACGGCATTTCAGACACTTGGTCTTCCAGATGAGGATAGATCTGCTGTACTGGCTTTTGAAGACGATCCGAAAGGTGTGACGTCGGCCAAACAAGCCGGTCTCTACGTCTGTGCTATCACATCTCGGTTTACGGACGCAGAGCTGGTGAGCCACGAACACAAACCAGATTTAGTGCAGGCCAGTTACGTAGCCTTCGCAGCCACCCTCGGCATAACCCTCTAGCCGGCACCCAGTACCCGAAACAACAAAAAAACAAAAAGGATTAACCCTTAACAGGGAGGATTTCTTGCAAAACAGGGGCGAGAATGATTGTGTCGAGATTTTGCGGTATAGTCTGGTACAATCGTACCCATGAAACTTATCGGAATTGCGGGGACTAACGGCAGCGGGAAAGATACGGTCGGGCGGCTGCTGGCTGAAAAGCATGGCTTTATGAATGTTTCGGTGTCAGATCTCTTGCGCGACGAATGTCGCAAGCGGGAGCTGCCCGTTAGCCGAGAAAATCTGCGAGCTATCAGTGCAGAATGGCGCCGCGGGGGTGGGCTGGGTGTATTGGTGGACAAAGCTGTCGAGCTGTTTCGTCAGCACGAGGGCGACTACGAAGGGTTGGCGGTCGGTAGTCTGCGCAATCCTGGAGAGATCGACACCGTGCATGATAATGGTGGACTTGCTCTATGGGTTGACGCTGATTCACGCATTCGCTACGACCGTATCCAGGCATCACACCGGGGACGGGACGACGAAGACAATAAGACATACGAGCAGTTCCTCGCAGAGGAGGAAGCTGAAATGCAACATTCTGGTGATGAGGCCACGCTCAACATGGCCGGCGTCAAAGCGCTCTGTGATACAACCGTATTGAACGAAGGTGATCAAAGACAGCTCGAGGCGTACATTAAAGATGCCCTAGCTTCTTTGTAGGTGCTTGCGGAGGGTTTCGTGGCCGTGACGGGCGTATTCTCGTTGCATCGAGGCAGGACAAGTGATGACAGTAAAAACCCTCGAACAGTTTGCTGAAAGAACAAGAAGCGGAAATAACCGTCCCGCGCAGTTGGATAAAACCACTCCGAGTGTCGCAGTCGTGAGGGCTGAGAGCGACCATAGTATAAATGGCGCAACGTTCGAAAGTCTGGAATCACAAGTTGACGGCTTAGTCCTGTCTCAGTCTAGGTTCCGAATTTGGCTGCGAAGGCATGGACTTGTTCCCTCGTGCCTGCTCGAGGTGGCAATTAACAGGTAGAGATTGGTTGGGAAGCATCCGCGACGGAGCAGGTAAGGGCGCTCTCATGACATACAACATGCCTGACGCCCGTTAGGACAAACGTATAACGGCTGTATCCATTATACTGGGCGTACTTCATTTGCTAAGCAGAAAGAGGTCAACAGATAACCGAATGGCTCAATGACTACCACTTTTACCGCCCACACCAAGCTCTAAACTACCTCACCCCAGATGAATACTGTGCTACACTAGGCCTAACCATTCACCGGCGTGAAGTGTCCACGATGTAGTGAGTAAGTGCAAGGCCGTTGTCTCGCTAGCAAGAGTGCATTATAATCAACCAAAGAGGGAGGAGTGTTACCATACTGGGTGGTGTGCTTCCGAGGTGGAAATAGTGGGCTAATATAGGAGTATTAGTAATATGTCGGCGCGAAAATCAAGCAATATTCTTCAACGGTTTATATCAGGCGGTAATGGGCGAAGAGTGGCCATGGGGGTGTTTGTACTGGTATTTGGTGTGACTGGCTATATGCTGCTGATAAAGTCAGATGCTGTAACATATCAGTCAGCTTCACCTAGATCGGAGTGGGTATGGCCGGTACCGGCGAGCAAAAGGATTTCACAGAAATACGGTCTGTGGTACAAGTCTAAAAAGGGCTATCATAAAGGTATTGATATACCCGCTCCAGTTGGTACGACAGTCAATGCGGCGCACTCTGGGTCAGTTGTAAAATCATATTATTCAGGATCATGCGGCTACTTTGTGCTTATTAAGGCAGAGGGTACTCCTTATTGGCACGCATACCAGCATTTGAAATCAGGAGCGATCAGTGCCGGCACATATGTAAAAGCTGGTCAGAGAATAGGCTCCATAGGTTCTTGGCCAAAATGTACAACTGGTCCTCATCTGCATTTCAGTGTTGAAAAAGGTGCATGGATAAGCTGGTACTCAAGTCCACTCAGCAATAGCGTCAATCCCTTATCGGTCTTGCGGTAAAACGGTTACTTTCCGTGTGCAGCGAGAGCGGCTCTATACCTATGGCAAAGACAACGTAATACGCGTTAGAAATGGCAAGCAGGGCTACCCGCAGTATAACGTGCAACATAAAGAGACAGTCACCATGCCTAGCCGAGCAACGTCTTTCGAGCGGCAAGATTCACCCCCTAGATTTGTTGATACATAATTGATAGAATGAGTCAGGCAAATGAAACAAAAAGTATATCTCCCAACCGCGGTACAGGCGATACTACTACCCATTGTGTTAATAGTTAGCTTTTGTCTAGCGAACTCGACCCTGCTGCGCCAACGTTTTTTTTCGACCGAATCAGGAGAGGCCGTGCTGGAGTATGGTTATATGCTGGGATACAAGCTCGACAACCAAGCCGTAAACGGTTTCGGCGTATTTTTATTCTGGCTGTTCATTGGTGCAATCGGGTATATTGCGTCGGCGCTTATCGTTTTCGTCGTGCATTCGTATCGCTCAGAGTTGACATTCAAACAGTACGTCTCCTCTATGTCTGCCCCTGCAGTTGAGCGAGCCCGACATACCGAGCGTATGCGTCTGCTTATTCGATCGGGTGCGTTGGCGGGCATTGTGGCATGGATAGCAGGCATGGTGAGGTATGTCTTGCCGTTACTTCAGCAAAACTTTAGGGATCTAGTACTAACGAACAATATCTTAGGAGGCCTACTCTTTTTAGCTATTGGGAGTGTTGCGTTATTTGTACCCGTAGTACTTGTAAGGCTATTTGTGTTGCGTGTTCGCGTCTTTGGCGCATAGCAACAAACTCGCACGAGACGTAGGGTCGCGTTTTTGATGGGACGGCTTGTTTACCCTGTGAGCTGTTGCCGGTGATTTGACTCCGAAGTCTTTGTAACCGTATGACGAGATCAGCCAGGTACTAAAGTTGGTCGCTATTATAACTGTTTTTGCAGGTGCTTGCGGAGGGTTTCGTGGCCGTGACGGGCGAAGAGGGCGGTGCGAGAGTGGTTGCGGGTATGGCGCTCGAATTCGCGCACTGCAATGAATATGACGACGGCCACGCCTGCCCACAGCCAATCCATGAAGCCCAGCGGGGCGCTGCCAAAGTAGGTGTTGATGGGACTGTAGATGATGAGCGAAACGAGTACCAGCGACAGGGCATAGGCACCCCACAGCGTACGGTTATGGAGCTGGTAGCGAGTGAAGATACCGTGTTCGCTGCGCCGCTGCAAGATATTGGCCAGCTGGCACAGGACGATGGTGAGGTACGTCATGCTGGTTGCCCCCATGTGGATGAGGCTGCCAGGTTCGATGTGGCTGGCAGAAAGTCCTTGGCGCCAGTAGAAGAACAGATAGTTGCCAAAAGCGAGCAGCCCCATTAGCACGCCCGCCCAGACGAAATCCGTTATGCTGATACGGTTCAAAATGTGGTGCTTGAGGTCTCGCGGTTTTTCGCGCATGAGCTGGCCTTCGGCTTTGTCGCGGCCGAGGGCGGCGAGCGGGAAGATTTCGGCTATGAGGTCGATGGCCAGAATCTGCATGACCGTAATGGCCAGCGGCACGTGGAACAGCGCCGCCGCAGCCAGACTGGCTAGGTTGGCGGCGAGTTCGGCGTAGTTACTGGTAAAACAGCTCAGCGTGCCTTTCTGGATGTTGCGGAAGATGGTACGGCCCTGCTGGACAGCACCGACCAGCGTGTGGAAGCTGTCATCGAGCAGGATAATATCGGCCGACTGTTTCGCCACATCGGTGCCAGTGACGCCCATGGCGACGCCTATGTCGGCCCGTTTGAGTGCCGGGGCGTCGTTTATGCCATCGCCAGTAACGGCGACGACAAAGCCGCTTTGTTGGCTGAGTTCGACTATACGGAGCTTATCTTCCGGTGCCACTCGGCTAAATATGGTACCGCCGCGGCGGACATGATCTAAAATCTGTGCATCACTTAAGTTCGACAGGTCTTCACCCGCGACAACGACGAGGTGCTCTGGCTTGTCTGCCAGCTTTGCTCGAACTGCTATGGCCCTAGCGGTCGTGGCAAAATCTCCAGTGATGATAGATATCGCCATGTGTGCTTCGCGGGCGGCAACCATGGCGGCGGGAACTTCCTCTCGTAAGGGGTCTACCATGCTTACCATGCCGACAAAGGTCAGTTCTTTCTCGGCGTCATCCAGCGGGTGCTTGGCGGCGTCGAAACCTTTCGGTAGTTCTCGGTAGGCGAGTGCCAGATTGCGCTGAGCCGCTGCCGCGTGCGTTTCATGGTATTCGAGCAACCTTTTTTGGTCGTTCGCGGTCATTTTCCGCGTGAAGGTGTGGTCCCACAGCTTCGTCGATAGGTCTATGATGCTCTCCGGCGCACCTTTCACAAACAGGTACTGTTTGCCGTTATACTCACGGACGCTGCTCATGCGTTTGCGGGCAGAGTCGAAGGCATACTCTTTCGTTTCGGGGTACGTTTTGTTGAGCTCGACTGGGTCGAATCCAGCTTTGCGCGCCAGTGTTATCAGGGCGCCTTCCGTGGGGTCGCCTATGACATGCCAGGTAGCATGCTCGTCATCCGGCGGGTTTACTTGGGCGTTGCTGGCGAGCGCAGCTGTGTCGAAAACGATGCGCAGTTCCGCCAGCTTTTTACCTGGGATGGCTTTTCCATCTCTGTTCGCCACAACCCCATTTGCTTCGTAGCCAGTGCCGGTTATACGGTACTGCGTCTTGCCGACTAGCAGCTCTTCGACGGTCATCTCGTTTTTAGTAAGGGTGCCGGTTTTGTCCGTGAGGATGACATTGGTTGCGCCCAGCGTTTCGACGGCGCTCAGTTTTTTCACCAGGGCGCGGGCGCGGGCAAGCTGGCCAGCGGCTCCCGCCAGTGCGGTGTTGATCTCTGCCGGTAAGCCCTGCGGAATCATAGAGCTGGCGATGCCGATGGCGAAGAGGATGGCATCTTTTATACCGAGGTCGGCGGCGATGGCTATGGGCAGAAGTATGGCGCAGAGGATGAGCGTACCCCACGTGACTTTGGTGGCGATGTTGTTCATCTCGATCTGGAGCGGACTGAGCGTTTTTTTGGTCTCTTGGCTGAGGCTGGCTATGCGGCCAAGTTCGGTGTGCATGCCAGTCGCCACCACCACGCCGTATCCCTCGCCGGTTGCCACGGTGGTGCCCATGTAGACGTGATTTTGCCGGCCAGATAAGGGGACTACACCGGCTATGGCGTGTTTGAACTTGCGCGTGGGGTTGCTTTCCCCGGTGAGGGCGAAATCGTTCGTGCTGAGTTCATCCTCTCGCAGCACGCGTAGGTCGGCTGGCACGCTGTCGCCCGCCTCAACGCGTACGATATCGCCTACCACCAGTTCGGAAGAGGCAATCTCTAGTTCTTTGCCACCGCGGATGACCTTTGCTTTCGCCACGACGAGTTTTTCGAGCGATTCTATGAGTTTCTCGGCTTTATACTCCTGCAGATAGCCAATCATGGTGTTGAAAAATACCAGCGCCAGCAGGACGATGCCTGCGCGGCGGTCGCCGAGGTAAAAGGCGAGGCCGGAGCTGGCGACGAGCAGCAGGATCATGAAGTCGCGGAATTGCCGTAGGTAGGCAAGCAGGCGCGATTCCTTTTTCTTTATGTCCAGCGCATTGGGTCCGAGCTGCTGGTAGCGTTCGCCGGCCTCGTCATTTGTGAGGCCGTTTTCGCTGCTGTGCACTTCCTTAAGCACCTCGTCCGGACTGAGCCGATAATAATGCAGCTGTTTATTTTCTTTATTTTCCCCCACCTGTTTCATACCGATAAGTATAAACTTTTTCCCGTAAAACCGTAAGAGGCATTGACAAACTGAACCTACGGCCGTATAAGTATGTGCGTAAACCTATAACAAAAGGAAGAGCATAGACATGGCATTCGCAATACCGGGAGTTAGATTTCCAGGGTCACAGACACCCGAAATAGCAGATAGGTCAGCTGTCCCTGGAGAAGCCCAAACTATCGGCCACGAGG
This sequence comes from Saccharimonadales bacterium (SeqCode), assembly GCA_044228355.1. GTDB lineage: Bacteria > Patescibacteriota > Saccharimonadia > Saccharimonadales > UBA4665 > JAGXIT01. Next base: position 16,854 of record JBGAVA010000015.1, read on the forward strand.
CCATGACTGCTGCTGAAGTTATTATTGCTCCAGGGTCTGCACGAACCGAATCATCGCCAGGCGCGCATCTTGGCGATACTAGAGCAGATACTCTCAGGGTTGCCGCCAAAATGCTTGGCGTTGGTCGCATATCTGGCGCTTAGTAGAGGCGTCCGGCGGGAGTACATTGTAGTTTGAGTTATTTACTGCACCGAGTTGTTTTGCGTTTTCTTCAAACAACCTGATCTAGCGTATACTATCAGATATGGCTGAGGTTGTGCGGAAGCGGTTGGCGGTGATCGATGGCAAGAGCGTGTTTTACCGCGGTTACTACGCCATGCCGAATTTGGCTACCAAAGACGGTACGCCTACTGGCGGTGTGTTCGGCTTTGCCACCATGGCGCTGGAAGTTATCCGGCGGCTCAAGCCAGATTATGTGGCGGTGGCGTGGGACAAGCCCAAAACCAACATTCGCCGGCGGCTCGAGATTTACCCCGAGTACAAAGCCGGGCGCAAACCGGCACCACCCGATTTTTATGAACAAATTCCGGTGCTCCATGAACTGCTCGATGCGTTCGGCTGGCCGCTGTACGAGCTAGACGACTACGAGGCCGATGACATCATGGGCACGCTGGCGGTGCAGGCGCGTGGGGCGGGGCTTGAAACACTCCTTATTACCTCTGACCTCGATATGCTCCAGCTGGTGAACGGCAACGTCAAGGTCTATGCGCTCAAGAAGGGTTTAAGCAACATAGAATTGTATTCACCAGAGAGCTTTACGGCGAAGTACGGGATAGAGGTGAACCAATTTTTGGATCTCAAGTCGCTGAAGGGCGATAGTTCCGATAACATTCCGGGTGTGCCGGGCATCGGCGAAAAAACAGCTATCCAGCTGCTGCAGGACTACAAAACACTCGACGGCGTGTATGAAAATCTCTGGCAGATAAAAGATGCCGTGCGCAAAAAACTCGAGGCGGGCAAGGAAAGCGCCTACATGAGCAAGAAACTGGCTGACATCTGGTGCGATGCGCCATTGCCACTTGATCTCGAGCGGATGGACGGGCATCATGCTGACCCGGAGAGGATACTGGATCTGCTCGAAAAGCTGGAATTTCGATCGCTAGTCCGGCAGGTACCTGAAATACTGGGTGCGGATTTTTCGAGTCACGAGTCACGAGTCACGAGTCATGGGTTTGTGGTGGGGGAGAACCGGGTTATCGACGATGAGGTGAAACTCGCCTCTGTAAAATTGCCATCCCAGGCGGAACTGGTCGTGTATGGCCGCTCGGCTGGCGTGGCTGGGCGCGACCCCCGCGTACTCATGGTATCGGCAGATGACAAGCTGACGTATGCGTTTGATCTGACGAAAGTAACGCTTAACGCTTATCTCTTAACTCTTATCTCTGAAGCAAAGCTTGTCGGCTACGATGTGAAATCAACCCTCAAAACTCTACTCGGCATGGGCGCAACCGAACTGCCAGCGGTCGCGCACGATGTGCTGATCGTATCGTTCAACCTCAATAGCCTCATTCGGGCGCAGTCACTTACCGATCTAGCGGCAAACGAACTCGGGTATGACGGCTCCTCATTTGAAAACTTGACCGATGAAGAACTGCTGGGGCGGGGAGCTGAAATGGGTGCAGTTATCCGCGCCCTCGCGGCCAAACAAAGAAAGGCGCTGCAGCAAATTCCGAGCATCCAGCGTCTAACGTCCGACATCGACATGCCCGTCATACCGGTGATAGCCCGCATGGAATATGCTGGCATACAGCTCGATACGCTGTACCTGGCCCAGTTTTCAGAACAGATCGAGGACACCATATCTGACCTTGAACAACAAATTTATGGCCACGCCGACCAAGAGTTTAACATCGCCAGCCCGTCCCAGCTCGCCGACATTTTGTTTGAGAAGCTGGGCCTGCCGACGCAGGGTATAAAACGGGGAAAAACAGGCTATAGCACTGCGGCAAGCGAGCTCGATAAACTCCGTTCCGCTCACCCCATCATCAATCTCATCAGCCAGTACCGTGAAGTTACCAAGCTCAAGAACACTTATGTCGATACGCTGCCGAAGTTGGTCGATGGTCACTCGCGCGTCCACACGACGTTTAACCTCACGATTGCTCAAACCGGACGGCTTAGCAGCACCGACCCGAACTTACAGAACATACCGGTGCGAACCGAGCTGGGCAAGCACATCCGGACGGCATTTGTGGCCGGGAGGGGGCGCAAGCTGGTGAGTGCCGATTACAGCCAGTTTGAGCTGCGTCTGGCGGCGGCGATGAGCGGTGACCGCGACATGGTGGACATGTTTAACCGCGGCGCAGACATACACGTGCAAACCGCGGCGCAGATATACGGCCGCGAGCCAGAAGATGTCACCAAACAGATGCGTTCGGCCGTGAAAGCCATAAACTTCGGCGTACTGTACGGCATGAGCCCGCATGGGTTGGCTGCAGCGACTGGCATGACATTTGCCCAAGCCAAATCGTTTATAGATGAGTATTTTAAGCTGCGGGCGCCGCTGATGGGCTACCTCGATGGCCTGAAAGACAAAGCGCGCAAAGACGGCTATGTCGAAACACTGCTGGGGCGCCGGCGGCCGATGCCCGACATACATTCGTCCAACTTCGTGGTGCGTCAGGCGGCCGAGCGGGCGGCTATGAATATGCCCATCCAGGGGACGGAAGCGGATCTTATGAAGCTGGCGATGGTGGCGGTAGACGATGCCTTCGGCAAGACGGAAGACTGGAGACTGAAGACTGAAGAAGAGCGGCCGCGGCAGCTTTTGCAGGTACACGACTCCATACTTGTGGAGTGCGCCGAGGAAGATGCCAAAAAAGTCGCCGAAATCCTGAAAGTCACCATGGAAGCCATCTACCCAGACCTCCCCGTCAAACTAGCCGTCGACACCTCCATAGGCGACAACTGGGGCGAGCTGTAAAATTTACCGGGATTTAATAGTAGGTATTTTTTACCGGGAATCCCGGTATATTGACAAAATGTATAATTCCCGGTAAAATGCCGTTGTGAAATGTCACATCTCGAACTCAGTTTTTATAGGTAATATAGACCCGTTTATCACGGGTTTTGATATGTCGAGCCCCGAACTGCTGGAGATTACGACGCATGACCGGTGGATGAGCGCCCACCCTGTGGTACTGGCTATGATCGCGGCAAAAGGGCTTACAGTACCGGCAGGGGCAGTCAGTGTCGACGCCATAACGGCAAAATCGGGCGGTTACTTCGAGCGCATGAAGCTTTTTGAAATGCTTGGCGTTGATTCTGGTATACGGGTGGCAGAATCCGACCCTTCAGGAAGGTTCGTGCCGCTTTCGCAAATCAGAACCGCCGAGGAGCAAACCAGATTCATAACGGAGGTCATACCGTTGCTCCATTTACAGCCGGAGCAGGCCGAAGCCATCCGTTACATCTTAAGTGAGTTGATACGCAATGTTCTTGAGCATGCAGCCGCGCCCAACGGCGCGATTGTTGCCGCACAGTACCACAAAAAGAGCAATACTATACGGATAGGCATTGCGGATACGGGTGTGGGCATAAAAACTACTATCAATCGTTCTCATGCGGCTTGGACAGATATGGCTGCACTCAAACTGGCGCTTACACCAGGTATTACCGGAACGACCCCGCGAGAAGGTGGTACTGTCGATAATGCTGGAGCTGGGCTGTTTTTTATAAAATCCATTGCCGCTCATAACCGCAACTTCTTTATGCTCTATAGTGGAGATGCGCTTTACAAGCTACTAAAAGTTCCATCTGGTAAAAACGTACGACTTCACGCAAATCCGTCAGACGATAGACACTCCGAAAAGGAGCAGTTGCCGTTTTGGCAGGGAACGGTCGTAGGGATAGACCTATCGCTCGGTACCGACGAGACGTTTAATGCCTTGCTGAGCGGCATCAGGCAGACATACAGCCAGGCAATACGCGAACGTCGCAAAGCACGCTACAGAAAGGTGAGGTTTGAGCCGTGATTACAATAAAGCTCGTGGAATATGCTGGAACATTTGCAGAGAATAAAGACGTGGCCGCAAAGCTGCGGGAAAGCATGGTTCTGCCAGCCCTGAAGAATACAGAAGAAGTGACTATTGACTTCAGTGGCGTGACTGGAGCGACGCAATCGTTCGTGCACGCTCTCGTAAGCGAGGCAATTCGCATCTTTGGCCCTGAAGTACTGGATCATGTCGTCTTCAAGGGCTGCAATGAAAATGTTCAGGAGATCGTTCTCATGGTAACGGACTACATGCAGGAGAGCTTGTCATGATTGTGTTAACGAGTAGCCTCAGCACTAAACTAACCGTCGACACCTCTATAGGCGACAACTGGGGCGAGCTGTAATGTTCAGTGCGAAGTTGGTTAGAGACAAAATACCCGAAATCATAGCCTCGAATGGAGAGATTGCCGACATAAGAATTCTTGATAACGATGAGGAGTATATTACTAGATTGATAGAGAAGCTCGGTGAAGAATATCGTGAATTCCTTGAAGACAGGTCAATCGAAGAATTGGCCGATATGCTCGAAGTCATTTATGCTATTGCCGATAGGATCGGCACACGCAAGAGTATGGAGATTATCCGCAAGGGAAAACATGCTGAACGAGGGGGATATGCACGCAGGGTGCTACTTACAGGGGTTCTATAGAAGTAAAAATGATTTTCGTGTCATATTCATCTCGATTTTCTGAATTTAGGCGGCAAGCTCACAATGTTATCTATCAGTCCGTATTAAAGATAGACACAAGAGAGGCTAGTCGTAGATGATCTTTGTGCGGGAAAGTTTGGTGCTGGGGGTAGCGGTGATGGTGCCGGTACTGTGGTATGTGTTTCGGCGGGAACGGTTCGGGTCGCACTGGTCGATTAGTCTGCACGCCGCCGTGCACAGAGATACGACTCTTGTTTTTGGTGCTGGCCTGCTTGCGGCTACGGTGCTACTCGCGGTTTTCTACGAGGGATGGCTTATCCCTAAGTATGGTTATGGTTGGGCGACGCAGATGGCACTAAGGGCGAGTTTGGTCTGTTTTGCGGGGCTTGCGCTGGTACCACACTATGAAGGCAAGTGGCAGGGAATGGTGCACACTTACTTATCCTGGGCGATGGTGGTACTCATGCCGCTTACGCTGCTGCTCCAGACGTACGAGACGTGGGGAAGTTGGGCGAGCCTCGTGAGTGCCGGCGCGATCGGCATGCTCGGCATGCTGCTAGCTGTTTTTTATGGCAAAAAAGGCATGTATGAAAAGTTCGCTCTTCTTCAGGGCCTCTACATTGCAGTCTATTTCACGGCACTTGCGGTTATGGGTTATTGGTAACCCGACTGCTACAATGATGGCATGAGTGAACAACTATTCCACGTTGGCGTAAAAGCCCTGGTTCGAGATGATCGAGGTCGAGTACTGTTGGTTGGCAACTGTTCGCACGATGGTAAGCAGAGGTATATGGATCTACCCGGGGGGCGCATGGATGCAGGAGAGGGGTTTCTTGACACGCTAAAGAGGGAACTGCATGAGGAAATAGGCACTTCGTATACGGGCATACCTGAGTATTTTGACACGTTACTTTCGAACGTACAGCCTCATATCGAATATGGACAAGTGGGTTTGGTTTTGCTTGTGTACCACACAAAACTCCCTGAAAGCGGCGTCTTGAAGCTGGGCGAACAAGAACATGTGTACAAATGGTGCGAACCGACGGAAGCAGCAGAACTGCTACAATTCAAATATCCGGCGGATTTCTGCGAATCAGTGAAAGGTATGTGACACTTCATTGACATTTTGAGTGTATTTTGATACAATTTTGACATGAGTAACACGGCACGCATAACCATACCCGTAGACGATGATTTTCGCAGCCAGCTGTCGGTGGTAGCGGCACGGTATGGTTTTGATTCTACACAGGCCATGTTCCGCTACGTCGGCAAAGCTTTGGTGGATGGTCGCCGGGTTGACTTTGGTGAAAGCGGTGATGATTGGGGCGTTCCTCCTGCTACAGTAGTCAAAGCATGGGGGCAGGCTCGGCGTGACCACGTAGCCGACAAAAAGGCCGGTACTGTACCTAGCTTTACGGATGGCAAGAAAGCCCTAAGTTATCTCAACTCCCTATGAAGCCAGTGGAATTTGACAGGCACTTTATAAAGTCCTATCAAAAGCGCATACGGGGAAACAGAAAGCTGCAAGAACAATTTCAATCGCGTTTAGATAGCTTTGCCGCCGGCCAGCGAGGTGCGCCGCTGCACGATCACAGTCTAAAGGGCGGGTTAGCAGGATATAGATCATTTTCGATCACCGGTGACATACGCGTCATATATTACGAAACAGAGGACGCATATGTGTGTACCGACATCGGTACGCATGTGCAGGTTTATGGAGAATAACTATGAGTAACATATGGCAGCGGTATGGGGATTATCGGGCGCGGAAACAGCACGGCGGGGCGCGGACATTGTACGAAGATGTGCAGCTGAGTTTGCGCAATGAAGTGCCCATCGCGCGGCGGCGTTGGCACGGGCAGCCAGATGTGCAGCACTTGAAGCCGCTCGTCGACCAGGCTAAAAAAGAAGCGAGCGACACGCAGAATTCAGACGCGCTCAGCGGGGCAAAGGCCTGGCACTGGCTGCGCGCCCTGGTTCTGCAAGCGCCGCAGGCGGCGCTGGCGCAGATTCAGATGGATAAGCACCCACATGGCTTTGCTGCGCGTAGTAACAGGCTGTATGAGTTGATAGACTTCAACGATGCGTTTGTATCGACAGTCCTCACGCTAGACGAGCCGCTGCTTCCCGGTTTTGCCGAAGAGGCCAAGCGGCTGATGGATTGGTTTTGCAAGCGAGTCGGTGTACAGGGGTTTTCCGCCGAACAGTACGGGGCAATTGTGCAGGGACTCAGCCGGGAAATTGCCGTGTTACGGGGTGTGCAGGCGCAAGGGCTAGCGGCGCATATGACCAGCCGGGCGAGCGACGCGCTTGGGGTAGACATGGTTATTACCGATCCGGTATCGGGTAAATCCGTCAATATTGACTGCAAAGCACCATCGGCGTACCGTCACCGTGTTTACGACCTGCTACGCGAAGGTCGGCTCAGTGAAGAAGAAGTGACCGCAGCTGAGATGCTTGGCTACATAGGCGAAATGAATGGGCACGGCAGCGACAGAACCGAGGTCATTCTGTGGCGCATAGATAAAGAACGCTACGGCGAGATACAGTCGTTTAGTTTTGCCGACACAACGGTCCTGGGCGGGACGATCCGCGCTATACTAGATACATACGGCGTGGTAATGAAAGGGGAGTGATATGGAAGAAGTAGTAGCAAAGCAATTGACGCGGCAGCTCAAAATTATCAATTTTTGGATATCATTATTTGGCAGTATCATCGTTATCGTACTGCTGATCTTGGGCTTTCTTGTTTTCAAAATGGTCACATTTGTCCAGAGTACCGAGCAGAAGGTGACTGACCTGCGCAACAAAACCGCGCAAACACTTAACGTCAAAGACGATCTCTGCAAAAACTCCATTCTTGGCAGCAGCGGCTACTGCAAGAAGTAGGGGATTGGGTATAGTGTATCGTGTCTCGATACGAGAAGCTATGACAAGGACAGTCCTTGTCAGTTCGAATGTGTTGACAAATATTTTTTGGCATGGTACCTTGTTATGGAAAGGTAGCTTTAAACATGCCGGACACTGAAAAGATAGATGATAGTTTCGCCTCACTTCGTAAGGGGCTATTGGAATTTGCGGTGCTGAGTGTGATCTCGCACCACGAGGCCTATGCGGCCGATATACTGAGTAGCCTGGCCAGTACGCCATTTGCTACGAGTGAAGGGACATTGTACCCGCTGCTGTCACGGCTCAAGCGGGAAGAGTATGTTTCGTACGAGTGGGCCGAAAGCGAAACCGGCCCGCCGCGCAAATACTACCAGCTGACACCGGCAGGCACAAAACGACTAGGGCAACTTCATGAGTACTGGAGCGATCTATATAAAAGCCTAGAAACATTAGGAGGCAAGCGATGAAAAAGGTAGTAAGTGTCAGCCTGGCGGGCAGGTCATATCAAGTGGAAGAAGCGGGCTATGCGGAGCTTCAAAGATACCTGGAAGATGCCGAAAGGCGACTTAGCAAGAACCCGGACAAGGAAGATATTATTGGCGATATCGAGCAGTCAATAGCCGACAAGTGTGCTGCATCCCTCAAAGCTGGCAAAGATGTAATATCTGCGGCCGTCGTCAAGCAAGCACTCGAAAAGGTTGGTCCGGTTGATGGCGAAGCCGAAGAAGATATGACAGAAAACGAATCCGCTCCCGAACGTACACGCAAACTGTATGCGCTGCCCAACGAAGGGAAAATCGCTGGAGTATGCGCCGGTTTGGCCGCGTACTTTGGGGTTGACGTGACCATTATGCGCTTACTGTTTGTTGTGCTGCTGTTTGTTACGCAGGGCCTGATGATTCTGGTATACCTAGCTATGGCGTTTGCCATGCCGGAAGCAAAAAAACCAGAAGAAGTTGCGGAAGCGTATGGACGTCCGGTTACAGCCAAGGAAATTGTCCATCGCGTCAAAGAAAGTGCGGCCGCAAACAAGGACATAGTCTCGCGTATCGGAACGACGATGACGGTTATTGGCCAGGGTTTGGCCGCAGTCTTTGGGCTTTGCGCCATAGTTTTTCTAACCATCGTTACGGCCGGCTGGGTATGGGCAATGTGGGCCGTCGCATTGGGCCGCGTACACATGAACGACCAATTAGCTAGTTTGAACGGTTGGTCGCAGATAGTTCTACTGGCGGCTGTTTATCTGCTGATTGCACTACCACTATACTGGCTTTTCCGGTCATTTCGCATGATAGGCAGCGGCAAGGGGGCAGGTGAAGTGCCAAAGTCGACCAAATCAGTCGGAATAATATCGGTTGCGCTCTGGCTGGTTAGTCTTATGACCGTAGTATCCTTCGCGGCGCTGTATGAAGGTGATGTTAGAAACTATGTCGATCACCACGGTGGGTATATAGACATCGGTAATCACCATATCTGTGTTGACGTATCGCGGTGCGGGGATGGCGTGCAATATCTGAAGGAGCATCCCGAGTATTGGGATGAAAACCCGCAAATTGACCGCAGATTGTTGCAAAACTAAACTATTTATGCTATCATACTAGTACCGAAAGGTTGGAGTATGAGAATAATTCGCACCATCATTTTTCTCCTGGTATGTATCGGGCTGATCTGGCTGATAGTCCTGCTATTTAGCAGTATATTTTCGAGCGGCAACCAGACTACGCCTGTTACGAGTACGAAGCTGGGTTCATATGCCCGCGTCGGGACTACCGCGCAGCTTATTTCTGATGGGCCAGTTGTCGCTAATCAAGAGCATCGCAGTGTACGGATAACGGTAGAGAGCACGCAGAGCAAGATAGAGCTTATCAGCGGATACGATGGCAGTGTGATTCGGCAGGAAGTGTTCCCGAATACCGTTGAGAGCTATACGGTGTTCCTGCGGTCACTCGATACCCTCGGCTTCTCAAAAGTTTCCAAATCGGGTGTACAAGACGAACGCGGCCAGTGCCCGTTAGGGTCTCGGTATGTCTACAAACTGACCGATGGCAACAGAGATGTTATCCGCGGATGGTCATCGACGTGTGGAACGGGTAGTTTTGGCGGCGTGCGCGCCTCGGTGCGAACCTTGTTTATACGGCAAATCCCACCAAAATCGTATGCCGAGGTGACGCGCGGCGTCGTGCTGTAACGCATACTGTTACAATAGTCACATGACAAACATCAAAGCAGTTATATTTGACCTGTACGGCGTACTTGGTCTAAACGGCTGGCAGGCTTTCAAGGCACGGCATTTTACCGACAGGGCAGAGGAGTGGGAGCCACTACGCCGCCTTGGACAGCGGGCAGACGCCGGGCAGGCGAGCCAGGCAGAGTTTGTGCAGGCTTTGGCGGAAGCTACCGGCGAAGATACTGCTGTCATTCGGGAGCAGTTTGAGCATACCCAGGCGAATACGCTCCTCCTGGATTTCATTGCCCACGAGCTGAAACCTGCCTACAAGATCGGCCTTTTGAGCAATACGAGTCACAATGTGTTTGAGAGTATATTTACCCCAGAACAATACGCGCTGTTTGATTCGGCAGTCGGTTCGTTTGCTGCGGGTATGACGAAGCCAAACCCTGCCATGTTTAAACTTATCTGCGGCAACCTTGGGGTAAAACCGGACGAATGTATCGTGGTGGACGACAAAGAGCAGCATCTGCTGGCGGCAGAGACGTTGGGCATGCACGGTGTAT
>JBGAVA010000016.1:0-24518 GCA_044228355.1 Saccharimonadales bacterium (SeqCode)
ATTGGCCTCTTGGCCTGTCGGAAGTTGTAAAAGCTGACAACATTCGAAACCGGGAGCCTCCACATGGCCGTTCTTAGCTATATCCACCTCCGCCATGGCTTCGGTGGATGCACCTCAGCGGCCTACGGCCGCCCCTACCGTCTACCGTCCACCGTCTACCCCCTACTTCACCCGGGACTGCCAAATAACAGATACGCATTTCACCCCATTCCACCCACCAACTACCAACTACCAACTACCCTTCACGTAATCCGCAACGGGGCCAGGGACAAGCTGGCGGATGTCTTCGTGGGCTTTTAGTTTCGCGCGGACGAGCGTGGAGGATATGGGTGCTATACGCCCCGGAAGGGGAGCGAGGTGACGAATGTGCGCGGCGGCTGGGGGCAGGGCGTGGCCGTTTCTCTCTACCAGCAGAACGGGCAAATTCTGCGCCAGCCAGTCACCGTTTAGCCAGGTGCGAATGGTCGCGTAGCTATCGCTGCCAAATACGAACCAAAAGTCGGTGTTGGGGTGCTGCGCCAAAAATTCCTGATAGGTATCATATGTTTCAGTGGCGATGCCGCGGCGCAGCTCGATATCAACAAGCTTCAGTCGCTTATCGTTATTATATTCATCTTGCATTACAAGTTTAAGCATCGCGAGTTGATCGCCTGGAGAGACGGAAATTTGCTTGTCGGTACGATTCCCTGAAGGCACGAGCCACACCTCATCAACATCGGGTAACGCTAGGCAACGCCGAATAATCTCGACGTGCGCGAGCGTCGGCGGGCTAAAACTCCCCCCAAACACAACCACCCTTTTTATCTTCCTTTCAGCCATGCAACCATTGTCTCATATTCTTGACCCATAACTCGCGCCTCTAACTCGCACTGACTTATCTGCAAAAGGTCTCGCTCCTTGGCCAGTCTTTGACTAACCGAAGATTGCTCACTCGGCTGAGGCAACCCTTTACAAATAAGCCATTCCGAGTCTCCCTTGACTCATCACTCTTGACTCATGACTCATATCTCTTATCTCTAGCCTCATATCTCTTAACTCTTATCCCTTGCCCGTGTATAATCATGAGCAGCATGGGTAAACTCACCATCAAGCAGCTCGAGGTTAAAGCGAATACCATCCGTGAGGATATCATCCGTATGCTCGAGCATGCTGGCAGCGGCCACAGTGCCGGGCCGCTGGGTCTGGCGGATATTTTTACCGCGCTGTATTTCGACATCATGAGTATCGACCCCAAAAAGCCAGATTGGGACGAGCGAGATATATTCCTGCTGAGTAACGGTCACTGTGTCCCGGTGCAGTATGCCACCATGGCCGAGGCCGGGTTTTTCCCCAAGGCCGAGCTGCTGACGCTGCGCAGATTTGGCAGTCGCCTTCAGGGGCACCCAGAACGAAAGAAGCTGCCGGGGCTAGAAAACACCAGCGGGCCGCTGGGTTGCGGGCTGAGCCAGGCAGCCGGTATCGGGCTGGCCTTTCGTCTGAACAAACAATCGCACCGGCACATTTATGTCGTGATGGGAGATGGCGAACTCGACGAGGGGAACGTGTGGGAGGCGGCCATGCTGGCGCCCAAATACAACCTTACCAACCTGACGGTCATCGTCGACCGCAACAATATCCAGATAGACGGCCCCACCGAATCGGTCATGCCACTGGAGGATCTCAAAGATAAGTGGGAAGCCTTTGGCTGGCACGTGCTGGAGATAGACGGCAATGACATGGAGGCCATCATAGACGCCTGCGCCATGGCGAAAGCCGTCACCGAAAAGCCCGTGTGTATCCTGGCCTACACCATACCCGGTAAGGGCGTAGACTTTATGGAGTACGACTTCCACTGGCACGGTGTCCCGCCGAACCACGAACAAGCCCGCGAGGCCCTGCACGAACTCCGCACCCTGGGCGGCAAAATCCGGAGCGAGCATGAGTAAGTTCGAATCTCGAATCTCGAAAAAAGCATTTGCAAGCATTTCGCGCACACCAAGTGAGAAGATAGTTTGGATAACCCTGTCTTTTCTTATGCTAGGGGTTGCGCTTGTCTTTACAGGATTCGGTATCGCCCATATGGTATGGTACCGTAGCATTACATTTTTTGGTATAAAATGGCTTATACTTGCGTGCCTGCCCGCCGCGATGGCTGTTTATGGTATAACCGTACTCATTCGGTCAAGACAGTCTCCTGACAATAATCTGCAAAATGGGGTGAAAAAATGAGTGATTTACATCTGTTGCCGGTTCCGAATGAGGTGAAAGCCGATGCAACGCGGGCAGGGTTTGGGCGTGGCCTCGTGAAGGCCGGTGAATTGGATGAAAACGTTGTGGCGCTGTGTGCTGACCTCACGGGCTCGATCAAAATGGATGGGTTTCAGAAGGCGTTTCCCGACCGGTTTATAGAAATCGGCATCGCCGAGCAGAACCTGGCAACAGTGGGTGCCGGGCTGGCACTGGCCGGTAAGATTCCGTTTGTGGCGAGCTATGCGGCCTTTAGCCCGGGGCGGAACTGGGAGCAGATAAAGACGACGGCGTGTTTGAACGACGTGCCCGTGAAGATCGTGGGCGGTCACGCTGGGCTCTACACTGGGCCAGACGGTGCCACGCACCAGATGCTGGAAGATATCGCGCTCATGCGAGTTATGCCGGGGATGGTGGTGCTTTGCCCGTGCGATGCTGTTGAGGCCGAAAAAATGGTGGTGGCCATGGCGCGTGACAAACGCCCAAACTACATTCGCCTGTGCCGCGAAGCCACGCCCATCATCACCACCGAAAAAACACCGTTCGAGATTGGCAAGGCTTATGTGTTCACTCCAGGGAAAGACGTGACTATCATCGCCACGGGTACCATGGTGTACCCAGCGCTGGAAGCAGCCGAAAAGCTGTACAAAGACGGCATAGACGCCGAGGTCATAAACGTGCCGACCATAAAGCCGCTCGACGAGGAAACCATCCTGAAGTCGGTGCGCAAAACCGGCTGTGTCGTGACGGTGGAGGAAGCGCAGATTGCTGGCGGGCTGGGCGGGGCTGTCGCCGAGCTGCTGGGCGAGAGCCACCCGGTGCCCATAAAGCGCATAGGCATGCGCGACCACTACGGCGAAAGCGGCACGCCAGAGGAATTGCTCGAACACTTCGGCCTAGACGCCAAACACATCCGCCTCGCCGCCCACCATGTTACTGAGCTTAAGTAGCAGGACCATCGTTGAAATTTGACTAAGCTGGCGGGATACTTAGCTCACCGAGTAGAGCTTCGACGGCAGGTATGTTAATACCGGAATTGGTACAAAAATTAGTATTGGCAGGGATATTGCCTATTTTTCTCAGGAATGATTCATCGAAGCTGACAAATTTGTTTGCTTCAGGGGCAAGTGACGCTTGACCGTCTTCACACTGTACCGTTGCTAACAATACGGACTTGCCGGATTGTTGTTCGTGAATAGTAGCCTGATTGGGGTTGTCTGGATTAAGGCCCACAGTCCGGACTGTAGCAATGCGATCGGACCCCGGGGTTATTTCTGATGTAGGTAAGGCAGTAAGAGTAAGAGCTGCAACGGCACCAGCACCAGCTATTTTGATACCACGACCCATAATTGTAACTCCTAAAAATTATTGTTTAATTATACAGTTCGCTGTTGGTAATTGCAAGCGTGAGCGTTATACTACTTGTAAAGTAAGTGGGAGGGGTTATGCCGATTACGTTACAACAGGTCAGGGGTAATTGTGCGCGGGCGCGGGCGCGGATGGCGCAGGCCAGGGAAGAACACTGGGCATTTGGGGCATTTAACTTGGACGACCAGGCGACACTTATCGCGGTGGCGCGGGCTGCCAAGGCGCAGAATGCCCCGGTTCTGGTGGAACTGAGCCAGGGTGAGGTCGACGACCTCGGGCTGCAAAACGTGCGCGACTTGGTAGATAACGTCAAGCGTGATTACGGTGTAGAGATGTATGTCAATCTTGACCACTCGCCGTCAGTCGAGGCGGCCAAGGCGGGGATCGACGCCGGCTTCGAATTCATCCACATAGACGTCAGCCAGGCGAATCACGATGCTACCGACGAGGAAATCATAGCTGCGACGCGTGAGGTGGTGGAGTACGCCCGGTTTACCGGTGCGCTGGTCGAGAGTGAACCGCACTATTTCGGCGGATCGTCAAACCTGCACACCGAAACCATCGACTACGAGGAGATCAAAAAGACCTTCAGTACGCCCGAGGGCGCACAGGCTTTCGTGCAGGCAACGGGCATAGATACCTTTGCCGCAGCCATCGGCAATCTGCATGGTAAATACCCCGTGCCGAAGCAGCTTGACCTCGAACTTCTGCAGCGGATAAGAGATGCCATCCCGTGCAACATATCGCTCCACGGCGGCAGCGGCACTCCCGGTCACTTTTTTGAATCCGCTGTGAAGATCGGCGTCACAAAAGTGAATATAAACAGCGATATGCGTGTGGTGTACCGCCAAACCCTCGAAAAAATATTGGCCGAGAACCCCGATGAATACTCCGTGGCAAAACTGGTCAACAAGCATGTCGTACCAGCTGTGCAGCAAGTAGTCGAAGAAAAACTGGCGACCTTCAATTCGGCCGGCCGGGCTGTTGTGTAGCGTGAGTGATTGTGAAACAATAAGCATAAGTAAGTTACATTGAAAGGGTGGAGTGAGTGAGCGATAAGCAACCGATTGACGTTCTGTGTGTCGGCGACGTAGTCACCGACGTATTCATAAAACTGATTGACGACATAGAACATACCTACAAAAACGAGGACGGTAAATGGCTGGCCATACCGTTTGGTACGAAGATTCCGTTTGACCACGCCGAGACGCTGCATGCCGTGGGTAATGCCGCCAATGCCGCTGTATCGTTCAGCCGGCTTGGGCTCAATGCTGCCTTCGAAACAGAGGTGGGCGGCGACCAAGAAGGCCGCGAGATTGTTCGGACGCTCAGTAAAGAGGGTGTCGATACGCGCTTTGTGCACGTGAACGGCAAAAAGCAGAGTAATATCCACTACGTACTGTGGTTCAAAGAAGAGCGAACCATCCTTATCAAGCACGAGGAGTATGACTACCAATGGCCGCATTTTCGGAAGTATGAGATGCCGCGCTGGGTGTATTTTAGCTCCATCTCCGAGAGAGCGCTAGAGTATACCGATGATATCGCCGACTGGCTCGAAGAAAACCCAGAGGTAAAACTAGCCTTTCAGCCGGGTACGTTCCAGATGAAGACTGGTGTGGAGCGGCTAAAGCGCATATATGCACGCACCGAAGTGGTTATCTTGAACCGCGAAGAGGCGGTGCTGGTGACCGGTGGGGATTATCATAATGTGCACGACTTGCTAGACCGTTTGCATGGCTACGGCTGCAAGATTGCGGTTGTCACCGATGGCCCAGCCGGGGCATATGCCAGTGACGGCACGCACCGCTACAAAATGCCGCTGTACCCAGACCCAGCCCCGCCCTATGAACGGACTGGTGCCGGCGATGCCTATGCTTCGACACTGGTGGCGGCTCTGGCCAAAGGCCATAACCTGGAAAGTGCCCTGCAGTGGGCGCCCATCAACTCCATGAGCGTTGTCCAAAAGGCCGGCGCCCAAGCAGGCCTGGTCACGGAACGCGAACTGGAAGAGTGGCTCGTTAAGGCCCCCGACTGGTACCACGTCGAAAGCTTCTAGCTACCAGAGATAAGAGGTATGAGTTAAGAGATAAGACTAGGCTGTGAAAACGGTTCGATAATTCTTATCTCTTATCTCTTAACTCATATCTCATATCTCTTAACTCTTATCTATCATTAGTGTAAACTATAAGCACATATGTCGAGGGTATTAGCGCAGCTTTTGGGTGCACACGAAGTGCCGTTTCGCCAGCAGATTCAGCAGCTGGAGCAGGCGGCTGGTATGCCGAGTGCCGATATCCGCCTCAGCGCGCACGTGCTGCAAGCTACCCGGCAGAAAATACGCGAGCTTGGCCTCGACCCGGCAGATACTACGGGGCCAGAACTGTTTGCGGCGCTCCAGACTCGGCTACAGCAGGATGAAGTGCGGGTGCGGGCGGCGCTAAATCTGCGGGCCGATATCCACCCCGTAGACATGCTCGAACGCGTTGTCGAGCAGCTGAACAAGCTCGACCACAAAAGTGACCTGTTTGTCGTAAAGCAAACGGCCATGAAGCAGCTGCTGAAAAAGCTGAAGCCAAAAGCGACCATGAAGCGTCTCGGCTACAGAAGCATGGATAGCATGCTCAAACACGAGCCTGTCGCGCAGCTGCTGGCAGCCTGCCAGACAACAGAGTCGCGCGAATGGCAGGAAGCCCGACTCGAGGCGTACCGTAAACTGCAGGCAAAGGATTTTGAGGCCAGGAAGCCGCAGTTCGTCGTGCCTACCCAGAAGCAGTGGCCGGCTTTGGCGGCGAGTCATGCCGAGCAGCACAAAAATAATCTCATAGCGGTTCCAGAGCTTGGCACGGTGGTTATATTGCCGCTTCAGCATGATCTGCCCGGTCTCGCCATAACCACGTTTGTCCTTTCACTCCACGCGCTGAATACCATGCGTGCTCTGAGCGCCTACCTAAAGCTACAGCAGGTGCGTCCGGAGTTTGGCGAGATAGTTCGGGCGAGCATCATGAGTGAGCCCCTCACCGATGTCGAACTGGGCGGGAATAAACTTTCCTGGCAGATGGTGCATTGGTTCTACGGCCAGGGTCACGCCAGCTACCACCCGGATGTGTTTGAGCCGCATGTTCAGCCAGAAGATTTGGCGTGGCACCAAGTCGGTATGGCGCTCGGGCAGCTGCAGCCGGTACTGCAGTTTTGGGAAGAAACCGAAACGCTTGGCCTGCTCGATGGCCGCGATGCGGTGTCGCTGAATGTGCTGGATGTGGCGCTGGGCGTGTGCAATGGCCTCGTCTATAGCGAACGAGTACTGCACCACATGCGCGAGGCGCTCGGGCGCGAACTGTTTGCCCGGTATCTGCAGCAGGATTATCTCCAGGACATGGTCGGCTCGACGCTCGGCCAGCAGCTTGCACCAGAACTAGAGTTTAGCTAGAAGCCAAGGTCGGATCTCGTGCCCCGGGCTATTTCTCGTAATCTTCGTTGATAAGTTTGCGGGCGTAGCGTAGGTCATCGGTAACGACGTAGAGTCTGTTGTCGCCTTTGGAAATCAGCCCATTGTTTAGCAAATGCTTCTTTATGAATTTATCCAGCGGATGCCAATATTTTTTGCCTATCAGTATGACGGGAACTGCAGGCATCTTCTTCGTCTGTATGAGGGTGATAACCTCAAAAAACTCATCGAGCGTGCCAAACCCGCCCGGAAAGTACACAAACCCATGAGAATAAAACGTCATCATTACCTTGCGGGTGAAGAAGAAGTTGAAGGCCAGATTATCGGTAGTGTAGGGGTTGAGGTGTTGCTCATGAGGCAACTTGATGTTAAACCCAACCGAGACGAGTTCCTCGTCGAACGCGCCGCGGTTGCTGGCTTCCATAATCCCGCCGCCGCCGCCTGAGACTATGGCGAACCCGTCTTCGGCGAGATCCCCGGCAAGGTCGCGGGCCCATTGGTATGACTTGAAATGGGGCGATAATCTTGCAGAGCCAAAAAAGGTAACGCGTTTGGGGTATTTCTTCAAAATTTTGAAGGCTGCCTCGAACTCTTCCTCGCAGCTTCGGAGCTCGCGGGTGGATTTGGCGATGGCCGCCTTCTGCTCAGCGGTCATTTCCCAGACTTTATGCTCGTGTTTGTGTGTATGCGCCATCGTTTCTAGTGTACAGGGTTAATTGCTGTTTGAAAACGCTTGTGTTTCGCCCTAGGAGGAATACAATACAAATATAGCGTAATTACCGCGTAATCGAAGGGAGTCCCAGTGCAAAGAATCAATCAAAAAGGTTTTAGCGTAGTGGAGGCACTCATTATTCTAGTCGTACTTGGGATCTTAGGGTTTGCCGGGTACTTTGTGTGGAGCAAGAACACGAGTGGCTCGGGATCTGATGTATCAGTCCAAAAGAAAACCGTCGAAAAAGCCCGAGAGCATAACAGTACGGCGAAGAAGACATATTGTATGCCACTGGAGAAGCTTTGTTTTGAGTACCCAGACACCTGGGACGTCGTGTATTCAACCGAAAAACTGCCTATAGATAATGCTACTGTAGAAAAAGTGACCGTACGCAACCAAAAGCAGGAAGAGACCATTCTTGTGCAGACCGCTTTTCCTCAGGTAGGGGGTGGTTGCGATGAATCAGACCAGCGTAAGCAGTACGTCGTTACATCAGAAGCAACTAGAGCAAAGACAGTTCTTAACTCGGCCAGAAGCGAATGGATGACCGATACTATGCATGCTGTTCAGTTTATCTACACACATATTGATGCACAGGGCCAAGACCAGTATGTGCCCCGCGTGATGCTTAGTACCGACAAAAACCTTACGCATGCCGGGGAATACATGTCGTGCCCGAATACCGTGTATGTCGATATCATGCCAGCGGTAAATACCTTCGGTTCCAATGAGAACCAGCGCTACAGAGGAAGTCTTATCTTTAATCTCCTAGTCGGCGAAGATCAGAGCTCACTTTCGGCTGCAAAGGCGGTGCTATTGACCGACGACTACGTTACGGCGTACGAAATCGCCAAGAGTGTTTACTACGAATAGATGGCTAACGCGTCAGGTCCACGGCCAGTAATCGAGGCAAAGGTCGTCCCGGGTACTTCCTGTCTTGCTCTAAACGGAGTTGGTGCACGGCAGTTATTCTACTCTAAGGGGTGGGCCGGGGCGGGTACAGTCGAAACTTCAGTTGAGAACATAACACACTCCTCAGATCAACTAGCAATTAGCGTAGATCAAACACGCGCTGCTACAATAGATAGATGCCAGATTTTCAACTGACGAGTGACTACAAACCCACCGGGGATCAGCCGGAGGCTATTCGGCGGCTGACTTCTGGGCTAGAAGGTGGGGTGAAAGAACAGACGTTGCTCGGGGTGACCGGAAGCGGCAAGACCTTCACCATGGCAAATCTGGTTCAGAACCTGCAGCGGCCGACACTCGTGCTAAGCCACAACAAAACGCTTGCAGCCCAACTCTACACCGAGTTTAAGCACTTTTTCCCGGAGAATGCCGTCCACTACTTCGTCAGCTACTTCGATTATTACCAGCCAGAAGCGTACATCGCGCGCAGCGACACTTACATCGAAAAAGACAGCGCCATCAACGAAGAGATTGACCGCCTGCGCCACGCCGCCACCGACGCCCTGCTTAGCCGCAAAGACGTCCTCATTGTCGCGAGCGTTAGCTGCATATACGGCATCGGCTCGGTCGAGGACTACGACGGCCTGTCGGTCGAGGTGGTGAAAGGCGAGCGGCGAGTGCGGGACAAGCTGCTGCGCCAGCTAACAGATATTCAGTACCAGCGAAATGACGTTGATTTTCACAGGGGTACATTCCGCGTCCGCGGTGACGTGGTAGATGTCTACCCGGCGGGCGAAGAGTGGGCCTACCGCATCGATCTATTCGGCGACGAGGTCGATCGGATTACCAAGATTGACCCGCTGACCGGCGAAATTATGGCGCAGCTAGACAGCTACAAAATCTTCCCCAGCAGCCACTACGTCACACCGCAGGAAAAGCTGAAGGTCGCTCTCGGGCAGATCCAGCATGAGCTCGGCGAACGGCTGGCTCAGTTTAAGCGCGAAGGCAAACTCCTAGAAGCCCAGCGGCTCGAGCAGCGCACCCGGTTTGACCTGGAAATGCTGGAAGAAACTGGCTTCGTAAAGGGCATCGAAAACTACAGCCGCTACCTGACCAACCGTGAGCCGGGCGAACAGCCCGCGACACTGCTCGATTATTTTCCAGACGATTACCTGCTGCTCGTCGATGAAAGCCACATGACCATCCCGCAGCTGCGCGGCATGTACAATGGCGACCGGGCGCGCAAAGAAGTGCTGGTCGAGCACGGCTTTCGTCTGCCCAGCGCACTCGACAACCGGCCACTCAACTTTACCGAGTACGAGCGCCACGTCAACCAAGTCGTCTATGTCAGCGCCACGCCCGCCGAGTATGAACTCAGCCGCAGTACCGAACCGGTGCAGCAGGTGATTCGCCCGACTGGTTTGCTTGACCCGGTCATAGCAGTGCGCCCCATAGAAGGGCAGATCGATGACCTGCTGGCCGAGATCCGCGCCACTGTCGCCAAAGGCGAGCGTGTGCTGGTGACCACCCTCACCAAGCGCATGAGCGAAGACCTCACCGAGTATCTGAAAGATTTGAATATCAAAGTCGCGTACCTGCACAGCGATGTCGACACGCTCGATCGCACCGATATACTCCGCGATCTCCGCCTGGGCGTCTACGACGTGCTGGTCGGTATAAACCTGCTGCGTGAAGGGCTCGACCTGCCCGAAGTGTCGCTGGTGGCCATCCTCGACGCCGACAAAGAAGGTTTCCTGCGCTCGGCTCAGGCGCTCATACAGACAGTCGGTCGAGCCGCCCGGCACGAAAAAGGCCACGTCATCATGTATGCCGACCGCGTGACCGACAGCATGAAGCGCACCATAGACGAAACCAACCGCCGCCGTGAGATTCAAGATAGCTACAATAAAAAACACGGCATCACACCCACCGGCATATCTCGCGCCGTAGAAGACCGCATGAATACCGACTTGCCCGAAGAAGCCAAGCGCGCCAAACTTGACCTGAAGAAAATCCCCAAAGACGAATACAAAACTCTGGTGCGCGACCTGACCGCCCAGATGGAACTGGCCGCCGCCAACCTTGAGTTCGAAAAAGCCGCCGAACTCCGCGATCTCATCAACGACATCAAGTCAAAAATGTAAAGATTCGGCAAACTATCTTCAACTCGGCGTGCCAGGCTGCTATACTATACGCAAATGGCGAAGCTCTCTCGTGATGATGTCTTAAAGTTGGCCGCGCTCGCGCGGATTTCTCTATCTGATGATGAGGTAGATGCTTTTGCAGATGAGCTCAGTGCCATCTTGGGGTATGTCGAGCAGCTTGGGAGTGTCGATGTGACGGGGCTGGAGCCGACCAACCAAGTGACTGGCCTCACCAATGTCATGCGCCCCGACGAAGTCATCGACTACGGCTACGCGCCCGGTAAATTACTCGAAAACGTTCCCGCAGTCGAGAAAAACCAGCTGAAGGTGAAGAGGATGATTTCATGAGTAAACCCATGCAGTTTTCAGTTTTCAGTTTTCAGTTTTCAGTATTTGGGCTAACCACAGAAGAATGCGAAGCATCTTTGCCTACGAAGCCGAGTAGAGTTACGAGTCGTGCTTTGCAGGTTTGCGCCGATCTCTTATCTCTTATCTCTTATCTCTTATCTCTGCGATGTAGCCGGAGGTTGCAAGCATGAGCGCATGGCAGCCCATAGCTCAAATCGCAGATGACGTCAACGCCGGGCGTGTTAAGGCCGCCGACCTGGTAGAACAAAGCCTGGCGGCCATAGCAAAGCACCAGGAGTTCAACGCCATCATCGTCACGCTGGCCGACTCGGCGCGGTCCCGGGCGAAATCTATAGATGAGAAAGTGGCAAATGGGGTTGATGTCGGTCATCTGGCCGGTGTGCCGTTCATCGCCAAAGACAACTACCTGGTCTTCGGCGCGGAAACGACTGCCGCTAGCAACATCCTGAAGGGCTTCACCGCTCCCTACCAGGCAACGGTGATCGAACGGCTGGAAGCGGAGGGGGCCATATGCGTGGCAAAGGCAAATTTGGACGCTTTTGCACACGGCGCCAGTACCGAAAACTCAGACTTTTTTACGACCAGTAATGCCCGGGACAAAGCGAAAGTAGCGGGTGGTTCCTCGGGTGGCTCTGCGGTGGCGGTCGCGCTGGAAATGGCGCCGTTCGCACTCGGCACCGACACCGGCGGCTCTACGCGCCAGCCAGCGAGCTACAACGGCTGTGTCGGCTACAAACCGACCTATGGTCTTATGTCTCGTTCGGGCATCGTTGCCATGGCAAGTAGCACCGACACGGTAGGCACCTTTGCCCGCACAGTCGAGGACGCCGCGCTCGTTATAGATGTCATGGCCGGCCAAGACCCGCTAGATTCCACCACCATCCAGCGTCAGCCAGAGGGCTACCAACTGCCGGCTACAAGCCACCAGCTGGCAGGTGTCAAAGTCGGCGTTATCCGGGAGTGGATGGGCGAGGGGCTAGACGATGATGTCCGCGGGGCCATAGAGCAGGCCGTTCAAAAACTGCGTGATGCCGGGGCAGCTGTCCAGGAAGTCAGCCTGCCTTCACTGCCGCTGGCGCTTGCCGTGTACTACATCATTTGTCCGGCGGAGGTCAGCAGCAACCTGGCTCGCCACGACGGCCAGCGATTCGGCCATTTCACCGGGGATGCCCGTGATCTCTCTGATAGTTACACCCGGACTCGCCAAATGGGCTTTGGTCGCGAAGCCAAGCGCCGGATTATGATAGGCACCTATGTGCTGAGCAGTGGGTACTACGACGCCTACTACAAAAAGGCACAGACTGTCCGCACCAAGCTCATCCACGAATTCGATACCGCTCTCAAGGCGTTCGATTTTCTGGTCGGTCCTGTGGCGCCAAACACCGCGTTCGGGATCGGTGAAAACGTCGATGACCCGCTCAAAATGTACCTGGTAGATATGATGACGGTCGGCCCGAGTATGGTCGGCGTGCCGGCCATAAGCATTCCGTGTGCGGTGGGTTCCGGCATGCCTGTGGGCTTACAGATCATCGCTCCGCAGCGCCGTGACCGTGAACTGCTTGCATTTGCAGCGGCAGCCGAGGAGGTTGTGGCATGAATGATCTCCTTAACTCAACCTGGCTGGCGGTAGGTGCTGGCATCCTGCTGGTTGTGCTGGTGGCGGTGGCAGGCGTGCTCTCGAAGCGCGGCCGCAAGCTAAACACCGCGTACTACGAGAAAAAGTGGCAGGAACTGCAGAAGCTACTCAAGGACAGTGCTACTTGGCCGCTGGCCATCATCGATGCCGACAAACTGCTCGACAGAGCGCTGAAAGATTGCCGCTACAAGGGTAAAACCATGGGCGAGCGCCTCGTAGCTGCTCAGCGCGATATAAAGTACAACGACGATGTCTGGTTCGGCCACAAGCTGCGCAACAAACTAGTGCACGAAAACGACATTAAGCTTAAAGAACGTGACGTCAAAGACGCGCTACTTGGTATAAAGGCGGCGCTGAAAGACCTAGGAGCCCTATGATGAGAGTCAAGAGTCAAGAGTCAAGAGTCAAGACTGTAGCTACGTCCCGCGAAGCGGGACTCATGACTCATGACTCATGTCTCATGTCTCAATTTTGGCCGGAGGCGCACCTATGATGAATAGTAGCAGGGAGCATGTAGCATGTAGCATGGGATTTTGCAGCTCATCCATGCTACCTGCTACCTACTACCTACTACAAACAACTAGGCAGGGGCAAAACGTATGATCTCGGAGGCTACACGTAATCTGTACCAGGTTACCATCGGCATAGAGTGCCATGTCCAGCTCAAGACCAAGACAAAGCTATTTAGCGGGGCCGACAATGACGCCCGCGAGGCCGCACCCAATACGCTGGTCAACCACATAGATTTCGGCTTGCCGGGCGCGCTGCCGGTTCTGAACGAAAAGGCGGTTGAGTTGGCGTGCCGCGCGGCGTATGCACTGGGTACCGAGCCGCAGCGCTTTAGCAAATTTGACCGCAAGCACTACTTTTATCCAGATCTACCCATGGGCTACCAGATCACCCAGTACGACGAGCCGATTGTCCTTGGCGGGCATGTCGATATCGTCTTAGACGGTCAGAAAAAAACAGTCGGCATCACTCGTGCGCATCTGGAGGCCGATGCGGGCAAATCCACGCACCCGGCCGGTACAGATTACAGCTTGGTTGACCTCAACAGAGCCGGTACGCCGCTGCTCGAGATTGTCAGCGAGCCAGATATGCACAGCAGTGCCGAGGCCAAAGCCTATGCCCGCGAGCTCTGGCTGAAGATGCGCTACGCCGATGTCAGCTACGCCAATCTTTACTACGGCAATATGCGGTTCGATGTAAATGTGAGCGTCAGTAAAACCGGCGAACTCGGCACGCGCACCGAGACAAAAAACCTCAATAGCTTCCGCAGTGTCGAGCGAGCCGTTGAGTACGAAGTGGAGCGGCAGATTGGACTCCTCGAGCAGGGAGAGAGCATCGTTCAGGAGACACGCGGCTGGGACGATGCCGGGCAAAAAACGTTTAGCCAGCGCAGCAAAGAAGATGCCCATGATTACCGCTACATGCCCGACCCGGATATCCCACCGGTGCTACTGAGCGACGAATACGTCGAGGCTATCGCCGCCAGCATGCCGGAACTGCCCGATGCCTACCGTGAGAAGTTTGCGAGCATGGGCCTGGACGCCAAAACCGTCGAAGATGTCATAGCCGATCCGGAAGTCGCCAGACAAGTTGGCCGCATCTACGACGACGCCGGCCCAGAGCACGCCAAACGCGTCGCCTTCTGGCTTCTCCGACCCGCCTCTGACGAACCTGAACCCGCGACGGCGGCACCCGAGGGAGGGCGAGCCCTCCCTCATCAAGGAACCGACCCCTCCACCGACCAACTCACCAACTCCACCCCCGACCAAAACCTCATCACCCTCTCTCGCATGGTAGCCGACAACAAACTCAGCTCCACCGCCGCCAAAGAAGTGCTGGACGACATGCTTAAGTCGGGTGACGACCCGCAGAAGATCGCCGAGAGCAAAAACCTCCTGCAGGTCAGTGACGAGAGTGCCGTAGCCGAGATAGTCAAACAAGTGCTGGCCGACAACCCCAAGGCGGCCGGCGATGTCCAAGGTGGCGAAATGAAAGCCATCGGTTTCTTGGTCGGCCAAGTGATGAAGCAGTCTCAGGGTAAAGCCAACCCGGCGCTGGCAACACAGCTCATCAGGAAGCAACTCGGTATATAATAGAAATAATCTAAGGGCGGAGGTACCCATGGCAAAACCAGTCACAAAAGCAATAATTGCAGCGGCAGGGTTCGGTACGCGGTTTTTGCCCCAGACCAAGGCCATGCCCAAGGAAATGCTGCCGCTCATCGACAAGCCCATCATCCAGTATGCCGTGGAGGATCTGGTGGCTGCGGGCATCAAAGACATCATCATCGTCGGCAGTAGCAGCAAGCGCGCCATAGAAGACCATTTCGATGTGCCAAACGAAGATCTGCTGGTGAATATCCGAGCCGGCGGCCCCAAGAAAGCCCACTTCATCCAGGAGATGGAAGACCTCGCCAATATGGCAAACTTCATCTACGTCCGCCAAAAAGGCCCCTACGGCAATGCCACGCCCATCGCCAATGCCGCACATCTCATAAGCGACGAGCCGTTCATTTTTGTCTACGCCGACGACCTGGTCGTGTCGGAACCGAACACCTTCACTCAAATGATTGAGCTGTACAACGAACTCGGCGGCAGCATCGCCACCTGCATGCGGGTGAAAACCGATAAAGAATTCGAGCGCTACGGCATATTGGCCGGAGAAGAAGTGCGTGACGGCGTCCTCAAGATGAGCGGCATAGTGGAAAAACCCGGCCGAGCCGCCGCACCATCGGACTACGCACAGGTCAGTAGCTATTTGTTTGACCCTTCGGTATTGCGTTACATAGATAGCGGCCTGGCTGGCCTACCGAAAGGCGAGGAATTTTACGTTGCGACGAGCCTGGTTGACCCCATGCTGAAAGACGGCCACAAGTTCTTTGGCTGTCTCATGCAAAACAGCCGCCGCTACGACACCGGCGATAAGCTGGAGTACCTCATGACAGTGGTAGAATTTGGCTTGCGTCACAAAGAACTCGGCGGCCCGCTCCGCGAGCATCTGGAACAACTGCTGAAGGAAATGTGAGCCAGGCCACTGTTCTGCCTGCAAGATTGATGCTATAGTGAGTTTATGACTACAGACACCGCACTTCACATCCTCGTTATCATCCTTAGCGTGACACTCTTTATCTCGCTAGTTATTAGCATTGTGGCGGGAGTATTCATTATCAAGTTCATTAAGACTCTTCGCCAGATAGCCGACAAGGGTGAGCACCTGGTTGATTCGGCCGAAGCTACCGTGAATAACATTCGTCATAATGTCAGTGCGGCGGGCTTGCTGCACTCCTTCACCCAAGTAGTAAAATTTATGTCTAATGTAAAAAAGGGGAAGAAATAATGTCCAAGCAAGACAACAACGGTACTGCAAAGAAAATTGCCATCGGTGCGGCGCTGAGCGCAGTCGCGGGCTACGTTGCCGGTATTCTCACAGCCCCCAAGAGTGGCAAAGAGACGCGCGAGGACATCAAGGAAAAGGCGGTCGAGACATACGCAGCAGCCGAAAAAGAACTCAAGAAGCTCCACACCGAGCTGGGGGACGTGCTCGCCGAAGCTGGCGATAAGTTTGGTGAGCTCCGCGGCAAGGGCAAAAAATCACTCGATGAAGCCGTCAGCAAGGGCCAAAAAGCCAAAGACAAAGCCCGCGAAATGCTGAGCAGTCTTCACGACGGCGAAGCCGATGACAAAGACCTTAAGCGTGCTATTGCCGAAGCCACCAAAGCCGTAGAAAACCTCCGCAACTACCTGAAGAAGTAGAGATAAGAGACATGAGTCAAGAGCGCTCCGTTACGACGGAGCGTTTTCATAATGAAGTAAAACCCCACTCTGTTACGCAGTAATCCCAGGTGAAAACGCAGGAACAGCCAGCCAATGCCGAAGGTAATCTGCGCTTCAAACCATCGGCGGCGCAGCGCAATGCCATCGAAGCTAAGGGCTGTCCTGGATCCTGGCGTTAGGATCTTCTTGTAGCCGCTCCAGTGTTGCTTCTGCTATGAGTCTTTCTGCCTCTGCAGTCGCTAGTTCTGTATAGTGTTTTTGCAGTCCGACTTCGCTCAACGTAGCGAAAGGACAATTCTTACATGCTATCCGACCCGCATTTTTAGCCAGTGCCTTCAGTGCTCCTGGGTATGTTTTTTGACCCTTCGGCCCTGAAGTCACGCCATCAGCGAAGGCGACTTGGGGACATACCAAACGCGCCGAGACACTTGTGATTGGTGTGGACTCTATTTCGTAGAATGAGGCCATGAATCGATCTGGGTCTTCGTAGGTTACTTTGCGATGAGGACATTTATTAAAGTTGCGCTTGCCTTGGCCAAACATAATGTGACTACATTATCACAATATAAACAGTAACGCAATTATATTTTTTTGTACACAATCGTTGTAAAAGTGAAACTGTGGGGTGGTGCGTGCTTAGGCTATAATTGTATGGAGTAACGAGGGAAGGGTTTCAGGGGTTGTCATCCTGAACGAAGTGAAGGATCTTCTCATAGGTAGAAAGATGCTTCGGCTTCGCTCAGATGACGGTGACTCTGGGAGACGTGTGTGAGAATGGGGTGAAGGTGACAGATAAGAAACTGCATAATGAGACGAAATCGGCTGCACCTAC
Organism: Saccharimonadales bacterium (SeqCode); assembly: GCA_044228355.1. Taxonomy (GTDB): domain Bacteria; phylum Patescibacteriota; class Saccharimonadia; order Saccharimonadales; family UBA4665; genus JAGXIT01. Next base: position 17,424 of record JBGAVA010000016.1, read on the forward strand.
CGCGGCGGATTATGTGCATCTGCATAACCACACGCAGTATAGTTTGCTGGATGGTCTGACGAAGATCCCCGAGCTGGTCAGTTTCGTGAAAGAACAGGGCATGAGCGCTGTGGGCATGACCGACCACGGTACACTCAGCGGGACGATAGAGTTTTACAAAGAGTGCATCGGCCAGGAAGTGAAGCCCATCATCGGCATAGAAACCTATGTCGCCGAACGTCGCCACACCGATAAAGAGCCGGGCAAAGACAAAAACCGCTACCACCTGATACTGCTGGCCATGAACGAAACGGGCTACCAAAACCTCATGCGCCTCAGCACCATAGCCAACCTAGATGGTTTCTACTACTTTCCGCGTGTCGACCACGAGCTGCTGGAGCAGTACGGCGAGGGACTGATAGCCATGAGCGCCTGCCTAGGCGGTGAGATCGGCGATGCGCTCAAAAACGACGATTACGCCAAAGCCAAAGACGTCGCCGCGTGGTACAAGAAAACATTTGGCGACCGCTACTACCTGGAAGTGCAAGACCATGGCCACCCCGACGCGCCGAGCCACAGCCCGGAGCAAAAACGAGTCAACGACGGCGTTTTTAAGCTGGCAAAGGAGCTCGACATCCCGGTTGTGCTGACCTGCGATGCTCACTACCTCAAGCACTCAGACCAAGACGCGCACGAGATTCTGCTTTGCGTGGGCACCGGCGCTTTCCTGGCCGATGAAAAGCGCATGAGCCTAAAGGACTACGAGTTGCATGTCACCCCGCCAGCTGAACTGATTGCCCGCTGGGGCACGGCGCACCCCGAAGTGATTACGAACAGCAAGGCCATAGCCGAGCGCTGCGATGTCAATATCGACCTCGGCAAAATCCTCATCCCGAAGTTTCCTGTCCCCGGGGGCGACACCGAAAAAACCTATCTCGACAAACTGGCTTTCCGTGGTTTAGCTTGGCGCTACGGCGACGTCTCTGAGGCCGAAACTGCCGACATGACCATAGCTCAGGCGCGCAAGCACATACCGGCGCCGGTCATCGAACGGGCTGAGTACGAACTGGGCATCATCGAAAAAATGGGCTTCGATGGCTACTTTCTCATCATCCAAGATTTCATCAACTGGGGCAAAGACCAGGGGATTGTCTTTGGCCCTGGCCGCGGCAGCGCCGCCGGTTCCATTATCTCGTACGCCCTCAAAATTACTGAGCTCGACCCACTGGCCTACGACCTGCTGTTTGAGCGCTTCCTAAACCCCGACCGTATTTCTATGCCGGACGTCGATATCGACATCCAAGACACTCGCCGCGACGAGGTCATCCAGTACTGCGTGGAAAAATACGGTAAAGACCGCGTGGCCAACATCGTGACCTTTGGCCGGATGTTTGCGCGGAATGCTGTCCGGGACGTGGCGCGTGTGCTGCAAGTCCCGTACGCCGACGCCGATCGTTTGGCCAAGATGATCCCCCAGCCGGTGCAGGGCCGCCACATCCCGCTCGCCACCTCCATAGTCGACGATGTCGACCTGCGCCGCGAGTACGAAACCAACGAAACCAGCAAAACGGTCATAGACTATGCCATCACGCTCGAAGGCACGGTGCGAAGCCATGGTGTTCATGCCGCTGGTGTGGTTATCGCACCAGATGACATCGTCAAATTCGTGCCGCTCGAAATGGCGCAAAAGGGCGTTATCGCCACCCAGTACCCGATGGGTCCCATAGAAGAACTGGGCCTGCTCAAGATGGACTTTTTGGGGCTTTCCAACTTAACCATCATCAAAAACGCCCTGCGCATTATCAAAAAAGTCTACGACCAAGACATAGATATCAACACCATTCCGCTCGATGATACCAAAACGTATGAGCTCCTCAGCCGCGGTGATACTACGGGCGTTTTCCAGCTGGAATCGGCCGGCATGAAACGCTACCTGAAAGAGCTGCGTCCCAGCGTCTTCGAAGACATCATCTCCATGGTGGCACTCTACCGGCCGGGGCCGATGCAGTGGATCGAGGATTTCATTGCCCGGAAGCATGGCAAGAAGCAGATCACCTACCTTCATCCGGCCATGAAGCCGGCACTCGAGAGCACCTATGGAGTTATCGTTATGCAGGAGCAGGTGATGCAGATTTCCAAAGAAATGTGCGGTTTTACCGGTGGTCAGGCCGACACGCTGCGTAAGGCCATCGGCAAGAAAAACCCGCAAATGATGGCGAAGATGAAAGCAGAGTTCATAGATGGCGCCATAAAAACTGTCGGGGCTGAGCGTGGGCTCATGGAAGCGTTCTGGAAGCAGCTGGAAGACTTTGCGGCCTACTGTTTTAACAAAGCTCACGCTGCCTGCTATGGACTCATCGCCTACCAAACGGCCTACCTGAAGGCTCACTATCCTGGCGCATTCATGGCAGCACTCATGACCAGCGATTATGACGACACCGACCGCCTGGCCATAGAAATTACCGAGTGCAAAAAAATGGGACTGGCCGTACTGCCGCCCGATGTCAACGAATCGTTCGGCGAGTTTGCCGTCGTCAAAGATAAACAAGCCATTCGCTTTGGCATGAACGCCATCAAAAATGTCGGTACCGGCGCCGTCGAGGAAATACTCAGGGCCCGGGAAGGCGGTGCTTTCACCAGCATCGAAGATTTTGTGTCGGCCGTAAACCTGCGGATCGTGAACCGGAAAGCCCTGGAAAGTCTGGCGCGGTCCGGTGCGTTCGATGCCTTTTATGACCGGTCGACCTTGCTGCACAATCTCGACACCATCCTGGCCTTTGGCCAGCGGCTGCAAAAGGAAAAGGCCAGCGGCCAGACTGATTTGTTTGGCTCACTCGTCGAAGATGTCATCACCGCCAAGCCGACGCTCAAACTGGAAGCGCCCGAAACCAAGCACAACATCCGTGACCTGTTGGTCTGGGAACGTGAGCTGCTGGGGTTGTACCTGAGCCAGCAGCCGCTCGAGGCATTCAGCGCCTTTCTTGCCGAGCAGGCCACGCCGCTCAATGTCCTGAAGCCAGAGCACGACGGCCGGGCAATTGTGGTCGGAGGGAGTATAGCTGAAGCCCGGGAAATTACCACCAAAAACGGTCAAAAAATGGCCTTTGTGAAACTGGAAGACGAATATGGAGAGGTCGAGGCGGTGCTATTCCCATCGGCCTACCAGCAGACGCTGGGTCTCTGGGAGCGCGATAAGGTGGTACTCATCCGCGGTAAAATTAGCACCCGCGGACGAGATGGCGCGTCTGGCGACGAAGTGAAAATCATCGTCGATGATGCCCGCGAAATCACGCACGACCAGGCCGCCGCCTACCAAGCCACTGGCCGCAAAGCACGCATGCCCAAGCCCTCCAAATCAGCCAAAAAAGCTAGCGCTGCACCGAAAAGCCACGTCTCGGCGGCCGAACCCAAGCCCCTTAGGCTCTACGTTCGGCTGCGTTCCAGTGATGATACTGCACTGCTGTCACAGCTAAAAAGCATCGTCGACCGAACCATCGGCGAACATGAAGTGGTGCTGGTGCTCGGGCCGGACACAGCCAAGCAGGCCGTGAAACTGCCGTCGCGTATTCAGGCCACCGATGATGTCATGGCTGCACTCGCGGACTTAGTCGGCCCCGAAAACGTCAAACTTCAGTAGCAAGTGCCACCTACCACCTACCACTTACCGTCTACTCCCAAACCCCTACCGAATCGTGCCAGATGTCTGCAGCAGTATGAAGCCCAGTGTCGCAATGGCTATAAAGAGAATGTCGAGCAGCGGATGATGCAGGATGAATGATTCGCCGCGGCGCAGCACCCGGTGCCAGGCCAGGCTGTGCCGGAGCAGGAATGCCAGCAGCGCTATAGAGGCAAGCATGCTCACAGCAAACTGACTCCAGGCGACATTTTTGGCAGTGAGAACTTCCAGTCTACTGACAGTAACGGGCTGTATGTTATCTGCAGCCTTGGCGGTAGCTTCCGGATCGGATTGCTTTGTCGCTGGGGCCTGGACGGGCTCTTTGACTGGTTCCTCGGCGGGTGCTGGTTCGGCGGGCGTCGGTTCTGGTGTTGGCGGTGTAGGTTTCGATCCGCCTCCGGCAGCAGTGGCCACAGGAGTAGGTGTCGGCGCTGGAGTCGGCACTGGTGTCGGTGCCGGCGCAGAGCCGCCCGTCGGCAGGGCGTACATGGCAACGACGACCGTCTGCGGGCCAGACCCTTGGTAGTTAGGCGAGTTTGCCATGCCAAAACCGACCTCGCTAAAGCTGGTATTCAGAATATTCGCGCGGTGACCGGGACTATTCATCCAGCCAGTTATGGTGTCTGAAGCACTGGTAAATCCGTAGGCCAGATTCTCGCCGGCTGTCTGGTAGCTGTAGCCCGTGGCAATGATAAATGTCCAGGGGGTTTGGCCGTCCGGCGTATTGTGCGACCAATAATCGCGCGTCACCATATCGTTGGCTTTGTTTTGGGCGGCTTGGTTCAGGAGCCCGCTCAGTGCCAGCGCGCCAAGTCCCTGTGCTGCCCGTTCGCTGTTTGTGCCGCTTAGCAGTGCCGAGGTACTCATGTCGGTGGCATACCCAAGCACGCCGCGCTGAGCTCTGGCGAGCCAGCTGTTACCGATGAGGCCCATCAGCAGGATGGCGACTATCGGCAGGTACGGCCAATACGGCCGCAGATAGTGGTGGTTGCGGGAATGGTGCTGAGCCGCGCGTTTGCGGTGCGCACTCGAGGGTCGCCGAGGCTTGGTTTTTGTCAGTGTCATGTTTGTGTACTAGTTAGACACTTAAACTATAGCACGTTCAGGCAAAAGGTGCAAAGCGTGCCTGATAGAGACCAATTGCTGCGGCTTGTACAACATTGAACGACTCTTTTTGGCCAAGCTGCGGTATTTCGACCACCATATCACAGAGCGCTAGCAGCTCGGGTGCAATGCCTTCGACCTCGCGTCCAAGTAAAATCGCTATCTTATCAGGAGGCGTCCAAGACGAAATATCGATACTGCCAGCCGCTTGCTCCAGTGCGGCTATGGTGTAGCCAGCTTGCTGTAGGGCTGCGATGGCATCTTGCGGTTGCTCGCTATACTGCCAGGGGACGAGCGTTTCGGCGCCCAGAGCGGTTTTGTGGATTTGCGCGGTCAGTTTTTGGTGAACGTGGGGCAGCCGAGAGTCGTCGGGCAGGCTCGGGTAGGGCGTGTACCCGGTGAGGCAAACCATCTCCACCCCGAGGCATTCGGCCGTGCGCAGCAGGGCACCGACATTATGGGTACTGCGAATATCGTGAGCTATGAGGACAATGTTCCGTTTCGTGACCGGGCTATGTGACATACTTTATTCCTTTTCATATCTCATCATACCGTATCCGACGTGCTTCCATCTCATGCCATAAGCGGTTATAATGGAACTAACATGAGTGGGAATAGCCGTGGAAGATACTGATCAAGCACGTTTCGACGAAGAGCAGGCGACTGCCCGGCGGGCGGATATATTACACGTGCCATATACCGACACGTCTGCGTTGGCCGAAAAGCCGCTGTTTCGCGATATCCTCACCATCGACCAGATGCGGCAGTACAAAATCGTTCCTATGCAGGCCGATCGCAGCAACATTTTGTTTGGCATAACGACCACCACCTCACAGCAGACCATGAATGCGCTGACCGCTCATTATACCGATCAAAAGGTCGCCTTCACGCTAATATCGGAGGCGGGCTACCGAGATTACATGCAACTGTATGACCCGCCAAAGCAGGTCGTGTACCAAGATATCGCCATCAACAATGCCGGCACCGACCAGCTGGTGGCCGAAGTTTCCGACATGCTCCAGCAGGTTCGAGCCGATGACATGCTCGCGTATCTGGTCAGCCAGGCGCATCGCTTGAATGCCAGCGATATTCACCTGGAAACGCAGTCCAACGATGCCCGCGTACGTTTGCGGATAGACGGCGTGCTTCACCCGGTGGCTCGGCTTGAGCCAGATAAATACCGTGTTCTCATCGGCGCCATCGCCAGCGCGGGCAATGTCAGTACCAGCGCCGATTATGCCCAGCAGGGCCACATCGCCCAGAAGGTGAAAATGGCCGACAATACAGAGGTAGATGTGAACGTGCGCCTCGAAACCGTCCCGACCATACACGGTATGGACGTTGTGATGCGCCTCTTCAATATGGACCGCGCCATGTACAATCTCGACCGGCTGGGTCTGACTGCCGATCAGCGGGCAGTGGTCGATGAAATCATCCAAAAACCGAGCGGCCTAGTTATGGTGGTCGGCCCTACCGGATCGGGCAAGACGACTACGTTGTACTCCATCCTGAACAGCCTGGCGAGCGATGAACGCAAGATTATCACCGTCGAAGACCCGGTCGAGTACCAGTTTGAGGGCATTACGCAGATCCCGGTGAAGACATCGGAAAGTGGTGATGACGGCACGTTTGCCGATAAACTTCGAGCCATCCTGCGGCTCGACCCAGATATCGTCATGGTGGGCGAGATACGCGATAACGACACTGCCAAGACTGCGCTGCAGGCCAGCCTGACCGGTCACCTGGTGCTGGCGACCTTCCATGCCTCGTCGGCTTCGGCTGCTCTGACGCGGCTGAGTGACGTCATAGGGCAAAACCCGTTGTTCGTCTCGGCCATTCGACTGGTCATGGCGCAGCGGCTCATCCGGCAGCTCGATGACACAACCAAACAAGCCTATGACCCCACCCCAGCCGAGCTGCAGATTATTCAGAACGTCATAGCCACTTTGCCGGCGAACGTTGAACGGCCAAACCTGCAGGGGCTAAAACTGTACAAGCCAGGAGCCTCAGCCGAGAACCCGTACGGGTTTAAGGGTCAGATTGCCATTCGTGAGCAGTTTGTCATGACCGGAGAAATCCGCAAGCTGCTTGAGGTGCACGACCACGTTCTCTCGGCTCAGGAAATTGAGGCTGCCGCGGTGGCTAGCGGCATGCGCACCATGCTGCAAGACGCCATCCTCCACGTTGCTGCCGGCCGCACCACTCTCGACGAAGTCTTCCGCGTCGTCGGCTAAGAGACCGATCCTGACCCACGCTCACTTTTTATCACGTTGTCATTCCGACCGAAGTGGAGGAATCTCGTTAGGCGCCGACACGGACGGGATCTTTCGACTACG
>JBGAVA010000017.1:0-22549 GCA_044228355.1 Saccharimonadales bacterium (SeqCode)
TTACCGCCAAGGTCTACGGTGTCATGTTCGACGACTTCCCGAGGCTTAGTAGCAGTCACGATGGCTTGATGCTTCTTGTAGCGTTTGACGCCCACGGCAGCATGAGTGAAACGTTTGTGGAGCCAACGGTAGATAGTGGATAGACCGAGCCGAATGCCGTAGTTAGCTAGTAGCTCTTTACGTATCTTCTGACCACACCAGCCAAACTCATTGCGGATGTCGACAATCTTCTGGATGGTAGTTTCGGGTGTTCGGGCTTTGGGACGACGCTGCTTGCACGTTTGCTTGTCTTTCAGGAACTTCCGAATGCCTGATCGTCTGATTTGTTTGAGCCAGCGATACACGGTAGCTCTATGCGAATGTACTACCTGACAGATTTGAGCCATGGTCGAGCCAGCCTGGTGCATATTCCAGGCTACTTCATAGTGTGTTAGTGTCATGAGTGCGACACTCCTTTCGTTATTAGTTGGTCCTAACAACGAAAGTATACGGGTGTCGCATTTTTAGTGGGAATTTTCCGAAGTTAAATTGGGTAGCGAGTAAGAGAGGGCGTAGGGTATAGGGTAGTGGGTTGAGATAACTCTTAACTCTTAACTCTTAACTCTTAACTCTTAACTCTGTATACTACTAGCCATGACGTTATCCGAAGAACTAGCCTGGCGAGGCTTCACAAACCAAACTACGTATAAAGATGTTAGCGTGCTCGACGGCGAACCCATCACCTTTTACTGGGGTGTTGACCCGAGTGCCGACAGCATGACAGTGGGCAACTTTGCCGTTGCCATGATGATTCGTCACTTCATAGATCACGGTCACCGAGCAATTTTGCTCGTAGGCGGCGCCACCGGCATGATAGGCGACCCAGACGGCAAGAAGCAGGAGCGCGACCTGCTATCGCTGGAAGATATCGAGCGCAATAAAGCAGGCATATCCGAGCAGTATCGCCGGATTTTTGCTGGCCACGAGTTCGAGATTGTCGATAATTATGACTGGTTCAAGGGAATGGGTTATCTCCAGTTCCTGCGTGATGTTGGCAAACACGTACCGGTGCGCCAAATGCTCGGACGCGAGTTCGTGCAGGAGCGGCTCGGTGATGATGGCAACGGCATATCCTACGCCGAGTTTAGCTACGCGCTCATCCAGGGCTACGATTTTCTGCACCTCTACCGCGAGAAAGGCGCCACGCTGCAAGTGGCCGGCTCTGACCAGTGGGGTAACTGCATAGCCGGCGTTGAGCTCATCCGGCGAGTGGCCGCTGGCGAAGCGCACATATGGACGGCGCCGCTGATTGTCAATAAATCTACCGGTGTGAAATTTGGCAAAAGTGAGGGCGGTGCGGTTTGGCTCGACCCGGCCAAGACGACACCAACGGCGTTTTACCAGTTCTGGATAAACTGCGATGACCTCGGAGCCGAGGATTATCTGAAGATCTACACCCTGCTCGGCCGCGAGGAAATAGAGACCATCATGGCCAAACAGCGTGAAAATCCCGGCGCCCGCTACGCGCAGACTCGTTTGGCCGAGGAAGTGACGCGGCTAGTACACGGCGAAGAAGCTCTGGTAACCGCCCAGCGCGTGACAGCCTGCTTGGTCGGTGATGCACCGGTGGGTGAGGCAGATGAAAACACACTCGCTGCGCTGCGTGCCGAGATCCCGACCGTTCAAACGTCTGAAACCGGCTCGCTGCTCGATGCACTCGTTTCCAGCGGTTTGTCCGACTCGAAAGGCGAGGCTCGCCGCCTACTGCAAGGCAATGCCATTTCGGTAAATGGGGTGAAAGTCTCAGATGAAAATCTGAATCCCGGGTGCTTCCAGAACGGCCGCGCCCTCCTACGCCGCGGCAAAGCCTACCGCGACTCCGCTCTCATAGAGCTGGGTGGCTAAATAGATAGCAGAGTACAGAGAACAGAAATTTTGCAGGTATCATGTTGCAGAAAGGTATCAGAACGTAGTGTCTGCAACCTGGCAAATGACAAATTTCTGTACCATGCAACCTGTTACGTCTGCTAATTCTGCGCTTTGGGTGGTACACTAGGCGTATGCATTTTCTTGGTCTCTCGGTTGGAAAATTGACCCTTAGGGGGCTGAGGCTTCTTGGCCGGACCGGGTCGGCACTGCCCGGTCGGGTGGTCGAAAAGGTCAGCCCGAACTTCCTGGCCGGTATGCTCGCTCAGCTGCCGCAAGGCGTGATTATCATCTCGGGAACAAATGGCAAAACGACCACGACAAAGCTGGTGACAAAACTGTTGGAATCGCAAGGTTTGCGGGTGCTTACCAACCCGACAGGCAGTAACTTTGTGCGCGGCATCATTAGTTCTGTGGTAGATAAGGCATCTTGGGGTGGTAGGCTGGACTACGACATAGCCGTGTTCGAGCAGGATGAGGCACATGCCGTGCACTTTGCCCGAGCTGTTCAGCCCCGCGGCGTCCTGGTGCTGAATGTGATGCGTGACCAGATGGACCGATTCGGCGAGATAGATACCACGCTGAAGCTCCTCGAAACCCTCGCCAGTTCCGCCACCGAATTCGTGGCTCTCAACGCCAACGATGAGCGCGTGAGTACCATCTGCGCCGGCAAACCCTCCTGTGTTTGGTTCGGACACAGCAGGGAGCTGCAGACTGAGTTTCTGACTGACGACCAGCTCTATCACGCCGAATCGGCCGATTTTTTCCAGGCAGCAAAGCCCAGCGTCGAACTGACTGGCTACGACGAAGAATCGGTCTCCCTGCGCGTCTCGGGCGTGCCTCATCGCTACAGGTACCACTTGCAAGGAGGTCATAATGCGCTTAATCTGGCAGCGGCTCTAGCCGTGCTGTATCAGACTGTGCCTGGGCCAGATACGGGCAAGCTGGCCGAGGCTATTTTGACGGTGGAGCCGGCCTTTGGCCGCGGCGAAGTCATCACGCTGCCGAGCGGCGGCAAACTCACGCTGCAACTGGTAAAAAACCCGGGCGGATTCACGCAGGCGCTCCGTATGCTCGAACTCAAAGACTACCAAACTGTCGGCATCGCCATAAACGACGATTACCCCGACGGCCGCGACGTGTCCTGGCTGTGGGATGTAGACTTTTCCATCATTGCACTCCCGCAAGGTGTGCGAGGTCCGACCTCTCACAGTAAGGCTGAAAGGTCGGACCTCGCACAGGTGTCAGTACTGTGTGGCGGGGTTCGTGCGGCAGATATGGCCAACCGTCTGAAATATGACGAAGTGCCCGTGAAAAGCGTCGAACCAGATATCGGTAACTATGCCCACGCTTTTACGCAAGCAGTATCGTCGACCGACGAGGCCGTCCTGTTCTGCACATACACAGCCATGCTGAAGCTGCGGAGTATATACCTGGGAGGCAGTTCTGGTCTCGATGGGGGAGATTCGTGATGAAGAGCGAAACACGAAACATGAAACACGAAGACCCTACCGTCCACCGTCCACCGTCCACCTCCCACCGTCTAACCATCGTCCACCTTTACCCGCGAGAAATGAACATATACGGCGATACCGGTAACCGGCTCGTGCTTGAGAAGCGGGCTCAGTGGCGGGGGATTGACGTCCAGGTGAAACTCGTCGGTGTTAATGACCCCATCCCAGGTGAAGCCGACATCATCATCGGTGGCGGCGGCCAGGACGCGGGACAGGGCAAAATCCAGGATGATTTGCAGGCCAAAGCGGCCCAGCTCAGGAAAATGGCCGAAGACGGCGTGGTGATGCTCATGATATGCGGTATGTACCAGCTGTTTGGCCGCACGTTTACGACCCATGAAGGCGAAGTCATACGGGGGATCGGCCTGCTTCCGCTGGAAACGGTCGGTGGCGACGTCCGCATGATAGGTAACACCGTCTACGAAACGCCGTACGGCGAAGTCGTCGGCTACGAAAACCACAGCGGAGTGACTACCCTGGACGACCCATCTCTCGCCTTTGGCACAGTCCTGCGGGGCGATGGCAATAACGGCCGGGACAAAACCGAAGGCTGCCGCGTGAAAAACATCTTTGGTACCTACAGCCACGGCCCCGTCCTGGTCAAAAACCCGCGCCTGGCCGACGAACTCATCAGGCTCGCCCTCTCCCGCCGCTACGACGACGTCGAACTCCCTCCATTAGACGACACCCAGGAACTCGCCGCCCACCAAACCGCCAAAACCCGCCCACGCTAGACAGTACCCCTTAGACGCGCTAGTGTAGTAGGGTGCAATATGTGTATATCGACGAGAGTGGCCAGACCGGACAGCGTAGTAAATATATTGTGTTTGCTGTGATTGCTACTGAAAACGAACGAGCTCTTGAAAAAACAATAAAGAAGGTATGGGCAGCAAAGCCACAATTCCATCATTCTGGCGAGCTTCACGCTCATGCCGTAGATGACGCAACGAGACGGCGAGTATTGCTATCGCTCAATGCTATGGACATAACACTACAGTATTCTGTCATAGATAAATCACGATTGCGTATTACTGCTGAAAAGGCGTACTACATAGAACTTAGCCGGCTAGTGCGCATACACAGAAATGCCAGCGTAATCATAGTTGATAAAAAAGATACACTTCGAAAGCGGCAGAGTATCATTGAAGAACTGGGATTAAGTACCAATTTTGACGGTGTTCAGTTTGAAATGTCGCATAAAATCAGGCAACTACAGGCGGTTGATTTCGTTGCTTGGGCAATCGGGCGGTATTACGAATGTGCTGACAACAGTTTCAAAGAATTATTGAAGGGGTTAAAGTGTGTGTAGTGCTACAGCTAAAAGAAAGCCTCCCGTTTTAACGGATCGCACATGGCGAACCAACACGGGAGGTCTTACTTCTGAAACCATTGTAGCAAAAAGGGGCATAAATGTCAATATGGCTGGCGGTGGCAACGAACAGGGCAGACAAAAAAGAAAGCCTCAAACTTTACTAAACTGTGTAGTGCAGGTCAAGGTGGGAGGTCGTACTTATTGGTATGGTGTAGTAAAACGGCTGGTTGTCGAGGTATCCGTATGAAGCTAAGTGACGATGTGACATTTGTGAAGGGGGTGGGGGAGCAGGTTGCGAAGGGGCTCAGGCAGCTGGGGATTCAGACTGTCTTTGACCTGGTGGATTACCTGCCTTACCGCTATGAGGATTATTCTGAGGTGTCGCATGTTGGCAGTCTCAAACCGGGTGCGGTGACGGTGAAAGCAGCGGTCAAGCAGGCTAGCGGGCGGTACGTGCGCCGGGGCATGCACATCACCGAGGCGGTGTTTTCCGATGAGACTGGCAGTGTGCGGGCGGTGTGGTTTAACCAGCCGTACCGGGCGGCGGCGCTGAAAGCCGGTCAGGAGTATTACGTGAGCGGGCTGTATGAATTGAGCCACCAAAGGTTCCAGATCATGAATCCCAGCGCCGAACTGGTCAAAGACTTTCCGGTCAATACAGCACGGATTATCCCGGTGTACCGCCAGTCAAAGCTCGTGTCTAGCGGTCAGATTCGTAAGCTCATCGCCGCCTGCGTGCCAAGCCTGCGCACCCTGCCCGAAACGCTTCCCGGGTGGATGCTCACAGAGGCCAGGCTGCTATCCCGGGCGGAAAGCATCGAGGCTATGCACTTTCCTGAGTCTGCCGAGCAGCTGGCCGAAGCCAAACGGCGGTTGGGGTTTGAGGAAGTTCTGCAGCTTAGTTTGGCAGCGCAACTCAACAAGCAAGCGAGCATGAGCGAGCACGCTCTCGCCATTCCATTCGATGTGACGCTTGCCAAAAAGTTCGTTGCAAAGCTGCCATTCAGACTGACCGATGACCAGCGACGTGTCATCTGGCAGGCCTACCAAGACATGGAGCACCGTTACCCCATGAACCGTCTGGTCGAGGGCGATGTTGGGTCGGGCAAAACAGTGGTGGCAGCCATGGTTGCGATAATGGCCATGAAACGGGAGTACCAGGTAGCGTTTATGGCGCCGACTGAGCTGCTGGCCCGTCAGCACGCCGAGACGCTCGCCCCGTTGCTTGCGGCCGTTGGCCAGGCCGATAGCATTGTGCTTCTGGTGGGCAGCATGACGGCGCCGCAAAAAAAGGTCGCCTACGGGGCGATAGCCAGCGGGCAGGCCAAACTGCTGGTCGGGACGCACGCTTTGTTCCAGGAAAAGGTCGACATGCACCGGCTGGGGCTTATCATCGTCGATGAGCAGCACCGGTTTGGCGTGGAACAGCGCAAAGCGCTCATGGCCAAGGCCGGGCATATGCCGCATGTCCTCAGCCTGACTGCCACGCCGATCCCGCGCAGCCTGGCGCTAACGCTGTACGGTGAGCTCGATATATCGGTACTGGCCGAGAAGCCGGCGGGACGGCAACCGATTATGACAAAAATTATATCCCCGGTGAAACGCGACAGATTGTACCAGGACATCCTGGGTGAAATCGAGGCTGGGCGGCAGGCGTTTGTGGTCTGTCCAAGTATAGAGGCAAGAGACATGAGTCAAGAGTCAAGAGGGGCGGCGGTGGAGGCGGTATACGATGAGCTGCGGAAAAAGCAGTTGAAAGGCTGCCGGATAGGATTGCTTCACGGCAGGATGAAAGCCGACGAAAAAGAGGCGGTTATGCAGCAGTTTGTCAGCCGTGAGCTGGATGTTTTGGTCGCGACCACCGTGATAGAGGTTGGTGTCGATGTGCCCAACGCAAGCATCATGGTGATAGAATCGGCCGAGCGTTTTGGACTGGCTCAGTTACACCAGCTGCGCGGCCGGGTTGGGCGGGGCAGCCAGCAGTCGCATTGCTACCTCCTGACGAGTGACACAGCTGCGCCATCTCGGCGGCTTCGAGCCATAGAATCGAGCCAAGACGGGTTCCGGCTGGCCGAGCTAGACCTGGAGCTGCGCGGACCGGGAGCTATCTACGGCGCCCTGCAGCACGGTGCCCTCGATCTGCGGGTCGTCAAACTGTCTGACACGAAACTGATTTCAGAAGCACGCGCCGCGGCCACGGCATTCCTCGAAAAGGGTGAGAATTTGCTACAATACCCTGAGCTAAATGAGCGCGTTGACCGTCTGCGGCGGGTCACAAACCTAAACTAGAAACAAGAGTTATGAAACAAGAGTTAAGAATAGAAACTGCCATGGCCTACGGGGGCGAGCAGCACGAAAGCGTTGTAGCCGCCACATTTTTTCTTATCTCTGCCCAAGCCGGAGGCCAGGGCTGATGTACTCAGGCACGACCCTCAAACAGCTGCGCACCCTAGACGCCTGGTTCGGTGCGCACCAGAAGATAGACCGGCTGGCTCGCCGCCGCCTCATTGAACTGTCCGGGGCTAAGCACGATGTAGTATTTCCTACGGCCCGAAGCATAATGGCCTTTGAAGGCGTGAACGGACCAGACGCTATTAAACGAAAAACTCCCGCCCAAGACGAACCCTGGCACTACTACGATCCAAGCGATAAGAAAGATACAAAATTGCTGCAGATTATTTCTGATCACCATGTGAAGCTGGTTGATGCACTGAAAGAGGGAAATCAGACGCGGGCGGCCTTTGAAGCTGCTTGGCTAGCACATGCGGTGGTAGACGGCCTGACACCAGCTCACCACTACCCGTACGAGGAAGAATTAAAAAAGCTTAGGAAGGGTGCCGGCATAGAGACGCGTAATACACCGAAAGAAAAGCTGCTTATGCCTGGCGATACCGTACGCGAAAAAATGCGCAATAACTGGAAGATGTGGGGAGACAAAGGGCTGTTGGCGACGCATATCGCCTTCGAGGCGGGCGTGGCTCTGGTTGTACTGCCCATTCGCTATAAGAAGCTCGCTCTTCCGGAGGCGTGGCCACGGGTAACGGGGCGAAAGCCGTACCTGTTATTTTTTGTCTCCCAGGCGAAAAAGATAGTTGAGCAGGGTTATTACGAGCAGTTCTATAGCTCCGGCTGGACGCCGCGCCTAGCCAGAAAGGTACGACGAGAGCTTATCCCCGATATCGTGCAGGCGGTGGCCTATGTGTGGTACACCGCTGTTATGGAAGCAAAAAAAGGTGCTCGGCCATGAGGGTGATAGCAGGCTGGCTCGGCGGGCGGGTGTTCGATGGCCCGCGCGGTCACCGCACGCACCCCATGAGCGAGAAAGCCCGCGGCGCCATATTCAATGCGCTCGGTGATGTCGAGGGCCTGACGTTTCTCGATGCCTACTCGGGGAGCGGCGCCATAGCCATAGAAGCAGTCAGCCGCGGTGCGGCGTCCGTTACGGCGATAGATGTCGATATTGACGCGGTGAAAACCATATCTCAGAATGTGAAGAGTCTAGCTGTCGAAGACCGCGTACAGGTGCTGCGCAAAAACATCAGCGGCTGGTCGCGCAATAATCAGGCGCGGCAGTTCGATATCGTTGTGGCAGACCCACCTTACGACGACATTCGGCCCAATGTGCTGGAGCGACTAATCCAGCACGTCAAACCCAGCGGCATATTCGTCCTATCCTGGCCCGGATCGGAAACGCCGCGGGACTTTCTGGACGCCAACATGGTTGCCCACAAACGCCTCGGCGACATACAACTAGTTTTTTACCGCAAAGACTAGTTTATTAGGCTGTGGTGCGTAAAATGGTTTGCCTGTTCCCGCCCATGAGCTTGTCTGGCTTAGAAATCTCGGCAATCCCATTTGTATCCTGTACGTATTCCCAAGCGGATGCTAGCTTGCTCTGTATGCCACCTCGGCCGTTGCCCGGGTTTCTTTCGCTAACCATCTTGGTAACCGACTTGATATTCTGGCCCGTTACCAGCTCTACTAGATTGCCAGCATCATCGACAATCCCGCCATGCAGCGTAAACAATCTCAGCCTGGTTGCTTTCATAAACTGAGCTATGTGGGAGGCGAGAGCGTCATTATCGGCTCCTGCTGGTAGCTGCAAAAGCTCTGCCAAATTTAGTGCGTCATTGGCATTGACAACCGAGATAATCCCATTTCTGATATTTTTCCGCAACAAATTCCTCAAACTTTTACTTTCAGCAGAAAGCGTCAGGTCGTGATGAGTAATCAGCAAGCCTCCCGCTAGATGACCAGCACGTTCGAAGGCAGACTGCCACGCCGCAAAAACTACACTCCCCCCAAGTTGTGCTCGCTGCTGATCGCTAAATGTAGCATTGTCCTTGTCTTTTTGAGACAAAATATGGCGACCAGTCGCAACTGCGCCAGAGGTGATAACAATTAAACTAGCACTTCCATGGTGTTTGCAAAGACCATCAACGTAGCCCTGTATCGCTTCAGTATTAAGCCCGTTTTCGTCAGTTATTAGCTCTGAGCCAAATTTTACGACGACGATTTCTTCTACCATATTTTCAGAATAGTATCAAAAGAGTTCTCGAGTGTAAATGCGGGCTGCCAATAAAATATATCGTTTCGTTGGTTTATGAGTCGTTGCTTTGTCGTGCAAAAAGAAAAAGTTCGCTATAATAATTTCGCATACCCCACATTTTGGTTGAATGCGCGAGTGGTGGAATGGTAGACACGCTAGTTTTAGGAGCTAGTGCCGCAAGGCATGGAGGTTCAAGTCCTCTCTCGCGCACCAAAACAACTTGCCGATCCTTGCGATCGGCTTGTTGTTTTGGTACCTCTGTGCGACGAGGCTTGGAACTATCTGTGCGCTGCCAAACTTGGCAGAGGCAGCGTGGGCTTCGTTGAAAGAAATTAACCTGATAGAATTATTATATGACTGAGTTTATAAGTAAATTTTTGACTCCTATAAATGCATTGTGGGCAGTCATTTTCATTGCTGCAATTCAACAGCTAATGCAGAAAACCTTATACACCACACTCAAGCGGTTTATTAAGCGTGTGATGCGTGAAAAGGCAAAAATTTTGACAAAGGAAATAATCGAGCATCGCTTAAAAATTCGAAGCGAAATTGCTGAGCAAATGAGGAAACCAGAAAATAAAAATGGCATCCAGGTTCTGCTCACTGATGCATTAAGAGGTGGCCAAACATATGAAAGGAATGACAAGTTTCTAAAGTTTTTCCGTAAGTGGCATTACCAAAAAATCATTATCACAGATTACTACGATAAGTTAATGCAGGCTTCTCTGGATATAGGTTATTTTGTTGAATACTCAGAGAAAAAGGGAATGTGGATTAAGTCTGAGCCGAAAAGCAAAAATTCAACCGCAGCTGTTGCTATGGGGGAGCTGCATTACGACCACATAGTAGCTATAGACTGGCAGCCAAGCATGACTGATGCTATGCCAACACTTTACTACAATTACCCTTTATTCAAAACCTTTGAGCGTGAATATTACGCAGCCCATAAAAATGGTCGAAGCTATGATGAACTAACTTAATATCTGTTAATATTGTCATATGCATCTAGGAAATAGATTTCAGAAGAAGGGTTTGGTAAACAATGTCTTGGGTTTCTGAAAACGAAGAGAAAGTTCAGAAATACATGAACATTGGCGTCGCCGCGCTAATTGTTGGAGTCTTGCTGTGGATCTTTGCAATTCAGCCGTATTTTGAAAAAAAAGACCTGGTAAGCTATCAGCCAGAAGGATCGGTTTCAAAAGTCACCTACTCAAAATCAGATAAAAACCTATCAATCAATGGAGGAGACGCAGACCTGGCAAGCTTAGTAAATGTCGGTTTATTTGAACCTTTGAAGCCAGGAGATGATCCAACTGTAGCAAAAGAAAAACTGGGCAACCCTAATAGATTCCATACTGAGGGGGAAGAAAAATCGGAACATCAAAACGCATACAGAGAATATGAAATGAAAGGGTACACTTTATTATTGTCAACATATTTAACAAGATACGCTTCCACTGCTAGCACAGATTACGAGGAAAATATATACCATGCGCTTGAGAGCCTGCCTCATGGATTTTCGTATCACGAAGTTTTGCGGGGCGATGCCCTGCAAAACATTCCCAAAGAAGTTAGCGGAGACTTAAAATCTATAAGCGTGGATGTAAGCAGCGATAATTACGGACCTATTCAACTTACGCTTGTTGGTGATCGCGTAGAAAAAATGAGATGGTACGAGAATAGACCACAGTAGATTTTTCAGCGAAGCCCACGCCGCCTCTACCAAATTTGGTAGCGCACCGACAGGGAAACCGACCTTTCCTTTGAAGAATAAGGGATTGGCGGTCATATATAAAATCAAGGGTGGCTTCCAGACGGGGCGGCTAGCGTTTAGCCAGCAGGTGGCGGGGCTGAGCTTAGGCCTCGCCTTTTAGCTTATTGAGATAAAATGTTCCGAGCCTCGTCGCACAGAGGCACCAGGGATAAATAACGGCTCGCGGGCCGTTTTTTGTTGTTTGTATTGACAAAACGTTGCGAGTACGCAATAATGTATTGCGTAATGATTTATAATCGATTAGCAACACTTAGGACCATGCACGGCATGTCTCGCCAGGAGCTAGCCGAAAAGGTGGGCGTGAACTACCAAACCATCGGCTTTATTGAGCGCGGTGATTATTCGCCGAGCCTTGAGCTGGCTTTTTCGATTGCCCAAGTGTTTTCTGTTGGTGTAGAAGATGTGTTCTCAGATAAACCGTTTAAACCACTGCTCGGCAGCGTAAAGGAGTAATAATGAGTAAATCAAAATCCGAAACGAGCATACTTGAAAACGAAAAGGTTGCTTTTGCGTTTCCTAAAATCGCGTCACTCATGATAATCGCCGCAGTATGGACGTTTATTGAGCTACTGAGTCGTGCCAGTACGTTGCAGCCCCACGGTCAACATGAGGCCATACTCACGCAGAGGTACTACCAAACCGCAGCGGGCTGGGTGATGGTGGGTGCGTTTGTGCTGTCCTCACTGCTTATTGCATATTTCCACGGTAAATACTCAATTTTCTGGGCGAAGGCCGTGGAATCAAAGCTGGATGAGCGGGAGCGGGCACTCCGCAACCGCATATTCTTACGGTCGTACCGGTGGTTCTTGGCCATTATGTTTTTGTTCGGCGGACTGGGTCTGTTTACGAGCGAGATTACTCTTGTGCGTGAAAAGACGTATTGGGTAATTTTGCTAACTGGCTATGTTTTGCCATCGGTGGTGGCGAGTTTTCACAAAAACGCCCGCTAGTTTGCTACAATGTAGTGAGTAACTAAAGGAGGGTGTATGGGTTGGATTATAGCCGTAGTCGTACTGATACTCATCGGTACGGGGCTGTTTACGGTCAAGCAGCAAACAATAGCGATCGTGGAGCGGTTTGGCCGGTTCAAGAAGGCATCGAAGGCCGGTTTGAACTTCAAAATCCCGCTCATAGACCAGATAGCCGGCCGCGTGAACCTGCGTGTCCAGCAGCTAGACGTGCAAGTTGAGACGAAGACCAAAGATAACGTGTTCGTTTTCGTCATCGTGAGCGTGCAGTACTTTGTACCAGCCGAAAAAGCAGTCGATGCCTTTTACAAACTGCAAAACCCGCAGGAACAGATCACGGCCTACGTGTTTGACACGGTTCGTGCCCGCGTGCCAGCCGTCAACCTCGACCAACTCTTCGAGATGAAGGACGATATCGCCACAGCCGTTAAGGCCGAACTAGACACCGTCATGGACGACTTTGGCTATGCCATCGTGAAGGCGCTCGTCACCGATATCAACCCGGATGAGAAAGTCAAAGTCAGCATGAACGAGATCAACGCCGCTCAGCGTCTGCGTGAAGCTGCTATCCAGCAGGCCGAAGCCGACAAGATTCGCGTGGTCAAGGCCGCCGAAGGTGAGGCCGAGAGCAAGGCGCTCCAGGGTCAGGGTATCGCCAATCAGCGCAAGGCTATCATCGAGGGCTTGAAGGAATCAGTCGAAAACTTCTCAAGTGCCGTCAACGGCGTCAATAGCCAGGATGTCATGAACCTCGTCATGATGACGCAGTACTTTGACACCATCAAAGAACTGGGTCTCAGCGGTAAAAACAGCACCATCCTCATCCCTCACGGCCCCGGTGGCATGACCGACATGCAGGAACAAATCCGCAACGCCATGATCACCGCCGAACAGGTAAACAAAGCCCACAAAGCCAACACCACTGTCTAAAACAAACAGCCACCTCCAAAAACGAGGTGGTTTTTTTCTTGACAATCCCACTTTAGTTTGGTAAAGTGAAGCGTATGAAAGCCTATGACACGTCAATCATGTCAGATGAACTGCCCGACCAGTTGGTTGGGGTACTGACGGATATTACCGACAAAGAACTGATGTGCTCTTTCCTGCGTGATGTCATGACCGAAAAAGAAATCCTGGAAATAAGTGCCAGGCTTGAAGCAGCCAAAATGCTGGTTCGCAAACAACCGTATACGGCAATAACCCAGCGTACAAAACTGAGCAGCCGCACGGTGGCACGTATCAGCGATTGGCTACAAAACGGCTGCGGCGGTTACGCTTCCATTATCAGCGGAGCCCATCATACCCATCTGTCGCCGGAGTTGACGGATAGCTAGCTACGTAACGAAACGTGAGCAAGAACGCCGGAAACCCTCCGGCGTTTTCGTTTCCGTCTCTGCTATCTGAGCCAGCGATTTAGATTGTCCGGCCGTACAATCTAAATCAACACGGTTTTGAATAGATAGAAAATTTACAGATAGTCAATGAAGGAAGAATAATCTAGATAACAGCGTATAAGCAACTTCTAAATAGATTGTCCGGCCGGACAATCTAAAATGAAGTGAAACTATAAGGAGTAAAAACCATGAATGAAGTGAAATGCGCAGACGAAATACGAGCGTTTGACATAGCTGGCGGTAATAGAACGGCAATTGTCCGGGGGTGTCTTCACGGGAGGTAAGCTATCTTGTGCAAAGAAATTGTTGCACGACGTTGAGCAAGTTGGTTTTCTTGAGACAATCGATTCTGGACAGCTGGGGCTCAAGATGATGGGCGGAGAACTATGTATCAATGCGCTACTGGCTGCCGCATATAGTACCGGCGAATCAGATGGTGAGCTAGTCTCGGAGCTTGGCAGTAGGGTCAAATACAGGCAAATGAACCAACAGGTGAGCATCGAGCTTGATATCCCGAGCGATGTCGAGAGAAATTATATGGGTACTACGGATGCAATTGTAGTCCTAGGGCTAATCGGATATGTCGTTACAAAGAATAGGCCGAGAACCACGCGTTTAGAAAGCGAGCTTGCGATCATGGCCACGAAGTTAAACCTACCTGCGTTCGGATTGGTGTGGTTATCGCCGCGCGGGATTGTTCCGTATGTGTACGTTTGTGCAACATCATCGTGCGTGAGTGAGACGGCGTGCGGCTCGGGCAGTCTGGCAGCGTATCTTACCTCCGATGCGGGAGTGGCGGGTGTAGCGTGCGATATCTTTCAGCCAACAGGGAGTCCCATTACTATTCGACGTGACCGGTTAAACGCAAACAGATACGAAATAGCAGCTACGGTAAGTGAGGTTACCGATTTGATATTCGGCTTAAACACCGAAATCCTTAACTCTTAACTCTTAACTCTTAACTCTGTATACTAGGAAGCATTATGACACTATCGACACAACCGTATAAGGGTGCGCGGGATTTCTACCCGGAAGATAAGCGCCTGCAAAAATACATGTTCAACAAAATGCGCGAAGTGTGCGAGAGTTTTGGCTACGAGGAGTACGACGCACCGGTGCTGGAGCCAACCGAGTTATTTCTGGCTAAGGGCAATCAAGAGATTGTAGACGAGCAGACGTACACCTTCCAGGACCGCGGCGGCAGAAGCGTCACCATTCGCACAGAAATGACCCCCACAGTCAGCCGCATGGTCGCCGGACGGCGCCAAGAACTGGCCTATCCCGCGCGGTGGTATTCCATACCCAATGTTTGGCGCTACGAGCGCATGCAGCGCGGCCGGTTGCGTGAATTTTGGCAGCTCAACGCCGATATATTTGGCGTGGATGGCGTCGAGGCCGAGCACGAGATAATCCAGCTTTGCGATAGGATTATGCGGTCGTACGGTGCGAAGCCAGACATGTACACCATTAAAGTCAACAGCCGCGACCTCATGAACCACCTCTTTCGCGAGTACCTGGGCATGAGCGAGACGCAGCAGGAAATGTTTGTTCGGCTGATAGACCGCATGCATAAGATGGAGGACGAGAGCTTTCAAGCTCAGGCAGACGCCATTCTGACGCCGTCCCAGCGTGAATCGGCGGTGCTCGCTCGCTTAAATACGCTGCTGCAGGCCAAAAAGCTCAATGATTTGCCAGAGGGCACCACCAGCCTGCCCTGCGTGCTCAAGCTCAAGCAGTTAAGTGACCTGCTGACAGAATCTAAGGTGACAAACGTGAAGTTCGATATCACGCTCATGCGCGGGTTTGATTACTACACAGACATCGTCTTTGAAGTGTTCGACGAGCACCCAGAAAACAATCGCAGCATGTTTGGCGGTGGACGTTACGACGGCCTGGTCGGTATGTTCGGGGTAGAGCCCGTCCCGACGGTGGGGTTTGGCATGGGCGATGTGACTTTGCAGAACTTTCTAGAAGGGCACAACTTGGTGCCAGAACTAGCGCCAGAAACGGACGCCTACGTGATACTGCTCGGCGAAAATCTGTACGAGAGAGCCCAAGGCGTACTGTCTTACTTCCGTGAAGACGGCCTCCGCCTCGCTGTCGACACCACTGGCCGCAAGCTGGAAAAACAGATAAAAACTGCGGTGAAGAAGGGGATCAACTACGTTATTTTCATCGGGGAGGCCGAGCTGGCCGAGGCGCGGTTCAAGCTGAAAAATCTCGACACGGGCGAGGAGGAAACGCACGGCCGTGAACGAATCGTAACAATCCTGAGTGACAAACGGCGTAAGCATGTGCTTCCGAACGCCAGTGAGACTGACGGCGAAGACGACTTCGACGTATGACTGCGACCAATCATGCGCTAACGGGCGCGCTTATCGGTCTGAGTGTGTCGAACCCGTGGCTGGCGGTGCCGGCGGCATTCCTGTCCCACTTTGTGCTCGACGCCATTCCTCACTTTGGTTTCAAGGGAGTGAAGACGGATGCCGAACTGCTTCCCAGGCAGTGGTTTAAGCGCTTGCTCATGGCCGAGATGCTGCTATGTTTTAGCCTGGTCGTACTGCTGGCGGTAGTTCACCCTACCGGCTGGGCGGTTGCTGCCGTAACTGCCTTCGTAGCTACCTCACCGGATCTGTACTCTTTGCCGCGCTTTTTGTACGCCAATGGCCTCATGAAAAAGCCGCCTGTCCTGAACGCCTTTCGCCGCTTCCACAGTGCCATTCAAACCGAGCGCGTCTGGGGCGCTGGTGTTGAAGTGGCCTGGTTTGTGGCTATAGGCTGGCTTTTGGCCTCCAAACTATTCACCTAACCTGCACCACCCCTGTACTGCAAGCAAACCCATCTGTAAAGGGTTAATCCTTTTCGGCGAATGTTCGGGGTAATCCTGGGCTAGGGAGGGGTAGATGTGGAAACGGAAAACCGTATCTGATATAGTAGGCGTCTATGCATATTACGAAAAAACAACTTACCCCTACTAGCGTACAGCTGACCATCACGGCCGATGCTGCACAACTTAACCCAGCTAAGGAGGCTGTGCTAAAGGAGCTTTCTAAGGAAGTCAAACTAGCTGGTTTTCGCAAGGGCCATGCGCCAGGCGCTATGGTCGAAAAAGTTGTCGACCAGCAATTACTCCAGAACAAGGTTGTCGACCGAGTGGTGAACGATGTGTATGTTGCCGCTCTAGAACAGGAAAAGCTGCGTCCGGTCGCTAACCCAGAGATAAGCCTCACCAAGTTTGTGCCGTTTACGCTGCTCGAGATCACTGCCACAGTGGATGTAGTTGGTGCGGTTAAGCTGCCAGATTATACGAAGTTCAAAGTTACCAAGGTGGTCGAACCAGTCACTGACGACGAAGTCGAGAAGGTGATAGACGATTTGCTGGCACGCGGGGCCACCAAGGCCGAAGTCAAGCGGGCTGCTACCGAAGGTGATGAAGTTACCATCGACTTTAGCGGCGTCGATGCCAAAACCAAGGAAGTTATAGATGGCGCCAAGGGCGAGGATTACCCGATCGTTATCGGCAGCGGTACGTTCATACCTGGTTTCGAACCAGAACTCATCGGTCTTACGGCCGGCGAAAGCAAGACATTTACCGTGACTTTCCCGAAAGATTACGGCACCAAGCCGCTGCAGAACAAGAAAGTCGAGTTTACCGTTACGGTAAAGGCTGTCAGCGAACGGACGTTGCCGAAGCTTGACGGCGCATTTGTAGCCAAACTCGGACCGTTCAAGTCGCCCGCCGAACTTCGTAGCGACATTCGCAAGCAAATTGGTGTCGAGAAGGAAAACCAGGCCCAGCGCAAGCTGGAGAGCGATGTATTAGAGCTGCTCGCACAAAAGGCGAGTGTAGAGATTCCGACCGTTTTGGTCGACCAAGAGATCGACCGTATGGATGAGGACGAAAAACGTAACCTTATCTACCGCGGCCAAACTTGGGAAGAGCACTTGAAGGCCGAAGGCAAGACCGAGGAAGAGCACCGCGAGAGCCACCGTGAGCAAGCAGCGCTTCGGGTGAAGACAGGTATTGCCCTCGGTGAGGTTGCCGAGAAAGAAGGCGTGCGTATTACCCAAGAGGAATTTGACCAGCGGCTAGCCGAGCTAAAGAAGCAGTATACCGATGCTACCATGCAAGCCGAGCTAGACAAGCCCGAAAACCAGCGCGATATCTTGAGCCGCATGCTAACTGAAAAAACCATCGCCGTCCTGGTCGCGGCAGCAAACAAGTAGCCCGAAATACTGCCGCTAGCCGGCTTTCGCTTAGTCGCAGTCAAAATTTATTAACCTCCCATACATCCTGCACACTTTCACTAACATAGAAAGGAGTGAAAGTGAGATATAGGAAGATGACAGAGAAGCAATTGCTCGTGTATGGGGCACGGATTCGTTTAGGGTGGTTTCGTAAAGCAGAAGAACTAGGTAACACTGCGGCAGCTTGCCGCTTCTATGGTATACCGAGACGGACGTATTACTACTGGTACAGGCGTTGGATTCAGAGCGGTAGACAACTTACTAGTCTCTACGATCTGCCTCGTACTCCTAAGAGCCATCCTCGCGACGCAGATGAGGAAACGGTTAGTCTCGTCCTGCAGCTACGGTTCGGGTTGGGCTACGGCGAGAATGCTTTAGCACACGTACTTGGACGGGACTACAGCCTTAAAATATCCATTCACGGTGTGCATAATATCCTGTCCCGAGCCGGGGTACTCGAGAAACGTAAGAAACGGGTTCGGAAGCAGCGTCAGCTTAGCGATCGTGCGTACTATCCCGGTGAAGTTGGGCAAATGGATGTCAAGCACTGGAAGAAAAGCGGTTACCAGTACGACATCGTCGACTGCGCAACAAGGATCAAGTACAAACGTATCTATCCAGGCTATGACCCGCAGACGACCGTTGACTTCCTAGAGCACGCTGTACGGTTCTTTGCACCGGCCTTCACGTTCACGGGTATACAGACCGACAATGGTACTGAATTTACATATGATCACCTGCCACAAGTAAGGCCAGAGACCAAAGCCGCTCCAGAGCGATGGTTGCAGGATCATGGTATTACGCATCTGAGGATACCAAATGCCAGTCCGCACTTAAATGGACGAGTTGAACGGCCGCATGGAGTTGACAAGTACCGTTACAAACACCTGACAACCAATTCACACCAGCTTGCAGAGCTGAGAGAGTTTTGCACGGAAGATTGCCTAGACTACAACTTTTACCGGCCGCATAGTATGCTGGGCATGATGACGCCAATTGAATACCTACAAAGCCTAGCGGGCTACGAGAAAGCAATGGTCGACATCAGTGTGCTAGATGTTTGGTAGGTGGACCCTTCTGCTTTACGTTTTGGCAGAGCTATAACGAACAGCTGGCTCGTGATAAAAAACACATGCGTTTTGTTATTGACAAGTAGCATTTAAGCCGCTAGTATATGGGGTAGCACTGAATAAAAAAAGTGCTCAAAAACAAAAACGACAAAGATAACGACGGCCTCTCGCAAGCCGTCGTTTCATAACAAAGACCAAACCAAACACACACGAAAAATTATGAAGACCGCAACCCATCGTCCTACGGATGGGTTGCTTTCTATTTCGAGCATTGTATAATCGGCCTATCACGGTATGAAATCCCAACGAATCTGCGGGGTGGTGGAAGGCAGCCAGCACGGCTTGGTTGTCGATATTGAGTGTCAGCTCACAAAGGGCTTGCCTGCAGTTATCATAGTCGGCTACGCAACAAAAGCTGTTGATGAAGCTAAAGAGCGAATCCGAAATGCGTTCGCCAGTTCTCACTTGGAGCTACCCATTAAACGCATTACGGTAAACCTCGCGCCAGCCGATATACCAAAAGAAAGTACCGGCTTTGATCTAGCAATCGCCGCGGCGATACTCCGTGCCTCCGGGCAGTGCCAAACATTGCCCGAAAAAAGCGCCATCATAGGTGAGCTCGGACTTGAAGGCACCGTGCGGCCAGTCCGCGGCATCATCGGGAAGCTGCTCGCCGGTAAACATCATGGCCTCACAACGTTCCTTGTGCCTGTCGATAACCTTGAACAAGCCCGCTTAGTGCCAGATATCCACCTTATCCCCATTGCTTCCCTCACGCAGCTTTATGACTACGTCAATGGACATGCATCGCCAGATATTATCTCGACAAAGGATGAGCCGGCCGGCCTTACAGAACACGTGGTCACCGACGGTGAGACGCTTTGTCTTGAAGACGTCATCGGTCAGGCGCTCGGAAAAAGAGCCGTCGAGATCAGCGCAGCCGGCGGCCACAACGTGCTACTAGGCGGCCCGCCCGGTACCGGAAAGAGCATGCTCGCAAAGATTCTTCCCACCCTCTTGCCGCCCATGACGCGAGATGAAGTACTTGAAGTCACCCACCTGCATAGCCTAGCCAGCAACGATTTCAATCGGCTCGTCGCCGAACGTCCGTTTCGTGCTCCTCACCATAGTGCGAGCAATGTTGCTATCGTCGGCGGCGGCAACAGTGTCCGGCCGGGAGAAATGAGCCTCGCTCACCGTGGCGTCTTGCTTTTTGATGAGCTCCCTGAGTTCGGCCGAGTCACCGTGGAGGCACTACGGCAACCGCTCGAAAGCCGGACGGTCACTATTGCGAGAGCCAAGGAAACTGCCGAATACCCGGCGAATTTTATCTTTACCGCCACCGCCAACCCCTGCCCCTGCGGCCACTACGGCACATCGAAACCGTGCCGCTGCCTACCGCATCAGATAGTTCAGTACCGGCGCAAACTGTCCGGGCCCATACTCGACCGCATAGATATTTACGTCGACGTGCACGAGATAGACAACAGTCATCTGCTTCGCAGCGGCAAAGCAGATGGCCCAACCTCTAAAGACGTTCGGGCAAAGGTGACGGCCGCCCGCCTGCGCCAGACCAAGCGTTTCGGCACTGCCGGAAAGCTGAACGCCGACATGACAAACCGCGAAGTCAAAGCCCTCGCCCACCTAGAAACCGCCGCCAAAGACATGCTGGACGCCGCAGCCGAAAAATTCGGCCTTTCCGCCCGCGCGTACATGCGCTCGGTTAAGCTTGCCCGCACCATAGCCGACCTCGACGAATCCGATATCATACAGCCAAAACACATCGCAGAAGCCCTCCAGTACCGTCCGCACCAGTTTCACGACCAGTCATAGAATCCCGCTTGGGAATTGAGATTAGGGATTAGAGAATTGGGAATAAGCAGACCGTACGAAGTGAACTATTCTCCAATCCCTAATCCCTAATCTCAATTCTCAGGTTCTCCCGCTGATTATGATTGACCTCTGTTCCTCCATCTGTTACAATCATCAGCACGGAAGTAACCAAGGAGAAGCTAATATCGGCACAAGCACGCGCCTGAATGGACAGATTCGGGCACCAGAAGTACGAGTCATCGATGCAGATGGCAAACAGCTCGGCGTGATGAGCTCGCGCGAAGCATACATGCTCGCGCAGGAGCAAGAACTCGATTTAGTCGAGATATCACCGGCAGCAAACCCGCCCGTCTGCAAGATAGTCGACTGGGGTAAGTTCAACTACCAGAAGACGAAACAGGCTCAGAAAAACCGCCTGAATAACAAAATCTTAGACATGAAGCAGATGCGCTTCGGTCTCAAGATAGGCGATCACGATCTGGGCGTCAAGATGAAAAAGGTCACAGGCTTCCTAGAAGCTGGCCACAAGGTTAAGATCACCCTTTTCTTCCGCGGCCGTGAGCTTGCTCACAAAGATATTGGCTTCAAACTTGCCGACAGAGTCATAGACAGCTTTGGAGACACAATTGCCGTCGACCAACAGCCCCAACTGACTGGCAAGCAACTTTCATTCGTTATCCGCGGCGTCGCGCCAAAGGCCCACAAGCCCGAGTCTGACCCGATTGATAAACCATAATACTAATATAACTGAGTAGACATAGGAGATTCCATGCCAAAACTCAAGTCTCATAGCGGCACCAAAGACCGCGTACGAGTTACCAAGAACGGGCGTGTTCGTGTCCGTCACTCACACGCTAGCCACTTCCTACAGAAGAAAAGCGGCGCTCGCAAGCGCAAGCTGGCTGGTTTGGAGACACTGAACGCCACCAACACTAAAATAATACGCAAGAAGTTGGGGGTCTAGCATGCGAGTCAAACGAGGCGTGCCAGGTCACGCAAAACACGTCAAAATCCGTAAGAGCACGAAGGGCATGAGTCACCCGAACCGAGTGAGCGTGAAACGGGGCAAGCAAGCCACCACACGCGCACTACAGTTCGCCTACCGCGATCGCCGTAACCGCAAGCGCACCTTCCGCGCCTTGTGGAATGTCCGCATCAACGCCGCTGCCCGCGAACACGGCACAACTTACAGCCGTCTCATCGCTGGCCTCAAGGCTGCCGGTATAGAACTCGACCGCAAAGTTCTCGCAGAACTAGCAGTCAACGAGCCAAAAGCTTTCGAAGCGGTCATCAAAGCCGCCAAACTCGAGAAATAATTAATTTCTTTAGTACAAAAAACACCCTCGATTTCTCGGGGGTGTTTTCATACTTGTCAGACTGCCGATAAGCCGGGTTCTGTCCCCCGCCGAGGCGGGAGGCTAATCATCTATCTAGTCCCGTCATTGCTGGCGGGATCGAGCGGGGTCAAACGTAGGCGTCGCGGGAACGCTGATAGCCTACTCCTTGCAGCAGACAGGGTTTACCTCTCTTCCGTGTTACCACGGACGACTGTGCGCTCTTACCGCACTCGTTTCACCATTACGCCGTGCGGAGCTCGGCAGATAGAAGACATGGCAGGTAGCAGATTTCAGATATTTAGCAGGTTACATGTATCAGACTCGCGTGTCTGCAACCTGATATCTGTTAAATTTCTGCTAAATGTCATCTGTTTGTCTGTCCTCTGCCGTGCTCCGCACGGCGCAGTTTCGTTTCTGTGGCACTTTCCCTAGGGTTACCCCCGGCCGCCGTTAGCGGCTGTCACTCCCTATGCTGCCCGGACTTTCCTCTGGCACATAAATGTACAAGTGATTAGCTAGCAATCTAACAACCCTATTATATCATATTTACCTTATTTCCAAGGACGGACGTAAAATCTCACCCCAAATGCGACTTTTCATGCACTTTCGCTAGTGCTAGTGTAGCAGCCTTGGGGTCTCTTGCGT
>JBGAVA010000018.1:0-21139 GCA_044228355.1 Saccharimonadales bacterium (SeqCode)
ATGACAATGCCTTTGTACTTTTCACTGAGGTCCACGACTTCTTCAACCCCACCAAGCTGTTGATTAATCCGCTCAACAAGATCTTCCACTGGCGGTAGTTCAAAATCAATATACTGGCGAATGGTATTCAGACTAACTTTCATAATTTTCCCCTAATACTCTGTATGTAATCTGTCATACCTTTCAACCAACCACCTTTTAGATACTCGCTGGGATCAAACGTTTTAATATCCATCCATTCATAGCGATCGTGATTACTACCTAGTGAGATTTCACCTGATTTGTAAACTGCTTCATAGCCAACGGCAAAAATTCTCGCTTCTAGCTGGGTCGAATGCTCAATGCGTTTATGACGGAAAAATATTTTCGGCTCACCTAGTTCATACTGCACGGCACCGCCTAGTTCTTCCTGCATTTTTCTCGCGATGATATCCTCGAGCGATACTT
This sequence comes from Saccharimonadales bacterium (SeqCode), assembly GCA_044228355.1. Classification (GTDB taxonomy): domain Bacteria; phylum Patescibacteriota; class Saccharimonadia; order Saccharimonadales; family UBA4665; genus JAGXIT01. Next base: position 448 of record JBGAVA010000018.1, read on the forward strand.
CAAATTCATCTGGCTTTATTCGTCCACCTGGAATATCCCAGTCTCCAAAAACATCATGGGTTAGCAGAAGCTCATCTCCTTTTCTCAGAAGAATTTTGACGGCTACAAAATACAGCTCTTTCACGTCATTCATTTGAATTGCTCCAGGAAGTCGAGTTTGGCGCTTTCGAAGTGGCGGATATCTTCCACGCCGTACTTCATCATGACAAGACGCTCGACGCCACTGCCCCAGGCGAAGCCGGTGTAAACAGCAGGGTCAATATCGGCTGCACGGAGTACATTTGGGTGTATCATGCCGCAACCCAAGAGTTCTATCCAGCCGGACTGACTGCAAATGTGGCAGCCAGCCTTTTCGCAAAACGGGCAGCTCAGGGCAAACTCAAAACTTGGTTCGGTGAATGGGAAATAAAACGGGTTCACTCGAACTTCAAGTTGTTTGCCATAATATTCTTCGAGAAAGGTCTGTAAAGTCGCAATCAGCATGCCGGCGTGGACACCCTTGTTCACGTAAACGCCCTCAAACTGGTAGAACGTGTGCTCGTGCCGTGCGTCGAGGTCTTCGTTGCGGAACACGCGGTCGGGTACGAGTACTGCAATCGGTTCACCCTTTTCAAGATTGGCGGCATATTTTCTAAGAACTCTGTTTTGCATTGTACTGGTGTGAGCAGGCGCGATGAACGGGTCACCTTCTTTGTCTGTTTCAACTGTCATGAAGGTGTCATAATCGTCGCGCGCGGGGTGGCCTTTGGGAAAGTTCAGCGTCTCGAACATGTGATACTGGTCGTCCAGTTCACGAGATTCTTCTACGACATAGCCCATGCGGTTGAATATATGTGCTATTCGTTCCATTTCCTGCATAAGAGGATGGACGCTACCCTGCTGGTTTGGCAAAAGGCTAGGTCTAGCTGTATTCACGTCCATGGGCGCAGTTACGTCTATGGGCGGTAGTTCTACGGCCGAGTCGGCTGCTGCGTCAACAGCTGCTTGCAACTCACTTTTCAGCTCATTTAGATCGCGACCGAAGGAAGATTTCACTTCATTTGGGAGTGTCCGGATTTGGGCATACAGCGCGCCGAGCTCCGGTGCGCGCATAATTGCGACCTTGTCGTCGAGCGTTTGGAGCCGCGTTCGCAAAACTTCGGCGGCGCGAGCAATGTCTTCGTGCTGGTAGCTCATTGGTATGTAGTATACAGAGTTCGGACTTAAGAGTTAAGGCTTAGAGTTAAGAAAAAAGAACCGCCAAAGGGCGGTTCTCCTAGGAACAACGTGTCAACTACACTACAGCATAGCATCTATATCTTGGTCGAGCGCCGATGTATCGAGACTAGCGTCAAGCTCGGTGTTTGTGTCACTTAAGGTGGTGTCGGCCTGTTTCAGTTCTGGCACCGCCTCAACTTTTTGCTGGGTAGATACCGTCTTGGCTTTATTGTCTTGCGATTTCATAACAGTGTAGCCAGCAAAACCTACGACCGCTAGTACGGCCACGAGCAAAACGGCTACAATGTGTCCGGCTCCGCGCTCAGAAAGTGAGTATTTCATTAGTTTGTACCCTCCGTTGTGTCTGAAGTAGAATCGGTGCCAGAGTCGCTGGTAGTTTCATCACCATTTTCAGCATCGTCCTTTGACTGGGCTAGCGCGACGACTATGTCCTTGAGGGCTTTTCGGTACTCATGCAGTGCGGTACGTGTTGCTTTTGCCGCTTCCCGTACTGCACTTAGCTTTACAACAGTCTCCGGGTCGCTACAATCAACCCCTACGGCTACTTCTTTCAGCGCAGCCACGGCAGCGGTTGCTGCTTCTTGCTTTGCGGTTGCGGCGACTATAAGATCGTCGTAATTAGCAGGCTGAAGATTCTCAGCGGCTTTATATGCCTGAATGCGTTTATATACATCGTCTAGTTTGGCAAGATGCTTATCTGCAGCTTGATTGAAGGCGGCGAGCTTGTTTTCTATGGCCTTCTGCTTGTTTTCGCACACAAGCTTTCGCTTTTCCTCTGCCATTTCTTTGCGGCCGTCACGCTTTTTTTCTAGGTCTTTTTTAGCATCTTCACGAAGCTGATTGACCCTGATCTTAACCCCTTCACGCCGATTGCTATCATCGGCCAGACCTGACTGTGCCTCTGGCCCAGCAGTATCTTCTTGTTCGGTACTCTCTTGTGCAACGGTTGTATCGTCCTCACCCTGACGAGCACTAGCTGGCTGTGTTGCCGCGAGGGCAAATACACCCATAAAGCCAAACGCGGCAAGCGCAAACGAAAACCGCTTCATTAATACTGTTGTTTTTTGCATATTCATTATTCCCCTAAGTTATATTTAGTTAGGTAATTTGTAGTATAGCAAAAAGCTTGTGCTTGCAATAGTTTATCTGACCCACGCGCACTTTTTATTCCATTGTCATCCCGACCGAAGTGGAGGGATCCCGTTAGATGCAAATACGATGAGATCTTTCGACTTCGCTCAAGATGACACCCAAAAAGTGCACGTGGGTCAGATAGTTTATGTTGCGGGGCTAAGAGCATATATGTCTGGCACATCGCGGAAGCGACCGTCGTAGTCGAAACAGTGACCGACCACAAACTCTGGGCCAATATCGAAGCCTACGTACATCTTTTCGCCCAGGTCAGACTCTGGAACGGCCAGTTTCGACGGCTTTCGCAGCAACACCACCACCGCAAGCGAGGCGGGCTTTTGCGCCAATAATTCGGCCACAAGGACGCTGAGTGTTTTCCCGGTGTCGACGATGTCTTCCAAAATGAGCACGTGTTTGCCCGTGACCGGATGAGTCAAATCGCTAATTTTCTTCACCTCGCCGCTAGAGCCAGTGCCATGGTAACTTGCAAGGTGGATGGTGTCTGAGGTCATTTCAAAGCCTAGTTCTGGGTTTGCCTTAGAAATCGCAAATCGCAGTTGCGAAGCAAAGTGCAACGCACCATTCAGCACTGTCACCGTGTGCAGTCCACCGCGCGAAGCGTAATCTGCCGCAATTTCCTGAGCCAATGACGCAACCCGCTCGGTAATTTGCGCCTCACGAAACAGCACGTTTGCCTGCATTTTAGTTTCTCCCACCATTACGCCATCCTCAAATCCACTCATGCCGCACTCCTTTCTGGGATATCTATTGCTCTCTGCGGATCAAGTCCAATGATATCACGCTCACCCCTGAATAGTTGCGCCCAGTCGATACCATGTCCTACGACAAAGAGGTTTGGCACCCTAAATCCTACTATCATATTCTCGCCTAAATCTGATTGTTCCACCATGAGCGTACCCTCTTTGAGTAACAACGACACTACCTCTACCGCTAAGGGTTCTCTGCGCAGCAGATCATATCTCAGATGCCTCATGGTAGTACCGGTGTCTATAATATCTTCTACTACTTTAACGTATTTACCTTTAAGGTCGCCCGGATCGCCTGTCGTCACTACTCTACCGCTACTTTCGATCCCATTCCCATACGAAGAAGCGGTGATCACTTTCCCGATATTCTCCTCAAGATATCGTGGATCTTTTTTCCGAAGCTTATCGCCTAGCTCCTTAAGCAGAGGCAAAGCTCCCTTTGCAACCCCTATCATGCATAATTTTTCAGGTGCTATCTCAGCTAATTTATCGACCATTGTTTCCTCTGCCTGGTCAATTTCAGTCGATGTAATCAATACCTTGCCCGGCATAGCCTTTATAACAGGCAGAGGAGATCTCTCGTTTGGTTCCGTTACGGGTCCAACAAACCACCGTTCATCACTGGCTATTTCTGGAAACTCACTCACAAAACCTGGAAGCTCTTCAAGTACCATACCAGGACGTATAGCTTCTATAGTTGCCACTCCTGCACCTCCTTTAAAACTAGGTATTTCCTTCATACTACGGCAATACAAATGACAGGACAAATGTAAAATAGATAACAATTATGAGATGTGCGTCATGAAGTTGTTTTATACTAGTGTGTATGGGAAATTTTTCTTTCGATATAGTAAGCGAATATGATAAGGCGGAAATGAATAACGTTTTCGACCAGGCGCTGCGCGAGATGGCAAGCCGCTACGACTTTAAGGGCACGCCGGCCGAGCTTGATTGGCTCGATGACAAAAAAGGCCTAAAAGTCACCGGTAACGGCGAGTGGCAAATAGAGGCCATTTTAGAAATAATCCGCAAAAAGCTCGCTGCCCGTGGCCAAAGCCAAAAAGTGCTCGACACCTCGCGCGAGTTAGTCGAATCCAACCTCAAAACCACCAAAGAAGTACCGTTCAAAGCCGGGCTCGACCAAGACAAAGCCAAAACACTTACCAAACTCATACGCGACGCATTCCCTAAAGTGAAAACTCAAATTCAGGGCGATGCCGTCCGTGTTATGAGTGGTAGTAAAGATGACCTCCAGGCCGTCATGACCCTGCTCCGCTCCCGCGAAGACCTCGACTTCCCTCTTAGTTTTACAAACTACAGATAATACTTTCAGTCTGATATTATTAGAACCATGAGCGAAAACGAGCAGGATACCATGCGTGCTGAAGATGTTCTAAGCGAAGCGGAAATCGCTGATGTTGAGGAACGAGCAGACCTGCCGCTCGACGAACAGGCAAAACAAATCCTGGGTGCAAACGACAGAGGTAATTACACTATCCCAGCCGAAAACCTCTACCCGCACCAGTGGCTGTGGGATAGTTGTTTCATAGCAATTGGCCTCAGGCACATCGATGTTGACCGTGCCCAAACCGAACTACTCAATCTCGTGAAAGGTCAGTGGAGCAACGGTATGTTGCCGAACATGATTTTTAGTAATGAACCTCAATACAGACGTGATAGAGAATTTTGGCGAAGCTGGGTCAGCCCTTATTCTCCCGACGGCATTGCCACGAGCGGCATCACCCAGCCGCCCATGCTCGCCGAGGCTGTCTGGCAAGTTGGCCAAAAGTTGACACTGGCAGAGCGCCGCGGGTGGTACCGTCTGATGCTACCGCACATTGTTTCCTACCACGAATGGCTATACCGTGAGCGTGACCCCCACGGCGAGGGATTGGCTTTACTCCTCCACCCATGGGAATGCGGCCTCGATAATACGCCACCGTGGACTACCGAGCTCCATGACCACCTCATGCCGGCCTGGATTCGATTTATTCGCTGGGCACGTTTGGACGGCATCATCGGCTTCTTCAGACGAGACCGACATTACATACCGCCAGGACAACGTTTGTCCACCCTTGAAACACTCAGCTACTTCGATGCACAGCGTCGTCTGCGCCGGAAAGCCTACGACAGCCTCAAAATTCTCGACCACGGGCTGTTCAGTATAGAAGACCTTACCTTCAACTGCATATTCATACGCGCAAATGAGCGGCTTCGTGACATTGCCCGCACGCTTCACCATGAACTGCCCGATGAACTCCAGCAGCGTATGGAAAAAAGCGAACGGGCGCTTCACGAGCTCTACGACCCTTACAGTAAAACGTATTGGTCGCGCGACTTCATTACCCACCGCCTCCTGAAGCAACCGAGCATCGCAGCGCTCATGCCGCTCTACGCCGGCGTACTTACAAAAGAGCAAGCAGAACACATGGTAAAACAGCTTGAAAATGAGCATATTTTCGGCCCAGCGTTTCCAGTGCCAACCGTACCACTTGATAGCCCGCAGTTTAATCCAGACCTCTACTGGCAGGGACCGACGTGGATTAATACCAACTGGCTCATCATTGATGGCCTGAGGCGCGCTGGCTACAAAGACCACGCCAATGCGCTCACTGAAACCACACTCGAAATGGTAAAGCGCAGCGGCTTTGCTGAGTATTTCGACCCGGTAACTGGCGAGCCGCTCGGAGCCCACAACTTTTCGTGGACCGCCGCCCTCGTTATTGATTTTATGGGTAAATAGTTGTATTATACGTAATTATGCTTTTTCCAAATTCCGTTGCGTACACTAGGCATGACAGAATAATAATCTAATTATCATCCTATGCCAGCTCATGCCGACAAAAACCCAAGAGAATACGCCTTACGAAGCCAGACCGATGTCACCTCTAACCCTGAGCTTGGCTTCAAATATGCAGAAACAGCTTACAAAATGGGGCTTGAAAATGAAGTGACGGCAACTGACCCGACTCTGGCTGGCGAGGCTGCCGCGAAGGCTGGCTTTCGTATGGCGCAATTGCCTGACCCAGTCAAAGCAGAAGTAGCAGCATGGTTTGAGCGCTCATATAAAGCCTTGTCAGACGAAAACCCACGGTCACAAAGAGAGCAAATTGCGACTGGCTTATTAGAAGGGCGCGCCTTCGCCTTGTTAGCCCTGAGAACCTCAATACCGGAGGAAAAACATCAACGCTCAATCAAAGCTTCCGATGCGTTCGCTAAAGCACATGGTCTTGCTGCGGTGCTGCGAACCGGCTTACTACGTGACCCCTACGAAACAATGCTAAATCGACACCGAGCAACCCACGAAGCAGTTCAGCCTGATGGTAGCACTTTAGAGGCATCAAAGATCGCTCTGGGAGGCATAGCACTTGCATTGCTAAGTAGGCCTGAACGAGTTAATTCCAGCGTTTCTGGTTTGCCCTCAGCGGGCAGTCGACACGCCAAATTTGTTTCCAAACAGATAGCTATGAATTGCCTTGCCTTTGTGCTAGCCGCAACTCGCCCGCTCTCAGGAATATCCGCGATTGACGGCGTTCGTCGCAAATTTGCGCTACACTTGCTTGGGTAATCCTCTACCGTGCTACACTAATGACTATATGATTCACCTATTGCAAGCTCTTATCTTGGGTATAGTTGAAGGTTTTACAGAGTTTCTCCCCATCAGTAGTACGGGCCACCTTATTGTGGCCGAAAAGGCGCTGGGCTACAAAGATATAAATGACCTTTTTACTGTAGTCGTCCAGGTGGCCGCTATCGCGGCAGTCGTATGGTTCTATCGCAAGGATCTCATCGATAAAACGCTCGGACTTTTTGAGCGCGACAAAGCAGCTCTGAACTTTTGGAAGATTCTCATTATCGGAACTATACCCGCCGGGCTATTCGGTCTCCTGCTCGATAAAAGTATGCGTAGCATCACCACTCCGATCGTAGTGGCAATTGCGCTTATCATTGGCGGCATCATACTATGGATTGTCGATCATAAACCGGTCCAGCATCGTCGCCAAGAAGTTGCACTTGAAACTATCACGAATAAGCAAGCGGCACTCATCGGCTTGGGTCAAGCCGTCGCCATCATCCCTGGCGTATCACGCAGCGGCGCAACCATTGTCAGCGGCCTTGCATTGAAACTCAATCGCCCGACGGCAACGGCGTTTGCCTTCTACCTCAGTATTCCCGTCATGGTAGCGGCGAGCGGCTACAAACTCATGAAATATCATAGTGATATCGCAGGGCTACCTGGTGGACTACCTGCGCTTACGATTGGACTATTGGCGGCATTTATCACCGCACTGTTTGCGGTCAGCTGGCTGCTGCGATATATTTCCACTCACAATTTCCTGTCATTTGCGTACTATCGTATCGTTGCGGGCATAGTAATACTGGCATTAGTTGCGACAAACTGGCTCTAACCCAGGTGAAATACCCGGTGGAGTCAATCAATCGTATACGGTCTCAACTGCTCTCGCATGGCGATTGCGAGCCCAGCCAGTCGAGGTGGTAGTTTGCGGCCTTTGAGCGTCACCACATGTAACCGACGCTGAATCTCGTATGGTTTTCTGCCGTGTAATAACTGAGTAAGCTCACCACTCATAAGACGGCGCCTGACCAACGATTCGGGCAAGATCGCAGCACTGCGTCGTTGCAGAAGCATCGCGAGCATGACATCTGGACTTGTTGAGAATAGGCTCGTTTCGGTCTCGATTCCAGACCGTTTCAACGCCCTTGCGATCACCGCATGCGTTGTCGACGAACGAATGTAGGAGAGAAATGGGATGGTTTCATGGTTATGAAGCTTTGATTGCAATGCAGCCTGATCTCCGGGCGCACAAACAAGTAGGAGCGTATCGGCGGCGGTCGCGGCGACTTCCAGCCTATCATCAGCCTGATCATCTGCTACCACGATGGCGAGATCGAGTTCGCTACGGAGTACTTCGTGACGAAGCGTCGCCGAAGGAGCGACGTGGAGGCTCAGTTCGGTTGTCGTCTCGAGTGCATGGAATTGCTCGGGCATCCGGGAAAGCAGCGCCGCCACACTGTCAATCATGCCGATTCTAAGGGGTACTTTTTGCGCTGCAAGTGAAGCAAGCTCGGATGTAAGGTTTTGCTCGACGCGTCTATGCTCGAGGGCGGTGGCATAGGCAAGCTGTCCCGCGCCTGTCAGCACGACTCCCTGCCTCCCATTGCTCTCAAGTAGCTTCATCCCCAGTTTTTTCTCTAGTTTTTTTATGGCCACACTGAGCGCGGGCTGCGACAAATGAAGCATTTCAGCTGCCTTAGTGTATGTCCCTGCCTCGACGACGGCCACAAATTTTTGTAATGCTTCATCCATAAATATCTATTATACCTGAAGTAAATACTATGTATTGGATTTATAGCGTTATAAGCCGTTAGACTGGTGAGTGAAGGAGAAATTATGACTAAAAAATCTATCAAAATAGCAGTAGTGGGCGTAGGTAACTGTTTTTCGTCACTATACCAGGGATTCGAATACTACAAAGAGCACAAAGGTGACAACATCCCGGGTGTGATGTTTGCGGATATCGGCGGCTACCGCACGAGTGACATCGAAGTCGTCGCGGCATTTGACGTGGATGCTCGTAAGGTGGGCAAACCTGTCGGTGAAGCTATATTCGAAAAACCTAACTGCGCCCGTGTGTTTCAGGCTGAAGTTCCAGCTGGGCCAACCGTACTTATGGGGAATCCGCTCGATGGCTTCAGCGATTATATGCTCGAACAGCCAGAAGAATTCGGCTTTCGTGTTGCTAAAGCTAAGCCAGTCGATGTTGTGAAAGCACTCAAAGACAGTAAGGCAGATATACTCATAAACTACCTGCCGGTTGGTTCCCAGGAAGCGACGGAGTTCTACGCCCAGTGCGCTATAGATGCAGACGTAGCGTTCCTCAACTGTATACCAGTGTTCATTGCTAGCGACCCCAAGTGGGAGCAAAAATTTATCGATGCCGGCCTGCCGCTTATAGGCGACGACATGCGCTCGCAGATTGGCGCAAGTGTGGTCAGCCAGGTTCTACAAGAGCTCGCCTTTGACCGCGGTGCAGAGGTGGAGTTTCACCAACAGCTCAACATTGGCGGTAACACCGACTTCAACAACATGATGGTGCAGTCGCGACTGGCGAGTAAAAAGAAAAGTAAAGAAAACGTCATTCGCGCCCAAAACGATATACGCGGCATACCAGTACCAGAACACAGCCTATTCGCGGGGCCGAGCACCTTCCTCCCCTACCTAAAAGACAATAAAGTTGCCTACTTCAATATCCGCCTTAAAGGCTTTGGCGGCGCACCGATTACCATGGACCTCAAGCTTTCGGTGCAAGACAGCGAAAACAGCGCGGGCGTGGTAATCGATGCCATACGCTACTTGAAGGTTGCTCGTGAACTTGGTGTCGTAGGCGCATTACGCGGTCCCAGCGCCTGGACGCAAAAGACCCCGCCAGAACAAATGATGTACACCGACGCAAAATCCGAATGCGCCGCCCTCGCCGCCCGCAAATTGACCAAGAGCGTACAGAATCAAGTGAAGTAGGAAGAACACGCTAACTTTATAATCTATTGTTGCTTTTTTGAAATTTAATGTTATTATTCATACATGAAACCTATTGTTGAAAGTGCATTTAGAAACCCTACAACCTATTGTGGCTCTGCGCTCGCGGGGGGAGGCCTCGTAGGTATTGGTTGGGGCCTCATTGATGCAGGCGTTCGAGCAATGAATCACATTTCAAATGGTAGCCAAATACCTGTAGAGCAAGTACTATTTGGTGATCCAAGCCCGGCAAGCAGGACAGGCGTGGGGCTCGGAGTGATGGTTATTGGAGCAGTGCTATGGAATAACGGCACTCGCCTACCGCACTCAGCAGAGAATAGCGGTAAACATTCAAATCAATGAGAATGTGCCTTCATAAATCGTTGCTTTTACTCGTTTAAGCCGAGAACGAAGATATCATTCTTCAGCTTGTGGTTTATCCAGAAGGAGGGGTTCAACAGAGACGGTCGTGTCGGCAATTTTTACAACGTCACGGTCCATGCGGCCGAGAGATTTATGGGCGCTGTTGAAGTGGTTTACAGTGGTGCCAAGTGCATTCCCCAGCTTTTGCATGTAGCTGTCGTGCGCGGCAATGTGCTTACCCAGCTCGCCCACCCGCTTCTGAATATCTTTGGCTTGCTCTTCTATTTGCAAACTTTTCAGCCCTTGCATAACCGTCTGCAAGTACGCTAGCAGCGTTGTGGGGCTGACGATGATAACCTTTTTATCTATAAAAGCATATTCTATGAGGTCACGTGCATTCGTGCCGGTTGCCCCTACGTTATTGACCAGCAGGTCATAGTATATGGCCTCGCTGGGTATGAACATAAAGGCGTAATCGAGCGTGTTTTCGCTGGGACGAATGTATTTGCTGGTTTCGTCTATGCGGAGTTTTAGGTCAGATTTGAATGTTTTTACTATGATTTCACGCTGTGTTTTGTCTTTTTCCTCAATGAGTCGATTGTAGTTTTCTAAGCTAAACTTGCTGTCTATGGGCAGCAGCCGCCCTTTGTCGAGCTTTATTACGGCATCCACAATCTCGCCGTCTTTAAATTTGTACTGCGTTTCATACACATGCGGTGGCAGCACATTCCCAAGCACCGTGTCGAGGTAGTATTCGCCCAGGCCCCCGCGCTGCTTTGGGTTTTGCAGGACGTTTTGGAGCGTTTTGAGTTCATCGGCCACATCTACCACCCGCTTGTTTGATTCCTTTAGCTCTGTGAGGTTCCGGGTAATTTCAGTAATAATTTTGTTGCTTTCCGTCGATTGTTTTTGAATTGCGCCAAACATCGCAGACTGCGATTTATCGAGCCGGTCGCTAATTTGCGTTTGCACGCCTTCCTTCAGCTTGGTAATGTCCTCACTGAGGTTGCGCAAATCTTCTTTGAGTAGCAGTGCACTTTCGTTCGAAGGCTTCCGCGTCAGCACAAACACCAGCACGGTAGCGAGCAGCACAACCACAACCCCCAAAATAACAACCACCGTTTCCATAGTGTCAGTATACCATCAGGCTAACCGAGTGACGAAATACATCACCACAGCGCCCAAAATGGTGAGCAGTATGGTGCTATACGACGAACGTTTGCTATGTGCTTCAGGCAAAATTTCTGCCGCTGCAATATACAGCAGGAACCCGGCAAAAAACGATAGGTAAAACAATATAAAACCATCACCCATATGAAACACTAGACTAAGCAGTATCCCAAGAAGTGGTGCGAACGCGTCGACCACGAGCATCATTATGGCTCGCCGCCTATTATTCTTGTGTAGCAGCATGAGGTTCACCGTGTTGAGACCGTCTGAAAAACTGTGCGCAACCACCGCTGTTGCCACAGCAAACCCCACCGCCGGGTTTGCCCAAAATGCCAAGCCTATCCCTATCCCATCTAGAAAACTGTGTCCTGCGAGCGCCAATGCACTTGCCCATCCTACGTGTGGATGATGGTGCGCTCCGTATTGTGTCTCGTCCGCATGGCTTATGAGAATACTTTTTTCGACAATGTGAAATACAAGAAAACCTGCCATGAGGGCTATCATGGCAGTACTAATGGCATATGTCCCACGAGCTAGTTCAACCAGCTCTGGAAGTATGCCAAAAAATACAACCCCCAGAAGTATACCCGCTGTTAAACCAAGTAATTTCTGAAGACGGTCTTGATTCTTCAAAGCAACGACGCCGCCTATAAGCGATGCGCCTGAAGCTGCCAGTCCGAGAAGAATGAGGATTAAAACTGTGTGCGGAGCCATGGTTGCAGTGTAACCGCAGCTGAATTTTTTTGCAAAAGTGTCGCAATTTTTGCTAAAATTGCAGCATGAGCAGCCAAGACATATTTGAAAAGTTTCTGCGAGCGAACAAACTCAGCCTCACCAAACCTCGCCAAGCAGTGTTTGATGCCCTTCAGCACCACAAAAGCCTCACTATGGCCGAGCTAGTCGCCGCCTGTCCAGGAGTTGACCGCGCCAGCGTATACCGAACCAGCGAGGTTTTCGAAAGCTTACAAGTCATCGTCCGCATACCCACTGGCTGGAAATACCGTCTGGAACTCGGCGAAGCCTTTCACGAACACCACCACCACGCCACCTGCAGCTCATGCGGTGCCAGCATTGCCCTCCCCGAAGACCCCACACTCGAAAAGCGCCTGCAAGCACTAGCGAAACGTCGTAACTTTACACTCACCACCCACCAAATAGAGCTCACCGGCACCTGCGAGAGCTGCCAGCTTTAGGCTAAAGCCGTATCCAGTATCGCTGTTTGATAACTCCGTTTTGTTCTAGCTCGTTTTCTAGCACGCCACCATTAGCCATAATTACCTTTGCCGAGGGAGTATTACGTACGTCACATGTTACCAAGACACTGTCTAAGTGCAGCGAGCGGCAAAATTCGAGAGCAAGTTGCAGCAATTCTGTACCGTATCCTTTTCCGCGATAATTCGGCCCAATACTATAACCAATATGTCCTCCGACCTGAAGCAAATAATCATTGAGCGAGTGCCGAATGTTCACAATACCGACCATATGTTTGTCTTTTAGGCGCCGCACCAAGAAGGTTGAGGCTGCCACCTTATCTGGGGGCAAGAGCCGTTCATTTTTATACACGGAAACATTTTCAAGCCAATCGTCATATACCAAAGCCTCCTCAAGACCGGCCGATCCAGGGATATTTGTAATATAATCTGGCGCTTTGAAAGTTTCACGAAAATTCCAAACGACATCTTTGGATTCACTGTTTGGTTCTTCGAGATATAGTCTGCCCATTTCTGTAGTGTAACATTTTAAAAAGGCCGGTACTTTCGGCCTTTTTCGCGGAAAATCAATTTCCATGCATAACTGTAACGTAGCGGAACGCAAAAGTATGTGATGAAAGTTACTGACAGGACATAAAGGCACATTTTACATCGTTTACATTCCACGATATGCTGGAGTGATGTTTGATTACCTCTGGCATGGCATTATTGGCCGCCCCTACCGCCTGCATGTTGCTCGCAGTGGCGATGCATCCAAGCCGGTTATTGTGTTGTTACACGGCATCGCTGCCAGTGGCGACGATTGGCGCAAAGTCCTGCCCTATCTCGAGCCGCACTACCACTGTATTACCATAGACTTACTCGGTTTTGGAGATTCGCCCAAACCCCAATGGCTCGGCTATACCATGGACGACCACATGCGCGCCCTCTACCGCACCATGAACAAACTTCACCTGGGAAGCTCATTTATACTGATAGGCCATTCACTTGGTTCACTTCTGGCCGCACGCTATGCCACCGAACACGAAGCGAATATTAGCCGGCTGCTCCTGCTAAGCCCACCAGTGTACCCACCGTTATCACACATAAAAAGCAAAACTGCCCGAAAACTAACCGGCTTGCTTCTCAATATATACAAATTCCTGCGTGACGACCCGCGCATAAACCCCGAATCGTTTCGAAAACTCATGTACCTCGCCCCACTGCCGCGCGGCGTTATAAAACAACCAGAGACGTGGGTGCCGTTTATGCGCACTCTGAAGGAGTGTATAGAGAAACAAACTATTTTGAGCGATGTTAAGCAGCTCAGTTTACCCATAGATGTCTGCTACGGCAGTCTTGACCAAGTGGTAGTAAGCGGCAACGTAGAACTACTGGCTCGCAACAAAAACGTCCGTCTCCACACCTTCCTGAACACCCATGACCTCACCACCCGCTACGGCAAACTTGTCGCAAAAATCCTAAAGAAGTAGACCCATCTAATATCAATCTTGGCGGCGAATTTCTTCGGCAATAACGGCGTTTATGACCCCAAGAAGCGCAAGGCTAAACAAAAAACCAGGTAAAGCGGCGAACTCAACCCTGCTAAATTCAAAAAACTGCGTAAGCAAAAGGTTTATGAGCGTAGCACGACGAAACCACTCAAAGGCGTGAAGCCTTGAGCCATTCAGCCAAGCCAGCCCAAAAACCACACATACAGCGGAGACCGCTGTTGTGGCAGCTTGGCCAACTACAAGGCTGTGCCCGTAACTTGCCTTCCCTGCAAAAAATTCCTGAACATCGCTGACATTTGCATAAATCGCACCGACCACGGCAGCCACAAACACAAGTGTCTCTAGCACAAAAAACCATCGAATTAGTCCAGAAGAAGTGCGCTGCTGCCAAAGTTTTGTGTAACCGAACGCAAAACGACGACGCATTCGCTGGTATAATCCCCGTTTTCGGCGGTCCGTAACAGGCAAGCTTTTCAAAAGCTGTAATAGTTTTTTCGTCAGCACCGACTGTTGGTTTGCGCGCAGGAGCAACTGCCTCGTGTTAGCTCGCTCGTGAATATCCATATCCTGATGCACCGCTTCTTCGAGCTGCCGTAGTGCATTTAGCTGGTATTCTTCGCTCGTTAGTTTTTGCTCGCGTGTTAAGAAGGATATAGTAAGATAGAGCGCAACAAAAATTGCGTATATTATGCCGACAGCAGGGCGGAAAAAGTAGTTGTTGTCGCGCGTAATGAGTTTGCCTATTTCATCTATGAATACGCCAAACCCAACACCCCCCACAACCGCTACAACACGCTGCACCGCTTTACCTAGAAACGCAAAGTTGAGTACAAAAGCAATTAGCATAAGTACGCCACCCCACAACATATGCGCCACATGATACTTTGTGCCTCCAACGGAAGGATATCCCATGACGTGCAAATAAAATCGGAGCAGGAGTATACTGCTGACAGCCGAAACCAGAAACAATTCAAAGAGGCCGCGTGAATCGCTGTTCCGTATAAAAATTCTTGCCTGCGTCATACACGTAGTATACCGAACAATCTCAGTTGCGCGATGCATAAGCGTCATGACACAATATACATAATGGAATCATCGATATTTTTGCAACTTGCAGCCGTGCTCGCTGTGGCAGCTGGTGTTTCGATTGTGATGCGATTGCTACGGCAGCCCCTTATTATTGGCTACATACTCTCGGGCATTGTGTGCGGGCCAGCCGCGCTTGATCTCATTCAAAACCGGGAGGCATTTGATTCGTTTAGTCAAATTGGTATTGCCCTGCTGCTTTTCATTGTCGGTCTGGGCCTGAACGTTGGGGTCATAAAAAATACCGGTAAACCTGTGTTTTTGGTTTTTCTACTAAACACACTGCTGGTTGGCGGCCTCACTTACGGCGTCGGTAATCTGCTCGATTTGCCACGGTCTGAGTCGGTGGTGTTGGCCGTTGCCATGCTATTCAGTAGCACCATTGTGGTCGTAAAAAATCTGATAGACAAACGGGAACAGCACCGTTTGTATGGACAAGTTGCCATAGGTATACTGCTTGTCGAAGACTTAGCCGCCACCATTGCACTCGTATTTCTAGCAACCGCAAAAGACGGCGGTGGCGCCGACCAGCTCTATGGGCTCGTGGGCAAAGGCTTGCTCCTCGGTGGCACACTCACATTTATAGGCTGGTTTGTCATGGATAAACTGGCTAAGTTTTTTGCAGCAAACCAAGAGTTCCTTTTTACCTTTGCCCTAGCCTGGGCATTTAGTGTTGCCGCGGTGTTTGATGTAAGTGGTTTCTCGCTGGAAGTCGGCGCTTTGTTTGCGGGCGTGTCTCTGGCTTCGCTGCCGTATGCACAAGAGATTAGTACCCGGCTAAAGCCACTACGCGACTTCTTTTTGGTGCTCTTTTTCATCAGCCTGGGCAGCACCATGACGCCCGGCGGTATGTCTGATGCGCTTGTACCAGCGCTGCTGCTTTCGGCCATAGCACTGTTTATAAAGCCCTTTAGTGTGTCTACCGGTATGGGGCTGCTTGGGTTCACCAAGCAAACCGGGTTTAAGACTGCGGCACACCTTTCGCAGGTGAGTGAATTTTCTATCATTGTCCTTACGCTGGCCGTCAGCGAACAAATGGCAAGCGCTCGCATGCTCAATGCCCTCACTCTTACGGCGCTCATAACCATTGCCGCCTCGAGCTATCTTATGAAGTATAACGACCAGCTATACCGCATTTTTGCAAAATGGCTCACGCCATTTGAACGGCCAAATGCCTACGCCGACCACGGCAAAGCACCTGACTATAAGCTATTCCTTTTCGGCTACCGCAAAGGCGGGCACGAGTTCGTGAACACCTTTCGTGATATGAAGAAAAAGTACATTGTGGTGGACTATAACCCCGATGTTATAGAAACACTCGAACGGCAACACATTCACCATGTGTACGGCGACGCAACCGATTACGAACTACTAGAAGAAATTGGCCTTGCCAAAGCAGAGATGGTAGTGAGCATACTACCAGGACACACCACAAACCGCGAACTCCTAAAATACTACCTCAGTAAAAACGAAAATGGCATATTCATTTGCCATGCCACCAGCTATGACCGGGCTGCAGAGTTATACGAACATGGCGCTTCGTACGTCATGCTACCGCACTACATAGGTAGTGAGAAAATGAGTGCCTTCATACGCACCCACGGCAACGACAAGGCGGCCTTCGACACCTACCGCAAAAAGCACATCATCACTCTCGGCAAAGCCGCAATAGCGTAAAGGCCACGTTTCAAATGCACAACTGGCAGTGTTTCGGAGGGTTTGCCTGCAGTGGGCGCTCACTTCGATGCTGTAATAGGTTGTATCCGGGGAACCGGGGATGCATAACGACTGATTTGAAATCTTCTCTAAGGCGCTGGCGCGCGGAAGCTGTTTGACGAACAGAGTGAGGAGTTCTGCACAAGCCCAACGCGTGAGAGAAGATTCCAAGTAAGCCGGTCGTTTGCATTCTCCCCGGCAGGTTTGTCCAACTTTGACTGAGCAAAGTTGGTCGGCTTGGCAGTCCGATAACTGCCCTCCCAGTGAAGCTTAGTGACACCGTAATGCATAGTGGACACACAGCAGGTATCAGAAGCGCATGGATTCCCGCCTGCGCGGGAATGACAAGCACAAAAATCTATTATCAAATACACGCTGAAACGATATTGAATTTTAGTACACCAAACATGTTACAATTTATGTTAATTACGAAAGCTCGCGGGGCGGTAACAGCCGAGCGGGGATGTGGCACTCAGTATAGAACAATAATCCGCTAGAAGGAGTTTTTGCTGTATGCCCAAAACGAAAAATTACCGGTACTACGACCTCGCAGTTGCCGCGAGCGTAGCAACACTCATTATTTCCAACCTCGGCGCTATGAAGCTGATTGCCATAGGACCCATCATTGCCGACGGTGGCGCGCTACTATTCCCGCTCGCCTACATACTGGGTGATGTTATGACCGAGGTGTACGGCTACAAACACACCCGCCGCGCAATATGGGTTAGTTTTTTCTGGCTACTCCTTATGATAGCCGTCTTAACGGCCGTACAAGCCCTACCCTCCGTTGCAGGCGCGCCAAATGTGGCCGAGTTTAATACGGTCTTTGGATTTGTGCCCCGTATAGTGGCCGCAAGCTTGGTTGCATACCTGGCAGGCGAATTTGTAAACTCATTCGTTTTGGCAAAAATGAAAGTTCGTAGTGGTGGCAAAAAACTCTGGCAACGCCTTGTAGCATCGACACTACTGGGTGAAGCTATAGACACAACCATTTTCTGTATGGTGGCATTTTACGGACTTATTACCAGCAGCCAGATGGTCAACTACATTCTGGTGGGAATTATGTTCAAGGTCACCGTAGAAACGCTAATGCTCCCCGTAACCTACCGTGTAATAGCCTGGCTAAAAAGCCGTGAACACGAAGACCACTACGACAAAAAGACTAACTTCACCCCACTCAGCGTCAGCCTCAACGACTAGCGTTCGCAACAACGAACGTTCAACAACCGAGTTATCAACAAACTATCAATAATCAACACCCAACAAATGCGGCCGCAGGCCTCTATAAAGTCGTCGCGTGAGCGACATAAATTGTACTGGCCGTGCGGAAGTTCCTGGCTCAGGTGTTGTCGTGTTTGACAACTTCCGACAGGTGGCGCGACTTGTTTGAGGAAGTGTACTATTGCCGGTGGCAATAGTACACTGACGAGTTGTTGCGTCAGTTGTCAAAACGAGCAACAGCTGACCAAGAACGGGAGCTTTGGACGAGGTTTCTCGCTTCCTCTTTTACGGCAAAATAGGAAGTCGGCTGGCAGGCCGAGAACTGCCATGCATGAGTTAAGGTTTAGTGAGGCTATAAGTATAAGACATAGTGGACACACAGAGGGTAACCCCAGCTTCACATAAGAGTCTCCTCTTCGTTTGAGTAGATAACAGGGCTAACGCCCTGTTATTCTGTTTGTACTAACAAAACAAACAAAAAAGGAGACACTACTATGGAGCTAGTAACCCTATTTTATCTTGTTGATGAATTCTGTAAACAGTTCGAGCCTGAATGGCGGGCTCGTCAGATTGAGTCAGGCGAGAGAGTACGGAACAAACCTGGACGTATGTCGCTGTCGGAGGTTATGACCATCTGCATCTGGTTTCACGCTAGCAATCATCGTACATTCAAGAAGTATTACCAAGAATATGTCTGTGTTCATTTGGCTGACTGCTTCCCAGGCCAGGTGAGCTATCCTCGGTTTCTCCGGTTGATGCGAGAATGTCCGCTTCCGCTCCTCGCGTTCATGATGAGCCTGCTGGCACCAGCCACCCTCGTCAACTTCGTTGACAGTACAACATTGGACGTCTGTCATAACAAACGCATCTGGAAGCACCGCGTATTCAAAGGTATAGCCGCCAGAGGCAAAAGTAGCATGGGCTGGTTCTTCGGGCTGAAACTACATCTGACTGTCAATGAACGTGGTGAGATTACCTCATTTCTCCTGACCCCAGGCAATGTAGCCGACAACAACCAGGAGCTTATGGTCAAGCTGACAGAACGGCTGACAGGCAAACTGTATGCCGACAAGGGCTACATCTCACATGATCTATTCCTATCCCTCCTGCAAAAAGGCATTACCCTCATCACTGGCATTAGACGAAACATGAAGAACCACCTGATGAGTCTGTGGGATAAGCTAATGCTGCGGAAACGATTCATCATTGAAACCATCAACGACCAGCTGAAGAACACCCAGCAGATTGAACACAGCAGACATCGGAGCCCACACAACTTCATAGTCAATCTCTTGTCAGGACTGATTGCCTACCAGCTTCAACCCAAGAAACCATGCATACACTACACGAAAACAGAACAGAGGTTGCTCACGCAACCCCTGTTAGTTGGGTGACCGTACATAGTGAGTGTTATGTGAAGTTGGGGTGACGTTACCCTATCACGAGTTTCGCACTTTCACCCATTCAACCGGGCAGCCAGCGCAAGCTGGATGCCTGGTTTTATGACCTCCCAATCTTGTTGGTATAGCGTCGTTTGGTCAATTAGCCTTCTCTTATGTTTTCGTACCCAGGTAAGCAAAGCTAACCCAATGTGGTTTCTTTGGGCTCGGCCAAGATTGGCCTGACAGTGGGATAAGCCACAGGTTTGTTTGAGCTCTCGATGCAGTACCTCGACACTCCAACGGCGCTCGAAGTATTTCTTGACTTGTTCGTGGGTGAGATCAGTACGACTTGTACCAACATAATCCGTGCGGCCGTTACTGGCCTCAAACCGGAAGACTCTGATCCACCCATAGCCTTTCAGATATGTCACTAAGCCTGTATCTGGTATATCTAACTCTCTGAGCTGGATATGTGGCTTACCGACTAACCGGTTGCTCCTCAGCCCCATGACCCAGTCCCAGCCATGAGAGCGAACTGCCTTAAGGTTTTTTAGAGAGCTGTACCAGCTATCTGCAACAACCATCTCCGGGTGTAGCCCTCTCTGTCTTGTGCTACTCAGCATATCCTGGAAGTGATCATTCTTAGTCTTGCCGTCTTCTGGCGGGTTCCAGATGCGGTAGTCCATAGGAATGCAGTGTTCTGTATCTACTTGCCACAACGCATTTACAACGCCAATCCCTCTGGTGATGTCATGCTTACTTCCCGCATACTGCCAGTTCACAAGCTCCATCTTGCCGCTTCGGCTTTTGTCGATGACGACATCATCGAAGACCAAAATGCCAGGAGTGGCACGAACTTCCTTAGCAGCAGCTTGCCACAGGTCTTTGGGCTGTATCTTTTCAGATGCTAGCCAACGGGAGACGCTGTCGTGAGAGAGCATGGCATTGTCTGGGGCTACTTCGCTCAAGCTGAGCGCAGAATACCGTGAGGAGGTGACCTCCAGGAATGAGCAGTACAGCTCACGAGAACATTTTGAACGAGACATGTTTATTTTCCTTGTTTACGAAAAAGCATGACTGACGTCATGCTTCTAGGCTAGCAAAGAATTGGGGAGTGCGAAACTCGTGCCTGTATGACCCAGCAAAGGGTCTTGAGGCTCTTGCTGATATTGCCGGAAGAGACTTGGTTGGCGTAGAAACTCATATTAACTCTCACCACATGATTAGCACGTACAAACAATTCCGTGACGAAAACCGAACTTTTCAACCTGAAGAATACTTACGTTATCATGGTATGTCCGAAGACAATATTACCACGGTATATAGTCACTTTCATGAATTGAATGAACCAGAGCTACTCTTCGAAGACGCAAGAAGATATATTGAAAGAGTAAAT
>JBGAVA010000019.1:0-19788 GCA_044228355.1 Saccharimonadales bacterium (SeqCode)
GCCACCGTTATGATCCACCAGCCCAGCAGCGGGACGCGCGGCAAGGTCACCGACCAGGAGATCGATCTGCGTGAGTCACTCCGCGTCAAAAAACTGCTCGAAGAAATTATGGCCAAAAACACCGGCCAGAAGCCAGAAAAAGTTCACGAAGACATGGAACGCGACCGCTGGATGACCGCCCCCGAAGCTGCCGCCTACGGCCTGGTCGATACGGTACTTTCTAAGAACGATGTTCCTGCCAAAGAAAAAAAGTTGTAAAAACCACAAATAAGTTGTAAAATAAGAAAATGCGGAAGCCGCCAGATTTGGCAGTGGTGAAGTACGCCCATACAGATACGGCGTATTATGATCTATGTGTCAGTTGGCAGGGCGTTGATGATGGTCTTGAAGCGTTTCGGCTGCTCAGTGCATTAGATATCGTGGGTCGTAAATTTCGGAACGGTCACGCAGTAGTGGCTACATTGGAACATGTCCAGGGTGCGCAAGTATACCCGAAGCAAGCCGCAAAAGCCGTCGGCTGTATACTCCTCACCGAAGCAAATATTGGCCCTCGTCGATTCTACCAACACCGGAATCCACGCCCTATCATTGCGGCAATGGCTCTAGCTTCAGAGGATGCTTTGCGCGAGTTTAGGAGAGTTGAAGCCGATGGTATGCCCGCCTGTCAGGCCAGCCTTACGCAAGAAATTGGGTTTAACCTAGCCCACGGCTTGGTCAACGCGGGCGCACAACGTTTCAGCCTATCACGGGAGCCGCAAGACCGCTATGGTCCTCACGCTTGGGTAGATGCCCGGTGCTTAATGGGACAGCATGACGCAAGGACGCAGTCTTCTGTGGAAGTCTGGGCGCAACTGGGGCTTAAAGATACTCTGGTTGATCGTGCGGGTAAGAAACGCGAACCAACGGGTGATATTCTCATGTGGTACGCGCGGAATCGCCTGTCTGACGTTCAGCACGGACTGGGCTTGCGTCTAGCAACGTGACGATTCCATGTTGCCCTTCGCTGGCTCCGCGGTATCTACGAAATCTCGAGGGTTTAGGCTAAGGGTGGAGCTTGTGAGTATTATCACAGACAACTCTTGACTCATAGCGGATAACTCTGTACTCTAGTATGCAAGAAGTAGTGTAAGTTGGGCTGTGCTGCTGTGGCGCCAAAGCAGTCAAGCACCAAAATCTCCCGCTTAGTGTATCTTCCAAAAAGTAAGTTAGTCGGTAGTGGTCGGCAGTTAGGGGCTGCTAACAGATATCGCACTAATGAAAAACACGTGCCGGATTTCGGCTTTATATACTAAAACACGCAGCGAACGATCCCTCTCTACTACCTGCGAACTACTAATTATTACTCCGAAGGAGTGTACACGCGTATGGCTAAAGCAGTAACTGCGAGCAAATCAACACGTGTCTACCTAACTGACGACAGCCAAGACAGTGGTCTTGCGCTGCCTAATTTGGTGGACCATCAAAACAAATCGTTTCAGTGGCTTATAGACGAAGGGCTGGGCGAATTGCTGGCCGAAATCAGCCCGGTCGATGATTACACTGGCACGAAACTGAGCCTGGTATTCAAACAGTACCATTTCGAAGAACCAAAACTCAGCGAGGCCGAGGCCCGCGAGAACAATGTGAGCTATGAGGCGCCACTCAAAGCAACTGTCGAGCTGACCAACAAAGTCACCGGCGAAGTCAAAGAACAGGAAATCTACCTCGGTGACTACCCGTGGATGACCCGCCGCGGTACATTCATCATCAACGGTGCTGAGCGCGTCGTGGTAAGCCAGCTGATTCGGTCGGCTGGTGTTTTTTATACGGCTGAACTGCACGGCACTCGCAGTCTGTACAGCGCCAAGGTTATCCCTGGCCGCGGTGCATGGCTCGAGTTTGAGACGGCGGCCAATAGCGCTCTGTATGTCAAGATAGACCGCAAGCGCAAGATCCCGGTCACAACACTACTGCGTGCTCTCGGTATGACCGAAGCCAGCATGAAGGAAGCTTTCAAGCATGTTGACCAAGTGAAAGATAGCTTCCTGCAAGCAACGCTCGATAAAGACCCCAGCAAAGGCCACGCTGAAGCCCTGATAGAAGTGTACCGCCGCCTCCGCCCGGGTGACCTGGCGACTGTCGACAACGCCCGGAGCTTACTGGAGAACATGTTCTATAACTTCAAGCGCTTCGACTTCTCACGCGTCGGCCGCTACAAGATCAACCAGCGGCTCAACCTCGATGTTGCAAACACGGCCGAAAACCGGATTATGCGCCTAGAAGACTTGGTCGCCATCGTGGCCGAGCTGATCCGCATGAATGTCACTCAAGAGCCGGGCGACGACATCGATTCCCTGAGCAACCGACGCATCAAGATGGTGGGCGAGCTCGTCCAGCGTCAGTTCCGAATCGGCTTGCTGCGCATGGTGCGCAATACCCAAGACCGCATGAGTATGAGTGAGATTGAAACGGTGCAACCAGGGCAGCTTATAAACGCTCGCCCGGTCGTGGCCGCTGTACGCGAGTTCTTTGCGAGCTCGCAGCTGTCTCAGTTCATGGACCAGATCAATCCGCTGTCTGAGCTAGCTCACAAACGACGCCTGAGCTCCATGGGGCCGGGCGGTCTGAGTCGCGAACGAGCCGGTTTTGAGGTTCGTGACGCTCATGCCACGCACTACGGCCGCATCTGCGCCGTCGAGACGCCAGAAGGCGCCAACGTGGGCTTGGTGCTAAACCTGGCGAACTTCGCCCGGATTAATGACTATGGCTTCATCGAAACTCCGTACCGCAAGGTAGTAAAAGGCAAAGTCACCGATGAAATCGTCTACCTAGACGCCGCTGCCGAAGAACACGCCGTGATTGCCGGTGCCGGTGTCAAACTGGACAAAACTGGCAAGATCGCGGATGAACGTGTGAGTGCCCGAGCTGGGCTGAAATCATCGACCGTTGACCGCGAAGATGTCACGCACATCGATGCCGCTCAGAACCAGATTATCGGTTCAAGCGCCGGCCTGATTCCGTTTATCGAGAAAAACTACGTCTACCGAGCGCTCATGGGTAGTAACCAGCAGCGCCAAGCCGTGCCGCTGATTGCCCCGGAAAGCCCTATCGTCGGAACCGGCGTTGAGGCTGCTGCTGCTCAGAACACTGGCCAGTTGGTAGTCGCCGATGCCGCGGGTGAAGTTATCAGGGCAGACGCTGACAAGGTGGTTGTGAAATATAAGGACGGTCCTGTCACCTATGAGGCGCAGCATTTTGTCCGCTCCAATGAAGGTACCAGCATAAACCAGCACGTCGTTGTTTCGACTGGCGATAAGGTGAAAGCTGGCGACCCGCTCATCGAAGGCATGAGCATCCAGGGCGGTGAACTGGCGCTTGGGAAAGACTTGCTCGTGGCGTTCATGCCGTGGGCCGGTTATAACTTCGAGGATGCCATCATCATCAGCCGCAAGCTCGTCGAGGATGACACGCTGACCAGCGTCCACATTGTGGACTACATGATCGAGGTCCGTGAAACCAAACTCGGCCCAGAAATTGTTACTCGCGATATCCCAAATGTGTCCGAGGACGCGTTGCGTCACCTGGACGATGACGGTATTGTGCGCATCGGTGCCGAGGTGCACCCTGGCGATATCCTCGTTGGTAAGATTACGCCAAAGGGCGAACAGGAGCTCAGCAGCGAAGAGCGGCTACTCCGCGCTATCTTCGGTGAAAAAGCCAAGGAAGTCCGCGACACCTCGCAGCGCATGAGCAACGGCAAACACGGCAAGGTGGTTGGCGTGAAGATCTTCAGCCGCGAAACTGGCCACGAACTGAAAGCCGGCGTACTCATGCAGATACAGGTCTTCGTGGCGCAAATGCGCAAAATTAGCGTGGGTGACAAACTCGGTGGCCGTCACGGTAACAAGGGTGTTATAGCCCGAATTTTGCCTGTCGAAGACATGCCATTTATGGAAGACGGTACGCCTGTCGATATCGTACTGAACCCGCTGGGTGTGCCAAGCCGCATGAACATCGGTCAGTTGTTTGAAACGCACCTTGGTATGGCCGCTCGGGCGCTCGGCATGAAAGTCGCCAGCCCCAGCTTTAACGGCGTACCGATGGCCAAAATCCAGAGCATGTTGAAAGAAGCCGGTTTCCCAGAAGACGGCAAGCAGCAACTCTACGATGGCCGCACCGGCGGCGCTTACAAAGAGCGCACCACCGTCGGCAGCATGTACATGATTAAGCTCAACCACATGGTGGCCGATAAGATCCACGCCCGCTCAACCGGGCCATACACCATGGTCACGCAGCAGCCGCTGGGCGGCAAGGCCCAAAACGGCGGCCAGCGCTTCGGCGAAATGGAAGTCTGGGCGCTCGAAGCCTACGGCGCCGCCAATACGCTGCAAGAAATGCTCACCATCAAGTCAGATGACGTCTACGGGCGTAGCAAGGCCTACGAAGCTATCATTAAGAAGACCGAGATTGTCGGTCCAAAGGTACCAGAAAGCTTCAACGTCCTCGTGAAAGAACTCCAAGGTCTCGGCCTCAAGGTCGACTTGGTTGCTTCCGACCACGTGGTAGATGCAGAAGCGGTTTTGGCAACCAATATTCATGAGGAAGCAACTCATCCTGCCAAAATCGAGGCCCCGACCTCAGCTATCTCTGACGTTGATGTGTCTGACGAAGAAGCCATCGGCGAAGGGTTTGAATTTGAAGATAGCAGCGGCGCACCGATAGAAGCAGAATTTGATGAAGCCGCCATGGTGTCGGCTGCGAGCGATGAAGACATGACAGACGATGAAGGAGGGGAGTAGTCGCGATGCTTCAATTCACAATGACCAATTCACAATTACCAATTAATGATCAATGTACAATTCCCAATGCAGCTGCAAAGGCCGTTGCAACGTCGGCCAAAGGATTGAAAATTGAAAACTGTAAATTGAAAATTGCAGTGACTGAAAGGAACGCCTAATGCGACGCTATTCATACGGAACTAATATAGCCGATTTTGATGCCGTGCGTTTGGCTGTGGCCAGCGCATCTGACATCTTAGATTGGAGCTACGGAGAGGTTCTCAAGCCAGAAACCATCAATTACCGCACCCAGAAACCAGAACGCGATGGTCTGTTCTGCGAACGTATCTTCGGGCCGGTCAAAGATATCAATCCACACGATGCCAAGTACAAGGGTGTTCGCAGTCGCGAAGCCGCTGTCGATAAAAAAGGCGAGCTGGTTACACGCAGTATTGTCCGCCGTGAACGCATGGGCCATATCCAGTTGGCTGTGCCGGTGGCGCACATCTGGTTCCTGCGCGGTACACCGAGCGCGGTTGGTTTGCTGCTCGGCATGACCGTGAAGAGCCTCGAGCGCGTGGCGTACTTTGCTGCCTACATTGTTAAGTCGGTCAACGAAGCCGCTCGCGATAAATACCGTGCCGACAAAGAAGCCGAATGGCAGGCCGCCCAACAAGCTATCAAGCTTCGCTACCAGAAAGAAGCCGAAGCGGAAGGTGCCGATGTGAAGGCCTTGGCCGAGGCACAGACAAAGGAACTTGAGCAACTTGATAAAGACTGGGATCTGCTAAAGAGCCAGCTCGATAGTCTCGTTAAGCTCAGTCTCATGAACGAGACCGATTTCCGCAACATGCCGCGTGAACTGCGCGACATGGTTACGGTGGGCATGGGTGGCGCGGCACTGCAGGATCTTCTGGTTGAGATTGACCTACATCAGCTCATCGAAGATCTGACGGCCGAAGCCGAGGAAGCCAAAGGCCAGCGCAAAAAGAAGCTCATGAAGCGTTTGCGTTTGCTGGAGAGTATGGAACGAGCTGGCATTAAGCCGGAAAGCATGTGTCTTTCAGTTTTGCCGGTTATCCCGCCAGATCTGCGCCCGATGGTGCAGCTCACTGGCGGCCGGTTTGCCACCAGCGACCTCAACGACCTCTATCGCCGTGTCATCAACCGCAATAACCGCCTGAAGAAGCTGATTGAGCTCAATGCACCCGAAGTCATTCGCCGCAACGAACAGCGCATGCTGCAAGAGGCGGTCGATGCCCTCATAGACAACAATAACGCTCGCAGCGGACGCGCTGTGGCCGCCACCGGTCAACGCCGCCGCCTTAAGAGCCTCAGCGATATGCTGAAAGGCAAGCAAGGCCGTTTCCGCCAGAACTTGCTCGGAAAGCGCGTCGACTACTCTGGTCGCTCGGTCATTGTGGCCGGTCCAGAGTTGAAGATCAATCAGTGTGGTTTACCGAAGATGATGGCTCTGGAGCTATTCAAACCATTTGTCATCGGTGAGCTGATCTTCCGCGAACAAGCCCACAATATCCGCAGCGCCACCCGCATGATTGAAACCGGTGAAACGGAAGTCTGGGATGCGCTCGACGAAGTCATCACAGGCAAATACGTACTGCTCAACCGCGCACCGTCACTGCACCGCCTCAGTATTCAGGCGTTCCAGCCCGTGCTTATCGAGGGTCGTGCCATCCAGCTGCACCCGCTCGTTTGTAAGGGCTTCAACGCTGACTTCGACGGCGACCAAATGGCCGTGCACTTGCCGCTGAGCGACGCCGCCCAGGCTGAAGCCCGCGACATCATGTCGGCTAACCGGAACCTGCTCAAGCCAGCCGACGGTTCACCGATTCTGCACATCGAGCAGGACATCGTCCTCGGCTGTTACTACCTGACGTACGAACGTCCAGGTAACACCACCGTTCCGCGGGCCTTCTCTAGCCTCAACGAGGCCTCTATGGCCTTCGACGCCGGTGTTGTTAACATCCAGAGCCGCATACAGGTGATATTCCGCGGTGAAATGCGCGATACCACTCTCGGCCGCCTCTACTTCAACGAAATTTTCCCAGAAGATTTTGCCTACCAAGACGAAGCTATGACCAAAAAGCGTCTGCAAAAAGTCATGGCAGCGGTGTACAGCCAGTACGGCCAAGAGAAAACGGCTGAGATTGCCGATAACCTCAAGGACCTCGGCTTCCGCTACGCCACCCTCTCTGGCTTGTCTATGGGCATGGGCGACTTCGAACCTATCCGCGGCCTAGACGGCGTCATCAAGGAAGGTGAAACTCGCAGCGCTGGCATATCTGACCAGTACGAGCAAGGCTTCATCACCGATGATGAAAGGCACCGTTTGACGGTCGAAAACTGGACCAAGATAGATACCCGCGTGCAAAACCTGCTCGCCGAGCAGATGAAGGACCAGGACGGCTCCATGGCTATCGCCATCACCTCTGGTGCCCGCGGTAATATTAGCCAGATGAAAATGTCAGTCGGTATGCTGGGCGTGTTCCAGGATGCAGCCGGGAATGTCATTGAGCTGCCGGTCAAGGCAGGCTACATGCAGGGACTTACACCGCTGGAGTACTTCACCGGTACCCGTGGTACCCGCAAAGCCGTCATCGACATCGCCCTGAAAACGGCCGACGCTGGTTACCTGACCCGCCGCCTGGTAGATGTATCGCAAGATGTCTTTACCATAGACGATGATTCGGCCGATGCAGCTGACCCAGGCTTCGCATTGCTCCGCGCCGACGCTGCCGCCATAGGCGTCACCTATGCCTCACGACTGCAAGGTCGCTTTGCAGCCGAAGACGTCAAGGGCCACATCAAGGCTGGCGAATTGTTTACCAAAGAAATTGCCGAAGCTATCGATGCCGACCCGAGTCTCGACGGAGTGAAAATCCGCAGCGCCCTCAGCGCAACATCTGTCCACGGCGTACCGCAGAAGAGTTATGGTGTCGACCCGGCCACCGGCCATCTCGTCACCAGCCACAACCCCATCGGCGTTATCGCCGCACAGAGTATCGGCGAGCCTGGTACGCAGCTGTCACTCGACTCCAAGCACCGTTCTGGTGCAGTTGTGGCCGATGATACGGCTCAGGGCCTTTCCCGCGTGGAAGAACTTTTTGAAGCCCGTTCACCGAAGGGTCAAGCGTACCTGGCAGACATCAATGGTGTCGTCAACGCTTGGGAAGAAGCCGATCACTATGTCGTCCAGGTGACTGCCAACGACCGTGAGATTCTTGAGCTAGACCTGAATGGCCGCACGCCAAAGATTGCCACTGGCAGCGATGTCGCCATCGGCGATGTTCTGGCCAGCCAGGAAGATGGTTCGGAACCGCTCATCTCACCGATGGCCGGTAAAGCCGAAATCACCGACAAATCTGTCATCATCGCGCCAACCAGCAAGAGCGTCGTCCGCTACGAAATCCCGGGCTTCAAGCAACTGCTTGTCGCCGATGGCGATGCCGTCGTAGCTGGCCAGCGGCTGACAAACGGTTCGATAAACCTGCACGACCTAATGCGTCTGCAGGGCGTCGAGCCAACTCAGCGCTACATCATGAACGAAATCCTCGGCATTTTTGCCGGACAGGGTCAGAACATCTCTGACAAGCACCTTGAAATCATCGTGCGTCAGATGTTCAGCCGCGTTCAGATAGAAGATGCTGGCGACAGCGAATTCGTCACTGGTGACGTGGTGAGCAAACTGGCAGTTGCCGAAGCTAACGAAGTGTTGGTAGGTGACGGTAAGCAGCCAGCCAAGGTGAACCAGCTACTGCTCGGTATCACCAAAGCCTCGCTCAGCACCGATTCGTTCCTAAGCGCAGCCAGCTTCCAGGACACCACCCGTGTCCTCATCGGCGCCGCCACTTCCGGTCGTGTCGATAAGCTGTTCGGCCTTAAGGAAAATGTCATCTTGGGTCGCAAGATCCCAGTTGGTACTGGCTACGGTGCGTCGAACGCGCTCGACGAGGGCGACGATGTCGTTGTCGAAGAGTACCACAACGACCAAACCTTCCGCGCTGAAGGATAGGGCGGAGCAGACAAAAAGCAGAGTCGCTCGCTAAAAGCGACTCTGCTTGAGCCTGCTGTTGTTGTGTCGACAGTACAATCAGAGTGCCATCCCAGGTGAAAGTACATCTGGAAAAACGCCATCCCAGGTGAAAACACCCCGCAACCAGTGCGGGGTATTTTCGTGTTTTAAGGCCAGGCCAGAGTACGTCGGGTATTACCTATATTCAGAACGGCTCTCTGGTCTGCTCCGCGAGTAGTAAGCGAGCGCTTATTAAGCAAATTGTGCCTGTCTTATGGTAGGATGAGATCACGATATAAGGAGGTGCTTGTATGAAAAATAGAAAGGGACTCCGGCATGATCTGCTAATTGCCGACATGTTGGCTCCATACGGCTTTATTCATCCTGATAAGTTTGTCTACGAAAGGCTAGACGGGCAATACATCGGCATATTTCTTGAACGCAATCGAACTTCTCCACTAGGCTGCAAATCATTCGATGGAGAAGTGAAATTTAGCCCACTTCAACAAGAAAAAATTTTTATAACTGATTTGTACATGATGATGAGCCCTAAGATAAATTACACAGCTAATAGCAAACTTGCCAAGCAATTCTATAGGCGTCAGCAACCTATTTGCTTTGAGGAAAACTTACAGCCGGAAGATACAACCGCCTGTATCGCAATCCAGAATTACTTTGGTCCATTGTTTAATAAGCTATCAAGACGTGAAGATGTGGTTGAATTCCTCACGAAAATATATATTGACAATGAAGCATTCCCAGTCAACGACTATGAAATGAGATATGACCCCGCTGTAATGTTAGATGATTACGGAGCGAAGGTTATAATTGGCGAGCTGGCTTAGCTAGGGATTGACACTATTAGCAGCTGTTTAAGATTGAGTTGTCGGGTATAGAGCCAGACCCGATAAAATTGTCGAGGGGCGGAGCACGCATAGACGGCAAAATCATAATTAATGATTTTGCTGAAGAGCTTCAGATTCCTGACATGATTGAGTGGTCAAAGACAATAGGAACTCCCGAGTGCGATCCCAGGTGAAAGTACATCTGGAAAAACGCCATCCCAGGTGAAACACCCTGCAACCAGTGCGGGGTGTTTTAGCACTTCATGCCGCTAATGCGACTACCTGCCGAATAGGCGGCGGGCTACAATTCGCCACGGTTGGCGTGGAGTCGGACTTTCGCTGCGAAACAGCCTTCGAGCTTGGGCCAAGAAAGTAGGCTGTTTGATTTGTTGTTCCTGTGCATTGCTTGTCTCTGGCCCAATAAGGCGTCTCATGACTACGCGAATTGGCTGCCATTTTGCCTTGGCAGGTTTTGACTCGTCGTCTCTACTAGACTCCTTCGGGGCGAGCGTAGTGTCTGCACCCATACCAAGGAGCTGATATATTCGCTCGTAACTCTCTCGAACCTGCATGCCTTTTGTCGGCAAAACGTCTCGTAGAGCAGGTAGCAATGTTCGGCTGGCTCGCTGGATGCGATCTAAATCGTAACGTCCATATCTTCGTTTGAAATCAGTCACGAATCTCAGCTCATGTGGATGCTGTTCGACGCTGGCGCAGATGTCTTTGCCGGTTTCGTCATCGGGCGTTAATGAGTAGATAAAGGTAAGCAGCTCAGGAGCTGCAAGGGCAAGTTTATCTGGTGTCATGTAGGTACCAAGCGTTTGTATATGCGGCGTAATATACCGGCTTATAAGCTGGAACTTCTGTCTGTTTTCAGGTAAAGCGGTACCGTGGATGGCTCTGGCCAAGCCTAAGCCTGCGTCCTGCGCCGTGATGTCTCTTGACACCATCTCATCGTTTTGTTTGCCGAAAAGTCTGCCAAAAAAATTCTTTACACTGCGCACAATGCGGACGGCAATACCCAGAATACCTTTCGGTGTCTCGGATTGGACCCGTACGCTGCCGGATATTCGTTCGTCTCGGGCCTGTAAGGTGGCGGCGCTAACACGGGCGGCCAGTTGGGCTGCTTCCTCTGTGAGTTGCTGACGTGGGTTGTCGAAACTACTGAGAAAATCTACCTCTGGCCTCACTTGTTCCATTTTTGCCCGAGCTGCTTCTCCTAGCTCGGGACCTTTGCCGAGTATGGCTTTGGTGACACGGGCATCGAGCTTGCGCTGGAGGGGCGGAATATGCCGTGTTACCCGATCTGCGGTGCGAAGCCCGGGTATGAATTCGGCTGCAACTTGCTTAATGGCTGGCAAATGCGGTTCAATCGACCGAGGAGTGTCCTGTACTACGGTCTCAATCAGGCCAGCATAGGGCAGGATCTTTTCTAGCCCGCAGACAACCTGGCTGTACCGAGGAGGCAGGGCGCAGGTGTCACTGGCGGCGCGTCCAAGGCGCTGCAGTGCACTCAGGCTTATCCCGCAAAATTCCTCGGGCTGTGGCGGCATACCGACATCAGGTACATTTTGTGTTTCAGGGCCGGCTTGAACTGGCCCACGGCGGTCCGTGGTGCGTGTTTCCATAATTACTCCTTTACGTTGTCTTCTCTTTACCCTCGGTAGTTATCAAACTGCCAAGTACATCAAACGGCTTGCTCATCTGTTCGACCCAAGTCTCTAGCTCCTTGAGCGCCTGAGGATTGAGTTCGTAAAGTCGCTGCTGAGCAACTTTATGCATCTGCACGATGTCGGAATCGAGCAGGACTTTCAGGTGTTGAGAGATGGCGGAAGGGCTGACGTTGAAGTTTTCTGCTATTACAGAAGCTGCGACTTTGTTGCCTTCGGAAAG
This sequence comes from Saccharimonadales bacterium (SeqCode), assembly GCA_044228355.1. Classification (GTDB taxonomy): domain Bacteria; phylum Patescibacteriota; class Saccharimonadia; order Saccharimonadales; family UBA4665; genus JAGXIT01. The sequence continues at coordinate 11,529 of JBGAVA010000019.1, forward strand.
TAGTTCAACTATCTGTCGTCGAATGGGTGCTGATAGCGCATAAAATATGTCCATAACACCATACTAAACAACTGACTTAATTAAGTCAACACTAAAATAGAGTAATTGCATTTCTTGGCCTTCGTGGTAAGATAGCTCCATAAGGAGTTTCAAATAGCATGAAATTATGTATGCAACTCGTGTCTCGGTTCACTAGAATTATTACGGCTGCAATTCTGGCCGTTTTTATCGCTCTGCCCTCGGCTGTCTATGCGGAAGTTGTTCCGATGCCAGGCTGCGATGCGGTTGACGACGTTTTTACGTTTTCTGGTGATATGCCGCCCAATAATGCATTTAGCGGAACGGTTGTAGCGAATGATACCCTGGGTGATGCAGCCAGTGGCACGGCGTACTCCGTAGGCGGATATTTGTCTCGAACTACTAATGGTGGAACAGTATTAGTAAACCAGCATGGCCAATTTAACTATCTACCGCCAAACGGATTTGTTGGTGACGATGAGTTTTATTATGAGCTGGCTCCATCGATCTACCCAACCAAACCGTACCCAACCTGTGACCGTGCAACTGTGACGCTACACGTGAGTTCTCCCGGCTACCAACGTATGGTCGCGCGTGATGATGCTGTTTCAACGCTTGATACATCAAGTGCTTATATCAGTACTGGAATAAATGATCTATATACAATCGCACCCGGTTTACAGCCGAACGTTATTCAATATGACCCGGTGGCCACACCGCTGGGAACTTTTTACAGAGTGAGTGGCCCGCTTGCATCTCAAACAACTTTTCGATTTGATCCGGTTCGTGGTGCCTCAGGTGTCGCGACAATGGCCTATACCTTGTCAGATGGATATGAATATTCCTCTACGGCAACAATTCGAGTTACTATCACACCAAACAGTCCACCACAGACCAATCCAGATACGTACACCACCGACGAGGACACTGCATTCAGTGGCAATGTGCTGGCCAATGATGTCGATGCTGAAAATGATGCGCTGAGTGTCGTGAGTTCAAGCCAGCCTACAAATGGAAACGTGGCAGTACAGGCAAATGGTGATTTTACCTACACACCCCATAAGGATTTCAACGGCTCAGATAGCTTTACATACGAAGCCTCAGACGGGTATTCCACCGCTACTCAAACAGTTACGGTTACGGTAGTATCAGTAAATGACGCCCCTGTCGCCGTAGATTCTTCGATAAGTACCAAAGAGGATGTTGGATATAGTGGCAATCTAAGCCCCAGCTCATATGATGTTGACTCCGGTTCGCTAACATATTCGCTATCCCTAGCACCGCTAAACGGCGTAGTAGTAATGAACTCAGACGGCTCGTACACGTATACGCCCGCACTAAACTATAGCGGTTCCGACAGTTTTCGCTACAGTGTTTCCGACGGTAGCCTTACGGCAACCGCAGAAGTAAGTATCTTGGTAGAACCGGTGAATGATGCACCTATCGCCAGTTTTAGCGTCAGTCGTACGAAGTCAAAAACGTATACCTTCGATGGATCTGCATCTAAAGACATTGAAGGTCCAATGCAGTATTACTCTTGGGATTTTGGAGACGGAACGAGCGCCGTCACCTACCAACCGACGGTAGCCCACACCTACAGGAAAATGGGTACATACACGGTAATGCTAACGGTTACTGACTATTCCGGCGCAACAGACACCACCCGGCAGACCGTTAGCACAAGGTAGCGTATAGGCTATCACGCGTTGCAATCCTGTACCTAATCTGTTAAGATAGAGCAGTTATATCAAATTCGAGCTTCCTTCGTGGCGTTTACGCTGTGAGGGATTGGCGGTAGAGGAGATGTGTCTCGGTTAAACGAGAATTCTCTTCGGCGAATATAAGTGAGACTTACGTGGTCTCGGAAAGGGGCATTGTTTTGCCTACTATCAACCAGTTGGTGCGCAAACCGCGTACCAAGGTGACGACGAAAACTAAGTCACCAGCGCTCATGCGCGTTACGAACAACCTTAAGACCAAAAGTTACGAGAAAGCTGCGCCGTTTAAGCGCGGCGTGTGCGTAAAGGTCACAACCAAAACACCTAAGAAGCCAAACTCAGCCTTGCGTAAGGTCGCCCGCGTGCGCCTGGGCAATGGCTATGAAGTCTGGGCTTACATAGGCGGTGAGGGTCACAACCTGCAAGAGCACGCTGTGGTCATGATCCGCGGTGGCCGCGTGAAGGACCTTCCGGGCGTGCGCTACCACATCGTGCGCGGCGCACTTGACCTCCAGGGTGTCCAAAACCGCAAACAGGGCCGCAGCAAATACGGCGCCAAGAAGGAGAGCAAGTAATGCCACGGAAAGTAACCGCATCATTAGTTCGAGATATACCGGCTGACCGCGTGTACAACAGCGTACCGGTACAGCGGCTCATAAACCGCGTCATGCGCGATGGTAAAAAGCAGGTCGCCGAGCGACTTGTGTACACCGGCATGGAAACAGCGGCCAAGAAGCTAAAAGTAGACAACCCGCTCGATGTTTTCGAGCAAGCCATGGGCAATATCCGCCCCAACGTAGAGACTCGTTCTCGCCGTGTGGGTGGCGCCAACTACCAGATCCCATTTGAAGTCAAAGGCCAGCGCCAGAACCACCTAACCACGATGTGGTTTGTACAGGCTGCCCGTGCCCGTAAGGGTATGAGCATGGCCGACCGCATAGCTGCCGAGCTCATGGACGCCTACAACAACCAAGGTTCAGCCGTGAAGAAGCGTGAAGATACGCACCGTATGGCCGACGCTAACCGCGCCTTCGCGCATTTCGCGAGAGGATAGAGCATGAGTCATATTAGTTATACAATGAAGCAGGACCGTGTGCACTGGAGTAGACGGGCAGAGACTTCCTGTAGCAAGGGGCGAGCATTCGAAGGTTACGTAACAGTTATAAAGCCACCTTTAGATCCTGAACAGGTCAAGCTTGTCAGTGGTGTCCTAGGTGCCAACGTCTTACAGTCGTCATTTTTCGATGATACTATCGTCCTTACCCCACGTGAAGTTGCGGACAGTCTTTTGAATGAAGACGGATTAGCAATGGAGCGATTGATCGGGCAAGCTATACTTGATATAGCTGATAGGAATGTACTACCGACAATAACACAACCCAGGAGCTGACATGGCAGATAAGAAAGTACTCATGAAAGACATCCGCAATATGGGCATCATCGCCCATATCGACGCGGGTAAAACGACGACGACCGAGGGTATTCTGTACCGTACTGGTCTCAAACATAAAATCGGGGCCGTTCACGAGGGTGGAACCACCACTGACTGGATGGAACAGGAGCGGGAGCGCGGTATTACCATCGTCAGTGCCGCTGTGACGTGCTTCTGGAAGGGCAAGCAGATCAACATCATCGACACCCCCGGCCACATCGACTTTACGGCCGAGGTGGAGCGCAGTCTTCGCGTGCTCGACGGTGCCTGCGTGGTGTTCGACGGCAAAATGGGCGTGGAAAGCCAGTCCGAAACCGTCTGGCGCCAGGCCGACAAGTACGGCGTGCCGCGCATATGCTTCATCAACAAGATCAACCAAACTGGCGGCGACTTCTACAAGAGCCTCGACTCTATCCATCACCGCCTGAGCAAGCGCGCCTTCCCGGTACACCTCCCCATCGGCTTCGAGCAGAGCATCAACGGCGTGGTCGACCTCGTCACCATGAAAGCCTACACCTACACCGAATTCCACGACCATGAGCTCGTGGAGGGTGAGATCCCGGCAGACATGATGGACCAGGTCAAGAAATACCGTAGCCTCCTCATCGAAAACGCTGTCGCCGAAGACGAAGCCATGCTCGAAAAGTATTTCGAAGTGGGCGAAGACGGCTTAAGCGTCGACGAAATCAAGCAAGCCATCCGCACCGCGGTACTCGGCGGCAAATTCTACGCTGTGACCGGTGGTGACGGCCGCGGTGTCATCGTGGAAAAAGTGCTCGACATGGTCAATGATTACCTGCCAGCACCTGATGACCGTAGCAATGCGTGGGGCGTCCACCCCAAGACTGGCGACGAGATCGAGCGCAAGCACGACGCCAGCGAACCGCTGGCTGGCCTAGCTTTCAAGATCACGACCGACCCATTTGTCGGTAAGCTGGCCTACTTCCGCGTCTACTCAGGCACGCTCCAGGCTGGTTCGTACGTCCTGAATAGCTCTACTGGCGAAAAAGAGCGCGTCGGGCGGATAGTCCGTATGCAGGCAGACAAGCGTGAAGACGTGAACGAAGTTGTGGCTGGCGACATTGCCGCCATAGTTGGCCTGAAAGGTACGACCACCGGTAACACCCTGTGTGACCCAGCGCACCCCATCCAGCTTGAAAACATCACCTTCCCAGATCCGCCCGTCTCTATCGCCATCGAGCCAAAGACCAAGGCCGACCAAGAAAAAATGAGCCTTGCGCTCCAGCGTCTAGCCGAGGAAGATCCAACCTTCCGTGTGCGCGTCGATGACGAAACCGGCCAAACCATCATCTCTGGTATGGGCGAGTTGCACCTCGAAATCCTGGTGGACCGCATGAAGCGCGAATTTAGCGTCGAAGCTAACATCGGTCAGCCGCAGGTGGCTTACCGTGAAACCATCCGTAAAGACGCTGTCGAGGCTCAGGGTAAGTTTGTCCGTCAGAGCGGTGGACGCGGTCAATACGGTGACGTCTGGCTGCGCCTCAGCCAAAACGAGCAGGGTGCTGGCTTTGAGTGGATCAATTCCATCAAAGGTGGCGTGGTACCAAGCGAATACATCCCAGCTGTCCGCAAGGGCATAGAGGAAGCCATGAGCAACGGTGTTATCGCCGGTTACCCAGTGGTCGATGTCAAGGTCGAACTGTACGACGGCAGCTACCACGAAGTCGACTCCAGCGAAATGGCCTTCAGTATCGCCGGCTCCATGGGCTTCCAGGAAGGCTTCAAAAAAGCCGCTCCCGTGCTGCTTGAGCCGGTCATGAAAGTCGTCGTGGTTACACCCGAAGAGTTCATGGGTGACGTCATCGGCGACCTCAACAGCAAGCGCGGCCGCATAGAATCCATGGAAGATCTTTCATCCGGGATCAAGGAAATAACAGCGTTCGTTCCACTTGGTGAGATGTTTGGCTACACGACCAACCTGCGCTCTATGAGCCAGGGTCGAGCCAGCTCCAGCATGGAGCTGCACCACTACGCCGACGTACCAAACAACGTCGCCGAAGCCATCATCGCCAAGAACAGTAAGTGACATGCCCTTTAGGGCATGTCATCCCGAGTAAGCAAAGCGCGTCGAGGGATCCCGTCAGACAGACACCGACGAGATTTCTCGGCTTCGCTCGAAATGACACCGGACTAGGGCATGTCATCCCGAGTAAGCAAAGCGCGTCGAGGGATCCCGTCAGACAGCCACCGCCTACAGACATGAATTCATACTACGTTTACATCATGAGCAACGCACGACGCACAGTGCTCTATATCGGCATGACAAACGACCTGGCCAGACGTACCGCCGAACATAAATCGGGCACAATTGCAGGCTTTACCAAACGGTATAATTGTCATGAGCTGCTGTACTACGAAGAAACTCCAGACGTCGATGCCGCTATAGCTCGGGAGAAGCAGCTAAAGAAATGGAGCCGACAAAAGAAGCTTCAGCTTATCGCAAGCCTCAATCCGCAGCTACGGGATCTCTCCACTTCGCTCTAGCGAGCTTCGGTCGAGATGACAGTTGCGTTGGTCTTTACATTCGTGTTTCAATTCCCTATACTTAACACCGTATCTCGCGTGAGGGCGTTGCTGTAGTATGTACATGCAAAACGTACAATAGAGCAATATGGACCGCGTGAACAAACTAGTAAACTAATATAATCAAAGGAGTTCTACCTACATGGCAGGAACATTTGACCGCACTAAGCCACACGTCAACGTTGGTACTATGGGCCACGTCGACCACGGCAAAACCACTCTCACCGCCGCTATCACTATGGTACTGGCAAAAAAACTACCAAGTGACGTAAACAAGCCAGTCGCTTACGATCAGATCGACAATGCTCCAGAGGAAAAGGCTCGCGGTATCACCATCGCAACCTCTCACCAAGAGTACGAAAGCGAAAAGCGCCACTACGCACACGTCGACATGCCAGGCCACGCCGACTACGTCAAGAACATGATCACCGGTGCTGCACAGGTTGACGGCGCTATCCTCGTCGTTTCTGCCGCAGACGGCCCTATGCCTCAGACCCGCGAACACGTCCTCTTGGCCCGCCAGGTCGGTGTACCGAAGATCTTGGTCTTCATGAACAAAATGGATCTCGCCGATGCCGACCTCGTCGAACTTGTCGAAGAGGAAATCCGCGATCTGCTGGAAAAGAACGGTTTCGACCGCGATTGCCCGATCATCAAGGGTTCAGCTGCCAAGGCTGTCGAAGGCGATGCTGCCAACGAAGACGCTGTCATGGAACTTGTCAAGGCTATGGACGATTACCTGCCAGAGCCAGTTCGTGATCTCGATAAGCCATTCATCATGCCTATCGAAGATGTCTTCAGCATCAAGGGTCGCGGCACCGTGGCAACTGGTCGTATCGAACAGGGTGTTGTGAAGATCAACGAAGAAGTTGAAATCGTTGGTATCCGCCCAACTCAGAAGAGTGTCGTAACAGGTATCGAAGCCTTCAAGAAGAGCCTCGACCAAGGTCAGGCTGGCGACAACGCCGGTGTACTGCTCCGTGGTATCGAGCGTGACGATATCGAGCGCGGTCAGGTGCTTGCCAAGCCAGGTACCATCACCCCTCACACCGAATTCGACGCCGAGGTCTACATCCTCAGCAAAGAAGAAGGTGGCCGTCATACGCCATTCTTCAAGGGTTACAAGCCTCAGTTCTACTTCCGCACCACGGACGTAACTGGTGAAGTCGAACTCCCAGCTGACAAAGAAATGGTCATGCCGGGCGACACCGTAACCTTCAAGGTTAAGCTGCTTGCTCCTATCGCTATGGAGCAGGGTCTGCGCTTCGCTATCCGCGAAGGCGGCCGCACCGTCGGTGCCGGCGTGGTCACCAAGATCACCAAATAGTTTCACCTGGGAATGCCCCAGTAACAGAGAAGCGCTTCGCCTCATTTGGACGGAGCGCTTTTCTTATTTGCTGTAAAAACAACTGTGTATAACAGCTTGAAGACGCATATATGCAGGAGTACAATAGCTCCACTATGAGTTTGACGGAAGATGATGTGAAGACGATGCGCCAGGTTTTTTCCGAGGGTTTTGAAGCTCTAGTCCTGCCTAAGTTTGATGAAATGGATGGACGATTTGACAGGATTGAATCCCGCCTCGATGGTGTCGAATCCCGCCTAGACGGTGTCGAATCGCGGTTAGACAAAGTCGAATCACGCCTTTATAAAGTCGAGACACACGTATCTAGCCTCGAGTCTGAAATGCACCGCGGTTTTGGCGAGGTACATCGCCGGCTTGACAATCTCGATGGCAGAATGGAAGCTGTCGAGAATGACATCAAGGACATATACGAGATGTTGGCCGAAGTCCAGCGCGGCAGCAAGCAGCTGTCTCACCTCTCGCTCGAAAAGAAAATCAGATTTGCTCACGCCCAAGTGCTCGCCGTAGCCAAAGAGGCGGGCATTTCGCTGACGTAACCTAACCCCACTTGTATATTACCTGTAGCCTCCAACTCCTGTTGGGGCTACAATACCCAGTGGCATGGAGGACGATCGAAATCCCACATTGAGCGGTGTTTGTTTGCACTAGCTCCGAAGTGAGTCTATCGCTTCTCATACCCTTCAGTTGGTAACCATCTATCGTGAGGTTATCGAGAAAAACCCTGGTATTCACCCCTGTTCCGCATGTGAGTAGTACTACAGAACAGTGATGAGCCAGGGCTCTTCTACGGTCTAAAACGAACAAGTCTATGGTAGCACTGACGTACCTTTTCGGGAAGCCTCGCCACCGTGTCCAGTTGTATCAATGTAACCTGGGGCTCCATATCTTGGGGTTGGAGGAGTGTTTGTTATGGTCTTTTTTCTTGGTTGTGATGTCTGTAAAGCAAAGCTTGATGTGTCACTCGTCAACGAGCAGGGCGTTGAACAATGGTATAGCCACGTACCAAATGACATCAGCGAGCTCATAGTTTTTCTGCTCACCCTACAGGGCAACTATCCCGGTGATGATCTACGGTGCATTGTAGAATCGACGAGCACCTACCACTACCCCTTACTTGAGGCCTGTCAGGTATCGGGTTTAGCTTGTAGGGTCATTAACCCCATCATCACAAAACAGCACATT
>JBGAVA010000001.1:0-150255 GCA_044228355.1 Saccharimonadales bacterium (SeqCode)
CACAGCATGTTTGGCCGCTTGCCCGAAAGTATCGAGATTATCGCCCAGCGTGCCATAGTGAAAGCCGATATCGCAGCGTGCTTTTTGCTGCGCCAGCCCGATTTTAGCCTCCAGTCGCTCTGGCGTGGTAATGGGTTCGGCATTGTTCGGCATGTCGCAAACGGTGGTAAAGCCGCCGGCCAAGGCAGCCCGCGTACCGGTAGTAAGATCCTCTTTATCGGTCTGTCCTGGATCGCGCAAATGCACGTGCACATCCACCAGCCCCGGCAACCGCAGTGTTTCACTCATCCCCCCAGTATACTGCCACGACCCAGTCTGCGTAAATCGTTGAACGGTTGACTTTCGTTGAACGATTTGCTATAGTTGAACGTATGACAACTGTTACACTTAGCGCAAAGTACCAAGTGGTTATCCCGAAAAAGATTCGAGAGGAGCTACAGCTGCGACCAGGCCAAAAGCTGACCGTGCGCAAAACCCGCACGGGCGAAGTGGGTGTATCGGTAAGGTCGCCAATAGATGAAGCGTATGGTATGTTCAAGGGCGCATGGGGGAAAGACAGCACTGCTTGGCTGGAAAAGCAGCGTGCCGAGGCGAATCGTGTTAGGTATTGATGCAAATGTTCTCATCTATGCTCTAGAGGGTAACCCTGAATTCGGACCAGACGCAAAACATGTCTTGAGGGATAGCGTAGAAAATACTGGCTGTAGTGCCAGCGAGTTAATAATTATGGAACTAATGGCACGCAAAATGAACGAAACAACTGCAGCTAGGCTCTATACATGGCTACAAAAGGTCGGAATACGGTACCAAGTGGTTACACGAGAAGTATTGTTCAAGGCTGCTGACCTACGACGCAGTTACGATTTTGGTGCCATGGATTCTATACATGTGGCCTCAGCTATGCAGGCAGGCTGCACACACTTTGTTACCAATGACCGTCAGGTGTTGCGCCGCAAAGTTCCCGGCATACACATCATCTCACTCAAGGCCGCCGCCAAACATATTCCGTAAGCTTTGATACAATGACGGTATGACAAAGTCAATTCGGGAGCTTGAGGGCGGCGCGGCGCTTGTTTTGGCCGCTTTTCTATCCGCTGGTTTCGGATTACTGACGCGTTACCTTGGAGATGTCTGGAGTGATGAGGCGCAGGTAGTAGCTCGTTACAGCGTTACGCTATGTCTTTTTTGGGTTGCTTGGTTTTTTTGGTAAGCGCATGCGTTTGAGCCCAAAACACCGGAATATCGCTCTGGCTATTGGTCCAGTATATCTGGCAACGGGCCTATTTTTTACTTATGGTGTCCAGCGAACCTCTATTGCTAATGTGCTTTTTATGTTTTTTGCGGGCAGCATTGTTTTCTCGTTTTTGTTTGGAAGTTGGTTTTTGCGCGAATCTATTACTGCTCAAAAGCTAGCGGCAATTGTTCTGGCCATCGCTGGGATTGCCATGTATTCCCAGGCGATACTGGCGATAAATGTCGGCGTGCTTTGCGGACTTGCCGGCGGGCTGTGTGATGCCATTGCAACCGTTGCGCGCAAGCTAATAGTCCACCAAGACAGGTCGGCGGTTTTGGCGTATCAATACACGTCCGGTGTTCTGGGAATGCTAATTTTGATGCTGCTAGCTGGAGGCCCGTTTGTGCACAACTTGACGCCGCTATCCCTGGCGCTGACAGTTCTATACGGTGTCGGCCTGTTTGTGGTGGGCTATCTTTTTATGGCGGGCTTTCGGCTGGTTGACGCCAATATCGGCACAGTACTAGTTTCGCTTGAAATTATTTTTGGCCCGCTACTTGCTTGGATGATTCTACGAGAAATTCCAGCGACCAATGAACTGGTTGGAGGGCTCCTTATTGCCCTAGCAGCTTTCGTCAGCGGACTTAAACCAAAAAGACAATCCGCGTAACAGCTCTGCTACAATGAGCAGTATGACGGAAATGTTGCGAGCTGGGCTGGGTATTGTTTCGGGCTTGCTGATGATACTGTGTGTCGTGCCATACATACGCGACATATTGCGCCGAACGACCAAACCAGAAAGGGCAACGTGGTGGGTGTGGCTAGGGCTTGGTGTAATGTCTGTGATTGCCCAGTTTCAGGCAGGCAACCGCTGGTCTTTGCTGATGACGGTTGGGAGCGTAACGGCGTGCGGCGCGGTCGCTTTTCTGTCCTTGAAGCACGGCTACGGCAGGTTCAAGCTAAGGGACACAGCAGCCTTAGTAGTTGCTGGTCTCGGCATGGTTCTCTCACTGGTTTTGCACAGTCCCCTAGTGGCGCTGCTTATCATTATCTTTGTCGATATGATCGGATACAGCCTCACGATTGCCAAAACGTGGGAAGCACCCGAAACCGAAACACTTTCTACGTGGATTATGGCCACCGGTGCCGGTCTGCTTGGCGCAATATCTGTAAGTCAGCCTAATTTAACAAAACTTATCTATCCGCTATATATTTTTTCCGGCAACCTCATCCTAGTAGCCATTATCGTCTATCGCCGCCGGGTATGTGCAAAATAAATCTGCTAAAATGACAATATGATCAAATTGAATCGTGAGACTGAAGGTATCGCCGCTCTCGCAGGGGCTGCCCTGGTGTATTCGACGTTTGGTATCATGGCGCGCGAGCTAGGACATATGTGGAGTGACGAGGCGCAAGTTGCTGCTCGATTTGCTCTTGCAGCGGTTATCTTGACCGCCATTTGGTTTGTGCGTCGCCGGGCAAAACTGCCGAAGCGAACCAGGCGAATTGCTCTGCTGTCAGGGCCATTACTACTAATGACCGGCCTTTTCTTCACCTATGCCATACAGCACACCACTCTCGCAAACACCATTTTTCTGTACTACGGAGGTAGTGTCCTGACTATGTTTACCCTGAGCTCGCTCTGGCTAAGAGAACGGGTGACGAAGACAAAGGTTGCAGCGGTGATTCTCTCTGTGGCAGGAATTGCGATTTATGCAGATCATGTGGTGGCGCTGAGTATAGGCGTGGTGACTGCTTTGGTAGGTGGGGTTTTCGATGGCGCCTCAGGTATCATCCGGAAAAAGTATCTCGTGGGCTACGATAAACTGACGGTGCTGTTCTATCAGTTTCTTACTGGCGCGGCGGCAATGGTCGGAATCATGTTCATGGCAGGCGGACCATTCATGAGGACGGTTTCCTTCAGCGCAACGGTAACGCTCGTTGTATACGTGATTGCAATCATCGTACTTAGCCAGTTGCTGCTCGTTGGCTTTAGCTATGTTGATGCCAATGTGGCCACGGTTGTACTGGCCATGGGGCTCGTCTTTACCACCATAATCGGCTATACGCTCTTTCAAGAAAAGCCGCTTGGGCACGAACTGCTAGGAGGAGGTCTCATACTGGCTGCTACTATTTTGAGCGGCTTGCAGGCCAAGAAAGGTTCGAAAAATGCGTGATAAGATCGAGGCGTGGAAGAGGCATGTGCGGGAGGTGGCGGCGCGGCCGGAGTTTGTGCACCATGAGTGGTTTGTGCGGTGGCACTTGGAGATTGTGGAGCGGATTGCAATGGAGTTGTGCGACGCGTACCCCGCGGCAGACCGAGAGCTGGTAGAGGTGATGGTGTGGCTGCATGATTACGGAAAGATTTTGAACTTCGATGATCAATACAACGAAACGATTTCGTCCGGGAGGGCTAAATTAACAGAGATGGGTTTCACCGCAGATTTTGTGGAGCGAGCTGTGACAGGCATCGAAACCATGGATAAAAAAATGGAACTAGACCTGCACCAGGCGGCACTGGAAGTGCAGATTGTCGCCAGCGCCGACGGCTGCTCTCACCTAGTCGGGCCGTTCCTGAGCCTGTACTGGCGTGAGCATCCAGAACTCAGCACCGAGGCACTCATGGCGGCCAACCGCGCCAAGCTAGAAAAGGACTGGAACCGCAAAATCACCCTGCCCGAAGCCCGTGCGGTCTTCGCACCCCATTACGAGTATCTGCTCAAGCAGTCTAGCCCGCTTCCAGACAAGTTCTTGCCGTAACCAGTGGCGGCTGACAAAAGAGAAGAGATGCGCTATGCTACCTAAAAGTATGGTCAAGCTCAATTGGTTACTGCTGTGGCAAAAAGTAAAAGTAACGCGTTTCGACGTGGTGGTTAGCGCGGTCGTTGCGCTGGTGGCGGCCGTGTTTATCGCACTCGTGGCACTGGCCGATGCCGGTGAAGCTGCCACAGTGAAGGCAACGCTACTATCTCGCTTGAATGGTGCTGTCCAATCTGTACTGACTTGGCTTGACGGATTTGAAACCACCAACGCTGTGGTGACATTTATGTTCTGGGGATTTGTTGGGCTAGTTGCTTACGGCAGCGTTATGGTTCTTGCAAAGATCAGCCAAGAAGTTCGCTACGAAAGTGAACTGAGCACCGATGACTATGTCCATCCGGCGCGCAAGACAAATCGGGATATCATCGTAGCCGAGCTAGCCAGTACGCTCGTTAAGGCGGCGGTCGGTATCTTCCTGCTGGTTGCGCTCGCTGTACTTGTCTTTGTAGTGCTACCTGCGCTGATTGTCCAGGTGCGCTCGGCGGTGCTGCAGCCTGGTCTCATGGCGTGGCTTTCCGCGCTTGCTGCCACCGTACTCATGGCCGCAGGCACCTGCCTGGTAATCCTGGTCACCCGCACGCTCATACACCACCAGCTGCTCCTCGACGAGTAGGTGCGTGCACGGGATTGCTCCCTAGGGTTTCATACGCCATGCGGGTAATAATCGTGGTACAATACCCATAAAGGATAAGCATTATGGCAAAAGACAGCACCCCTACGCCGGAGACTAATCCGGAAGAAAAAATAGCCGAAAAACACGTCGTGGAAATCATGGGCCCGCCCCAATTATTTGACGGTAGTAAGCCAAAGCCTATCACTGTCTTTGAGCCCACCGAGACGCCCGCCGAACAGCCGCCCAAGCTTCCCGATGCCGAACCGGCCCCCGAAGAAGCCGCTACCGAATCGGCTGAAACTATGCCTCCTTCCGCTCCCGAGGCGCCAGCACAGACACAGGAAACCGACATCGAAAAAATCAACCAGCAGCTTCGCGCTCAGAACGAAGGCATTACCGCAGAGAGTGATCTCGACATGGAGCGGCCGCCCAGCGACTTTCGTGCCACCACTGCACCAGATGATGCCGAGACCGCAGCCGCCGTCGACGACATACTAAAAAGCGATGCCGAAGCAGTACTGCCCGGAGCACCTCACGCCAAGGCAGTGGTGATGAAACCGTCGATTTTTGAACGATGCAAAAACGCCTGGTTCAACTGGTGGTACAGCCCATGGAAGCGTTACGGAACACTTGGAGTGCTCGTGCTGCTGCTAGCCCTGGGGTATTTTGTCACGCCGCTTCGAACCCTTATCTTAAATACCGCCGGTGTTCGCTCCAGCCTGCAAGTCCAGGTCGTCGATGCATCTACCAAGCTACCCCTGCAAAATGCTGTCGTACGAGTGGACGGGCTGTCTGGTAAATCTGACGGCGAGGGCCGCGTAAAGCTCAAAGGCATACGGCTTGGCAAGCACGACGTTGTTGTGTCTAAAGTGGCGTTTGCACCAACGCAGAAAAAGCAGGTTGCATTCGGTATGCGTATAGTCGACCTGGGGGAATTGTCTCTGAAGCCAACCGGTCAGCAGATAGTCTACAACCTAACAGATTATCTTTCCGGCAAAGCTATAAAAGATGCCGTGGTGTCTAGCGGTGAGGCGACAGCCAAATCGGATAAAAACGGTAAAGCAACCCTAACCACAGAACCTGGCAGCACCGACACGGTGACTATCACAAAAGATGGCTACCGCACCGAAACATTTGAGCGGCCAGATCCGGCTAAGACGGTAGTTGCTCAGAAGCTCGTGCCATCGGCACCAGCCATATTCATTAGCAAGGAAAGCGGCAAATTTGATGTCTACAAGATGTATCTGGATGGCAAAAACCGCGAGGTGTTGCTAGCTGGTACCGGACTAGAGAATCAAGCTATTGCCGTCCTGCCCAACGCAGCTGGTACCAAAGTGGCGGTAGCTTCGACGCGCGATGACAAGCGGAATAAAGATGGCTACCTGCTGACGGCGCTAAACATCGTCGATACAGCTTCAGGCGACATGGTAAATCTGGAGTATGCCGAACAGATTATGTTCCTAGACTGGCGCGGCGACACGCTCGTGTACCAGCAGACAGTAGCTGGCGCTAGTGCTGCCAACCCAAGTCGACAGAAGATCATCGCCTACGACCTCGCGGCCAATAAACGCTTTCAGTTGGCGAATGCGAATTATTTCGCCGGGCACCAGCTGATAGGTAGCACGTTGTACTACACCGTTTCGGCGACCGATCCGGCTGCACAGGAAACCTTCGCCCGCGTTACCGTGGACGGGACGGGAAAGAAAACATTGTTCACCGGCAGCGCATGGTCATTACTGCGGACCGATTACAACAAGCTGAAGATCCAAACACCAGATAAGTGGTATGAATACACAGTCGGTGCATCGGCACCGGTCGAGTCAACGCCGGTTTCTGACTACACCTCACGGTACTATGTCGATAGCCCAGACGCCAAACACAGCGTCCGGGTCGATGCGCGTGATACCAAGGGCGTGCTGCTACTGCGCAATCTGGCCGATGGCAAAGAAACCGAACTGATCACCCAGAAAAGCTTGCAGGCACCTTCCTACTGGTTAAGCAGCTCGGTTATTGTCTACCGGGTAACGGGCCCCACCGAAGTGGCCGATTATGCCATAAGCCTTGACGGCGGCGCTCCCAAGAAGATTGCCGATGTCAGCCTGACCGGCGTTCGCTAACCCGCGAGTGGTATCATACAAGCGTGACAGTATCTACAGCTGAGCGAACTGCATTCCTTGAGGTGGTGTGGGACTACTACCGTTCGCACGGGCGCGGTGCCTTGCCGTGGCGTGCGCCCGAATCGGATGGTTCTTTCGACCCGTACAAAATCCTGGTGAGCGAACTCATGCTCCAGCAAACGCAAGTTGCACGGGTTGTGCCAAAATACCAAGCGTTTTTAGAACGATTTCCCGATGTAAAAAGCCTCGCGGCCGCCGAACTGGGCGATGTGCTGCGCGAGTGGCAGGGGCTTGGCTACAACCGGCGCGCCAAGTTTCTCTGGCAGGCGGCGCAGGCACTTGGTGTATCCGGCGGGTTTCCGAAAACACTTGCCGAACTCGTCCAACTTCCGGGCGTGGGCGCCAACACTGCGGGCGCCATACTGGCGTACGCGTTTAACCAGCCAGCTGTTTTTGTCGAGACCAATATACGGACGGTCTACCTGCACCATTTCACCCGGGATGGGGAAATCGTCTCTGATGATTTCATCCGGGATGTATTGCGGCAAACTCTTGACCATGAGCATCCGCGTGAATTTTACTGGGCACTCATGGATTACGGCGCCTTTTTAAAAACGCAGGTGCGCAATATTTCCCGCAGCAAACACTATACAAAACAAGCCGCCTTCGCTGGCTCAAAACGCCAGGTTCGCGGTATCATCATCCGACTTTTATCTGCCGGAGCTATGACAAAAGCGCAGATCGAAACGGCTGTCGATGATGAGCGCTGCAGCACTATTCTCGCTGAACTCCTCCGCGAAGGCCTGATCCGCCGCGGTCGCTCGGGGTATCACCTGTAGCCACAAAGTATTACGTGAAATACTTCGAGGCGACTGGTACAATGTAGCTATGGACAATGACGTTAAACAACCACCGGCAGATTCTGCCGCTCCATCTGCACAGGCCATGGATGTTGTTGCGTCGCCCCAGGCGCAAGCCGCCGGAAATGTACAGGAAGCTCCGGCTTCATCCGCTGCCCCGACTGAACCTGCCGGGGCCGTAGCCGCGCCGCCGCAAACGGCTCCGGCCGAGGAACCGCCTGCCGAAAAAGTGCTAGACAACCCAGCCAAAGCAGCCCAAAAGCCCGCAGCCGCCCCAGACAAACCCAAACAACCACGCACGCTGCCGCTGGGAGCCATCATTGCGGCTATCATCATTTTTGCTGCGCTCGCCACACTGGCGTACATGGTGTATAGCAAAGGCCAGTAAGTATGCAGGTATTTCGCGACCTGGACAGCCGGCAGATTGCCCCTCTTCTCAAAGCCGGCAGTGTCGGCGTGGTACCGACCGATACAGTCTATGGCCTGGTATGCCGCGCCCAAGACTTGGCGGCGGTGCAGCGTCTCTTTACGGTCAAAAAACGAGAGGCAAACCCTGGTACTGTGCTGGCAGCGAGCTTGCAGCAGCTGATAGACTTAGGCCTGAAAGCTCGTTATCTCAAGGCCGTGGAGCATTTCTGGCCGAACCCCGTGAGCGTTGTCATACCGTGCGGCGATATGCTGGCGTACTTGCACCAGGGCAAGCACTCGCTGGCGGTTCGCATACCCGACAGTGCCGACCTGCGCGCGCTGCTCAAGGAAACAGGGCCGCTCATGACGACTAGTGCCAATCACCCCGGCGAGCCGACAGCACAGACCGTACAGCAGGCGCAGCAATATTTCGGTGACACGGTCGACTTTTATGTTGACGGAGGTGACATGGGCGACCGACCGGCATCGACCGTCATACGTGTGGTCGACGATGCCATAGAAATACTGCGTGAAGGCGCCGTAAAGCTAGATGAAGCCGGGAGGATCCAGCGTGGATAGTTTTGCTACCGCAACCCAGCCGTTTTGTGCGGCATTTATGCTCATAGAACGGGGCGGCAAGTTTTTGTTTGTACTCCGGTCTCACACTGCCTGGATGGACGGTTACTACGGTCTGCCCTCGGGTAAGGTGGAAAAGGGCGAGGGATTCCTGGCTGCTGCTGTGCGCGAGGCTGCGGAAGAAGTCGGTGTGACGGTTCAGCCGCAGGACGCGGAATTCAAACTAGCTTTTTGGCTGCGATCCGATGATAATCCGGACATGGAATGGTGTCATGTAATTTTCCAAGCGAAGAGCTGGACTGGCGAACCTCATAATGCCGAACCACATATGCATGACCGGATCGACTGGTTTGGTCTAGACGAGCTGCCGGACAACACTATACCGAGCGTGAAACAGATGCTGCAGGCCATAGGTAGGGGCGAAGCGTACGGGGAGCGCCACACCGTTGAAAAATAGGGTAAATCTGGTAAAATAGGAATATATGGAAGGCGCGCCAATTTTTACGCCTGAGGACAAGCCCGAGAAGGATTCCTCAGACAGTAAAACCGAGAAAAAAGGCAGTAAAGCCAAGGACAAAAGCCGCGAGATCGGTAGTATTATTGCTGGCGCCGAAAAAACCGCCTCAGACCAAGGGAAAAAGAGAGAAGTTGCCGAAAAAACAGTCCCCTTACTAGAAAAAATATTTGGCGCGGACAAGGGTGCAGAAACGAAACCAGGTGAAGCTGACAGAGAGAAAAAGCCCGAACCAAGTGAAAAGCTGGTCGAAGCGCCTCGGCTGTCTGCGGCCGAAGAACATGTCGCCGATACGTTAGCAGACGGGAGAGAGATTGATTTGCGCGGCGTTGCACCGGAACGAGACGAGACAATTATCGAGCAGGCGGTGGAGATCGCCGAGGCCAAGCAGTCTGCCATGGAAGCGCCCAAAGATTTCCCGGTCGCGTCCGCTCCCGAGTTCGTAGAACCAGAACCAGCTGAGATGGCCGAAGAAACGCAGGAGATGCCTACTGCCGAGATACCTCCCGAAACTGTCATGGAAACGGCAGAAGATACTACCGCCGAAGACGAGGACGAAGACGATACGGTGGCGGCAGCTAGCGGCAGCACGTCGAGCGGTAGTTCGGCTACATCAGCCTCATCAACCGGCGCAAGCAGAACTTCTGGTGCTGCCGCCGGAGCCACTGGTGCGGCAGGTGCAGGTAGTAGCGGGATGCGTCCGCCAACTCCACCAACCCCGCCGACTCCTCCGACGGCACCGACGCCATCAGGATCACCGTTCCCACACCGTCGTTATTCGCCTGGCGCAGCATATGGTGCACCATCGTCGCCCGGCAGTGTGTACACGGCACCGGCTGCAGCCAGTCTGGCGCCGACCGTTCCGAGTGCCACGCGGGCTATAGAAGAGGCCGAGCACCATGCCTACAACCGTGGCCGCAACAGGGGACTTGTGGCTGGGCTAATCGTGGGCGGCGGTATAGAGCACATTCGCCACAAGCGCCGCGAGAAAAAGATGGAACGCAAGTTTGCATCTGAGCGCAAAGAACAGAAAAAACAAGTCGAAAACTTGCGCTGGGATCAGGTGCGTGAGGCCGAAGCGGCCAAAATTCGCGAGGCAGCGGCCGAGAAATACCGTTCCATAGAGCGTACGGCGTCAATCGCACGTCCAGAGGTAAACCGCCGGCTTCAGACCGAAACGGCCGTAGAGCAAAATCGACGTGGCGACAGCGAGATGGCCAAGCAGCTTGAAGCCGAGCGCAAGGAGACGCAGCGTGTTTTGACAAAAGCAGAGCAAATCGAGCAGGAACGCCAGCGCGAACAGCTGGAGTTGGCCGAAGGTCACCGTATGGAACGCAGCGCCTGGCACAATATTGAGGTCGATTCTCATGGCAAGGCCGTGCAGGAGACATCGTTCGAGTACGGGCATGAATACTACAAAGAACGCGCCCGTGAAACTGCCCCAAAAACCCAACAAGCCAAGCAGCATATCGATGGGGCGGCCGGCGAAGTCGCGCTCGTAGCAGCGGCCTTGAGCGATGGTTATGCCGCGGGGCAGGGGCAAACCAGTTCTCATTCTGGCGCGGTGGGTACGGCGGCACATACGGCACAGCCGCAGGCTGCAGCCGCCAGCACTCCTCAGGCCAACGCGCGTCAGTCAATCGTCAAGGCGGTAACGACGCCACCAACCACTCCAGGCGGGACAGCAGCGTGGTTTGTCGCCCTGGTGGTTATACTGGCTGTCGTGTTTTTTGTGGCTCTATAGACTACACGTCAAATTCGAGTAGCAGAGGCAGATGATCTGAGGCCAGGTCGTCTAGAACCCGAAAATCTTGCGTGTGTACAGCACCATTCACCAGTATGTGATCGGGCGCCACGCCTTGTAGCTTGCCAAGAATACTCATGGTGTTGGTGATGTTATGCCTTCCGGTTAGATCCTCGAGCAGACCGTCAAATAGCTGCATGGCCGGCGTGTTAGGGTTAACATTGAGATCTCCGGCGAATACGATTGCTCCAGAAAGCTTCTGGATGGCATCGACCACAACCTGCATGCTACGAACCGATTTTTCTGACCCAACCGGATTTGGCTCCCAGTAACCGTGGTGATTGATGATGTGGAGCAGTTGCTTGCCCGGCAGCTCTATGGTGACATGCTGAGCATTGCGTATATTTGACTCAAAGACCGCAGCTTTATCGTATGCGGCCAGCTCACCGTGGGTAAAAAATGTGTCTTGGGTGGCAAAGGGCTGCTTACTCAAAATGGCATTGCCGCAACCGACCGTTACGCCAGCGTACTCTGCTTCGTAAAAGGGCGAGAAATAGCTATGCTCGTATCTCCCCGACTGCTTCATGATATCCAGAATATGGAAGGTATTGTCCGGCAGGCCGACCATGCCGTCGGAGCTGAACACCTCCTGTGCGGTGATTATGTCTGGATTTTCCCGTTCGATAAGGGTTGCCAGCTGCCTCGATAAGCGGCCCATCCAGACATTTATCTGGAGCAATTTCACTGGGAGAACTCCCTCCGTAGCCACTCGTCGAGGCTGCCGCCACCGCCGGCGCTCAGGCAGAGGACGGTATCGCCGCTGTCTAAGTGGGTTTGCAAACGCTGCTTCAGGTGGTCTTCCAGCGCGGCCGGTTCGGCATGAGCCTGCACATCCGTGCTCAGTAACCCGCACAGCTTTTCTGGGGTCAGGAGCTCGAGCGACTCATCCTCGCGCGCCAGGTAGCTAGGGACGATGTATAGCTGTTTGACACCCGCGAAGAGGCCCGGAAGTTCATCTTTTATGAAATGTTGGCGCGTATTGTGTAGGCCTTCGTACACGACGACCAGATTGTCTCCGGCAACTTCGTGGCCGAGCTGCAGCGCCCCGCGGATTTTCTCCGGCGTGTGGGCGTAATCGCTGTACAGCCCAGGGGTAATTTGTTCAAACCGTCGAGATACACCGGGAAATTGTTCCAAGATTGCGAGCAAATCGTCGAGGGGCTTGTCTAGGCGCGGGGCAAGCGCGTTGGCAACCAGCCACGCGTCGCGCCTGTTCACCTCGCCCGCCAGGCGAATTAACCTCATTTTTTCGTCCGTATCTGATAAAACGGCATCATTTTCACTTGGTTGGCCTTGGAGCCTATCCACATCGCTTTGCCAGAGGACGCTCGACGCCGACTGGCCTAGGAACTCGCGGAACGCTTGGTAATAGTCCTCACGGGTCGGGTATATGTCCGGATGGTCCCAGTCGACCCCGGTGATGAGGCTGAGGGCGGGGTGGTAGTGCAGGAAGTTTCGGTCAAATTCATCGCATTCGTACACAAAATATTCCGCGCCTTCCTCGTAGGCTCCCATCTCGGCAAAGCTGCTTTTGGCGGGCAAAATGTAGCCGATGGGCAGGCCAAGCTGCTTGAGTGTCCAGATTACCATGGCGGTGGTGGTGGTTTTGCCGTGAGTGCCGGCAACAGCGATGAGTTTTAGGTTTTTTTGCGACAAAATCTCATTCAGCAGCTCATCGCGCTTACTCATACGAATGCCGTGCTCTTGGCAGAAAGCGAACTCCGGCGCATCTGGCTGCTCTATGGCGACAGCCGAGGAATAAACAAACCAGTCAATCGGCTTAGTGGCATGGATGTGGGCGATATCCTCGGCATGTTGCCCGATACTAATATCGGTGACACCGTGTCTCAGCAGGTAGTCTATGTACAGCGAATCCTGCTTGTCCGACCCGGAAACCTCGTAGCCAGCTTGCTTGGCTACCAGCGCCAGCGGCCCGATGCCCGTGCCCCCTATGCCCGAAAAAAAGATGTGCATAAGTACTAGTATCCAGTATCTAGTATCCAGTAGCAAGGGTCGCTGCTATAATCATAAGCAGCATGGATAAACGAAAATTGCATCATGTCTGGCGTTATCTGAGGCACGTCCACCCGTGGTATTTCCTGGTGCTGACACTGTTGTTTGCCGGTCTGACCGTGGTGGGGCTCAGGCAGAACAACCAACGCATGATAGCCCTGCGGGAGGCTGTATTTGCCGCCGACAAGAAGGGCGGGGATATCGAAAGTGCGCTCGGAGAACTGCGGTACTATGTCTCGCGGCATATGAACACAAACTTGTCAGCTGGGGCCAATGCTGTGCACCCTCCCATCCAGCTCAAGTATACCTATGAGCGGATCCAGGCCGCTCGGCAGCAGGCACTCGGCCAAAACAATAGCAGCCTGTACGGTCAGGCTCAAGAGACGTGCAATCAACAGGGGCAAACAGGGAGCGCGCAGGAAACAATAAGCTGTATCCAGAGCTTCATGGCTGCTCGCGGCGTACAGCTCGAAGACGTCCCCGATGCTCTATATAAGTTCGATTTTATGTCAGCCAAGTGGTCGCCGGATCTGGCAGGATGGAGTATTATACTGGCCGTTCTGTCGGCGGCTGCTTTTGTAAGCTCGGCTATATATCACTGGTTTATGAAACGGTATCTCTAGCGTCCAT
This sequence comes from Saccharimonadales bacterium (SeqCode), assembly GCA_044228355.1. Classification (GTDB taxonomy): domain Bacteria; phylum Patescibacteriota; class Saccharimonadia; order Saccharimonadales; family UBA4665; genus JAGXIT01. The sequence goes on from JBGAVA010000001.1 coordinate 13,590, forward strand.
CCTAGATTTATACCGTACGGCAGCTTCCCTGCGGTTTTTTGCGTGTGCTTACGGTTCAGCTTGGACACATGCGGAGGAGAGTTACGGGCATAAAAAACTAGCCCCGGGCATATCGCCCGGGGCTACTAGTTAGCCAGTACGTAGTAAATTACTGCCTAGCGCCGCCGTTTGTCTGGGTATTTGATGGCGCAGTGCTACCCTGAGTATTCGTATTGTTTGAAGACTGAGTCTGCGTGCTTGTTTCCGAGCAGTTTGGACCCTTTGGATTCTGCTTCTTGAACTCTTCTATACTCTTAGCGACTTTGCCGTCCTTGTTCAAGTTTTCCCAGAAGGTGACTTGATCACGGTTGATGAGCATGCGGTCATCTGGGTTATGGATCTGCTGACAACCTAACTTTACGAGCGTGTAATCACCGCTAGCTTGCTGCTGGCCACCAGCTGTTGTCGTATTTTGCGTCAGGTAATATACACCGACTAGGTCCACGTATTTGGTGTTGAGGCTAGCGATCCGGCCGAAGTACACCTGGCCGTTGTTCAGAAACACCGCCTGATATTTAGCCGTATCGACGTATTTGTCCTCACCCGTCTTGGTATCGGCTCGAGAGAACGAGAAGGCTATGAGCGTCAACAGTATGGCTGCGCCAAACAATATTACAACATTAAGCCAGCTGAGCCACTGCGGGCTGCCGTCTGATCCTTTGACCTTTTTAGCGCCATGCGGAGTGGCTGGCGCAGCCGCCGTTACTTCGGGCCGGTTAACAGGGGTTTGATTTGCTTGTCGAAAATCCATCTTTTCCACCTTTAAGACATTACTTTATTACAACCATAAGTGTAATACAGGAGGCGGTAAGGGCGCAAGCTAGAAACAGATTCTCGGCAATCCACGCAAACGGGTGTTGACAAACAGATTGCGACCGATGTATGTTAGGGGTACTAACATAATGTTATGGAGGGGAGAATTACCATATGGCATTTACTCACAAGAACTCAAAGGGTGTCACATATCACCTAAACTCAAAGAAAGTTACGCTTCGCGGCGGTAAAGAGCAGACCATCTACTACTTCAGCAAGGACAGCCGTCCTGAAGCATGTGATCTGCCAGCAGGTTTCCAAGTCAATGAAAACCCACGCAACGGCTTCCTAACCGTCAAGCGCGGCTAGTTCGCTTTCCTTACAAAAACGTCCGGCTAGACAGTCGGACGTTTTTTGTTGGGCAGCGTACAGGAATGATGTTGTGCAGTATGATACCCTAATACAATGATGAAGAAGGGTAGATCCATAGTTGTTGCGGCGAATCTAACAAAGATATATGACGGGAAGCCCGTCGTGGACGGTATAAGCTTTGCTGTAGAAGAAGGTGAAATCTTCGGCATACTTGGGCCAAATGGTGCGGGTAAGACGACGACGCTTGAGATGCTGGAAACATTACGGCCGATAGACGGCGGTTCGGCTACCCTGGCCGGGCTGGACGTGTCTGCCGAGCCAGATAAAGTGAAAGCGCTCATAGGGGTGCAGCCGCAAACGCCCAGTTTTGAGGAAAAGACCAAGCTCACCGAACTTCTCGAGTTTTTCTCGGCCGCCTACGGTGAAAAGGTCGACGCCATGAAGTTCCTGCGCGACTTGCAGCTGGAGGATAAAGCAAAAAGCTATGTCGAGAACCTATCGGGCGGACAGCGGCAGCGTTTTTCCATTGCAGCCGCACTCGTGCATGGGCCGAAGGTGTTTTTCCTAGACGAGCCGACAACCGGGCTCGACCCGCAGGCTCGGCGCAATCTGTGGGAGCTCATACAGGAGGTTCGTGACCGCGGCGTCACGGTCATCATGACCACGCACTACATGGACGAGGCGGAGCTGCTGTGCGACCGCGTGGCTGTCATGGACGAAGGCAAGATAATTGCGCTTGACACCCCAAAGAACCTGGTGCAAGCCTTACTAAAAAGAGGCTTCAAGAAGCAGCAGCACGTCGAGCAGGCGAACCTGGAGGACGTGTTTATTGACTTAACCGGAAAGGCGCTGAGGGACTAAAATGCAGTTTTCAGATTTCAGATTTCAGATTTCAGATGGTGCGAGCCAAGGGAGTGCTATGGTATGAAAAAGGCGCTACTACCCGTACTGACGTTTGCCAAGATAGACATTCGTCGCCTGTTTCGCGACAAACTGGCCATATTTTTCACCTTTGTTTTCCCGCTACTCTTCCTTTTTGTGTTCGGCGGTATATTTGGCCGAAACAATGCCAGCGTCAGCTTCAACGTGGCGTTTTTGAACCGATCTGACAGCCAGTTTGCCAAGCAGTTTGAGCAAACGGGACGAAAAGATAAGGTGTTAAAGATAGATTCCCGGGTGAAAACGCTTGAAGAAGCGCAGGAAAAAATGAGCCGCGGCGAACTAGACGCGACCATCATCTTGCCCCCGGAATTTGGCCGCGTGGGCGACAAGGGCTACCCCACGGGGCAGGCTCAGGTGTTGTACAACAAAAGCAACGAACAGGGTGGGCAGACACTGGCTTCCGTCCTGAGCAGTATTTTCGAGGGTATCAACGCCAAGTTTGTGCCGGTCGAAAAGCCATTTACTGTCACGGCTAAATCCACGGACAAACAGGGCTTAACCCAGTTCGACTATGTGTTCGCTGGGCTGCTCGGCTTTTCGCTGCTCGGGGCGGGCATATTTGGCCCCACCAGCGTCTTCCCGAAGCTCAAAGAGCGCGGTGTCCTTAGACGCTACCATACGACCACACTCAAAGTCTGGCAGTATTTCCTCGGAAATGTCATATCTAACACCTTTGTTGGGCTGATGTCTATCGCCACGATGTTTCTGGTGGGCCTCACGGTGTTCAATCTCAATATGCGCGGCAACTACCTAGTGCTCGGGCTGCTGGTGTCACTGGGCGCTATCATGCTGTTTGGCATTGGTCTCGCCGTCGGCGGCTGGGCGAAGAACGAGCGTCAGGCCGCACCGCTGGCGCAAATCATCACGTTTCCTATGATGTTCCTCTCTGGTAGCTTTTTCCCGCGCTTCCTCATGCCCGAGTGGCTGCAGGGGATTACGAACTATCTGCCGCTAACACCGGTGATCGACGCCGCGCGCCTGATAATCACTGAAAACCGTGGCGTGCTGGATCTGCTGCCGCAATTTGGCATCATCCTCGGCTGGTGCGTCATAGTCTACGCCCTAGCCTTCCGCTTCTTCCGCTGGGAATAACAGGGGTAGACTATTGCAAAAAGGATAAAAATATGCTAATGTTTTAGCATGCCGCCTCGCCCAAAACGACCCCAAGAACCCGACCCGAACCAGGGGGCATTTATTGTGGCCGAAGTTGTTGGCAATGGCGCTCCTGATTCGCAAGATTTTCGTCTGATTGGTCGTGTCGTCGGCATCAAGCCAGACGGTTTTTTCCCAGACCAAACGCCGCTGACAACAGATGCGGCTATTACTCCCGAAGCGCATTTGACTGCCGAGGCTTTAAGGGCGCGGCATACGGCCAATCGTACACGAGCTCAACTAGGTAAACACTCTCCCTTACAGCGGGATGGTACATACACGACAGTTCTTCCTGGAGACGTTCTTCCTCCTTGTAAAGAATTTGGCAGGGAAAAACCACTCATTGTTACTGAAAGAAATTTCCCAAACGCTAAAAAGTACGCGTCCGCACTTGAGAAGAAGCGGCTGGAACGTATTCGGGCGAATCCCACATTTGATACCCTTCGCGTGAGTGATGTTATACAGGTTGTTGCGGACGGATTTGATCTTAATACTGCCCTGGATGCTGCTCGTCAAATCCCCAAGCCAGCAGAGGAGCCCAAGGATGAATTACCGAGGTTCAATACCCTAGGTAGTCGTCTAAAACTTGTTATTGAAGAAGCGGAAGCTGCTCAATTCGTGCCAGCCTCTCGCTCAGAGATAAACGTTGTCTTACCACTTATCGATCATGGCATTCGTGCTGAAGGGAGTTCTACTCGCGGAGCGACACACAATCACCTACTCGAAACGGAGATTGCTGCGAAGAAGAGTGTTCGAGCTAAAGGTTACAGCACAAGAGTCCAGGCTTGGTATGCTGATCGTGCAGTAGCGAGTCGCTGTTATGAGATGATAGATTATTTTGAGGATGCAACTGAGTCTGTCTCTGCTGTTAATAATCTCATGGAGCAGATTTCTGAACTTTCTAGCGACGAAGAACGCAGAGCATTTATCCGTGGGAACTACCACCCAGCTATGGGAGTAGTCATGCGCCACATAGTGGCACATCAGCTTCAGGCCGCCGAAACAGTCGTAGAAGATCTATTCTTCAAACCTATGAGTGCGGTCGAAGATCGGACCATCAAGCTTTCTGAATTGGCCAGTTCAGGGACGCGAATTGCCGGCAAATTAATTACACCGGCTGAGCTTGAACAGGCACGTAGATTAGTCGAGACCCATGTGAAACAGGGTTCTGGCCAATATACCGATAGCGCCCGGACGGCTCGGAACAAGACATTAATTACACCATTTACGAACCCAAATATGCCCGAAGACGTGCGAACGTTTATCCATAAAGCATTCGCCACAATGGAGATTGAAGATATTCGCACACTCTTGCCTATTGTGGCTAAATCACAGGAACGAAGAATGACTTTTTGGCGTGCGGCACTCGGTGACATTAGCGGCAGGTACAAGTCTTTCGTTGAATCTGCCCTTGTTAAGACTAAGGCGCTCGCCTCATAACGTACAATAGAACTATGCTATACGGGAGAGATACGAAGCCAATATTTATTTTGGCGCCGATGGATGATGTGACCGATACGGTGTTTCGGCAGGTGGTGGCCGGGTGCGCGCCGCCGGATATGTTTTTTACTGAGTTTGTGAATGTCGATGGGCTAATGAGCCCAGGCCGGCCGAATCTGCTTAAAAAGCTGCGTTTCGCTGCGGTAGAAGGGAAGGTCATAGCGCAGTTGTGGGGCCTGAAGCCAGAGAATTTCCAGGCTGTGTGTCAGCAGATTGCCGATGGTTCGCTGGCGCGTGAGCTAGGTTTGCCCGCTGGCGTTAATTTCTACGGTGTCGATCTCAATATGGGCTGCCCGGCCAAAAGTGAAGTAAAGAACGGCGCCTGCGCAGCGCTGATTCGCAGCGAAAACCGCGAGCTGGCCGGTCAAATCATCGCCGCCGCGCACGAGGGTCTGGCCGGTCGCTTGCCGCTCAGCGTCAAAACGCGCACTGGTTTCAGCGCCGTCGATATGACATGGTTCGATTTCTTGCTGCGCCAAAACCTGGACATGCTCACCGTCCACGGCCGTACCCGAAAGCAAATGAGCAAAGTCCCGGCCGACTGGGAGCTCATCGGCCGTGTGCGCGAAATGCGTGACGAGCTGGGCGCGAAAACCCTCATTGTCGGCAACGGCGACGTTATGAGCCGCGGGCAGGGCGAAGCCCTCGCCAAACAGTACAAACTAGATGGCATCATGATCGGCCGCGGCATATTTCACAATATTTTCCTCTATTCCAAGGACGGACCTTGGAAATGGGGAAAATGTGGTGAAGTAGAGAGAATTGAGCTGTTTCGGAAGCATGTGGAGCTTTTTGCCGAAACATGGAAAAAGGGTGAGCGGCCCATCCACACCCTAAACAAATTCTGCAAAATGTACATCCAGGGTTTCGACGGCGCCTCTTCCCTGCGCGCCGCACTCATGCTGGCTCGTTCGACAGACGAAATACTCGAGCTGCTAAACAACCATGAACGTTCAGCGCATATGGTTGCTTCGTCGTCCTCAACTCCGTATGATGATGAGATGAGCAATATAAAAGCAATTGTATTTGACAGCGATGGCACCGTGCTTGATACCCGAGAACTTATCCTGGAAGGTTATAAAACAGTCCTTAAGAAGCATGGTCTGGAGCATTTGGCGAGCGATCATTACATTCGCCAGCGCCTCGGTAAGCCTGTACCCGAAACGTACGAGCAGATTATCGCAGGTCATCATTCATCGCTGACCATCCAAGAGCTCGCCGCTGAGCATGACGAGGCGCAAAATGCACTGGTGCACCTGATAAAGCCCTATCCTCATACCGAACAAATACTGCGTGTTTGGAAAAACAAGGGTATAAAACTGTGCTTATTTACCTCTGGGAAGCGGATGATGATTGAGCGCAACTTTGCGGGCGCGGGCATGCCAAATCCATACGAACTTTTTGACGCAATAGTGACTGCCGATGATGACATGGCTCATAAACCGGAACCAGATGCCATTAGGGAGTTACTGAAGCGTGTCGATGTGGCGCCGCAACACGCCGTGGTCGTTGGTGATCATGCGTACGATATCCTCGCGGCAAAACGCGCAGAAGTAGCTCTGAAGATAGGTGTTCTACACGGTTTTGGTACTTCGCATGAGCTACTCACCGCAGGAGCAGATTTTCTGGCAGATGGGCTGGACAGCCTGAATCACCTAATGAACTTCGCAACAAATTAGGAGGATCGGATGACAAATGTGGCGGTGCTGGGACTGGGGATTATGGGGCATGGGATTGCTGATAATTTTTTGAAGCATGATTACCATGTGTCGGTGTGGAATCGTTCGCCGCAGAAGGCAGATGACCTCGTGGCACGCGGAGCGCGCCGGGCCGACAGTGTGGCAGATGCGGTGCAGGGTGCAGAACTTGTCTTTGAGGTGACGGCAAATGACGAATCCGCCCGCGAAGTATGGCTCGGTGCGGACGGCATACTCGCCCACGCCACCACAAACCAAACGCTCATTACCTGCGCGACGCTTTCGGTCGACTGCGTGGATGAGCTGGCACGGGCTTGCGCCGAAAAAGGCTTCACGTTCTTCGACATGCCCATGACCGGCAGTCGGGCGGGCGCCGAGAGCGGTACCCTGGTACTTTTGGCTGGCGGTGACCAGCAAAAACTGGATGAGGTGAAGCCGCATCTGGAAAATATCGCATCCCAGGTGAAATACTTCGGTCCGGCTGGCCACGGCATGCGCGTGAAACTGGTGCTGAACTGCTTGCAGGCGGTACACTTGGCGGGTTTTGGCGAGGCCATGCGGCTGGCGAAGGCCATGGGGCTTGGTGAAAAACAAACGGCTGAAATGCTCTGCGAGAAACCCGGCGGCGCTACGACACAGATGGCTTGGCGCGACTATCAGAACCACCCGGACCCTATCAATTTTGCGGTCGAACTCATCGCCAAAGACGAAACGTATGCCCTGCGTACTATAGACTCTTCCCAAACACCGCTCATAGCTTCGACGCTTGCGACCTACCAAGCAGCCATCGCCGAGGGTCGCGGCGATGAAGATTGGACGGTCGTGACGAAATGATAAAAGCTATCATTTTCGACTGTTTTGGGGTGCTGGTAGGGAAAGGCATATGGCGTACATATGAGGTCGCAGGCGGCAATGTAGACAAAGACAAGGCATTTCTTGACGATATTATCTACAAAGAGTGCGCCGGTGAAATAGATGAAACAACGTATAACCAAGCCTTTGCAGATAAGCTCGGCTTGTCTGTAGACGCCTGGTTGGCTATAAAAAATCGCGAAGAACAGCCTAACCTGGAACTGTTTGATTATATTCGCGCATGGCTAAAACCACAGTACAAAATTGGCTTCCTGAGCAATGTTAATAAGGGTGTTATAGAACGACTCATCCCGGCCGAGCTACGGGAACTGTTTGATGCCGAGATTCGCTCGGCTGAGGCCGGTTTCCAAAAACCCGACCCGCGTATCTATGAACTTATGTTGCAAAAACTCGCTGTATCGGCCGAAGAGGCTGTCTTTATCGATGACCATGAGGAATATCTGGTCGGCGCCCGGTCTATCGGGATATCAACCATTCAGTACACAGGATTTGATGATTTCCGGGCCGAACTCGAGACGCTCCTGGCCCGCTAGAAGATGCGTTTTTTGCGGCCGATGGCGTAGGCAGTGAGCACGGTAAGCAAACAGACAAGCATCAGACCGGCAAAAGCTTTCGTATTGTGCTGCTCGGGCAGGCCGATATTCATGCCGTACATGCTGAAAAACATGGTAGGTATGGAAATAAACACGCTCACCATGGTGAGTATCTTTATGGTGCGGTCGAGGTTGTGCGAGCCTATGAGCGTGTAGGTGCGCCGGATGGATGTAAGTGATTTTAGGTTTGATTCGCACGTTTGGATGGACTGCTCATTGTTGAGAATGACGGTGTCTACCAGATCGCGGTGGGCCGCAAACCCGGGCACGGCGCTGTCATTCAGCAGGTGGCGCAGCGCTGCATTTGTGGGGACGAGCGAGCTTAAGAAGTCGTTCATGTCATCTTCTATGTGGACAAAGCGGATGAACGAGCGCGGTCCGACCGAACGAGTGCCCAACCGCTCAAGTAACCGGCGGATTTGCTTGCTTGAATCGTGGATGAAGCGGTCGTAGTCGGCATCTATCTTGAGAAGTATGAGAAGCATGAGGTGTACCGGGTCGTCACCGTCGCCGTCGCTGGCATCTTCCGGCAGAATGTCTTTGATGCTCGGCAGTTTTTCCAGGCTGACGGTAACGAGCCGCTCGCTGTCGAGCGCAAACAGGATCGGCGCCGTTTCTATACCGCCCTCACTAGTTTGGTAGGCGAAGCGGGTGATGATGTAGGTGTGCCGGTGCTTGCCGGTGGTTTCGACGCGGGGGATTTCATCGCGGTCGAGGGCATCGCGCACGAACCGTTCCGAAAGCTGGTACTGCTCACACAGGAGCTTTATTTCGTGTTCGCTGGGCGCCTCGGCGTGTACCCAAATATTACGCTGCATACGTGTAGTATAACGCGCTTATGGCAAAACGAACATGGCATCGGGCCTACGCCCGGATCCAGCATTATCGTCAAGGAGTATTATCAATCCGCGTTTCCTGCGGGGCATACAAGGAGGTGGATACAAAATCTTTTATGGTGGGGGCGGTAGGACTTGAACCTACGACCAATCAGTTATGAGCCGACTGCTCTAACCACTGAGCTACGCCCCCATGAACTTTGCTTGTAAATGACCAATCTGCCGTGCTTGTCGCTGGCGGCGCAATCTGTCACCGAACAGATTATAGCAGATTTCACAGGGGTGGTATACTACCTGTGTGAAGATCAAGACAAATATAGTAGATATATGGCAGCGTTACGAAGAGCCGGTGAAGGCATATGTGCTGTCTATGCGCGATGTGCGGAACGTGGGTTCTCTGGCATTTGTGGTGCTGGTGCTGCTCATAAGCTGGAGCGGCGTGAAGGCTATAGAGACGAATTACAAACTGCAGCAAGAAGTTTCTCGCCTGCAGGAACAAAACGAAGTGAAAAAACTGCAGAACCAGAATAAAAAACTAGAAAACCAGTACTACACCACGCCGCAGTACCGCGAGGTAACGGCCCGCCAGAACTTTGGTCTGGCCGCACCTGGTGAAACTGTGCTGCTGGTACCGAAAGACGTGGCCTTGGCCCACACGGTTTCTATGCCAGACGAAAAAAAGGGTTCAGCCCCAGCCAAAAAGAAACCATTCTACCAGCAAAACTTTGAGGCATGGATGGACTTTTTCTTTCACCGCGCGCCTAACTAGAGACGACCGCCACCTAAAAAACGGGTTTTTAGCAGCCTCTTCATACGCAGAAATAGTTTACTCTTTATCACGATCGTGAGAATTAGTAAACTGGTTCGTTACGATTATTTTTTGGGAAATCATACCCCAAGTGCTGATTTGGATAGGGTTTTAGAGCAGATTTGACATACGGTGACACCTCTGTTAAACTTGTGTATAACGTATTGTATAATCGTTCAGATGCCGCGGGATGGAGCAGCGGCAGCTCGCATGGCTCATAACCATGAGGTCCCAGGTTCGAGTCCTGGTCCCGCAACCAAGTTAAAACCCCAGTGCAAACTGGGGTTTTAACTTGGTATTGGCCAAGCCTCGAATCTGGGACCAGCAGCAAAGCAGATGCGTAGGTCCCTGGTACTATGGATGCGACAAGTATTTCTTGAAGAACTCCACCGTTACGTTATTTATGGCCGGGAGGGCTTCGGGGTCGCGTTTGTAGCCGTGGGTTGTGTCGAACTCTAGATACTGCGTGGGCTGAGGTGCCAGCTCGGCCATGGCTCTAACACTTTCGGGCGTGACGTCTGTATCACGCGAGCCGGCGACGAACAGGGAGGGTATGTGCAGCTTTGGCGTTTCGTCGAGAGCGTTGTACTGCGCTCGGTCGGTCAGGAAGCTGTAGGGCAGTCGGATTTCCGGGAACCGGCCGTTGCCGAATGTCGCCCAGCCAGTCTCGCGCCACACTTTTTCGGCACTTGGTTCCATCACTTTCCACCCAGAAGAGGGCTGGCAGCAACACACGGCTTTGATGGCCGGGTAACGTACAGCGGATGCCAATGCGACGAAACCGCCCATGCTGTGACCCCATATAGCGATGCGCTCTGGGTCAATCCCAGGTGAAATCTGTGCCCAACTGAGCACATCTGCTACCGCCGCAATGTAGTTTGTCATGGTGTAATCTTTTTCAAACGTGCCCTCGGACTCCCCAGAGCCCGGCGCATCGATCCGCAGCGCAGCGATGCCCGCTTTCACCAGCTCCTCGGCCAGTGCCTCTATATGCGCCTCTTCCTTCCACCCTGTAAACCCATGCAGCAGTATTACCAGGGGAAAAGACTCCGCACTGGGCGCACGAAGCAACCCAATAAGGTGCAAACCTGACTGTGTCTGTATGGTAACGCGCTGTTCCATGCTGTCAGTATAGACTACATTTCTCCAACCGGGGCTGTTATGATGAAGCCATGAAGTACAAGCTACTCTTACTCGACATAGACGGAACGCTTACCAAATCGAAGCAGCATGCCCTACCAAGTGAAGTAGTATGCAATGCGGTTTCTAACGCTCAAACTAAGCTTCATGTCGCGGTTGCTACCGGGCGACCGTTTAGTTTTGCCGAACCTGTCGTGGCAGTACTACGGTTACGCGGTGTCAGCCTATTTAACGGGGGTGCCGAAATCGTTGACACGGTATCGAAGGAAGTACTGAAACGCACCCAGCTAGAAGTCGAAACACTTCAGGAGCTTGTCCGTCTCGCGCTCCCATTTGGATACGAGGTCTTCACTGACTCAGACCAGTATACGAAATCGCTGACCTCATCGGACCAGATTCGTGAACCGGCCGCAAAACTATTTATCCACGCCGTCCGGAACGCAGACGCGCTCCATCTGCTCGCGCAGCTCAACGGTGTGCCTGGCGCGGAAGCGCACCCAACAACGTCATGGGAAGACGGGGATGTCGTGGACATACATATTACTCATGAGTTTGCCACAAAACGACATGGCGCCGAGGAGCTAATCGCTATGCTAGGGGTGAAGAAGGAAGAGGTCATAGCCGTTGGCGATGGCTATAATGATGTGCCGCTGCTGGAGGCGGCCGGGCTAAAGGTTGCTATGGGCAATGCCCCCGAGGAAGTTAAGCAACTGGCCGACTACGTTGCGCCATCACTGGCCGATGACGGTGTTGCTGAAGTCATAAACCGGTTCGTACTGAGCACATAGTTGCATTATGCGAGAGCTTCGGGACATAATAGGCTTGTGCAGCCTACAAGCGACTCGCCCAACCAGCAAAAACCCACCACATCTCCTCAGGGGCCGGTTAGCATCGAACCGAGTGTAGCCCGCAAACTAGCTGCTTCGTTACGTGTATCGCACGGTGTCAATGCCCTGGCTGTCTATATGGTAATTGGCGTCATCGGAGGCGCGGGTTTGTTTATACTGCGGGCATCGCAAACCGGTACGCACACCACCATACAGAGTTCCACTGTCACAAAAGACGGTACTTCGCAACATGGCTCCACGGCCGTCCCGGGCGCTCCTGCCGATTCTTCGCCCGAGCAAACGACGCCAGCACCTACTTCGGTGCAATCTTCAAAACCGTCGCCCACTACGCAATCGCCCCCAACCACTCAGCCGTCACCCGCAGCCACCCCAACGCCTACGGCCAATTGTCTTCCCGCAAACCCGTCACAGTACGATCTGTATTATATAAAGATGACAAATTCGCAGTATCTTAGCACAAACGGCTACGCTGACACAAACAAACTATATGATGGTTTAAAATTTGCTGGCCTGCTCGGCACTATCGACACAAAACAGTACAGTGTCCTTGCCGTCTCGGATGGTACGTGGGGGAAGCTATCGCCCCAGCAAATAGCCTGGATGAACGCCAGCTCGCAGAACATGCGCTCTGTACTCGGCTGGCAAGTCATCACCAGCTGTATAACGTACAAAGGCGTGAATGCTACGAAAGACTTGCCTATCGGCACAACAAAAGTGGTAAATACTCTAAATGGTTCCATCACGTTTACCGCGGACAGTATGGGTAAGTTTGAAACCGCCCCAGTATATATATGGGATTGGTACACCAGCAATGGTGTTGTGACTTTCTCGGATTTTGTAAAGCCGCCGCAGGTTCAGTAGCTGGTATGGGTTGCCTATGACGCAGTATCTTCTTTTACTGGGGTGCGTTGTTGTCGCAGTGACGCTGCTCGCTGTAATGAAGCGGGCGGAGTGGAGTGCGAGGATATCTTTTAGTATGCACGCCGCACAAAGCCGCGGCTCGTACGTCATATTTGCGCTCGGTTTAACCGGTGCGGTCACCTGTTTTGCGGCATGGTTTGTCGGCTGGTTCGCGCCGCAGTTTCACCCGGGATGGCTTTTTACATCTGTGTTTTTCACCGCACTGGCACTTTTGCTGGTGGCGGCCTGGGTGCGGTGGGAAAAAGGCAAGAAGGGAGAGATCCACGACTTTGCCGCGTACCGCATGGCGTACCTCATGCCCGTACTGCCGGCAATTCTTGTATTCAACCCAAGCCTGTCGCTTGTCGCCCGCACCGTGGCTGGAGGCGTAGTCGTCGCTCAGCTTATCTTGCTGTACCTGCTTTTCTTTGTTCCGGCCACACGCCGCCACTTCTTTCGCTACCAGCTCATGTATATCGCCCTGACTTTCGGTGCGCTATTTGCAGCTACATATGTCTGACTACTTGAGGCAGCCGTCGTATTTTTCGGTGTAGGCTTGGGTGTTTGTATGGTGACGGGAGAGACCGTGATTGCGCTCGTTGCCATTACGCTGCAGCTCAGCCTGCAAGTAGCGGTATTCGGAGCTATAATCCTGGCGCAATTCGGGCGATGCGCCGCAAATGGCTGGCCAGGCATCGGGCGAAAGGTGCGCGATGTAACTTGTGTCGAGTGGCACGTTTCTGTCGGATCGCTCGGTAATGTTCTTGCGCGCGATGATGCCCTCCGGGTTCAAAACAGCGGCAGTCATGAGTACGCCGACCAGTATGTACCAGCCAGCCGCATATAGCTGGCGCGAGGTTAATCTACCCCAGAGCCACACCACCAGCGCCACGCTGCCGAGCAGTATACACACCAGGCCGAGCCGGGCGACAAAACGGGTTATGGTCCAGCCGTAGGTGGCTTCGTACAGGCTCAGTCGTTTCCAGGCTGAGAGTATGACGATGCCGTTGAGGGCCACGAGTGCCACGGCGAGATATTTGGTTTGGGCGTGCGGTGTCTTTTTGAGCGCCGAGATCACATACTTTATGACTGCGCTGGCGAGCAGGGTAGCGACCAGCAGCTGGCCGTAGCCACGGTGCGCATAGGACGCATAGGTCAGGCCGTCTGGCAGTGCCCCGCCGGCGAAGAGGTAGCGAAGTTGCAGGGCGACAAAAACAGCAAAGATGACAGACAGTGTCCAGAGCATAACGTCGGTATCGCGCTGGCTGAGAGTCTGTTTGATGACGGCCGGTGAAACTTTAGCCGGTGACCGCTGCATGAGCAGCAGCAGGGCCACCACTGACAGGGCTGTCCAAAAACCGATGGTGATAATCCGGCCGACATCATAACCTGACAGCATATCGCTGAGTGCTTGCAGTGCATCGCCCAGCCAGCTGAAGCCGCGGCCAAACACTTGGTCGGCCGAAGCAAACAGGGTTATAAAAACCACTGCCAGGCCGGCTGCGCCCATAAAACCGCGGTTGATTTTTATGCCAGAAATGCGCTGCTGACTGAGTCCGGCTGTCAGCTCTTTTGGCGCAGCTAGGCTCCTCAGCCTAAAGCGGTCGAAAAACACCGGCAAACGTGCCGACAGCGGGAGGTCGCGGTAATCATCTACAAAGGCAGTAGAGGCAAGCAGACTCAGCGAAACCAGTGAAATCATGACAGACCAAAACTGCACCAGCGGCGCAGCTCGCCAAAAGACCATGGCGGCACTGGTGAGCGCCAGCACGGCGTAGGTGGCGGGCAGTCGAACCTGCCTGTTATTGTCCAGGGCTGCTAACAGGCAAAAGCCGGACCACAGCGCCACAAAGATGAAGAAATTCAGCCCAAACACGCTCTGTCGGACGAGCATATCGGTACATAGCCCCAGAAAAAGACCGATGAATATGACCTGTAACGTTGAGTTGCGGCTGAGTTTCATATCTACAATAGTATACCACCCAACGCAAATAATGCCCGGTCAAGGCCATGAGTAGGGTATACTGCATAGCATGAAAATGCATGAAGGATTGAACAAAACGGCTTTTTCGGCCACGCTGCACTGTTTGACGGGCTGCGCTATAGGTGAGGTGCTCGGTATGGTGATTGGTAATGCGCTGAACTGGCACGGGGCGGTGACAGTGGCACTTTCCGTAGCACTGGCATTTGCGTTTGGCTACGGCCTGAGTATGCTACCCATCTTGAGACATGGGCTGAAACTGGGGCAGGCGATGAAGATTGCGCTGGCGGCAGACACTGCTTCCATAGCCACCATGGAGCTGGCCGACAATGCTTTCATGCTGGCCGTGCCGGGCGCCATGAGCGCCGGGCTGAGTTCGCCGCTGTTTTGGGCGAGCCTTGCCACTTCGCTGGCGGTTGCCTTTGCCGCTGCCTATCCCGTGAATCGCTGGCTCATTGCCCGCGGCAAGGGCCACGCTGTCGCCCACCAGCACCACCACGCACCCGAACATACTGACCACACCACCCACTCACACCACTAGCGCTCGTATGCCGACAAGGCCTATCTGTCGATCAGTGAATGCAGGCTCTCGCGCCTGTCTGCCGACAGGCAGGCCTGCAGGCGACTTCCTCTTTTGCCGGAAAAGAGGAAGCGAGAAACCTCGGCCAAGAGCTCCAGCTCTTGGTGAAATGCTGCTCATTTTTACAACCGGAGAGCACGAACGCCTCCGGCTAAGTACTCTCCGACCCTATCGGGCAAGCTCAAAAAAACCTGACAACATTTCATCCATGAGCCTCCACATGGCCCCTACTAGCTATATCCACCTTCGCCAAGGCTTCGGTGGATGGTTCCTAGCGGCCTTCGGCCGCCCCCACCCCCTACCGTCCACCATCTACCCCCTACTCCACCCGGGACGGCAAAACAACAGAGAACCACTACACCCCATTTGCATTTTGTGGCTACAGAAGGCTCAGCCAAATAGCGCCGCCAACCATGATGGCTGCGCCAGCGAAGCGCACAGCGTAAACGCGCGGCGGGTGTTTTTCGAGCAGCGCTGGGAAGCGGAACGAAAGCGCCCAAGCAAAGATCATCGAAAACGGCAGTGATACAATAATCGAGTTTATGCTCAGATTGCGTGAGTAAGCATAGGCGCTGGTAGCGGCGTACACAAAGGCGAGCAGGCCAAGTGCAACAAACGGCGTAATCTTTTCCCGCGTGAACCTTTCGCGTTCCAGGTGTGCAAAGCGGAGCGTAGGAAGCAGCAGAGCCAATGTGAGTAGATCATGCCAGAGGACAGTCGTGGCAAACCCGTTTTGCGCAACCGAGCGGTTGAGGAAATACCCATCAAGTGCAATGGTGAGCATCGCTATGAGTGCAAAAAGTGTATGTTTTTGCAGAAATGCCCTAAACCGGAGCTGTTCGTTAAAGGTAGCGAACGGGCTGGCTGCAATAATCAAGACTATCAGTCCAATCCCGAAGCCCGATAGGTGTTCACCAAGCAGCAGCGTGCCAAGGAGTACCGAAAAAGCCATCCGTATTCCATAAAGTGGTGCCATAGCGGTGACGTCCATCTTGTACAGGGCTAGGGTATAGAGCGAAAACGAGACAGCTGCGCACAACGACGAGAGCGTCAGTGCCATCCATTGCATCGGCCATCCGCCGTGCTGCCACCAAGCGAATACCGCAATGGGCGGCAGAGCAAACGCGATCCAGAGAACGTTGAAAAGCCAAGGACTCTTTATGAGCCGTTTGCTCGATATCTTTACGATCAGCGGTTCAATCCCTGTCGTTACTGCCGCTAGCCATGCCAGCCAAATATCCATGAGGGGAAGTATAGCGTAGAAGGGGCGCGTGATATAGCTAGCTTCATAATAAATATTGACAAAACGTAAGTATTTTGCTATACTTGTATTAGTTTTGAGGGTGCAAACTTACGAAATACGCACCCGAAAAACAAACAGTACAAACCAAATTACTCAAAGCGGTCTCATCTTGTTTGCGGCGAAATATATACGCAAATAAGTTGTGTTCGTGCTGCCAAAAAACAGCAGGCACGCGTACAAGAGACGCTAGAGTAACCCAGCTTGCTCATGTGTTCGAACAACACAACCAGCGGGTTTATTCGGAGCGCCCTATACACCGGGCACCGAACCCGAAA
Source organism: Saccharimonadales bacterium (SeqCode) (assembly GCA_044228355.1). Lineage (GTDB taxonomy): Bacteria > Patescibacteriota > Saccharimonadia > Saccharimonadales > UBA4665 > JAGXIT01. The sequence goes on from JBGAVA010000001.1 coordinate 30,182, forward strand.
AACAGAGCGAATAGCAGGGCAGGGCTGTACAAAAAAATAAAAAATGAGCAGGGAAGCGCCAAACCGCCCACCCACTCGCAAAAAAGGAAGGCAATAGCGATGTTGTTCGCCATACAAGACGGGCTGGCGTACGAGCTGATACCATGCAGCGACGCCGCCATGCTGGCCATCGACGAAGATATCATGCAACTGTGATATTCGCTGGTACAAATATCCCCAGGTTTTATCTGGGGATATTTTTTGCTTCGTTGCGCTTGGGCAGGGCAGGGGAACCAAGTATAATAGACGTAAGCAATGTCCGAAAAGTACGATAGTTTTCAACCTCGGCGAGCCACGAGTGTCGATGGCTTCTTGACTGGCCCTGGCCAGCGTCCACGTAGTCCTGGTTTTCGTGCGCCGTCAGCCCAGCCGGGGGTAACCTCAGCGCCATCTCAGGGAAGAACGGTAGGCTTGCCAGACATGCCAAAGAGAAGCCTCCCCTCCCCTGTTTTATCTCAAGCCCAGATCCAGCCGGAGCGGGCGGATTACCACCTTGACGGATCCGAAAAAGAGTATGCAGTACTTGATGAGCCGGGTCTCAGCCGCCGTCAGAAACGCAAGGCAGCAAAAGCCGCCAAAAAGGCTGAAAAAAAGGCACGCAGGCAAGGCCGCAAACCGCGCAGTCTGGGCAGGCGCATCGCCAAATGGTTCGGCATACTGCTACTGGTGGCTGTGTTGGCGCTGGGCGCGCGATTTTACAAAGATATTGCCAAACTCACCGGTAATAAAAACCCGTTTAGTATCCTAGGCGTGTTCCGGCCGTCTGAGCTCAAAAATGATAATGGCAGGGTGAATATATTGGTTGCGGGCAATTCGGCCGATGACCTCGGCCATAACGGCGGCGAACTAACCGACTCAATCATGGTGCTCAGTATCAACACGAAAAACAATACCGCGCTCATGCTCAGTATACCGAGAGACTTATGGGTTGCTATGCCGCCAGACGTCGGCGGCCATGCAAAGATAAACGCCGTCTATCCACAAGGAGGCATGGACGACTTGAGACTAATCGTTGAGGATGCTACCGGCCTAGCTATCCACTATACGGCACTTGTGAATTACACGGCATTTCGTGATTTGGTAAATGCGGTCGGTGGCATAACGATCAATATTAAAAGTGACAATCCCCGCGGTATCTACGATTCTAGCCTAGATTGGAGTTCTCGCAGCTGTTGCGCGCTAGCCAAGTACCCGAACGGCCCAGCAATGCTTGATGGTAAACAGGCCCTGAACCTTGCCCGGGCTCGAGGTGAAGGATTCGGCTCATACGGTTTCGAAGGTGATTTCACCCGTACGGAGCACCAGCGTCAAATGCTCCTTGCTATAAAGGATAAAGCGTCAAATCCCTCAGTTATTGCTAATCCGCTCAAGATAAGTAATCTTGTGGATGCGGTTGGCAGCAATGTCCGCACCGACCTTCAAGTTGGCGAGATGCAGTCTCTCTACTATTACGGCAAAAAGATTGATAACACCAAGATAGATTCATACAATATTAATACGCTGAAGGGCGAAGACATTACCATGCTGGCAAACTACACTTCGCCGGACGGGCAGTCTGCGCTCATCCCGGCGGCAGGCATGGACGATTTCACTGAAATCGCTGCCCAAATAAAGAAGGTCTTTACGGCCGGGCCGCTCATGAAAGAGAATGCCGGCCTGGTTATTTTGAACGGTACCGATGCCATTGGTTTGGCCAAACTTCAGAAAAACAAACTGCTTAGCCAGGGGGCGAGTGTTTTGGCAGTTGGTGATGCAACGACGCAGCCCAACACTACCATCATAGATAACTCCCAGGGTAGCAAGCCGAATACTCTCGCCTACCTCAAGAAAGAATACAAAGCTACTGTCGTAACCAACTCAACACTGGCCGCCAGCTATCCGGCGGCAGACTTCATTCTTATCTTGGGCGAATCGGCCGCGCCCAAGACGTCTTCGGGCACTCGAACGAATTAACCACCAGTATCGTGTACAATGAGAGGCATGATGAGACACCCACTTATTTCACGGATAATACTAACCACACTCGCTTTCGGTACGATGTTTGCGCTGGTGCAGCAGCAAGCTCGCCTGCAGGCCAACGACATGCCGCAGCTGCTCGCGACCCAAGCCGCCAAACAGCTCGATGCTGGTTACGGACTCCAGAGCATAAACATGGGTGCGACCGATCTGGCAAATAACCCGGTGCCATTTGTGGTTGTCTATGACGAAAAGGGTAAGGCCGTCGGTGGCTCGGGCTACCTAGACAAAAAACTTGCCCTCATGCCTGCCGGCGTGGTCAATCACGCCAAGCCCGGCGAGCCGCACGCCGTGACGTGGGCGCCGCGTAGTGACATACGGATTGCCAGCGTTACGGTGGCGGCGAAGGACTACTATGTTACCGGCGGCCAATCACTCAAGATGACAGAAAACCACACGCGTAGGCTACTGCTGCTGACGCTGTTTGGCTATGTTGCCAGCCTCTTTATAGTCGTAGCGGTTCGGTTCTGTCGCTGCCGTCGCTGCCGCGTGATGAAAAGTCACGCCGCCATGTGCGCCCATGACTCGTGTGTTTGCTGTACCCCTGGCGACAAACCTGCACCTCCGTCCGCAAAAGCTTCTGCCGTCAAAAAAGCACCCAAAACCACCACCAAACGCCCGGCAAAGTAGCGCCGGCGCCGAAATAATGGTATACTAAACAGTACTAGATTATCTTAAGATAAACACTCTTTAGCACCGGTTGTTTCCTTGACTCTATTTAGTCATTAACTTTAGGAGCAACCATGATTTCATTTGTATGGCCGCCCGGTGCGCCGATGCTGGCCGGCACCGGCGGTTCCGAAACCTACACGGCAGGACACGTCCGCGAACTCTTGCGCCGGGGCATCCCAGCCCAAGTCGTAACCATCGGTCACGGTACGCGGGACGGGCGCAAAGATTATCCCGATATCCCTTTTGTGTCACTCAAATCAGCCGCCGAGCTATCGGTCATGAGCGGACAAATTGTGTTCGTGAATGAGGCATACCCTGTTTCTACCAGGCAAAAAGCGGCAATTATTCTGCACTGCGTCATACCAGAACTGGACGAGCAAACCATCTATAAAGAGTATATTTCTGGCAAGACAGTCATCGCGACCAGCATATACAATGCGCAGCAGTGGGCGCTCTACCTAGATATCCCGTACAGCCGCATGCACATAGTGCTGCCGTTCGCCGACCCGGTGTTCGGCAGTGTCGTCAGGTCGAAGCCGCTTAAACAAACGCGGATACTCTACGCCGGCCGTCTGCACCCAGATAAGGGCATTTACACCCTGCTCGAAGTGCTCCACCAGGACGTGATGCGGCGTAATGGCTACCGGGTCAGCATAGTACTTGCGGGGCAGCATGTCGAGACCGGGCGCACAATCGCCCGCATGCTTCAGGGCTACAAGTACGCCCAGCTATTGCCACCGCAAAAAACAGTCATCAGTATGGCGGGCCTGCTAAGCCACAGCGACGTACTGGTGGTGCCGTCTGTGTACGCCGAGCCGTTCGGCATGCTTTCCATAGAGGCGCAGCACGCTGGCTGCCGGGTGGTTGCCAGCAACCTTGGCGGTTTGCCGGAAACCAACTGCGGACTCCTAACCCTAGTGGAGCCGCGTAACCCGAAGGCTCTTTTGAAAGGCATAGATCAAGCCGTTGCTCTCGGTGCTGCCACCAAAAAAGAACGAACCATCGCCCGGTCGAGTTTTTCCCTCGATACCTCAGTCACCAGCCTGCTCGAAGTCCTGCACGCGTAAGTTCAATAATTACGCTTCGACGGTGATATAGTACCTGCATGTGGTATATCTATATGGGGTTGCACCTCATCGGCATTGTTGGCTATAGCTTATTGTTGCGCCGCGCCCTAGTAGCAAAAGCGGATAAGTGGACGCAAGCGACCATAATGCAGACAGCGATAGCTCTACCTATGGTCATTGCATCGTTCTTCTTGCGACCTGACTTATCGACCTACACAGCCAGCACGGCTGTACTACTCGGACTTATAATTGTTCTCGTCATTGCGTTACACGCAGCCAATGTACTTGCGGTTCAGCACCTTGAAGCTAGCACGTACTCTATTTTGTACAATCTGCGCCTGGTTTTCGTGACCATACTAGGAATTCTTTTTCTGGGCGAAAAAGTCGTTTTTCTGCAGCTTTTAGGTGGGCTACTCATCTTTATTGCAGCAGTCACTGTACGGAAAAAAGCACAGCACCATACTCAGGCAGCTGGAGTGTGGTGGGGGGTTGCGGCGGCTGCGCTGCTTAGCGTCCTGAGCCTTTGTGAGAAAAGGCTTATGGGCCAGGTGGGTTTTTATGCGTACATTGTAATGAATGCATATATAGCCACTCCAATAATGTGGGCCATACTACTAGCGCGCGGTACTCGCGTAAAGCTAGCATACATTACTCAAAAAGAGACAATTATATTTATGGCCTTTCGCGCTATCTCGGCCTATGGGTTTGTCTTGGCCATTAGCACGGGCTTATTAAGCGTCACCAGTTATATATCGGGTATGAGCGTGGTCTTGATCGTATTGTTCGGGGCGCTACTACTTGGCGAGAAAGACCATATGCGCTCGAAGCTGATCGCTACAGCACTTGTAGTAGCAGGGTTAACTGCCATTCTTCTCGCTAATCTGTAGCAGTTAAACAGTGTCGTGAACAATATGTTGCATAAGAAAATCTCCCAGCAAAACGCTGAGAGATTTTTTATGGTAGCGGGGGCGAGATTTGAACTCGCGACCTCAGGCTTATGAGTCCTGCGCTCTAACCAACTGAGCTACCCCGCCGCAACGAACAGAGAGGATTGTAGCAAATTTCATCCCTGTTTGCTAGTGCAACGACTCGATACATACGCGGCAATGGACGTTAAGCACACTCGTCACCCAGTGCCTCTCACCTAGCCAGAGTTCTAGTGGTTAATGATTCAATCTAGCCAGAAAAAACAGCTCCCGGTGAAACTAACAGATAGAAAACCGCCATCCCAGGTGAAATTACCTTCAATTAAGATGCTTTTTGGAACGCACTAGCGCTCGTATACCTATGAGTGCAATAGGTATTCCGATGACGAGACCGCTCACGAGGCCTTGCTTAGGTGTCAGATGAAATCTGCCATATGCAAGTGGGACTATCCATATACCAAACAGTACCAGACTGGTGCCGAACACAATCAAGCATAGGGCAACAGTTGTGCGGGAATACTTTTTTTGCCGATTCACGTGTACATAGTAGCATGCTAGCCTCGCTGCTTTAGCTGTAACGCTTACATATAGTACATGCCGGAGTCATGTGGGAATGCTAGTAATTCTTGAGGGCGAGGTGGGTGGCGGCGGCAAGGCCGACGATGATTATGACTATACGGAGCCAGTGTGACGAAACTTTTTGGGCGGCGTGAGCCCCGAGGTAGCCGCCTATGGTCGTGCCCACAGCCATGACCACGCCTATGTGCCAGTCGATCAGCCCGGTCGAGTACAGTACGGCGATGGATATGAGAGAAACCAGTATGGCCGAAACATTTTTCATAGCCGCCAGCATGTGCACCTCGTGTACTTTGCCGAGCCCCAGAAACGCCAGCATGATAAACCCATAACCCGCCCCGAAGAACCCGCCGTAAAAGGTGATGGGAAGCAGGGCGATGCCTATGAGCACGATCGGCAGCAATGCCTTACTGCGCCCGCGCAGGTGCGTGTGCAGGTGGAAGTGCAGGGCTGGCTGGAAGGCAAAAAGCGCTACCCCAAACATGATGAGCAGCGGCACCAGCTCGGCAAAATCGTTACTGGGCATAGCGCGCAGGGTGAGTGCGCCCGCCAGCGCGCCTAGCGCGACAAACGGCAGAATGAGGATGTAGCGTTTCGGCACTTTGCGCAGGTATCCTCGGTAGGCATACACCGCGGCGAGCTGTCCGGGCGGCGTAATGATGTTCGCCGTCACATTTGCCACCAGGGGCGGCACACCCAGCGAAAGCAGCACAGGGAAGCCTATGAGCATGCCGCCGCCAGCTATGGCATTCATGGCGCCAACAACTATGCCCACAAGTAGTATGATGATATCTTTTTCCATTAGAAACGACACAAAACGACACATTTCGAGCGAAAAACTCCGCTCCTCATTCCGTCGTACCGTAGTACGCCTGCATTCCGGTGCTCGTTTTTCATCCCAAACTGCACCATTTTGTGTCGTTCCTTTCGTGTTTGATTTGGCTTGTGCTTACTAGTATACATCGAAACCGAATCACGAGGGCAGAATTATCAGTCGTGACGAGAAAAACTACTTCCGGCGCAGCCACATACGCTTGAGTAACGAAACCGTGAGAGTCGAAAGTAAAAATCCCATGACGGGCACAAGGGCGTTGAGCCACGGTTCAACATGAACGACAAAATGTAAGTATGCCACAACGGTTAAATACGTCATACCAGCGATACTCAGGCGCCGCAGCCAGCTGGTCTCCCACGCCTTATCTGCCTCCACCCGCTGATTTCGTATTTCTAGTGCAGCAATTCGTTTTTCAAGCGACGATTGCATCATTTGAGGTTCCGAATAAGCTCATCCACACTAATACCCAGGGGGTTCAAGATGCCTTTTTTCAGCGTTCCGGGCTTCAGTTGTTTATGGTTAGGAATGACTGTTGTCCGGCCGGTGGCATCTCGCAGTTTGATATGACTGCCGCGTTGGCCCACTTTCACAAAACCCATACGCTCAAGTGCGCGCACAAGTTCAGATGCTGATATGACGGGCTGTTTAGGCATGGGCAAAGCCAACTGGGACAACGAATTGCCTGCGATATGTCGATTCGGAAGGCTCTGTTTCGGGGCTATCTTCAAGGTATAGCTCGATAGCCTCGCGGATGTTTGCCAGAGCCTCTTCTATAGTCTCGCCCTGCGAAGCACATCCCGGTAAATCGGGCACCCAAACTGAGAAGCTGCCGTCAACTTCTTCTTGAAATACTGCCTGATATTCACTGCGTTTCATAGGGTAATTATACCATGAGTATCTAAGCTGGTACAATGGTAGCGTATGAAAATTGATTTACCGGGCGGGCGGTATGTGGTGGCGGTGAGCGGGGGAGTTGACTCGGTCGTTCTTCTTGACCTATTGGCCAAGCAAAACGACAATCCACAAAAAGACCCCAACTACCAACTACCAACTACCAACTACCAACTGACAGTGGCGCATTTCGATCATGGTATCCGGTCAGATTCGGCCGAGGATCGCCAGTTTGTCCAAAAACTAGCCAAAAGGTACGGCCTGCCGTTCGTCTATGACCGGGCAGAACTGGGAGCGGGGGCAAGCGAGGCGGCCGCGCGCAAGGCTCGTTATGATTTTCTGGCCAAGGTCAAAAAAGCAGTCAGCGCGGATGCCATCATTACGGCGCACCATGAAGATGACGTGCTGGAAACCATCATCATAAACTGGATGCGCGGCACGAAAAGCCGCGGGCTTAGTTCACTGCGTTCAGGCACGCTGGTACGGCGTCCTTTACTTGGGATGACCAAAAAACAGATACGGAGTTATGCTCGTTCGCAAAAACTGCAGTGGCGCGAAGACAGTACGAATGCCGATGAAACCTACTTACGTAACTACATTCGCAAGCATGTCGTTGCTGGCCTGGATACGGAAGCCCGCACGAGGTTGCTTGAACACAGTGCGAAGGCTGCCAAGCTGAACGATGCCATTCACGAGGTAGTGACAGCGTATCTAGCGCAGCACACATCGCCAGAAGGTATCGACCGGGCACGCTACCGCGAACTGCCCAAAGAAGTGGCGCGCGAGGTGCTGGTCGAGTGGCTTCGCCGCTACACACACGCGGGCGTGACAACTAAGCTCATTGTGCGCCTAGACGCTGCCATTCGCACCGGCCGGAATGGCACCCAGGTCGACATCGCCGGCGGTCAAAGCTTCAAGCTGACTAGGGAAACTGCCGAACTGACGGTTTAGGCTCTAAAACCAAGCTAAGAAAAAACAAAGAAAATAAGGTTTTTGCCAACGAATTTTGGTAATTTCTACGTTGCAAACCAAGCATAAGCGGCTCATACTGAAGCATACGCATGGCAGACAAAGGTGGAGACTTACGACAAACCTACGCCGGGCAGCTCCTAAGAGCTTGCGGCGGAGACCCCAGGGTTGCCCTCGAAGAAATCAAAATTGCCGCAAAAGGCCTCCGCGCGTCCAAACAGTACAAACCCCAAAACGACGAAGTGGTTGTGCGTGTCGAGGACGTCAGTAAAACCTACAAAATGGGTAAAACGCGTGTTGACGCGCTAAAACAAGTCAGCCTCACCGTGCATAAAGGCGAGTTTATTGCCATCACTGGCACGAGCGGCAGCGGCAAAAGCACCTTGCTGCAACTCATCGGTGGGCTAGACAAGCCGACGTCCGGTGCAATAACCGTTCACGATCAAGATCTGAAAAAATTGAGCGATGGCAAGCTTTCCCGGTTTCGTAACCGGACAATTGGCTTTGTTTTTCAGTTTTTCTACCTGCAACCATTTTTGCGCCTCCAAACCAACATAGAAGTCCCGGCCATGTTTGCCCGGACGAAGCGCGGTGTACGCAGTAGCAAGAGCAGTGAGCTAGCCGGTATGGTTGGACTAAGTGACCGCCTGCGCCACTACCCGCGCGAACTTTCCGGCGGGCAGATGCAGCGAGCGGCCATCGCCAGAGCGCTTCAGAACGACCCAGATATATTGCTAGCCGATGAGCCAACTGGCAACCTCGATCACGCCAACGCCACAGCCATCTTTGACCTGTTCAAGAAAATTCGTGACGAACGCGGTACGACCGTAGTGGTCGTCACGCACGATCTTGCACTTGCGGCCATGGCCGACCGCGCCGTTCACATGGCAGATGGAGGACTAGTAGCATGATGACCTTGCTAGACAGCATCCAACTGGCTAGTGCCAAGCTGCGGACGCACCGAGTTCGTACCGGCATCGTTGTTACGGTTGCTGCGCTACTGTTTTCGGGCATCGTTCTGGCGCTAACCATGCTTACTGGGGCAGCAAAGAGCGCCCAATCGTTCGGTACCGAGGGCTTAAGCGGCCGCTACATAGTCCAAGCCCACCCCATCTTTGATTCGCAAGCCATGTACATGAGTACGCCGGAAATGATCGAGACGTTCAAGACACGCAATGCTCAAATCAAGGCCGACAAAAAAGCGACCGCTAAACGGCTTAACCTCACCTATGATTCTGCGAGTGATATGAACCTGCCGCTCGTTGAGGGCAAAAACATGAGTGGCGTCACCGAAGCCTACCTGAACCCAGCCCACCCGGAGGTGCGCGAAGCTCTCAACACGTACGCCCAAAACCTCCCTCACCTCAGTTTCGCTGATTTTTCAGGACTTGCCAAAAAGGCTGGCGCTAAAGAGATGTACCGTAGCGCGACCAATCCATTCAGCGGCAGTTTTTACTTTGGCAGTACTAACTCAAGCGCCAAAAATTCAACCGTTGTACCAGTGCTCGACGGCAAAGAACAGGCAGCGGATAGGGGTACGGGCGGGAACATGGGTGAACCCCGCGGTGTCGGCACCATCACGACTAGGGGCCTCACCTACTTCGATAGCAGCCTTTTAGAGCCGTTTGTACTGCCTGGTCAGAATTTGGCGCTCGGCAGTACCGGTGACGTGCCGGTCATAGCACCGGTGAGTGCCGTCGAAGAGATTCTGGGGCTGTCCAGTTTGCCCTCGACCGCTACCGCTCAGCAGCGTCTGGACCGGATGATTCGCCTGCGCAAAGACATCGCCGGAAAGACGGCACAGCTTTGTTACCGCAATACCGGCAGTAACGAGCTTCTGGCTCAAGCCAAACAACAGGCTAAGGAAATAGCCGCCAATAAAGGCAAGGCCGGCTACATACCACCGAGCCTCCAGTACGCCGTGCCAGCAGAGGCTTGCGGTGCAGTGACTATCAAAAAAGACACCCGCAGTGCCGAAGAAAAAAGGCAAGCCGAAAACGAACTGACGTTCAAAAAGCAGTTTGAAGACTACGCTGAACCTGACCAGCAGATCATGCACATACGTATAGTTGGGTTTTCGCAGGACATGTCATTCCAGTCGGGTTTCAGTGCTCGCAGCATCATCGAGAGCATCCTACAGACCGGCCTGGGGCAGGGCTGGTTTGCACCGAGTGGCGCCATCACCGATGGTTCGGTAGCCGACAAAATCCAGCCCATGCTATCGAAGCGCCTGAACGTCGAACAAGTCTACTACGCTGAGTTTGCCGACCTGGCATCGGCCAAACGCTTTGCCAAAGAAGCCAGCTGCACCAGCAACGCCATGGGCGATCAAGCAATAATGATGGCCGGTCCATCAAAGGTTGGGCAGCAAGATCCGCGGGTGGTTGATTGTTACGGTCAGGGCAAATACTTCGACATCTCGCCGTTTGGTAACAACGCCAGCGCCATAGAAGACATGCGCCGGGGCGTCTGGAAAGTGATGCGCTATGTTGCGCCCGTGGTGCTACTGCTGGCGTCACTCGTTCTGATGGGTATAGTCGGTAAGATAATCGCCGATAGCCGCCGTGAAACAGCCGTTTTCCGGGCACTGGGCGCTACGCGTCTGGGGATCGCCCAAATATATCTGACCTACAGCGTGTTTATTGCGCTGTTCATCATGCTGCTGGCGTTCGTGCTCGGTTTCTTGGGTGCGGCCATGCTCAGCCGTAAACTTGCGCCTGATGCTTCGGTCTCTGCGGTGCTGGCTTACAATTCTCAGGATGTGCATAAGCAGTTTACATTCTTTGGCGTAGAACCGCTCTATGTGCTGCTTATCATGGGGCTCATCGTGGTCGCAGCGCTGCTCAGTACGGCTCTGCCGCTGCTGACAAACATCCGCCGCAACCCCATCCAAGACATGCGCGACGAGAACTAACAACCAGCAACCAAGTGAAATGCTAATCTGTTAGCACATCATCCCAGGTGAAAAAGAAGAGATTTGTTAGGATATCTAGACCAGACCAGTCGCATCTTGGCCATGTCTGTTGTATACTGTGTGGCACATGGAGACAAAATCACCCCGTTCAAACGGTAAGCGGCCTGCGGGCAAGCAAACCGGTAAAAATATTGGTTTCACTGCGCTCATACTACTTTTTGCGCTCATAGGCTTTTCGGCCATGAACCAGCCGACGTCGCTCAAGGAAATACCCATATCCCAAGCGGTGCAGGAAGCCAATGCTGGTAAGTACGCTGGTATCGAAGTTCGTGGCACACAGCTACATATCACCAAAAAAGGTGACAAAAAGCCGACGCTCAAATCGACGCTGGAAGAAGGTTCGACCACAGCTGACGAAGGCATCAAGCGCGACAAAGTTAAGATTACTGCCAAGCCTTCCAGCTCGATCACATCCAATATCATCGGTTTTGGTCTGACCACCATCTTGCCGCTGCTGCTTTTCGGTGCTTTGCTAATCTGGATGGTGCGCAGCGCTCAGGGGCAGGGCAACCAAGCGCTTAGCTTTGGCAAGTCACGTGCTCGTTTGTACGGTAACGAAAAAGACAAGGTGGTGTTTAAGGACATCGCCGGGCAGGGCGAGGCCAAGCAAGACCTAGAAGAAGTCGTCGAATTCCTGAAGTTCCCGAAGAAGTTTTCGGCGCTTGGCGCCAAAATTCCGAAAGGTGTACTGCTCGTCGGCCCTCCTGGTACCGGTAAAACCATGCTGGCCCGTGCCGTGGCGGGCGAAGCTGGGGTACCGTTCTTTAGCATCTCTGGCTCAGAATTCGTCGAAATGTTTGTAGGTGTCGGCGCCTCACGTGTGCGCGACCTATTTGCCAAGGCGAAGAAAAACGCGCCGTGCATTATATTTGTCGATGAAATCGACGCTGTCGGGCGCCGCCGCGGGAGTGGTATGGGCGGCGGGCACGATGAACGCGAACAAACGCTCAACCAGATTTTGGTAGAGATGGACGGCTTCGAACAGGGGCAGAACGTCATAGTTCTGGCTGCGACCAACCGTGCCGACGTGCTTGACCCGGCGCTACTGCGTCCGGGACGCTTTGACCGGCGTGTCATGATAGGTCTACCAGAGCGGGCTGATCGTCTGGCTGTGCTGCAGATTCATTTCAAGGACAAACCGCTCGCCAAAGACGTTGACCTCGACGCACTGGCTGCCAAAACGGCTGGTTCTTCCGGGGCAGATCTGGCAAACATCGCGAATGAATCTGCCATCATCGCTGCGCGTAACAACCACAGCCAAATCACCCAGGAAGATGTGACAGAAGCTTTTGAGCGCGTTGCCATCGGGCCGGAGCGCAAGAGCAAGGTGATGAACGAAAAAGAGAAGGAACTGACGGCGTACCATGAGGCCGGCCACGCCATCGTGGGTCATGTGCTGCCAGATAGCGATGTTGTCCATAAAGTCACCATCATTCCGCGCGGCGGAACGGGCGGCGTCACTTGGTTTATCCCGCCGGAAGACAAAAGCTACCACTCGATCTTGGAGTACAAAGACGTCTTGGCTCGGATGCTGGGCGGCCGTATCGCCGAAGAAGTTGTGTACGGACATGACCGCGTGACAACCGGTGCGGGCAACGACCTACAAAAGGCTGCTGAACTCGCCCGCGATATGATTACCCAGCAGGGTATGGGCAAGAAACTGCGCGACCAAGTGTTCCACGCCGAAGAAGGCATCATGATGGAACGGATTATGCACGAGCGTGAGTACTCCGATGAAACGGCGAAAGTTATCGATGATGAAGTGGAAGCGCTTATTAGCGAGGCGGCTGCCCGCGCCCGTGCCGTCATAAAGGCCAATATGGAACAGCTGAAGCGTCTGAAAGACAAATTGCTCGAGAAAGAAACCGTCGAGGCAGACGAAGTCGTTGCCCTATTTAAAGACTCACACCTCCCCAAAGAAGCCGCCCTGTACTAAGCCCCATCACCTCCCATCCCTCACAGCTCCGAAGGAAAACACTCACTGCAACCCCAGGCCTGCTTTTTCTATCCTCCAATCCCTAATCTCTAATCCCAATTTGTTAATCCTTAATCGTTCCTCGTCCCTCATCATTCACCCGTGCCAATATTCCCTCTGCCGCCACCTGTATTTAAACGGCTAAAAGTGAGACAATATAACAGAAGCCGCTTATGCGGGATTGTTCACTATGGCAACCAAGATTTTTAAGAAAACTGAAGAGCCAGCACACGACGACACAGGGGTGGTTCTTTTGCTACAGGTGCCCCGAACCAATGACAAAAAGGAGCTAGCAGCCGAGCAGATGTTTGCCAGCCTGCACGGACTGCTTACCATACCAACACCTGGTATACTCAAGGCCGCCAAGCGTGAGCGGCTGAGTTTTGAGATAGCGGTACGCGGCAAGCGTATCGGTTTCTATGTCTGGGTGCCGCGCTACCTGGTTAGTTACGTCGAGGAACAGATCTACGCGCAGTATCCGACAGTACATATCACAGAAGTCGAAGATTACGCGATGGACAATCCAGAAATCAAGTATTCGACCCAGCTTGGCACGGAACTACGCTTCACTGCCAACAATGCTCTGCCTATCAAGACGTTTCAAAGTTTTGAAGTCGATCCGCTGGCTGCCATTACGGCAACGTTAGCAAAGTTTAACGATGACGAAGAGGCCTGGCTCCAGCTTTTGATCAGGCCAGCCAGCCAAAACTGGCACCGCTCAAGCGAGCGCTACGTGGCGAAGATGAAGGGCCAGAGTAGTATGACGACAACTGGCTTGCTGAGTGTGCTCTGGGCGCCGCCGGAAACTAAGGCCGAGACGGCGAAACTGACTGACGACCAGCAAACCCGGGTAGGAGCGGCCGAGCAGAAGGTGCAGAAACTTGCGTTTGAGACTCAGGTTCGCATCGTCTACCGCGGCAACACCCTGAAACAGCAGGCGCAACTTCAGATGCAATCAATTATAGCCAGCTACAAACAGTTCAACAGCACGTATCTGAACGGTTTTGAAGCAAAGCGCATTGCAGACGACCCGCTGCTCATTTCTCACTTTAGCCGCCGTGCGTTTAACAAGGCGGGCTTTATGTGCAATATAGAAGAGGTTGCCACCTTGTACCATTTGCCCCACACCAATGTGGAGACGCCGTATATCATGTGGGCGACAAGCCAAACTGCCGAACCACCTGCCAACTTGCCCGTCGTTTCGCCCAGCACACAGGAAACCCTCAGCCCTGTGGCCGCCACGAACTTCCGCGGCCACAACACCATGTTTGGCATGCCGCGAAGTGACCGCGGACGCCACCTGTACGTCATAGGCCAGACGGGTACTGGTAAATCTGGCTTGCTGGAGCTGCTGACCATATCTGATATCTACAGCCCGTACGGGTTTGCTGTGATTGACCCGCACGGTGATTACGCTCTCAACATCCTGAAACGTATCCCGGCGGAACGGGCGGCAGACGTTGTCTATTTCAACCCGGCCGACACCGATTTCCCCATGGGCTTCAACCCGCTCGAAATATACGACCCCAAGCTCAAAACGCACACCAGCTCAGAGCTCATCGGAGTAATCAAACGAATGTTTGATTACAGCTGGGGGCCGCGCCTAGAATATATTTTGCGCTACTGTCTGCTCGCGCTGCTGGAATACCCTCAGGCTACCATGCTCGACATCACGCGCATGCTAACAGAGAAGAAATTCCGCAATGAAGTCTTGCAGTACGTTCACGATCCGGTCGTCCGCAACTTCTGGACAATAGAGTTTGCTAGCTGGAACGACAAGTTTATGACCGAAGCGATTGCGCCCATCCTAAATAAGATCGGTGCCTTCACCGCGAACCCGCTGGTGCGCAACATCATCGGCCAGCCAAAGAGCAGCTTCAATATACGGCAGATTATGGATGAGCGGAAGATTCTCATCGTCAACCTCAGCCGCGGGTTAGTCGGCGAGGACAACGCCGCTCTGCTCGGCGCCCTGCTGGTCACCAAAGTGCAAATGGCGTCGATGTCCCGTGCCGACATCCCCGGCGAGCAGCGTATGCCGTTCTATCTGTATGTCGATGAGTTCCAGAACTTTGCGACCGATTCGTTCGCGACCATTCTGAGCGAGGCGCGCAAATATGGTTTGAACCTCACCGTGGCCAACCAGTATATTGCCCAGATGATACCCGAAGTCAGAGACGCGGTATTCGGTAACGTCGGCTCGATAATCAGTTTTCGTACCAGCGCCGATGACGCCAGCACCATGATGAAATACTTTGAGCCCAAATTCACCGATCATGACATGGTGCATATGAATAACCGTCACTTTGCCGTCAGCATGACCATAGGCGGGGAAAAGATGCAGGCGTTTTCGGCCGTTAGCCTTAACCTGCCACCGTTCCAGCAGGATTACACCGCGCAAATCGTAGAACACAGCCGGTCGACGTATTCTCGCACCCGTCAGCAGGTCGAAGGGTACATCGCAGAACGATACGGACTTCAAGGTTCGGTTGTAACCACGCCTCCCGTTGCTGCACGTCCTCTTGCGTCTGCCACATTGCCACCCGAGCCAGAGCAGAAGCCAGCCGCACAGCCCAGAAGCGGTGGTCAAGCAGCAGCTGAGCAAGTGTTAGCCGCGAGCGAACTAGTCATGACCACCGATTCGTCAGTCAAACCAAAACGAAAGCGTGTCCGCAAGCGTAAAAAAGCAACCACGGAAGCACCAGAACCCGCTAGCCCCCCGCCCAGTTCCTCGGTCCCGGCTGCCCAGAAGACACAACCTAGCGTCGTGGAAGACGAAACGGTTATCCACATAAAACGGTAGTTGACTCACACGCATCTTTTACCCCAGTGTCATTCCGACCCCATTCGGCTTCGCTCAGGGCAGGCTCCGTGGAGGAATCTCGTCCGATGCTAACACGGACGGGATCTTTCGACGGAGTTTATCCTGAGCAAAGCCGAAGGGCTCAAGATGACATCAAAAGATGCGCGTGGGTCAGAAAACGGTAGTCCACTTTGGGGTGGTAGGCTATACTATCTAACAGTCCATGCAAACACCCATTTTTCGCAACCGGAAACGAATTACTTTCGGCAATGCCGCCCTGTTGCTCGTGGGAACGTCTTTGGTAGCGCAATTGATGGGCTTTCTCAGAACAAAAGTGGTGAATGCCAACTTCAACTCAACACCAACACACTACGTTCCACCCGATCAAAACGCCGGCGTCTACTTCGCGGCCTTCGTTCTGCCCGATTTCTTTTTCTTCATCATCGCGGCCGGTGCACTAGGCGTTGCCTTCATGCCGTATCTTTCCGATCGATTGGCCAAGGGTGACCGCAAGAGCGTCTGGGAACTTTCTAGTAGTCTGGTGAATTTTTTGAGCATATTTTTGTGCGCTGTTGGCGTGCTGATGTTCGTTTCGGCTGATTTTTTGGCGAATAAATTGGTGCCCGGCTTTACCAAAGACCAGCTGGACAATGTCGCTACCATGATCCGTATCATTGCCTTTAACCCACTGCTGTTTACCATATCGGGCGTGCTGGCGGCAGTCCAGCAGGTTTTCGGAAGATTTTTCTTTTATGCCATTGCGCCGCTGTTTTACAACCTGGCCATCATTGCTAGTCTGTACATTTTCAAAGACAATATTGGCATAGTCGGATTGGCCATCGGTGCCGCTGTCGGGGCATTTCTGCAGCTGGCGATTATTTTGGCAGGATCATACGGGCTTGGCTTCCGCTGGAAACCCAAGATCCACCGCACAGCCGAATTCAAGCAAATGATCAAACAGCTACCACCGCGCTCACTGGACCAGGGGCTCGACCAGGTGCAGAGCATCGTCGAAACAAAATTAGCTTCCAGCCAGATGCTAGGTGGGGCGACCGCCGTCGGCAACTACAACAGTGCGTATGTGTTGCACACTGCGCCAATCCTGCTTATTGGCACGGCTATCTCGACGGCAATATTCCCCAAGCTGAACGCGCGCCTCAGCCAGGGTCGCCCCGATCTGTTCCGGCAGGATTTTCTTCGCACCCTGCGGCTGATACTGTGGATTACGCTGCCAGTCGTTGTCGTCAGCTTTTTTGCGCGAGGCTACTTGGCGCGTATGATCTTCTCTAGCAACTCCCAGGCCATCACCAACATCTTTGGTTTTCTCTGCGTAGCCATACTGTTCCGAACGCTCTACGCCATCATTTCCCGTTGGTTTTACGCCCAGAAAGATACGCGGACACCACTGGTAGTATCGGTATTTGTGATTGCCCTGAATATTGTGCTGGCGGTGGCCCTTTCTCGGCCGCACGCCTACGGAGTTGAAGGATTGGCGCTCGCTCAGTCTATTGTGGCGGCGGTTGAAGTGGTCATCCTTAGCAGCATCATGCTGATCCGAGATCGTAAATTGTTCGACGTTGATTTTTGGAGCGGCGTCCTGCGGATAGTATCGGTGACCGGCTTTAGCCTGATGGCCGGATTTATTTCGGTACAGTTTTTGCCGCTTGGCGCGAATGACCTGGGTGTCGCCCTGTTGTTCAAATTTACGGTCATTGCCAGCGTGACACTGGTCACGCACCTGGTTGTATCGGGCCTGTTTGCGCTCGAGGAAGCCCGTACTGTCTTTAGCTGGCTGAAGCGGCTTATTTTGCGCCCTGTGCGTATCGAGTGGTAAATCGCACTGACCTCTGTTATACTCCCAGAGTTAAGAGTTATTCTAGTGGATCAGTCACACATACGAAATTTTTGTATCATCGCCCATATCGATCACGGTAAGTCCACGCTGGCTGACCGATTGCTCGAGCTGACCGGAACAGTCGAAAAGCGCAACATGAAAGCGCAGCTGCTCGACCGCATGGATCTAGAGCGCGAAAAGGGCATTACCATAAAGCTTGCACCCGTGAGGATGACCTATCGGTCATCCCAAGCACCAAATCCCAAATCCCAAGTCCCAAACCTGCAGGAATACGAGCTGAACCTCATAGACACGCCGGGTCACGTGGATTTTTCGTACGAAGTCTCCCGCAGCCTCCAGGCGTGCGAGGGTGCGCTGCTGGTGGTCGATGCCAGCCAGGGCATCCAGGCGCAGACACTCGCAAATGTCTACCTAGCCATGGAACAAGACCTTACCATCATCCCAGTGCTGAACAAAATCGACCTGCCTGCCGCCGATGTCGCCAAAGTCAGCCGTGAGATCATCAGCCTGCTGGGCTGTACAGCAGAAGATATTCTGCACATTTCTGCCAAAACTGGTCTGGGCATAGAGGCCGTCCTCGAGCGTATTGTGGCCGATATACCCCCTCCGCGAGCACCTATGGGTCTGTCCTCTAGGTCGCAGCGGGGTGAAACCGACAGGGGGGAATTGACCATCCCAGGTGAAAAGTCGGCCACCAGAGCGCTCATTTTCGATAGTTACTACGATGATTACCGTGGTGTCATTTTGTACGTCCGTGTTTTCGATGGGCATATCCTAAAGAACGCTCAGATAAAGATGCTCGCCACTAGCGCGCAGGGAATCGCGCTGGAAGTGGGGGCGCTCAAACCAGATATGACGCCAAATGCCGAACTTAAGACCGGTGAGATTGGCTACATCGTCACCAACCTCAAGAGTACCCGTGAAGCCCGCGTCGGCGATACAGTCACGCTGGTGTCTCATCCGGCCGCCGAGGCGCTGCCAGGTTACCGCGATGTCCAACCGTTTGTTTACGCTGGCTTCTTCCCAGAGAGCAACGAGTATTACCAGGAGCTGAAAGACGCCATAGAAAAACTCAGCCTCAGTGATTCGGCGCTGCAGTTCGCACCGGAAAATTCGCCCGTGCTGGGCTTCGGTGTACGTATCGGTTTCCTGGGATTACTGCACATGGATATCATCCGCGAGCGCCTGGAGCGCGAGTACAACCTCGAGCTCGTCGTCACGAACCCAAGCACCGACTACCAGATCAAACTCGTGGGTGGCGAAGAGGTCGATATCAAATCTGCCGCAGACTTGCCGGAAGTGACCAAGATCGCCGAGATCCGCGAGCCGTGGATAAAGGGCGAAATAGTCGTACCGCAGACCTATGTCGGCCCCGTTATCCAGCTCATATCGTCCAAGCGCGGGCTGCAAACCAACCTGAGCTACATAGACGAGCAGGCCATGGTGAGCTTTGCGGCACCCCTGGCGAACCTCCTGACGGACTTCTACGACCAGCTCAAAAGCATTACTAGCGGCTACGGCAGCTTCAACTACGAACTCGATGATTACCGCGCCGAAGACCTCGTAAAGGTCGATTTCTACGTGGCTGGCGACATGGTCGGCGCACTGAGCGTCATGGTGCACCGCAGCGAGGCGCAGCGGCTGGGCCGCGAAACGGTCGAAAAACTCAAGGAAGTCATCCCGCGCCAGAACTTCCAGGTCGCCATCCAGGCAGGCATCAACGGTCGCTTCATCGCCCGCGAAGACTTAAGCGCCTACCGCAAGGACGTCACGACCGGCCTCTACGGCGGTGATGTCTCCCGCAAAAAGAAAGTCCTCGCCAAACAAGCCAAGGGCAAAAAACGCATGAAACGTTTCGGCCGCGTCGACATCCCAGCCGAAGCCTTCACCGTCATGCTAAAACGAGATTGACAGGCTAGTAAGCTAACCTTTCTCAGAACCGTTCGCAACTCTGTCATCCTGAACTCGTTTCAGGATCCATACGCTTAGAATGAACGTCCTGTTGCAAAGCATGATGCTTCAAACAACTTCAATGAGGTAAAACAGCTATCTGGTAGAGGTGCATCCCAGGTGAAATTAGCGGTTTTGGAGTTGGCGGAGATCGGCGAGGATTTCGGCGGCGTGGGCGGTGGGGTCGACACCTTTGTACTCCTTCGCGATACCCCCGGCAGGGTCTATCAGAAACGTATTGCGTTTGGTGCCGAGCAGTGTTTTGCCCCAGAAAAACTTCGGATCCCATGAATCGTAGGCAGCGGCTACGGCGTGATCTGGGTCGCTCAGCAGCGTGAAGTTCAGGCCGTGTTTCTCGCGGAACTCGCGGTGACTATCCGGCGTATCTTTACTGACGCCGAGGACTACGGCGTGGCCGAACTCGGCTATGGCATCGCGGGCATCGCGAAAGGCGCAGGCCTCTAGGGTGCACCCGGGAGTGTTATCTTTGGGGTAGAAATACAATACTACCCACTGGCCGCGGTAATCACTGAGCGAGTGCGGTTTGCCGTCCTGATCGTTTAGCGTGAAGTCTGGTGCTTGTTTCATGTAGGTACAGTAGCATACTACTAGCCCTGACCCACGCTCAGTTTTTATCACGTTGTCATTCCGACCCCTTCGGCTTCGCTCAGGGCAGGCTCCGTGGAGGAATCTCGTTAGATGCGGACACGGACGAGATCTTTCGACTACGCTCAAGATGACATCAAAAACTGAGCGTGGGTCAGCTACAAGCATATTGCTTTGTAACGGAGCGTACATCTGCTATAACTACTGCATGCAAGACGACACAAAACAACTCCTCGAACACTACAAACCCAGCCAAGAAACTATCGACACACTCCGGTCGCAGCGGCTCATCATATTCGCAGGCACAGCCGGGGCGGGTAAGAACGCCATCATGAACGGTCTGCTAAAGAGCGGCAAATACCACGATATCGTGACCAGCACCACCCGTGAGCCGCGGGAAAACAACGGTGTTATGGAACAAAACGGCGTAGACTACATATTTCTCTCGCACGACGAAGCGGTCGAAAAACTGAAGGCCGGCGAGTACATCGAGGCAGCGCCGGTGCACGAGTACATATACGGCGTACTGGCAAGCGAGATAGAGCGGGCGGCCGCAGCTGGGAAAACGCCGATCGTAGATGTCGACGTCCAGGGTGTGCATACGTTTAAATCGCTTTCAGATAATGTGGTGGCGATATTTGTGGTGCCGCCGAGCTTTGAGGTGTGGATGCAGCGGATCAAGCACCGCTATGAGAACGAAGCAGAGTTCAACGAGGTATGGCCAGCGCGGCGAGCTAGTGCTATACGAGAGCTGGAAGACGCGCTGAGTAAGCCGTACTACCACTTCCTGGTGAATGAAGATCTTGACCAGGCGGTTCATTCTGCCGAGGGAATCATAGCGCATAAGGACACGCAGCGGCAGATTGATAAGAGTTATCGGGTGTGGGTTGAGCGGATTTTAGCCGATCTTAAAGCTCACTAGGGCCGGAAATCTTTTCATTTTATATGGCACGCTAATTATATTAACTGGCTTGATATTGCCGAATCCTCGAAGGTGCAGTACGGTGAATGGTATCGCAGCCGCGCAGGAAAGAAAAAGCTTTGTTTTTCTTTCCTAGCAGCGAGAAAAGAGGCTAGTCCGATGTACTGCAGAAGAAAAATGTACAGGAGCTTGAGAGAAGCCAGTGGTGCGGCTAGCTTTGCTAGTCGGCTGGCTGGTGCGAGAGTTGTGCCTAGGTGAACTTCGACAATAGAATCAAGGGGTAATTAGCTAGCGCATGTCATATCCCGACCGTTCGGCTGAGGTTGAGCCGAACGCTATTACTAAAGTGCCAGTGGCATTTTGTGATACGGGCGGTACTGCGACGAAAGGTCGAAGTGGCGGGCAAGGAGATTGCCTGAGCCTCAGTTCAAAGGGCCTCATTATGTTGATACCAGGCGAGATCCTACCACGGGCTGCCTTCTTAAAATTCAGATGCGATAAAGAAGGCACCCTGAAAGAGCTAGGCGGCTCGGTTCGGTTGGCTTGGCGCCGATAAGTTGTCATAAGCGCAACGATCAGAGGAATATAAATGTTGTATAAATAACGTTATGCGTAAGATGTTTTTTGGCTACTTGACGTAGCTATATTGGTTATGGTAAGGTACGTCTAGTTGAATAAAATCAAGACCAAAAAAAGGAAGGAATGTCTCTATGACATCTCAAGGTATCTACAGGCATCGTTTTGATGGCCAAAAAAAACTGAACAGAACTGTGACTAGAGCGGCGGGAACGATTATGTTTGTCGGCGCCATGCTCGCGCTAGCCATTACTCGTGTTGGAGCAGGAGCGAGCGACTTTACGTTTGGCGCAGTTGGAGACAGCGGTGCGGCCGCTTCAGCCCAGAGCGTCTTTAAGGCGATTGGTAGTACGGCAAATACTGATCCAAGCTTTAGGTTTGTGCAGCATGTGGGCGACTATAGTTATGCTCAGCTTGCTTCACCCGGGCCTTCTGGTACGACTGCCGGTACGAATGCTTGGTGTCAGTTGCTCAAAGACCAGATTAACGTCGGAGCAGGCCTTTCAACCGGTAGCAGTCTGGGTGAAAACTTCCCCATAATGCTAGCCATAGGCAACCACGAGGCAACCCTTTCTCAGCCAAATCCTTCGGTATATGGCAGCTCGGCGACTAGCCCATACCATAATGACATGATTGAAGACCTGAAAACATGTTTGCCGAATCAGTTTGCCAGCCAAACTACAGCCTCTCCATATGTTGAAGGCGGCGCGTCGAATTCTAATTACGCCCGTGAATACTATTATGATTACCCTGCCGCTAGTCCCATTGCTCGTTTCATTGTAACGTCACCGGGTAGTGCCTATAACATGACACAGACGGATGGTAATGGACTCTATGACTATTCTGTAGGCTCAGATCACTATAATTGGCTTGCAGCATCCATTGACGCCGCCCGCAGCAGTGGTATCAAATGGGTAATTGTTACGAACCATACGAACTATATTTCAGCCGGCAGTACGGATGTGCACCATAATGCAGATATACCATCGGACTACTTCAACTTGCTTCTGAGTAAACGGGTCGACCTTATCCTGCAAGGCCATAATCATATTTACCAACGCAGCAAACAACTAGCAAATAATGTAACCGGATGTACGACCGTTTCTGCAAATACTTATGACGCAGATTGTGTCGCGAGCGATGGCGGCGCGACGAATGCTTTCACTAAAGGCCAAGGTTCAATTCTAGCTATCGTTGGCATGGGTGGCGATGATCTACACTCGATAAACACTAGCGATGGTGACTACAACTACTTTGACTCAAATATGGGACTTGGAACAAATGATACATTCGGCTTCCTTAAAGTGAACGTAACAGACACAAAAATAACAGCTGACTTTGTGCGCGGCACCGGGCAACCAACTGGTTTCAACGACACGTTTACCATAGAAGGTCCCGCTGACACCACAGCCCCAACCGTCACTCTTACCTCTCCAGCCGCTGGAGCTACTCTCACTGGTACTACAACCCTCACGGCTACTGCTGCCGACGATACCGCCGTGACAAAGGTTGAGTTCTATGAAGGTACGACAAAACTGACCCAGGTAGCCACAAGCCCGTATACATATGCGTGGAACACGACTACAGCGGCAAACGGTAGCTACACACTCAAGGCCATCGCCTATGACGCGGCTGGCAATTCTACCCCAAGCTCCACGGTGACTGTAACGGTCAATAATGTGGTGGCAGATCCAAAAACGACCGTTAACCTGGCTGAAACGACTTCTTCCGAGCCTGCCGCCATTAGCGAAGCTGTCATGACTGCAAAAGCGGGCACCTGTAATGATTTCTCGTCTGCAAAGACAGTGTCGGGAACGGGTATTACCGTACCAGAGTCAGGGGTATCGATATTGGGAGGGTTCGACTTCACGCTAGACTGCACAGTAGTAAGTGGTAGTGCAACGGTAGATATAACCCTTGGCGAGCTCTATGCCGATACGTCGAAACTGCGCATTTACAAAGAGAAAGACACGGTAATCACTGATGTCACTTCGCAAGTGAATGTACACAATACGGACCAAGCGACAGTGATCACGTATACTCTGCTGGACGGTGCTGCCTTTGACAGTGACTCTACGGCAAACAGCACTATCAAGGATCCGCTTTATGTTGGCGTGCTCGGTGCTAACGAAGAAACCGCAAGTGAAGACAGCGAGAACGGTACGAGCGAAGACCTAGAAGATACAGGGACAAAAGTAGCACTTTATGTTTCGGGGGCATTTCTGCTCTTCGCAACATCGACTATCGTCTTTTCTCGGACCCATCGCCGGTACAAGCTTTCCAGATAACATGTAAGCCTGCGGCTATATCTAGGCACTGAAGAAGAACTGCAATTCATGAAGTTGCAGTTCTTCTTAAAAGTAGCCTGAGCTCGACAGAAACGTCGAGTTTTCCGAAGCAAAGGCAGTGTTGTCGTATGACGAGTTTCTGAGGGCGCCAACTGGTTATCGCATCGAGCCGAGGTTTAAATTCGGCGAAGAAATCCTTCTTTTTAAGCATTGGCACTCTTGAGTTTTGAGTGCTAGTTTGATATGCTTATGTCATGAGTCCTAGGCAAAAGCAAATTCTCACCGCTATCATCGAGCAGTACGCAGAGGTAGCCGTGCCCGTGGGCAGCAGCTTGCTGGCAAAAGTCTTTGGCGTTTCCAGCGCAACCATCCGTGCCGAGATGGCCGAGCTTGAAGCCATGGGTTTCATACGGCAGCCACACACCAGCGCTGGGCGTATCCCGACAGACAAAGGCTACCGCTTTTATGTCAATAATCTCGCCGAAGCTCAACAGGCGCAGCCAGAGCGCCGCGCCGAACGCGCACTGACCGCTCGCCTAGGCAGCAGTGGCTTGCCGGAGCGTGCCATCCGCAACGCCGTCGACACTCTGGTAGAATTGACGCACAATCTTGGACTTGCCACCATAGGCAACCAGCTGTACATTTCGGGCCTTTCCAACCTTTTTGGTCAGCCCGAATTTCACGGCGGAGCCCAGGTGCAACAGGTAGCGGCTTTACTTGATAATCTCGAACCGTGGTTGCGCGAAGCCGCGCCGAACCAGCCGCTCAGTGTCTACATAGGTGCCGAAAACCCCATCGGCCGTACGGCAGACGTTAGCCTTATCATCAGCCGATTCCGCAGCCCGTTTAGCGACCACAGTTACATCGGTACGCTCGGCCCAACTCGTCAAAGCTACCGCGACGTCATGTCTCTCGTCGCTCACGCCGGCAAAACCTTGGAGGAAGTTCTGTAAATGCCAACCTCTTCAGTTATTGAAACCAAAGAGCAACGACGAGCTTTAGATACTCAACAAGCAGCACAAAAGCCAACAGCGGAGATTTGGATCGAAGCGATAGTCGCGGGATTGGTGATGGCAGCTCTAGTGTACGTAGGTATGAAGTATGGCTTCAAGGTGCAGGACGATATGACAAAAGCTGGAGCTTGGATTGCGGCCACAGGAGCGTTCACTCAAACTTTACTCACGAATATTGTCATGCGCAGATCGGCACGAAAGAAATCAAACGAGGGGAAGCTATAATGTCGAATCACCCAGCTAAAAAATCATCAACCAATGATAAATCGATAGATTACAAACAAGTCGCAGAGCAGCTGGCGGCTGAAAACGCGCAGCTTACCGAGGCACTGCAGCGCGAGCGGGCAGACGCGGTAAACTTGCGCCGTCGGCACGACGAGCAAATCGCTTCACTTCGTTCTACCGTGAAAGCTAGTGTGGTAAAAGACCTGCTGCCTATCATCGATAACTTCGAGCGCGCACTCAAGCACCTGCCCGAGACAAAGACTCACGAGTCAAGGGTCATGAGTCAAGACGAAAAACAGCTACTCGACTGGGTTGAAGGTGCCAAGAAGATTATCGTCCAGTTCGAGAAAACCCTCTCCGGCATAGGCGTGGAGCGCATAAAAACCGTCGGCGAACCGTTTGACCCGCACCTGCACGAAGCGGTTAGTATGGAAGAGGCCGGTGGTGACCAGGAAATTGTGAGCGAAGAATTGCAATCAGGCTACAAACTAGGCGACGACGTCATCCGCCACGCCATGGTCCGCGTAAAAGGCTGATATGCAACAGACAGGAGAAATTCTAATCGGTAGGCCTTTTGGGCCGGAACCGCCTATTTCGCCTCAGATTGCCGCTGGGGCAGCAGTCTTAAATGCCTTTGTATTCGATGGATACCTGCCCACTACAGATCATGAAATCTCTAATGCGATCTTCTTAGCGAATTCATTTTTAAGGGACAGGGGTTTACCAGAATCAGTAACTCCAGTCGATATATTTCTAGCAAAAGGTACAGTTGCATCAGAACTGAGCCTTGCCAATCGAGAATGACACAAGCTGTGAATGTGTTAGCACTCTTGACATGTGAGTGCCAATTTGGTTACAATGGACGCATACTAGCACTCTAGGTATGTAACTGCTAACAAGAAAGGGTATCTCATATGTCAAAAATCATCGGTATCGACCTCGGTACGACCAATAGCGCCATGGCTGTCATGCAGTCGGGCAAGGCCGAGATTATCACGAACAGCGAAGGCAACCGCACTACGCCATCTGTGGCCGCGGTCAACAAAAAAGGTGAACGTCTGGTGGGGCAAATCGCTCGTCGCCAGCAGGTTACCAACCCCAAAGACACCATCTACGAAGTAAAGCGTCTCATAGGCCGCAATTTTAACGACAAAGAAGTCCAGCGTGACCTGAAACTCATGGGCTACAAGATCGTAAAGAGCGGCAACAGCACCAAAGTGGAGATGGCAGGCAAAGAGTACAGCCCAGAGGAGATCAGCGCCATGATCCTTGGTAAGCTCAAGGCCGACGCCGAGGCGTTCCTGGGTGAGCCAGTCACCGAAGCTGTCATAACCGTGCCAGCCTACTTCGATGACAGTCAACGCCATGCCACCAAAGACGCCGGTAAAATTGCTGGGCTCGAAGTCAAACGCATCATCAACGAACCGACGGCAGCGGCTCTGGCGTACGGCCTCGATAAGAAAAAGACCGATGAAAAGATCGTCGTCTACGACCTCGGTGGCGGCACCTTCGACGTTTCCGTGCTTGAGCTCGGTGACGGCGTGTTTGAGGTGAAATCTACGAACGGCGATACTCACCTGGGAGGCGCCGACTTTGACCGCGTCATCATAAACTACTTTGCCGACGAGTTCAAAAAAGAACACGGCATAGATATCCGCGAGGACAACGCCGCCATGCAACGTCTGCGCGACGAAGCCGAAAAGGCCAAGATCGAGCTATCTTCGTCTCAGGAAGTCGATATTAACCTGCCATTCTTGACCGCCGACGCCGATGGTCCGAAGCACTTCGAACACAAGCTTACTCGCGCCAAGCTGGAAGAACTGGTCGGCGACCTCATAAGCAAGACGGCCGAACCGTGCCAAAAGGCACTGAAAGACGCCGGTCTCAAGAGCAGCGATATCGACAATGTTGTCCTGGTGGGCGGCATGACTCGCATGCCAGCCGTGCAGGAAAAAGTGAAAAACATCTTCGGCAAAGAACCGATGAAGGGCGTCAACCCAGACGAAGTCGTTGCCGTGGGTGCGGCCATCCAGGGCGGCGTGCTGCAGGGTGATGTCAAAGACGTGCTCCTGCTCGATGTGACGCCGCTTTCTCTGGGTATCGAAACCATGGGTGGTGTCATGACGCGGCTCATAGAACGCAACACCACCATCCCAACCAGCAAATCCGAGGTGTTCTCAACAGCGGCAGATAACCAACCTCAAGTGGAAGTCCACGTACTGCAGGGTGAGCGTGAAATGGCTGAGGGCAATAAATCTCTCGGTCGCTTCATCCTCGACGGCATCCCGCCAGCCCCGCGCGGCATACCGCAGATAGAAGTTACCTTTAATATCGACGCCAATGGCATCCTAAATGTCACCGCCAAAGACAAAGGCAGCGGCAAAGAGCAGAATATCACCATCCAAGGCTCTGGCAGCCTCGACAAAGACGAAGTCGAGAAAATGGCCAAAGAAGCCGAAGCTCACGCCGAAGAAGACAAGCAGAAAAAGGAAGCCGTCGAAGCACGCAACCACCTAGACACCGCCGTCTACCAGGCCGAAAAGCTGAAGGGTGAAGAAAAGGTCGGGGAAGACGACAAAAAGGCCATAGATGAAGCCGTCGAAAAGGCCAAAAAAGTCGTCGCCGACGAAAAAGCCGACAAAGACGTGCTCGAAGCCGCAGCCAAAGAGCTCAACGACGTCCTCATGCCCATCGGCGCCAAGATGTACGAGCAGGCTGCGCCTGCAGACGAACAAGTAGCAGATGACAATGAGCAGACAGACTCCAAAAAAAAGAAAAGTGACGACAAAGACGCGCCAATCGAAGGCGAAGTCATAGACGAAAAATAATAAGCCGGGTCGCAAATGCCTCTCAGTAATGAAATGGAGTAAAAATGGAAGTAAAAGATTTTGTTGCACAAATATTAGTTGACCTCGACGCAGCAATTGAAGAAGCGAGAAAAAATACATCAAGAGAAATACACTTCTCAGTAAATAAAAATAATCGCACGGTCGAGTTTGACATTGCTGTTAGTACTGAACAAGGTTCGTCAAAAAGTGGAAAAGCAGGTATTAAGGTTCTTGGTCTTGCGGATGGTGACGCGAGTCTGTCGTCTGAATCAAAAAACTCGGTGGTAAGCAGGATTCAGTTTGGAGTTTACATAGCAGAACAAACCAAAAATGAGGAGCGCGAACAGACTGCGGCGTTCGAAGCGCGCAATAACCAGGTCCCGTCTTTTATATAACAGAGGCCAAGATCTATTCAGAGTGATTCAGAGGACAGTTCTCTGAAAGTTGTGGTTTCAATTGGCTTGTAAGAAATAAAATGGAGTAGTGCAAACTATGCTTAGCCAAGGAACCTTGAGTAAATATTATTCGTTGAGTGTGTCGCCAAGTTGTATTGAGTAAGATAGGGCGGCCCCGAACATAGCTACATGTCTTGGCTGGGGACTATCTAAGTGTGCTTCAACTACGTGCATAACTGCTTCATGCGCTGAGGGTTCAACTCTACGAAAACTATCTAGAACGTCTAGTAGTACATCTGTCTTACTTTTTGTGGTGTCAACTAACAAACCAGCAATATTGTGCCGCTGTACAATAACTGCGTGCGGTATCTGAGGGGGTATTAAACCTACGATTACTTCATGCACACTTACGCCCAAAGATGCCCATTCAGCGTCAATCGGGCGTAGAGCTCTTCCTACGAGTTGTGTAATGAGTACATGATTTATACCCCACCGTGGGTTGGATCTTTCCGCGATATCATGCATGGCAGTAAGTACAGCCGCGTCCCGTACAGCATCAACAATTCCGGAATGTGTCTCCAGGCTCATAAGACTGGAATTATAGAATTCCCTAGGGCTGCCTGCAAGCACTATCATTATTGTTTCGTGTCGGGGGCACCATTGAACTATCCTATGAGGGTCATAATTTGATCCGGAAAAAGGACATCACAGCCATTACACTTTTAATAGTTGGGATGCAAGTGCCTGTGTGATGGCTACGATTTTCGAATTGTCTAGAGCGGGTTCTTTGTACAGGTCAGCTGTTACGGCCAAGAAGCGCTGTGGGATGGAGTTGGCTGCCTGATCGAATTGGTCAAGTACGCTGTCTTTGCCTAGAACAAGCGTGCGGTATTCATCCTCTTCTAGCTCTGAGGCTTTGCCTGTTCTAAATTTGTTCAAGAGTTCTATTTCACGGTTCAACCGTTTTACGCTAGAGTTACCACTATCAAGAAATGTTCCCAAAAAGCCGCGTAGTCCAGCATAGGGAGCAAAGTGCTCCTTGCCTATCAACTTGTTGTACCATGAATAATCTCTTAGCCCGTGTATGTGTCCGGCGGCGTATGCAAGACTTGAATCCAGTTTACCGACATCTTTTTCCGGGCCGAATTGTCGGACTAGCTCGTTAAACTCAGGTGTTCGTAGCAGTAGATTACCGTAAAGGTGCAGGATATTATCATGTACGGCACTCCATGCGGTTGTCTCGAGCGATACTCCTTCTTGTGGGGTGGGCGCAACAAGTACAGTTCCGTTCGACATGCCTTCAGTGAGCATACTACCTGGATATGACATACCGCCATCATTGGCTTCGTAATCCCTAAGACTTACAGAGTCCCCAAGACCCGGTACTATATCATTTAGATCACCTAATGCGCTTGCGCCAAGCGTACACCAAATATTCAAAAACTCGCTGTTGCCTTTAACTCCTCTTTCGCTGCGAATACCAAGCCTCTTGGCAACAATTGCTGCCGGGTTATTACTCTGTTCGGCTGGCTGACCCGGCTCAAGTGGCGCAATCAGGATGGATTGCTCAAGGTTCCATCGAATGACTCCGAACTGGCCACCACCCAACACTGGAGTTTTTTGATCGTCTAGCCCGAGGTCTTTGGCTCGAGCTTGGTATGCGCTAACGTCAGACGGGGTGACGTTAAACCTTAATAGGGTATTTCCAAGCCTGGCCGCTGGGTTATGATAAATATCCAAAACAACTTCACTTATATGTGATTCGGATAAGGAAGGGTCTGAGTCCGGGTTTGCTAGCGTAGATCCGACTAGCTCAAAGCCAGGAGAAAAAGAATTTTGCTGGAGCATAATTATCGTATTGTATACTAACATGGCCAAAAACGCAAGATAATCAATTAGACATCTATTAACCTCCCATACATCCTGCACACTTTCACTAACATAGAAAGGAGTGAAAGTGTGCAGGATGTATGGTAGGTAAATGTCGATAGTTGTTTTCTGCTTGACAGCGGAGTTTACATTGCTGTTGCAGATGTAAACTAAATGTGCTATATTGTTTACATTAAGCAATAGGATGTAAACTAAATATGGGCATAATTGGTACATATCGTCAACAACCGCAAGATTTCAAAGCGTTTATACCGAACGATTTTCCGCCTGCAGTCGAACTGCATTTTTCGCGCTCCATACACGCAAAGCATACCGAAGCCATCCGTTTGCTCGGAAAACTGGACGGTATTACGCAGCTGCTTCCTGATAAGGATTATTTCCTCGAAATGTTTGTACGAAAAGACGCATCGTCCTCCAGCCAGATAGAGGGCACAAAAGCAACGATGATGGATGCTATTGAAGCTGCAAATATCGAGAGAAGTTCCGATCTGCCGACAGATGTTGACGATATCCTCCACTATATAGATGCGTTGAATTACGGTATAAAGCGAGCAGAAGAGTTTCCTTTTACGCTGCGTTTTATCCGCGAACTGCACGAAAAGCTCATGCTTGGTGCTCGCACAACGCACAATGCATACCCTGGTGAATTTCGGTCGTCACAAAACTGGATCGGCGGAACTCGTCCAGGAAATGCACGGTTCGTCCCGCCTCCGGTTCATGAAATGAACGCGGCACTGGGTCAGTTCGAAAACTTCATACATGCCGAAGATGACTTCCCTCCTTTAGTAAAGGCGGCTTTTTTGCATGCACAATTTGAAACAATCCATCCCTTCGCCGATGGCAATGGCAGAACGGGCAGAATGATAGTCACCATGTTTCTTTGGCATGAGCATTTGCTAGAGCTGCCGGTGCTGTATCTGTCTACATATTTTAAGAAACACCAGAATGTGTACTATGAAAGGCTCGATGGATACCATTCGGAAAGCAATAGCATCGAAGAGTGGGTTGATTTTTTCTTGGATGGAATCATCGAAGTCGCTCAGTCAGCAATCGAAACATGTAAAGCCATAACCGAGCTGAGAGAACGTGACATGAGGAAAGTGCAGGCTCTCGGGAAGGCTGCCGCACCCATGACGCTAGCGGTCGTGCGAAATCTATACAGGCTACCGACGGTTGGCATCGCTGATGTAGTGGACTGGACAGGATACAGCCGACCGGGTGCGTACAAAATCATAGACCGGTTGGTAAATATGGGCATACTGCATCCCACCAAGGAAGCCGACACGTATGGCCAGAAGTATATGTACAAGGACTACGTTGCGCTATTTGGTGACGCCGAGCAAACCGGCAGCGCTGCTTAAGAGAACGGTCTCCGTCCCACCTATACACCCTCGTCCCCCTGCCCTCGATTCAGGATCCATGATTCAGAGGATTCAGGATTCAGAGATCCAGAGGACTGTCCTCTGAAAGTCGTGATTTCACCTGGGAGGCCAGAAATAACAGAGGTTAATTTCGTCTCGGTATATGCTACGGAAAAAACCAGAAAATGGCGTTTCAGACAAGCTAGTAGTATACTCGAACTTATGAAAGCACAAGCAGCACAAAACAAAGAACAATCTAACGTCAAAGCACCAGGCCAGCATATGTCAGAGCGAAAGGAGCTTTTGCTCTTTTTGCTGATACCGAGTTCGGTAATCGCACTAGTCGCTGCTTTACTGTGGTTTCCAAGTATGTTGGCGCGCCCTAAGTACGACTTTATATATTCATCGTGCCCATCCTATGAATGTGATTTTGATTTTACCGTGAAGAACGGCCGTATCTCGAGGGCATATGACGGCGGTTATCTCGGCGATGGGTACAACTATAATCGACAGATTCCAAGGCTGTATTACTACGATGTAGCAACTGGTTCAACCGAGCAGCTAGACGAATCAAAAGCTCAGACCTATAATCTCCGCGGCTCAAATGTTTCACCTGATGGTTACCAGCTGGAGAGGGCCAACGGTGAAGGGTCGGGTGGATTTCTCTTTTGGGGCGGTTCTGGTGACTACGGCTGGTATCTAAAAGATGGTTTGAAAAAGAAACGGGTGAATCTGTCGTCGAGCAGCAGCTACTACACCGAAAATATAACGCTCATAGGTTGGGTCGAGGAGTAAGCGATGGAAAATGTATCCGAGAAAAACGTCATACTGGGAAATATTAAGGAAGGCCTTGCCTCAGGCATAATATCCGTTCAAGATTTACGCAACCTATTGCCGCCAGAGATTTCCATTACCGAGCCAGCAGAGCCAGCAGAGCCAGTCGAGACTCCGGTTTCACAGGTTCTACAACCTACTCCTGTTCAGGAGGAAACTGCGAGACCAAGGGCCGAAACAGGGAAGAAACTGTCGCTCGTAGACACGTTGTTCTACCTAGCGGGCGGGGTTTTATATGCCTCGCTCATGGTTATGGCTTTCCAGGCGGGTGCTGATTCCCGCGCGGCTATCATGCTAGTGTGCGGTGTGACTCTTTGGGCGCTG
The DNA here is from genome assembly GCA_044228355.1 of Saccharimonadales bacterium (SeqCode). Taxonomy (GTDB): domain Bacteria; phylum Patescibacteriota; class Saccharimonadia; order Saccharimonadales; family UBA4665; genus JAGXIT01. Next base: position 62,992 of record JBGAVA010000001.1, read on the forward strand.
ACGTTCGTACTCGGCAGACGGCAGTCATCAAGCGAAAACCGCGAAGGGTTTGTTAATGCCATGCTGCTTACGGGCTGTTTAGCGGTGATTTCCGGCGGAGTTATGGCTGCATCTCAGGTAGCCCAAGACCTAAATATCCAATTTGGTTACGTGCTTGCCGTCGCGTTACTATTGCTCGGTGGCATGCATCTCTACCTGGACCGTCTCTTTCGCCACACCATCCTGGTGGTATTTGGTATGTTCCTGGTTGTAGCTGCTTTTCCGAGCATACTTTCGGCGATGCTCAGCGGACAAAATCTGCCCATGGATGTCTGGACACTGATAGGGATGGGAACGGGTGCCTTGACGGCCGCGGCGGGATATGTGGCATCTCACACCGCACCGGGTCGTGAGCATTTGCGCGATTCGTTTTCCTCTATCGCAGCGTTCTTTGTACTGAGTTCGGTGTACGGCGCTAGTATTGGTAGCGAAGCTGCCGCTCTTTGGAGTATAGTACTGCCGTTGCTTATATACGGCGCGTTTTACCTGAGCATAAAGCGACGTAGCAAGAACTTCCTGGTGACAGGTTCGTTGTTTCTTGTCTTATTCATCATAACCATTGCGTTCAGATATTTCTCTGGTTTCGGTGCTGCATTCTCGCTGCTTGTGTCGGCGACGGCGCTTTTGGCGACTGCCTTCATGGCTAGTAGTATCAACAAACGTTACATAAAGTCTTCAGCGCAAGAATAAACAAACGGTAGGTCGATACAGTAAATGACTTTGCCGATTTCACCTGGGATGTAGGAAATAACGGTGTTGATTTCATCTTGTGCGAGGTCTGACCTACTTTGGCATGCTATGCGCTACTTGGACGATTTTGACGATATTGTCCTATTGCACGAATAACATCTTCGTGGCCGTACACATATGGCTGTATGCCTGTTTTACGTTCATGCCTCATCATTTGACGCATGAGCATAGCTACGATGCCGTTTATATCAGCAGGAGACATTTCTTCGGTTAGGGCAGCCAGATCTGCGAACTTGATTTCATCCATAGATGTGAGTATGGAGGCGTCATCGAGCACCTCTTCACCTATTACCGCAAACATACCGGCTCTTTTGTAAATTAGCGTTCGCCATATCTCTTCCCTTGCCGCTAAATTGGGCAACGGAAATTTTACGGTTCGGTCGAATCGACCCTGTCGCAGGAGTGCAGGGTCTATACCGTCAATGCTGTTTGCGGCTGCGACCGTGAGCACCAGAGGGTACTCAGTGCTGGTTAGAATTGTCTTGAACTCTGCTATCAAAGAGCGAGACAGCCCAGAGTTACCACCAGCGTTATTTGTAAAGAGACCGTCAAATTCATCGAAAAACAAGATGACAGGTTTGCCGCCATGGCCTTTTTGGGTTGACTCATATAGTTCCCGTAAGTTTCTCTGCGTCGTACCTACATACGGGTCAAGTATATCGGTTACGCTAACTTCATTTAGTTTATATCCGTACTCTCTGGCGATCCCTCGTACAACGCTGGTTTTTCCTGTGCCCGCTATTCCCTCTAGCAGAAGTGCGCCAGGTTTATCTACGCCATATTTTTTGAGCAGAGACTGGGGAGTTAAAGCATCATCAACCCATTCCCTAATGGCGTCTATTTGTACCCGTAAACCCCCAAGATTTGCGAGTAATGGATAGCTTTCGTGCCCTGGCACCCCTGTATAGCGCGCAAGCTTCTTTCCGGGTTGCTCGGATTGTGGGTTAGGGTCTTGCTCGCTAGTTACACCTGGTAGAGAAACTCGAAATACGATTTGCTCGTTTGGGTCGTCTATCGTCGTTACTGAGTTTGCTATCATACCAGTTATGCGGGCGAGTTCGACAACAGTTTGCGTTATGTTTAAGTCTTTTGAAGAAAGAACTGCCGGCGAGTCATTTTCCGCTCGAGTGTCAACGGCCGTGATACTGATCATGTCTTGGCTGTCATGATTTGAGCTCGCATCGTTAGCTACGCGTTTTATCAGGAAGCCCCGTTCGCTTGATCTGTGTTCGACGTACATAGTGTTGCCATCTTGATAGCCAGGGAAAGTGTATTCGTTATGTAAAGTCCTGCCCAATTGACCGACTGCCCGTCTAATGCGACGCCGTCTGTTATTGTTACCTGCTTCAGTTGTAGTAACAGCAATCGTAGAATGGCAATTGTATGAGTCGGGACCAATTGGTTCGAAGTGCATTTTAACTTCCAGCCCGCCTGGATGGGCTTGATCGATAGTTCCGATGCAGCGGACGACGTTTGGGTCAATGTCTGCTTCCTCGCCCGTAAACACAACCGAGATTGGTTTTTTGTTCCAGCTCAAAGGGGGCGGAGGAGTAGTGTCGGGTGCTCTCTCAAAGGGGCTTGTCATAATATGAGACAATAACACAAAAGAGAATTAAAACAAATATTATTTTATTCAAACTTTTCATTTCAGGATTGAGATATCACTACGAACCAAGGTTTCACCCGGGATGCGGGAAATAACAGAGCTGGGGTTTACCTGGGATTGAGAGAGGTTAGCGGTACTCGAGTAGCCAGGTCTTGCCAGCGTCCATTGTGCAGGTGTGGAGTTCGGCTCGTTCGCCGCGGCGCAGAGTGAAGTCCTGGGTTTTGCAGCCGTTCAGATCGATACCCTTTTCCTGTAGGGCGCTGCCCTGTTTCAGGGAAACACCGTTCACTGTCAGGCGTATCTGGTCGCTGTCAACTGATTTGATAGTGAGCGGCAAGCGGTCCCCATTCAGCTGCCGTAGGTTTACGGTGTTGCCAACAGCGGGCTGCCCCGTAAACACGGTCTTTTTGGGGTCTTGTTCCTCTGAAGACCCAGTCCACGCCTGCTCGTCCACTTGCAATGTCCCGGCGCTTTGCGGCTGTCCGGTTGCAAAGAAAATAACCAAGCCGGCAAAAATCAGACCTAATACGATGAACATGAGTAAGCGTGCCTTCGATTTTTCTCTGAAAAAATTCCTTTGTCCCATGCAATCTAGTATAGCAGCAGTATCCAGTGCCGCCACGCCCCTTTTTGCGCAGTGCCAACGTGTTGTGCGGTATGGTATGGTTGTCAGCGGCGGCGTGATATAGTGAGCATATGAAACAATTCATAGTAGCTGCGTTGGTCGTACTCGGCCTCGTGGTCGCGTCTGTGCATCAGGTTGGTGCGGCCGAGCAGTATGTCAATGATGCAGATATCAACCTTATCGATGCGGCCACGAGCGCCATAAACGCGTTCGATGAAGAAGGCCAGAAGGAGAGTTTTTCCATAGAAGCCGTAAAGGCAAAATCTGAAGCAGCAAGCCAGAAGTTATCTGCGCTCGAAAAACATTCGTTTACAACCGAACTCGGCACAGAGTACTCAAAAGCAGGCGCAGATCTGCAGGCGAAAGCCAAGACTCTTCGCGAAGCTATGACTGCGTTTGTTGCGACCATGGAGGGTAGCGACGAGGCTGCGTACAATGCCGCCCTCGATGCCTACACGGCAGCCGAAGATACGTTTGGTGCATCGTACGACGCCCTGAACGCCGCAGTTGAGGCTCAAAATACCGTAGTCGAAAAAGATACGAATCAGAAGCAAGCCATGTATCTGGCGGCCCTTATTCTGACCGGACTGGCCGCAGCCGCCTCCTGGGCGTGGGCTATCCTGAAAAAGGAAGCTGACGCAGTTCTTCAGGGCGCACAAAAAGCAGTTGCCATCAATTCACTGTGGCCTCTGGGGGGTGCCATCATTACGTTTGTGACATTTCAGACGGCCAAAGATGGCAGTGGTAGCTACACCATCATGTGGGGCTTGATTGTCTTCGGTTTGATAGCATTCGGCAAGTCCATTATGGAATACGTCGCAGCGCGAAAGCTCACCGGCGCAAAGAAAGCCGCCAGCTGAATGGCGTAATAAGAGCTAGGGACGTTTCACCTGGGATGGCAGGATAACAGATAGGGGTTTCACCTCGTTTCTTGGAAAGCCGGCTTTGTCATGGTGTGTACTCTGCTTGTGCTACAGTATAGATAACAAGTAGGAGGGTATATGTTTTGGCTCATTATTCTCGGGATTATCGTCATCGTCATACTAACGGGGCGAGATAAAACACCGACGCCACCCTCGAACGACATCAATCAGCAGTGGGTCGACTACATTGCGGCCTACCGGCAAAACGTGAAGTCAAAGTCGGAAAAAGCGCTACTCTCCCGTATGCTCGATGATCTTGTGGCGCAGGGCATGCCGACGCCTTCAGCTTCGCTTCTTGCCACAGCTGAAGTGGTCGACCGTGAGGAATACGAAAGATTCCGACTTGAGACGTCTGAGGCGCACGGGTCTGAGGCCGGGGTGCAAGCCGCAGCCGTAGCTCAGCCCGAAAGCATTGTCCAGGCGGCTCCCGACTGGCAGGCAGAGTTGCCGCAGGCCACGGCTGCAGAACCGGTCAAACTGGACAATACGACACTGCTACTGTACTTCGGTGCTTTTCTGTTTATCGCCTCGGCTGGGTTGTTTGTGGCACTCTCCGGCGCGTACGGGGAGCTGCGCGTGGCTACGATACTAACGGTGATGGCAGCACTCTACTTCGGTGGGCTGTGGCTGTACGATAATAAACCCAAACTGCAATCGGCCAGCTACACGTTTATCGGTATGGGGTTGATGCTTGCGCCGCTGGCGGGCCTGGCGACGTACTCGTACGTGATGCGTGATCGTCCGGAGCTGGTGTGGCTACTGACATCGGTACTGTGTCTGGGGCTGTACGGCCATGCCCTGCGTAAGCTCAAGACGCCGCTGATGGAGTATATCTTTATCGGGACATTCGTTTCGCTGTTTGAGTCGGCCATATCGGTACTGAAACTGCCGCTGTACTACTACGGCTGGGGTTTTGCGGCTGTCGGGCTGTGCATGCAGGCCTGGGCTCTGTACCGGAAAAAGGCCACCGATTATGATGAGCCGACAACCATGAGCAGCGGTTTACTGATACCGCTTTCAATCATGACAGCTCTGTATATGCTGCCGGATTACGGCGTCGTTCAGCTGGGCGTCTCGCTGCTGCTGGCCGCCCTGTATTACGGTCTTCAGGCCTGGAAGGCGCAGGACGACTATGTACGGGTGAACAATGCCGTGGTATCACAAGTGTCACTGCTCTTTAGCCTGTCCTGTTTTGCGTATGGCTGGCAACACAAGCTCTCTCACGTTGTGCTAGTACTGATGGCGCTTGGTTTCATACAGTTGCTGGTGCTTATGACGAAGGCGGCCTCGGCGCTCACAAAATCAGTTGCGACCGTTGGATTTCTGTCGCTCGTTACGGCCGCTCTTCTGGCTTGGCAATATCCGGGAGAACAGGTGGCCGCCACGGTATTCGCCGCCGCCTACGGTGTACTCATCTGGATTCACCAGCAGCGGTCCGATATGTACGTTGTGGCTACACTCGTAGCGGCTACACTGCCGTTTAGTATCGGTCTACGAGCCGTGGAAACACCGTGGCACGCGTGGGGTCTGGCGGCAGCTACGTTTGGTATTGCCCTGGGTCAGCTCGCGGCGTTTGCGCTGACGAAGCGGACGGCTCTGGACACAGACGAGTGGCGTACCAGTTGGCGCAGCATGCTGCTGCTCACGCTTGGTCTGGGCTGTTTTGTCTCTGTCTTTGCTGGTTCTGTGGCGATTTTGGTTGCCGGTGTAGCCGTGGCGCTCACCACTTACGGAATAGGGCATTACGATGCTTCACCCGCCTGGCGGCAGAGCAGCAGCCTTTTTGCGGCGCTTCCAGCTGTGTTTTCGGTGTCCAGACCGAGTGCGTGGCTGGCTGCGTTATTTGTAGGATGCGCCTGGAACCTCTTGTTGGTAGTCGCCAACCGGTTGGAACTGGCTCGTTGGCTTGGTAGTGCGCTCTGGCTCCTACTGCCGGTTGGGTTTGCCCGAGTTTTTCCATCTCTCGACACGGCTTCATGGTACGCAGCCAGCTATTTTGTCTGCATGGTCGGTATGGTAGTGGCCCGCGCGGTAGCTCAAAAGCGCATCGCGCACCTGCCGATAGCATTGTCTGAGTTGGAGCGGCGCCTTCATAGTGATAGCCAGGCGTATGTCGCTGGGTATGCGCTGGCAGGCATAGTATCGTTTGTAGCGAGTCTGTCCGGGCCGCGTATGTTGCCGGCTATTATGGGGACTTTGCAGGCTGCGCTGTGGGTATACATCGCTCGCAGTGTTGAACGCCGACCAGACATAATCGGGCTGGTACCGGTACTGCTCCAGGGTGCGCTGTGGGGGACGTACCGCGACGCATCGTCGGTCAATCTGTATGTATTTGGCAGTACCATGATAGCCCTTGGCGGCTACCTGTATGGGTGGCTCCAATCTGCCGGAAAATCGACTGTCAACTACGGCCGTCAGCTGCAGACGGCGTCGCTTACCATGCTTTACCTGGCACCGGCAACGGCTATGTTCTTCGAGACGCATTGGACGATGCCCCTCGGTTTGGCTGTGGCTGGGCTGGCCACGCTGCACGCGGCATGGGGACGCGCTCAGAACGAGCGGGAGATGGCGGGCGGAGTGGTTGTGCTGGCTCTGATGTGGCTGCTTGGCTACAACGGTGTCGATAACACGCAGGTCTACACGCACATTCTCGCCGCGTTATTCGGGCTGTACGCCTACTGGCGTAACCGCTTGGGCGACAAAGAGACGAGCCACAGCTATCTTGTAGCTATGCTGTGTGCCGCCACCATTCCGCTGGGCTTTGAGGTAATGGGCGGCACTGGCGGCGGCCTGTACGGCTGGTGGTTCTTGGGCGAACAAGTTGCCATCATGCTGTTCGGTATGGCCATAGGCGACCGTTTTGTTACTCGCTGGGGCATGTACGTAGCGGTCGGTGCAGTGCTCTACCAGCTGCGTTCACTAGCCTGGCTGTCGCTAACGCTGCTGGCACTGTTCCTCATCGGCCTCGCCGTCTACCGCCTACAGAAATCCGATAAATAACCCTAGATAAACGCAGCGCACGACATGGTTTGGCACTCTGGACTTTTGAGTGCTAGTTCGCTACAATTCTATATGGCGATTTATGATTATCAGTGGGTACCCCAAGGCGTCCAGCTGACTTTTACCAGAGCATATGCCGGGATATAAGTGCAGCACATCGCCGTGGGTCAACCTCGCGAGGTTTTATGTCAGACACAAGAATGTTCGGAAATACGCATTGCAAGATATTGACAATTAAGTCAAGAGGTGCTACTGTATTAGTACAACACCTCGCCCTCGTGGAAACACTCGGTGAGGTTTTTTAATGGCCGACAGTACGCAAAAAAAGGCAATTGTCTATATAGACGGCGAGAACTTCCTGCATAGAGTCGAGGACGTTCTAAAATCAAAAGCACTCATACAAAAGAAAGAGGAAATCATTCGTCTGGATATTACGACGTTATTTCAGGATATTTTCCCGGAGTATCAGCTAGAATTGAGGTACTACGGCACCAAAATTCGAACACATGATATTACCGATCCGACTGTTTTGGACCGTGCGAAAGTGATGGTTGAGTCTCAGCGGCGTTTGAAGCGCAATCTAGAAAATCAAGGGTGCGCCTTTATCGTCTCGGGTTCGCTGAGGCTGCGGCAAGTAACATGCAGCTCATGTCAAAAAACGAGCCACGTATTTAAAGAAAAAGGGGTCGATGTGCGTCAAGCTGTGGATATTGCGGAGGAAGCGGGAGAGGGCGTGTGCCAGATTATTGTCAGCTCGGATTCAGACTTGCTTCCTGCGCTGCACGCAGCAAGAGCTAAGGGAAGCCATCTCATATATGTGCACCATGCAGAGCAACCAAATTTTGCCATGATAAAAGCTGCCGGCGAAACGCGCGTGTTTACGCCAGCACAAATTGTAGCCGCTTATCAGGAGGTAGAAAATGAGTAAACGCGACTATTACGAGGTGCTGGGCGTTGATAAAGGCGCTTCGGCCGATGAGATTAAAAAGGCTTTCCGGCGGAAGGCTGTCGAGCTGCACCCCGACAAAGAAGGCGGTGACGAAACGAAATTCAAAGAAGTAAATGAAGCCTACGAAGTGCTAAAAGACCAAAGTAAACGCCAGCGCTATGACCAGTTTGGCCACGCTGGTGTAGGTGGAGCAAGTGGTGGCCCAGGCGGCAACCCATTTGGCGGGTTCGGCGGCGAGTGGAGCGGGCAAAATGTGAACTTCGACTTTGGCGATCTTGGCCTGGGCGATATCTTTGGCAGTTTTTTCGGCGGCGGCGCGGGTGGTGCCCGCGGCCAGCGTCAGGCTCGCGGTAACGACCTGGAAACGCGAGTCGAAATTAGCTTCGAGGAAGCCGTGTTTGGCACCGAAACAGAACTGCACCTAAACATCGAAGATACCTGTAGCCACTGCAAGGGTACAACGGCCGAACCTGGCTATGAACTGAAAACTTGCGAAACCTGCAAAGGTAACGGCCAGGTTGTTCAGGCAGTGAGAACCATATTCGGTAACATCCAGCAAGCAGCCATCTGTCCGACTTGTCAGGGCAGGGGCAAGCAGCCCGAAAAAGTATGCAGCGTTTGCCGCGGCAAGGGTACCGAACGTCGCAGTCAAACTATTGCCCTGAAAATCCCGGCCGGCATAGACGACGGTGCAACCATACGCCTCCATGAACGCGGCGAGGCGGTGGCGAATGGCCCCAAAGGTGATCTGTACGTACACATCCGCGTCAAGGCGCACAAACATTTCACCCGCGAGGGCGACCTGATCTTGAGCGACGAGCATGTTAGCATGGTCGATGCTGCGCTGGGCTGCGAAATAGACGTCGAGACGGTCGATGGTAAAGTGCGCATGAAGGTACCGGCCGGTACGCAGAGTGGTACCGACTTTAAGCTGAGCGGCCACGGCGTGCCGCACCTGCGCAGCGAAGCGCGCGGCGCTCACATAGTCACCATCATCGTAGACACACCGACCAAACTAACCCGCGAGCAGCAAAACCTCCTCGAGCAACTCCGCGCCACCCCACCAAAACGCAGTTTTTTCTAAACACCATCCCGCAACTGTTACTCCATACCCCTCCTAGCCATGCACCCCCAGCCGTAAATAGATTGTCCGGCCGGACAATCTAAAACGTGGTTTTCTCAGATTATTCTCAATTTACGGTAGAGGTGTTGCGGGGAAGTAGTGTCAGATGCTTGCATTTGGCGGGAGGGTTTCGGCATAATACATCTCAAATGCATAAGCTCAAGCACAATCAGCGCGGCCTCATCACCATGGAACTCCTCATCCTCATAGTGCTCGCCGTAGTCATCTACCTCATCTACAAAAAAGTCCAAAGCGCCCAACAGTAATAAATAGTTGATAAAATAGCAAAAAAATGCTAGTATACTCATTATGTCTGTCACGACACCAGAGCGTACATCATTACTGGTTGGGCCACTGGTCGAGCCCTCTGCTCAAATTGATGCTGAATTACTCCCTTTGCTGTCAGGGGCGATGCCAGGGAGCACGATTTCCGAGATGCTCAGACCTCCCCGAGACATGTGTGATGCGGAGTGGCAAATGTTTGATGATGATACAGATTATACTCCCGATTTCCGTGTTCGCAGCGGCGCCACCGACACAGCTGAACTTGCAGGCACAGAGACGGCACTGAATGAGCTTCGGGGTCGGCTAAAAGCCGACCTGACAAACGATCCCGCCACCGTCCAGATGTACAAATGGCGCGTAAACGAATTGCTTGCCCAGGTACGTATGGTGCAGGCAAGCCGAGGCGGTAACATGAACTTATTTGCTGGATACAATCGTTTTATCTATGGTGAAGCGGACCCACAGGTATTTTCACACGTTGTCGACCACTACATGAAAATGGCTGAATCGGCCGCGAGCAGCACTGACAAAAATATCCAGAATGCAGCAGCAGCTGTAACATACATTTTCGGTGGCATGCCGCGTGGTGACGAAAAACACCTGCAGCCATCCGATGAAACATTTCAACGAGTACGTGATTTACATTTTCGTGAACGAACTGGTTATATTGCTCTAGCTTTGGAGGGTGTCGATCTGCCCGAAGGTACAGTGACACAAGAGACTGGCGATCCGATACTACGCAGAGCGCTCGTTAATGTCGGCGCGGATGGCTACGATATCATAAATGCAGATGGTTTAACGTGGAGTGCTAGTAACAAAAATCAAGAGCTTCGTCGCCCCGCTAGCTATAACATGGGCCTAGAAAGGCTTCTCGGCCTTCCGATAGGTCACGAACTGCGCCATATTTTGGAGTACCAAAATGGCTTGCGTGGCCCAGTGGGTCTTGCAGCCCTTGGTTTTGACCGCTACGAGCGCGGCAATGAAGCAGCTGGAGTTATCGGCGAGCAGTTAGCCTACCCTGATTTTGCTTCGTTTGCAAAAACGCCGCGCTGGGATATGCTCATCCGTCGACAGCTTATGACATCTTTAGCCCAAGGCCATAGCGGTAAGCCAATGGCTCTGCGACAGGTGCATGACGCTATGTATGCGGTAACGTACTTGGAACGTATGCTTGTCAAACCTGAGACAGCTCATGATGAAGCTCTGCGGCGAACGCGCACTATGATCGAGGCTGTGTATAAAGGAAGTGATGGTAGTCCGGGTGCGGTGTACGGTGGTTATGCTTTGTATCTCGATGGAAATGTGGAGTACTGGAACTATCTCGCAGATCACCCCGAGCATTACCAACAAACTGAACGTGGCAAATTCAGCTTGGTGAACCCACGCCACGGAGAGTATGTAAATCGAAAGGGCATTGCCAGTATCTAGGCAAAGCAGGACAATAGACATATGAAGCCAACACGCGATACTACCAAACACACCATTGCAGTTATCGGGCGCAATTTTCATCCCGATGGCAAAGAGACGGCCGAGCTGCTGGCAGCTTCGCTACAGCCGTTCTTAGCCAAACAAGGTGCCCAACCCCTACCTGTAATGCTGAAAAACCTAGTGTTTGATATCTCGACCGACAACGTTCATATTTTTGATGCCGTTTCCGGGAAAGATCTGGCCGAAATGAATGCTGTACTTATGACAAATTGGTTTAGTCATGCCTCAGTTCGTAAAGACATGGCACTTACCATTGCTCGTTATCTTGAGCACGAAGGTGTGCCATACATGAACACCGAAGCGGGTCGGTCGCGTTCTACCTCCAAGCTTTCCCAGATGATTATTGCAGCATATGAAGGTGTATATGTACCACGTACCGTGTTTTCGCTTTCTCTCAACCATACTGTCGAGTATATGAAGAAGATTGCATTCAAAACACCTTTTATTTTCAAAGACGCGCAGGCTAGTCGCGGTAATGGCAATTATAAACTCGAAACAATTGATGCTATCTTAGTGCACGCTGCTGAACATTCGGAAAAAACACCATTTATAGTCCAAGAACTCATAGAGTCAGACGGATCGGATTATCGATTTTTTATCGTCGGAGGTAGAACACAGCTCGTCATACGCCGGATAGGCAGCGGTAGCAGCCATCTGAACAACACATCTGCCGGAGCGACTACCGAGCTACTGTCGTCTGACGATATGAGCGATGAAGCCAATGCCGCTGCTGCTACGATGAGTCGAGTGCTTCATAGGGAATTGACTGGCCTTGATATTATGATTGATAGCCGAACGAAGCGTCCCTACTTCTTAGAAGCAAACCCCATACCTCAAATTGCAACGGGCAGTAATGTCGATACAAAGCTCAAGGCACTGGCAGATACCCTTGTCATAATGAGTCGTCACAAAGGAGAAAGAATATGAATATATGCATACTAACGCACGGTAAGGGAAGGTTTGTTCAGGGCACTACCGCTTCGACTAGAAGTTTGTATCGTGCTGCCAAACAGAAAGGGCATAATGTGCGAGTAATAAACGCCGCGTTATGTTACATAGAGGTAAATTCTGAAACGCCAAAGGTATTGTATGAAGGAGAAGATCTTAGCCGTGAGTTCGATGCCATCATCCCACGTATTATGCCGAGTCTGACCAACTACTCCAATGCTATTTTGCGTCAGTTCGAGATGCTTGGCGTATACACTACTACAAAATCGATTGCTATTGCACGTTCGCGCGACAAATTCCGTTCCATACAGTTGCTTGCAAAACAAGGTATTGATATTCCACGAACCATATTTAGCCGTGAGACCGACAAGATCGAGGACTTGATTGAGCAAATCGGCGTACCGGTCATCATAAAACTTGCTAAAGGGACTCAGGGCAAGGGCGTTGTGCTCGCCGAAACACGCAAAGCCGCCAAATCAGTAATCCAGGCGTTTTATGTGCTCGACACCAGCATTTTGCTACAAGAATACATTGAAGAGTCTGGGGGTAGTGACATACGGGCGTTTGTAGTAGGAAACAAGGTAGTGGCCAGCATGGAGCGCCGAAGCGTGACCGATGACTTACGTTCAAATATCCATCAGGGTGGCGAGGGTGTACAGGTGCAACTCACTGATGAAGAGCGAAAAATTGCCATTCGCGCCGCAAAGGCTATGGGTCTCCAAGTATGTGGTGTTGACATGCTCCGAAGCAACCGAGGTCCACTCCTTATAGAAGTAAATGCCAACCCCGGTCTAGAAGGCATTGAACGAGTAACGCATCGAGATGTGGCGATGGAGATTATTGAGTATGTTGAAAAAAACGCTAAACAGCGTAATCGCAAGGATAGAGTCGGAGCCTAAGGGCGTCAGTATGCATGTACTGCTTATCGATAACAAGTCGGCACATTTGATACGTCTCAAAAAGCTAACGAGGCAGAAACTTGGCAAAACCATATTTCGCTTACGTGATCCGCGAGAAATGACCGACGAAGATGTAACATGGGCCGAGCTAGTACTTATTTCTGGCGGCACTGGCCGATCTATAGAAAAAAACCCAGATACGTTCCGTAGAATGGTGGATATGCTCGTGAAAGCAGGCAAGCCGACTCTCGGGATTTGTCTAGGGGCAGAGGCTATAGCGGTATATTTTGGTTCGACACTTCGGGATATTGGTGTGAGAAGGGTAGGTAATATACGAGTGCACCTCGAAAGTGCTGTGCCAGCTGTACTTCCGGAAGGAGGCAGAAGCGGCATGGCTTATGAGTTCCACCGCTGGGCAATTGACGAGGTTCATGAGCCGCTGATCGGGCTCGCATATTCAAAAGACGGTGTAGAGATATTCCGCCATAGCACGCTTCCGATATGGGGGCTGCAATTTCATCCGGAAGTTAGACGAAAGCACAACGGCGGGCATATACTGTTTGCATATGCTCTTACGTGTCTTAGGCTCAACGAATAGTGGCCGGATAGTGTCGTTAAAATGGGCAACGATGTTCGGACTGGTCTTTGCTGGGTGTGTACTGTTGGCTGCATGTATTTGGGGTGTAGTCCACACTACTAGTACGGGTTTGACGGCGGAGCTAAAAACCACCCACATGACATATGTCCTAGACGTGGCTGATACCGATATACTGCAGCAAAAGGGTCTGGGTGACAAAAAAGACCTAGCGGAAGGAAAAGGGATGCTGTTTGTGTTTGAGGGGGTGGCCGTTCAGTGTTTTTGGATGAAAGATATGCACTTTAGTATAGATATCATCTGGCTGGATGCCGAGAAACGTGTAGTGCACATCGAAAAAGACGTTTCACCAGAAACGTACCCTCGTACATTTTGCCCAAGCAAACCCGCCAAATACGTCATAGAGCTAAGCGCCGGCGAGGCTTCCCGCTCCAGCATACGCCCCGGTCAAAAACTTTCATTCTAACCAGTCTACATCTTCCAGAATATGTGCGAGGATGGTGTGAGGGCTGACCCACGCTCACTTTTTGATGTCATCTTGAGCGTAGTCGAAAGATCCCGTCCGTGTCGGCGCCTAACGAGATTCCTCCACTTCGGTCGGAATGACAACGTGATAAAAACTGAGCGTGGGTCAGGGTGAGGGCTTGCGGGATGATGGTTATGGTATAGTTGAGCGTATGGAGCTCGCTATTCTTGCTGGTTTTGTTTTGCTACCGCCGCTCGCGACGCTGCTGCTGCGCTCAAACGGTGTACTCGTTTTCCTAAGCGTCTGCCTGGGAAGTGTTCTGGCGACCTATGTAGCGGGTGATGCCAGTAGCGTCATATCTGGCGCCAGCCGCTCCAGCGTGCTTGCCACCATGCAATGGACGCAGCTTGGTCTGCTGGTTGTGCCTGTCATGCTCACAGTACTTCTCAGCCGCAAGAAGCTGAAGGGTCTGAAGTTATTGCTCGGCGTTCTTGCCGCAGCCGCGGCCGGCGGTCTGCTTGCACTGCTGGCTGTACCGTATATGACCGCTACGTATCAGACCGCAATTAAATCCACCGAACTATGGCACGAACTCAGTAACCTCGAGACATCCCTTGTCATAGCTGGTGCTGCCATAACCATCCTGCACCTCTTCATGACGCGTTGGAAGCCCGAGTCAGACAAGAAGAAGCACAAATAGCGGCTATTTGTTCACCTGGAAGGTTGTGTCGCCGGTGGCGAAAAAGTTGGCGATTTGCTGGGCTGCGGCACGGCCGGAGTTTTCATTGGCCTCGGCAGTTTCGGCACCCATTTTCTTGGGTGTAGCGTACACGCGGCCAGGGAAGGTGACAACGAGCTCGTCGTAGCTGTCGGGCATGACATCGGCCACATAAGACAGGTCAGGGCGCTCAGCCAGAACGCGCTTGAGGCCTGGCTCGTCTATGACTTCCTTGCGTGCGGTATTGAGCAATGTTGCACCGGGTGGCATTCGCAGCATGAGTTCATAACCCACCGAAGCAATAGTGTCGGGCAGGGCAGGGATGTGGAGCGATAGGTAGTGGCTGCTGCGATACAAATCTTCAAGACTCTCGACTGGTTCAACCTCAAATTCCCGCATAATTTCATTGCCCACATATGGATCGTAGGCATAAACTTTCATGCCAAGCCCGCGTGCGTGGGAGGCGACCAGCTTTCCCACATTACCAAATGCATGCAAACCAAGTGAACGTCCTCGAAGTTCTGTGCCCGTCCCAGGTGAAAACATGTTCCGAGCGCTGTATATCATGAGGCCGATGGCCAGTTCTGCTACGGCGTTGCTGTTCTGCCCCGGCGTGTTCATGACGACGATCCCGGCCTTGGTGCAGGCAGCTAGATCGACATTGTCGTAGCCTGCGCCGGCGCGGACAACAATCTTCAGTTTCGGCGCAGCTTTTACGACCTCGGCTGTCACGGCGTCACTACGGACGATGAGCGCCTCAGCGGTTTTGACGGCTCGCAGCAGATCGGCTTGGTCTTCGTAGTTCTCGAGTACAGTCAGCTTGTGGCCGGCTTTTTCGATGGTGTTTCGGATGGCCGTGACGGCTTCCTTGGAGAACGGTTTTTGGGTGGCAAGCAGTACATTCATGTATTTTCCTCCTCAAACAACTTCATACAGTCCACTAGCTCCTGGACGCTTTCTAGCGGCAGGGCATTGTACATGCTGGCGCGGAAGCCGCCGACCGAGCGGTGACCCTGCAGCCCTACCAGATTGCGTTTGGCCACGAAATCCAGAAAGGCCTGCCCTTTGTCCTCGTGGCCGGGGCTCATGACAAAACAGGCGTTCATAAGCGAGCGGTCCTCTGGTGCCACGGTGCCGACAAACAGTGGATTTCTGTCTACTTCGTCGTAAAGTAGTTTGGCCCGAGCCTCAGCCCGCTGCTGCATGGCAACCACGCCACCCTCGGCCTTCACCCAGCGTAAGACTTCGCGGACGGTGAAGATACTGGCAACAGGCGGGGTATTGTACAGCGAACTGTGTTCGACGTGCGTGCGGTAATCGAGCATGGTTGGTATGCGCCGCTCGACCTTGCCGAGTACGTCTTCGCGAACAATTACAAATGACACGCCGGCCGGCCCCATGTTTTTCTGGCAACCGCCGTAGATGAGCGCATATTTGCTGACGTCCAGCGGCCGACTGAGAATGTCCGACGACATATCGGCCACCAGTGGGATTGGACTGGCCGGGTCGATGCGTAGCTGGCTGCCAAAGATAGTATTGTTCGTGGTGATATGGAAATAATCTGCACCGGAGGGGACGGTGTATTGTTTGGGGATGTAGGTGAAGTTTTTATCGGCCGAGCTGGCGACAATCTCTACCTCGCCAAAATGTTCAGCCTCGGCGATAGCCTTTTTTGCCCACGCGCCCGTTTCTAGGTAGGCAGCTTTGCTGTTTAGTAGGTTATACGGTACCACCACAAACTGCGTACTCGCGCCGCCGCCCAGGAAAAGGGTGCGGTAGCCAGCCGGAACGTCTAGAAGTTCATGCAGGAGCTCTTCGGCCTCGGCCGCAATTTTTTCAAATGCTGCGCTGCGGTGAGATATTTCGAGTAGTGACAGTCCGCTATCATCCAGCTCAAGAATCGCTTCGGCAGTGTTTTTGACCGCCACATCTGGCAGAACCGCCGGTCCCGCCCCGAAGTTGTGTACCTTCATCTCCTCATCCCCCTTTACAACTATGGTACGCCTGATCGCAACCAGAGGCAATCATAATGAGCGAAGCGAACCGGTGCGTAGCGCCGGCTTTAGGTAAGGGTGGAGAGTGCGTTTCGGATTTATTCCGAAACCGTGAGGAGGGACAAAGTCCCTCCTAAAACAACCAGCGAAGCGAACCGGTGCGTAGCGCCGGCTTTAGGTAAGGGTGGAGAGCGCGTTTCGGATTTATTCCGAAACCGTGAGGAGGGACAAAGTCCATCCTAAAACAACCAGCGAAGCGAACCGGTGCGTAGCGCCGGCTTTAGGTAGGGTGGAGCAAGTATTTGGATTTACTCCAAATACGCAGCGGAGGGGCGTTAGCCCCTCCTAATTTTTTCCTAAAAACTATTCCACAAAAACTGGTTGGTGACCTCGTGGTGGTGGATGATTTCCTCAGATTTTATGCGAGTGCCCAGTTCTAGGGCGCTGCGATTAGCCACGGCTTGTTTGGGGGCAAGGTATTTCTGCTTGGTCTGCTCGCCCAGCAGTCGCGACGTGTATTCGCTGGATTTATAGAGGCGGACAGCATCATGAATGGTGTCGGGCAGCATGCGTACCCGTGGGCGTTTGCTGGTGTCGGCTCGCGGCGGTTTGCCATCGAGCCCGGTCCGTAGCAGCGTAAACGCGACCAGGTAGGGGTTCGCATCTGGTGCGACCGAGCGGACTTCTATGCGGGCGGTTTTCTCGTTAGCAAACGGGATGCGGATCATGGAACTGCGGTCGTTGGCCGATGCTTTGATCTGGTTTGGCGCCTCATAGGCCGGGTCGAGTCGCCGGTAAGCATTGACGCTAGAGTTTAGTACCAGGCATATATCTGCCGCGCGGTGGAGTATGTTGCCCACAAAATCCCAGCCGATTTTCGAGAGCCGATCTTTACCAGTCGCATCATAAAACAGGTTGCGTCCGTCCTTCGCCAGCGACAGGTTGGTGTGCATGCCATTGCCATTAACGCCCTGAATCGGTTTCGGCAGAAACGTGGCGGTCATGCCCATATTCATGGCAATCTGCCGGCAAACCAGCTTGTACAACTGAGCTTGGTCACAGGCTCGGACAACGTCTGTGTAGCGGTAATTTATCTCGAACTGAGACGGTGCAACCTCGGGGTGGTCTTTTTCGTTGCCAAATCCCATGGCGCGCTGAGCTTCGGCGGTAGCGTCTATGAACCGGCGAAGTTCGTCCAGTGGAAGCGAGTGAAAGTACCCGCCCGTCGAAACGAGTTCAAAACCCTTTCGCCCGTCGTAATGCTGCTCGGCATCGACGCCCTTCAGCAGAAAGCCTTCTATCTCGGGTGCCATGTAAGCCTCCGTGCCGTCTTTGGTCTTCAGCGCCTGAGTGTAGGCTTGCAGCTGAGCGCGGAAGTCCGTGGCGTATGGCCGAAGATCTCGGTCACATATATTGGCAAAGATGATGACCTTGCCTGCGCCAAATATGTCGGCCGGTACAAAGGTCAGGCTCGTCCAGTCGACTTGCAGCCGAAGGTCGGATTCGCTCTGTTCGCTTAGGCCGCGCACCGATGAGCCGTCAAAGGTGAGGTTATCCAGCGAGCTTAAGAAAAACTTCCGGTCATAATCCAGCATGTGCAGCCGCCCCTCTATGTCACTAAAGCACAGCGTAACGGCCTTGAGTTGCTTAGTCTCTTCCAGATACGTGACGTGTTTTTCCCGCGCTTCCTCTGGGTCGGTTATGGCCCGCGCCGCCAGGTTCATTTCCTCTATAGTTTCATAATCCAGTTCCAGAAAGTTTTTTAGCTTTGTTTCTTCCATAAAGTCCTCCTTTTATACTAAATAGTATACATTTAATCATAGAATAATGAACAAATAATATAAAACAATAAGTAATAATATTAAATACACCAATATCTCCACGCCTTTCCTTTTAGCCGCGGGTCGTTGACTTTTTCACCAAAATATAGATAATGTAAGGAGTTAATTCCGTTTTTGGTACGCCAAAAATGGGCCCATAGCTCAGTCGGTAGAGCAGAGGCCTTTTAAGCCTCGTGTCGTGAGTTCGAGTCTCACTGGGCCCTCCAATGAAAATACCTCAACAATGTTGGGGTTTTTTTGGTTAGGACTCAATGAGACTCCGACGAACGACATGAGATCCGAGTGTCGGGAGTGAGAACTGCCAGTGGCAGTTCGCAAGGGAGTCGACTCTTGCAAACTTGTTTGCAAAGATGTTGCGACGGGGTCGCGGGACGTGACCGAGTCTCACTGGGCCCTCCATAGAAAAACACTCCACTCTGTGGGGTGTTTTTCTATGAGTGAAGGTTCTGCTAGGCCTGAGCTCACGACGCAGATATTCTAAAAGCAAAGATGCGTAGTCGTGAGTTCGACGCCAGCGGAGCACCCCGCGGGCGCTTGCTCCGAGGACTGCGCAGTGCGCGAGCGCAGCGAGGTTTCACTAGGCACTCCATTTGAAATAAAGCCAATTTGTGGTATCATATAATTATATGCAGAAGATCCCAAATTTTACTCAGCTTCGCTTGGCTAAACCCGGATATGACACACGCTACGTAGTCGATAGTGAACACCCTCTTCACAACGACCCACTCGTAGACCCTCGTGAACCGGAGTTTGGCTTTGATGATGCCAGTAGCTATTACTCAAAGCCAAATAGTATGACAGGCGATCTTCTCCCGGGTGTGCCGGATGCCCCGCTTGTCCGGTTAGATGTCATGCGTCGTATAGTAAGGGCTGAAAAGTTTTTAAGGACAGATCCTGATGTACGAGAGGCTCTAGGCGCACCAGCTCATTTACGAATTGACGATGCATTTAGACCATATCAAGTGCAGAAATTTGCCTTTGAAGTGGCATGGCCAATGGTTATTCAGAGTGTTAATCCTGACATGAGTGACGAAGATGTTCTAGCGCAAGTACCTAATTATTGCGCAAGACCAAATGCAAATGTGACTCCCACCCCTCATCTTACGGGTGGTGCGGTCGATGTGGCTCTCATAAACTTAGCGACAGGTGAGGCTTTTGACAGAGGACACAGGGCCGGTGGCATCAAGGGCACGGCTTACCCCGATTTTCATGAGGGATACCATTTGCGAGACGGCCAAAGCGACATCGAAGATACTCCAGAGCAGTCCGCGGTAGCTGCTGAGGGTGGTGAGATTGTGGTGAGCCGACGGGTACTTTACTATGCAATGACTAAAATTGCAGGACTACACGTTAATCCACAAGAAATTTGGCATTATGGTAAAGGTGACCCGTTGTCAGAGTTTGTAAGTGGTAGTGGACATCCATATTACGGCATTGCCGAACTACCAGAGTGGTATACGCAGCAAATGGAAGCCATGAAGGGCCTCGCTTAAAAAGACCAGTCTTACCCATACGCAAGCAAGTACTCATAAACCTTAGTACAATTAACTTGCTATACTCATAAACACTATGCGTGGCAAAAAGCAGCTTGCAAAGTTGCGGCGGTTTCTGCTTATCAAAGAGGTGGTCATGTACGTGCTGGTAGCGCTGAGTTTTGCGTTCTTGGCGCTGGAGCATTTTGAGCGCCTGAGTCATGAGCAGTTGCTGGCGGTCGAGACGTTTGATGTGATGGTCGGCGTCATCTTTCTGGCGGAATTCATTTTCGAGTGGCACTTTGCGCGTGACCGGTCGAGGTATGTGCGGCACAACTGGTTTTACCTGCTTGCGGCAGTGCCCATCCCGACGACATCGTTTGAAGTACTACGCGGCGTGCGGCTTCTGCGCCTCCTCAAGCTGCTGAAAATCTTCACCCATCTCCGCTACGAACACAACACCCGTTTGTTTGAGAAAACTCCTCATGGTTAATTGAAACACCGGTGTTACGCTGGAACGATGAAGCTGTTGAGCTGGCGGCCGGGGTTTGCTGTGGGCAGGGTTTGGCGTGTCCGCAGAACAGACAAAGTTATTGCGCTGTGCGGCAGTTTCCTGGCTGGTTTGCTTGTGGCCAGGCTTCACTGGGTCGTACCCGGGGGGTTTGTGATTTTACTTGGTTTGGTATCGTTTACAGGTATAAAAAGGCCGTTTTTTCACTTCATTTTGCTTTCGCTCTTTGGTTTGAGCTTGGGGGTGTGGCGCGGGGGAAGCTACCTGCAGGCGCTGCAGCCGTACCAGGAGTTTGCCCGGCAGAAGGTGACACTGCAGGCCAAAGTGAGCCTCGATGCGGTGTACGGCACGAGCGGACAGCTGAGCTTTGAGGTAAAAAAGGTTCGATTCACTGCGCCGCGAGCTGTCACGGTGCCGGGTACCATAAAAGTGAGCGGGTTTGGCGAACTGGCGGTGTACCGCGGGGATGTCGTGGAAGTAACGGGCAAGCTGTACCCGACGCGCGGCGGCAAGCAAGCGACCATGAGCTACGCGCAGTTCAAACGGATCGCGAGCGAACAAACGTGGGTAGACAGCTTTCGGCGCAGCTTCGTGGCCGGCATGCAAACCGCACTGCCCGAACCGGCGGCGTCATTTGGACTGGGGCTGGTGATAGGCCAGCGCAACACGCTGCCGCACGCCGTCACCCAGGCATTTCTGATGGTCGGCCTGACACACATCATAGCGGTGAGCGGCTATAACCTCACCATCCTTTTGAACGGAGCGAAGCGTCTGTTCGAGAAGCGCGCAAAACTTGTCATGGTGCTGTGCGCGGTTAGTCTCATGACGTTTTTCTTACTCATAACGGGGGCGAGTGCCAGCATCGTCCGGGCGGCGGTGGTGAGTGGGCTAGGACTTGCCGCCTGGTACTACGGCCGGCCGGTGCGCCCCATGGTTCTCATCTTGCTTGCGGCGGCCTTCACCACCTACGCTACTCCAGTTTATTTCTGGTCGGACATCGGCTGGTGGCTATCCATCCTCGCCTTTTTCGGCATACTGGTGATTGCGCCGAAACTGACCGCCGTACTGTTCAAAAAACGGGCCGCACCCGGGATTGCCTGTATAGCCATAGAAACATTTTGTGCCGAACTCATGACCATCCCGCTCGTCATGTTTATATTTGGCCAGGTGTCACTCATCGGCCTGCTGGCCAATGTGCTTGTGGCGTTTTTCATCCCGCTGGCCATGCTGTTTAGCGCGATTGCCGGTTTGGCCGGGATGCTTGTCCCGCTCCTGGCTGGCTGGTTCGCTTGGCCGGCTCAGGTGTTGCTGACGTATATGGTAGATATGGCGACCTTACTTTCACGCCTGCCGCACGTTTTTCAGACCAATACGTACCTGAGCCTCTTTGACATGGCATTATGCTACGCGCTCGTTCTGCTGCTGGTGTATGGAATCTACCGGCAACGCCCGGTGTGGTACGAGGCGATAGACGTGAAGCGCCAATAATGGCATACTACTATCATGGATGAACGAACACAATTCGGCAGCCTAGCACTTCTGGAGCCGGTAGCGGTGGTGAGAAAGTTTCCCAAAAAGAGTACCATTCTATTCCAGGGTGAGGTTCCGGCCAATGTCATGCTACTGCGCAGCGGCATCATCAAGGTGTACGGGATCACCGGTGACGGCGACCAGCGCACCGTGACATTGCTAACGGCGGGAGATGTATTTCCGATGTCATGGGTGTTCGGTAAATCACCCATATGCATTTACTATTTTGAGGCGGCGACTGATTGCACGGTGTGGGCAGTGGATCGCAATGACTACGAGCATGCTTTGGCGACGAACGCCGAGCTGA
The DNA here is from genome assembly GCA_044228355.1 of Saccharimonadales bacterium (SeqCode). Classification (GTDB taxonomy): domain Bacteria; phylum Patescibacteriota; class Saccharimonadia; order Saccharimonadales; family UBA4665; genus JAGXIT01. The sequence goes on from JBGAVA010000001.1 coordinate 85,061, forward strand.
AGGACCAGATTTTCCAAAACTACCTCAAGCACTACATTGCCGCCACCATGCATGTCTACGCCCTGGAACATTCCTACGCCCAAGACAAATTGGTCTACATACTGCAGTATCTGGTGACTCGCTTCGGAGAAAAACAGGCCGATGGGCGGTGCAAAATTAGCTTGCGCCTCAGCCATCAGGACATAGCCGAAATGGTCGGCATCACGCGCGAGACGGCGGCAGTAGAGCTGCACAAACTAAAGACAAAAGGCCTCATAGACTACGAGAAGTTTACGTACTACGTCGATACCGCGAGACTGTTTCATTCGGAACGGGGCGATGAATTTGAAGGGCTTGACCTAGGTAGCCTGCCTGTCCACTAGCCGCTCCGGATCCTCAGTGGTATAATAAACAACAGACACGAGTTTCGCACTTTGAGTTCATGTGCATTTTCTCTTCGAAGCACGGAGTGAGCCGTACTAAAGTACGGTGAACGAGTACTGGAGAAGAAAAATGTGCAGGAACCAAAGAAGCCAGCGGTGCGGCTAGCTCTGCTAGACGGCAGGCTGGCTGGTGCGGAGATTGTGATAGATAGAAACGGAGTATTTTGTATGTCTGGACACAGCAAATGGTCTACTATCAAGCGCGAAAAAGGAGCGAAAGATGCCGCTCGCGGCGCTGTTTTTACCAAACTGGGTAATGCCATCGCCATTGCGGCCCGCAGTGGTACCGACCCGGAAACCAACTTTGCACTGCGGCTCGCCATGGATAAAGCCAAGATGGCCAATATGCCGCACGCCAATATTCAGCGAGCCATAGACCGCATAAAAGACAAAAGTGCGGCCGAGCTGCACGAAGTTATGTACGAGGGCTATGGCCCGGGTGGCGTTGCCATACTCGTGGAGGTCGCGACCGATAACATCAACCGCACTTATCCCGAAGTACGCCTAGCGTTTAGTAAACACGGCGGCAACATAGCCGAGAAGGGTGCGGTGGCGTTCCAGTTTACGCGCCGCGGACTCATCGTGGTAAAGGCCAAGGGCGATGATTTCATGCTCGAAGCCTTAGATGCCGGCGCGGAAGACGTCCAGGAGGACGGCGATGTCAGCGAGGTCTACACGGCAGATACCGAACTTGCCCGCGTGCGAGACGGCTTAAAGGCTCGCGGCTACGAGATTACCGAGGCAGAGCTCACGTATGTTCCGAACACAACCATAGAAATCACCGACCGCGACACCGCTGGAAAGATTATGCGGCTCATGGACGCACTCGATGATTGCGACGATGTCGCAAATACTCACGTCAATTTCGACATCGACGAAAGCCTGCTGGGGTAAAGCGGTGAAGCTGTATCGTTTTAGTCCGATTACGTCCGAATCGGAGCTGATGGAAGTGCTGCAGTACCTACATGAGGTATCGCACAGGCTGTGCAAGGATGTGTTTGGCGACTATCTTCCCGTTCGCGGGAACATCGGCATTTTCTGCCACGATTATGATGAGTTTAAGTTTCTGACTAGGCTGCGGAAGAAATTAACGCACGACGAACCAAACTACAACGGCAAATACTATCAGTTAAAACAGCCAATTATATTTCCAGAGAAAGACGGCTTGCCGGCTGCAAAGTATGACTACCTTTATATTCGCCAGGTTGACCCGTATCGCTCCCAAGTAGGTGATGTCGATTTTGCGATGACGCCAGACGGGTTTAATCGTTATATGCAATCACTTGCCGTCGACACGTTCTCGAATGGTGCCCGTGTGTTCGGCCGCCACGAAGAAAACATGATCGAACTCTGGCTCCCGACAGTAGATGTCTTGTGCTACATTGCGGATAACTCCATTCTAGAGGCGATTCTCGGAAAACGCGTCGATATTGCCGGAGTAGTTGTGAGAAACGAAAAAGGTGAATATTTGTTAGTGCAAGAGGCTCGTGCCGACGTTCGTGGTAAGTGGAATTTGCCCGCGGGGCGAGTAGACGATGGCGAAACGCCAGAGCAGGCCGCTCTCCGGGAAGCGCGCGAAGAAACTGGCTACGAGATAGAATTGCATAGCGAAAAACCGGTGATCGAGCGTTATGTAAAGGAAGCGCGCCGAACTTTTCATATTTACGAAGCGCGGACAGTCGGAGGAGAACTCCATGTTGAACCTACCGAAGCGTTAGATGTCGCATGGCTATCATACAAAAAAATCACACAACTTCATGCAAGCGGCGACATGCGAGCCGATATCATGTACGAAGCAATCTCGCTGGTCGAAAGTAAGAACCAGTAGGCCAACAGCTGTCAAGGGTAGTCCTGTCGTGGTAATATGACAGTATGAAAACTCTACGAAAACTAGCCGTGATTATTTTCGTAAGCGTGGTCATTGCGGCTGCCATAGGCATTGGTGCGAGCACACGGACGAGCACTTCGGTGGGAAAGGGGTTTTATTTTGGACCGCCCGAAGCTCAGCAGAAGATGGAATACGGCGGAGTGTATGGGGTTAGCCGGCGTGGTTTTCCTGCCACCTACCGCGAAATTCAAAAATTCCAGGCCACAGACGGCGCAACTTTCGAGACATCCTACGATTCAAAACCGTTCAATCTATTTCTTTTAGTCATCAACGTCGTGTTATTGCTATCGCTTTTGGTAGCTCTTTTGGCGCCAATAACAATTTTTTGGCGGCCGAAGAAAAAGCTAAATGAAGTGAAACCGACAGAGAAAAAACCTGCATCCCAAGTGAAGTCAGACCATGCGGATACTGGGAATTGACCCCGGCACGGGCATACTAGGTTTCGGCGTTATCCAGGTCGAAAAGGGCAAGGTGCAGCTGGTTGATGCCGGGGTTATACGCACGCCGGCGCACGAAGACGACGTGGTGCGTTTGCAAACCATTTACGATGAGCTATCAGACATTATAGTACAGACAAAGCCGACTCACATGGCAGTCGAAAAACTGTTTTTTGCACGCAATGTCACCACAGCCATGACAGTGGCGCAGGCCAGAGGAGTTGTACTGCTGTGCGGCAGCCAGAATAACCTCGAGATTGCCGAATACACGCCGCTACAAATAAAGATGGCCATCACCGGCTACGGCCGCGCGGACAAAAAGCAGATCCAGGAAATGGTACGGATCCACCTCGGTCTCACTGAAGTCCCCAAACCCGACGACTGCGCCGACGCCCTCGCTGCCGCCCTCACCCACGCCCAAACCCACCGGCCCTAACCCCTCTATTTCCAAGGTCCGTCCTTGGAAGTAGGGAAAATGTGGTGTAATAAGTTAAAAACCATTCTACTAGGGCGTGTCTGCGAGCTCGGATTCAACTTGCGCCAGTGACGCCAGATAATCTTTCTCATCGGCGAGAAAGTCGAGGTACCGCTGCGGGGTGCCGAACAAACCGGTGATCTTGGCTGGGTTTACCCAGTCGGCGTCTTTGCTGCCGAGATAGTACGGCAGGCTCGAGTACGGCCACGCGAGGTAATCCCGCGGGTTCAGGTGTATGTAGCGGCTTATATGCTGCAGGTATGCATCGGAGGTAATCATCGAAGCCTTGTATCTGCTTTGGAATAATGGACCGACCCGTTGGTATTTTTCGTTGAAATACCTGGTGTATGCGGTGCAAACTCCATGAAGCAACTTCTTTATGGCCGTTTCTTTCACCTGGAAAACGAGCAGATGAAAATGGTTGGGCATAAGGCAGAAGGATAGCAGCTGCATATCATTATGAAGCCAAGGATATTCTCTGCCCTTTAGATCTTTGACCGGCATTTTCGACAAGTAGCGTTTGAAAAGGTTCAAAAACACCGCGTAATCTTGCTCGTCTAGGAATATTCGCCGCTTGTTTACACCACGGTTGTAGACGTGGTAATACGTGTCGGGGAGGAAAATTTTCTCGATATTACGGCTGGGCATGACACTATATTAAACCATAAATATCCCGATTCCAAGGACGTACCTTGGAAATAGGGGAGTTTGGGGGATAATGGGGGGATGATAGCGAGTTTGCGCGGGGTGGTAGAGAAGACAGTTGAGGGAGTCATCTTGGACGTGGGTGGTGTGGGCTATGGGCTGAGCGTGACGAGTGAGGACTTTGGAAAATCGGCAGACGGGAAAGAGGCCAAGTTTTACGTGTACGAGCATATACGCGAGCAGGGGTATGACCTTTTTGGCTTCCTACTACTAGATACCAAGAAATTGTTTGAGCAGCTGCTAGGGGTTAAGAACGTTGGACCGAAGGTGGCGATGGCCGTGCTGGACCTTGGGTCTGCGGCCACGGTTCGGGGAGCTATTGCCGCCGGAGATGTAAAGTTGCTGCAAAGCGCCAAAGGTGTTGGCAAGCGGGCCGCCGAGCAAGTCGTGGTAGAACTGCGCGACAAAGTCGGTCTTGCGCCCGGCGCCTCAGCCGAAGACGTTGTCTACCGCCCGGGCATAAACACGCAAGATGAAGCCGTCGAAGCGCTGGTTTCCCTCGGCTACTCTCCGCAAGACGCCGCCACGGCCCTCCACAAGATCGACACCTCACTCCCAACCGAAGAACGTATAAAACTCGCCCTGAAAGGATAAGTCATGAAGCTTGATGGAAAAATAGCGCTGATTACCGGAGCGAGCGAAGGGATTGGGCGGGCACTAGCGGGTGAGTTGGCACGACACGGCGTCCGGTGCGTGGCCGTGAGCCGGAATGCAGAAGCAAGGCCTTTTGATAACGATCTGGTCATCGCGCGAAATTGTGACGTCAGTAAGCCACAGGAAGTTCGGGAGCTGCTTTTATGGATCGATGAGACATATGGCTCTCTCGACATCATCATCAACAACGCAGGCATATGGCACAAGGTCGGGCAGCTCGAGACCATAGAGGATGATAAAATTGCACAAGTCGTGCAAACAAATCTGCTCGGAACCATCTACCCTACCAAATGCGCGTTGCCACTTTTGCGTCGGGCTAACGAAGCGGCCATCGTTAATGTCGTGTCGAAATCGGGCGTCCTGGCGCAGGCTGGCCAGAGTGTGTATACGGCTAGTAAATATGGTGCAAAAGGATTCACGGACGTGCTCCGCGAAGACCTAAAAGGCACTTCCATACATATACTTGGCGTGTATCAGTCAGGCACAAACACAAAAATGTTTGCGAAAGCAGGTGAAGAATTTGGGACTGACACATTTACTGAGCCCACAGACCTGGCGCAGTACATAACATCAATCTTAGCCTCCCCACCAAAGTTCTGGGTAAAAGAACTGCACGTCGATAGGAGGTAGTGCTATGATTCAGGTTCCAAATATAAAACTATCCGACGGTAAAGAAGTCCCACAAGTGGGGCTGGGGCTGTGGAAAGTAAAGGACCAAGCAGATTTCGATACGTCATTTGACGCGGCGGTAGCTGACGGATATCGGCATTTCGATAGCGCCCAAGTGTATGGAAACGAACATTTTCTCGGTGAAGCATGGCAGCGGAGCGGGCTGAATCGCGAAGATATATTTATCACCACCAAGATTCGCCTCGAAACGATAGCGATCGGCCGTACGGCACAAAGCTTTGAAAAATCACTCAAAAATCTTCGGACTGACTATGTTGATTTGCTCCTCCTGCATTTTCCATCAATCGTTGGGCGTAAAAAAGCCTGGAAAGAACTGGAGAAGATCAAAGCTGAAGGCGGTGCAAAAAGCATTGGCGTTAGCAATTACACCATCAAGCACCTGGAGGAAATGAAGTTGTACGCCACAGAGATGCCGGTGGTCAACCAAGTGGAATTACACGTTTTTCTGCAGCAGCCAGAGCTAGTAGATTACTGCCGTACAGCCGGTATCGCCATAGAGGCCTACAGTCCGCTCGCGCACGGTAAACGCATGGATGATCCGGTCATAACCGACATCGCCACCAAGCACGACAAAACCTACGCACAGATCATGCTGCGCTGGGGCATAGAGAACGGCCTCATCATCTTGCCGAAATCTACCACGCCTGAGCGCGTACGCGAGAACATCGCCCTGTTTGATTTCGAGCTATACCTCGAGGATCTCCAGCGTATCACCAAACTAAACCGCAACATGCGCACCTGCTGGGACCCCACCCACATCCCGTAATCACCATAACGTATGCTGAAAAGTAGAAAAAACCAGCACCAATGGCTGCCTTAAATAAAAGCGTGTATATCATTGCTGGCTATCAGAACATGCGTGATTGGCGGAGATGGATGGATTTTCTCAAGAACTAGGGCTAAATGACTGCTATACTCTATAGATATGGCGATTGAGAGAATTGTAAATACGGCGGTGGCGGATGATGACTCGACAGATGAGGTTGAGTTTGAGCTAAAGCTGCGGCCGCACGACTTTGCGAACTACATTGGGCAGGAACGGCTAAAAAAGAATATCCAGCTGGCCATAACTGCCGCCAAAAAGCGTGGTGAACCGCTCGACCACGTACTACTCTACGGCCCGCCGGGCCTGGGCAAGACCACCATGGCCAGCGTGATTGCCAATGAAATGGGTGCGCAAATACGTATCACAAGCGGCCCGGCCATAGAGCGGGCGGGCGACCTGGCGAGCTTGCTCACCAACCTGCAAGACGGCGACATATTATTTATAGATGAAATCCACCGCCTGCACCGTACGGTCGAGGAGGTTTTGTACTCTGCCATGGAGGACTACAAGCTCGATATTATGCTTGGCAAGGGCCCGAGTGCGCGGTCACTCAGGCTTGATCTGCCACAGTTTACGCTCATTGGCGCCACAACACGCACGGGAGCGCTGGCGGCACCGCTTCGCGACCGGTTTGGCCACGTGCACCGGCTTGAATTTTACACACCAAGTGAAATCCAGGCCATTATATCGAGAGCAGCCAGCATACTCGGGGTTAAAATTGACGCACCGGCGGCACTCCGACTGGCTGAACGTAGCAGGCTAACGCCACGAATTGCGAACCGTCTCCTGAAGCGGGTACGGGACTACGCCGATGTCAACGGAGACGGCATAGTCGACACAGAAATCAGCACAAAGGCGCTTGAGCTCCTTGAGATAGATGAACTTGGGCTAGACCCAGCTGACCGTATGATTCTGACGGCCATCATAGAAAACTACGCGGGTGGGCCAGTGGGCGTTGAGACCATCGCGGCCATGACTGCCGAAGAGCGCAGTACCATAGAGGACTTCATAGAACCGTATTTGCTGCAGATTGGCTTGCTAGAACGGACACCACGCGGCCGCAAAGTGACACACAAGGCATATGGACACCTCGGGGTGAAACCAACAGAGGAAAAACCTTCATCCCAGACAAAACTGGTATAATGCACGTATGGCAATAGATCCAAAACTAAATGCACAGCTCCACAAACGCCTCCCCATAGGCGACGACGAGGAAATCTTGGGCGTGTTTCGGCACCACTGGTTTGTGTATGTATCGATATGGTTTATAGGGTTTTTTGCGGTGATTGCCATTATGGCTTCTGCAGTTGCATTTACGACCCCTGCTAGTGATGCGCAGGGGGCTGCAAATCAATACGACTCAATCATACTGGGGGTCGCAATCGTTCTTAGTGCACTTGCAGCGGTGGCTACAACTATTCCAGCGTGGCTTAAGTCGCAAGAGCAGCTCGTCGTGACCGATGAAGCCGTGCTACAGGTGCTTCAGCCAAGCCTTTTCGGCAGCAAAATATCTCAGCTGAGCTTGCAGCACGTGGCAGATGTGTCTGTGCGGAAGGATTTTTTTGGTTCGATACTTGGTTTTGGAGCCGTCACCATAGAAACACCTGGTGAGCAGGCAAACTATACGTTTTCCGCCATACCTAGCCCCGATGCCGCTGCAAAAGTACTTATAGAGGCGCACGAGAACTTTATTGCTGCACTCGAAAGTGGCCGTCTACCCACCTCAATACGAAAAGATGGGCAAGACAGCCACAGTGTTACGGTTGATGCCGTAGAGTATCAAAAGTTCCTAGATTTTCAGCAGTACCAAGCCAGCATGGCGAGGAATGAGCCTCCCGCTGCTACGAAGCAAGCTGACACAAACGACACTCCAAACACATAACAGAATGCTCGGGTGGGGGTAGCTGCTCATTACTCCTGGAACGGATTTTGGCGCGCATCGTTAAAAATGGCTTGTACGCGGACACTGTTGTCCTGTAACCCCTGCAGTTTTTGAACGACCTCCACAGATATCTTGGGCTTTGGTACGTTTTGTGCTGCTGACGATATATCGTCTTGACTTGGCTGTGCGCTACTGAGTATGTTAATACGCCAAACGAGGAAGCCATATAAGCCTGTTAGGATAAGGAAAAACAGAATTACCACATGCCTCATTAGTGAAGTCATAAGTTTGTTTAGGTGCTTATGCAGTTGTTCGGTGTCGATAGAGGCGCTCATGGTTTTATGTACTCGTTTACAATGAGGGTAAATGAAATATTCGTTGGGTCCTTGCTGTCAGGGGTGATGCTAATTGAACTAACCTGAGCGGTACGGCGGTTGTTTTCGAGTTTTTGCAAAAATGTAATGAATTGGCCGTAACGTATTGTGTTATTTGAGTCTTGTGTAATGGTAATGGGCAGAAGGTACACGCCGGGGATACCCTTGACCGGGGTGACTTGCGTCAAGCCTGCCCCTGCTTTTGCCCCTCCCGTACCTCCTAACGTTGAGGCGGGGAAGGTAATCGAGGTAAGCTTTGTGATGCCGCTATCATTTGCGATCTTTACTATTTCACTGACTGTCTGAGCTTGGTTTTTGTCTTGTGGTACCACCGTTTTCGCGATTGTATTGAGAGGGGTGTACTTTATGATGTCCGCCTTGTTTTTCTTGAGCGAGATTTGTAGCTCATCGGCAACCTGACTTTGTGCCTTGAGTTTGCTAAGCTCGACAGACTTAGTTGTTAGCAGCTTGTTCGCAGAGAAAACTGAAGCCAGTAGTCCGATAGTGAGTAGACCAGTTAGACTCGCAAGCGCGATGCTGAGTTTCTTATTGTCCACTGGATACCCCTTTGCCGTCGTTAATCAGCATATATGAACTATTGCTGGCAAATAAGGCGCGCAGTACAACTGTACACGGATACGTTGTAGTACCGGAGCAGTTTATGCTCACAATATCAGCCTTGCTGAATACTCCATTTTTTGGGTCGCTTAGGTTTACCTGCATTTGCGTCGCAGAGGCATACGTCTTGGCGGCCGCGGAAATGTCTATAGCACCTTGGGCTTGAGAGATCGAAAGCCCAGTTAGGTTGGTGTCACCAGGGAGGAGGGTTGCGATCTGCGTGAGCAGCTCAGAAAAGAGGACCTGCTTGGACAGTACGTTTACAACAAGGTTAAGATTATTGGATATGTCTTTTACTTCTTTCTGCACGGTTGATAGGTTTTGGGCTGCAAGTTGAGCGTTTGTCGCGGCAACCTGGTTTTTATAATTTTCTGTAGTTTGGTTGAGGTATATGTAGCCAATTCCGGTAATAACGAGGACTCCGATTACGCTAAAAATAAGTACATATATCCAGTGGGTCAAATGCCGATTTATGCGGCCGTATCGGTAGGCCTGTTTCAGTGCGGGAGGCAGGAGGTTAATCATTAGAACGCCTCCTTCGGCTCTAGCGCACTAAGGCCGGCTGCAGATACATACGACATACGCTCAGTCTGACTGAGGGGCTGCAGCCTACCGAACTCGATGAAATGTGTTGGATCGAACGCCCGTACAGGCATACGGAGGGTGCTGGTGAGGTAGCCAGCCAGGCCGGGCATGTTTGCGCCACCACCCATGACGACCACCTGGGCAATTTGCTGTTTGCTCTTCGAGCGTTCCTCGTAGTAGCGCACGCTACGTTGTATCTCTTTCACGAGCGTCGTTAAATTGTCTGAAAGGGCATTTTCAATCTGTCTTTGTTTTTTGCTGTAGCTTAGACCGTACTTTGTTTTGATGATGGTTGCTTCGCGGGCATTGACATCAAGTTCCTTGGCGATAAGTTTTGTGATGTCCTCGCCGCCGCAAGCAACTGTACCGCTGACAATTGGGTTTTTATCATACACAGTGATGTCCGCACTATCGCTACCAAAATCTACAAGGACACTCGGTAGATCTCCTTGTTTGTCGTGCGAAAATAGATTTGCACCGGCTCCGCTAGATGTTTGGATAATAACGGGTTCAAGCCCCAGTAAACGTGCTACTAACAAATATGAATCGACTATCCGCCGCGGCATGGCAACGATAAATGTTGTCCATTGATCTTTGCTAGATTGTACGGTCGAATAGTCAATGTACAAACTTTCCGCAGCCGCCGGAATATATTGTTCTACCTCTGTTTGCACGGCAGCAATAACTTCTTTGTCGCTAAGCTTGGGTAACTCAACAGACCGTGTAAATGCTTTTGCGATAGGTACGCTCATAGCGACGCGCTTGGTGGTAATATCGCCGATAAGACTGTGCTTGAAAAGCTTCTGTATATCTGCGGCAAGTTCCTGTGGTTTGACTATAACCCCCTCCTCAACAATGCTGGCGTCGAAGCTTATCTCGCCATACCCAATAACCTTTGGTTTGTGTTTCGTTCCCTGCAGTTGCATGATGCGGACGTTATTGTGGCCGATGTCCATACCGAACAGCGGCTTGTCCTCAAACAGATAGGGGGTTAATTTTGTCTTTTCTGTGCTGCCCATCATAGCATTCTACTCGTGCTTATGTACTTAGCATAGCACACGGTGGTGGTATCAGAAACTGTTCTGGTGCGGTATACTAGAAACTATGAAACGTCGAAGGGTGGGGGAAGCAGGGTTTACTCTCGTTGAGCTCAGTATTTCACTGTTCGTAATGAGTCTTGTTATTGTTGCATTTTTTGGATTATTTATATCACTTGTGCGTAGTACCGTTATCGCAAAACGGCGAGCCGTCGCTAATACTCTCGCTACAAATCAGATGGAATATCTCAAGTCTTTGCCGTATGACAGTTTGGCGGTCGTCGGGGGGAGTATTCTTGCGCCAAGCCTGCTACCAGCAAGCAAGGTAGAGACCACGAGTGGCGTCAAGTATACAATTAAGACGAGTATTAATTACGCCGACGATGCTTACGACGGATGCGGTTCATACCCAAATCTGGCTACGAAGCAAAAGTATTGCAGGAACTACCCAGCACCAAGCGGCGCCCCTGCAACAGACACAAACCCAGCGGATTACAAAACAGTTAGCGTCGTTGTTACAGACAACTCCAATACTCGTCTTGCGAGCGTAGACACCCAAATCTCGGCCAGAGTAGCAGAAACAGCGAGCAACACAGGGGCCATATTTGTGACGGTCACTGATCCAAGTGGTGCTCCGGTAAGTGGGGCGAGCGTTATTCTGACGAATGCCACAACGACTCCAGCAGTTAACCTAGGTGATACGACCGACTCGAATGGCATATCAATTTTTTATGGTATGCCTCCTGACGCAGCAGCTGATTATGCGGTCACGGCGACTAGGTCAGGCTATTCGTTGTTAACGACCATCGGTGCAAGTGGGTCGCTACAGCCCGTGTATCCGAAACTGTCAGTGGTCGCGCAACAGTCTTCGTACGTTACGTTGGTGATTGGACGAATGGGTTCGGTAAATAGTTTACTTATCGAAACAACTGACACGGGGGGCGCGACGCTGCCAAATGTGCGGGTCTATATGAAAGGAGGGTATAAGAAGTACACGCTTACAACTGACACTTCTTATTATTATGATACGATGTCACCAAGCGATATCCGACCACTTACAGGAGCGGATGGAGTAATTGGTGTGCAAAACCTTGTGCCGCTTAACAGCTATATTTTCTGCGGGGATACAGGCGCGACTAACTGCCGAGTTGGTTCGACGACGTACTATCTGGCAGCGGCCGTTCCCTATGGCGGGGATAATCCGCTCAATCCTATCGTTGTGCCTGAGTATGATGCTTCAAATCCACCGAGTCCTCTCTATGACTACGGAGGTGTATCTTATTCTCAAAAAGTGCGTCTGATGCTTACGACAAACAGTGCCTTTCCTCGGGTTTTCGCCGTGCTCCCAGGGAGTATCAGTTTGGCAGGAGGGGGACTGGCAGACCTTGCCGTAACTGTCAAAGGCACAAATCTGACAAACGCTTCAATAACATTCGTGCAAGGAGCTAATACGTATTCAGGAACGAACTGTACAGGGAGTGATACGCAGCGAACATGTGACTATAACTTTTCTAGCCTGACAACGGTAACGCCGATACAAATGACCATCACAAATGCGGCCGGTAGCCTCGTTCTACCGGCTACTAACCCACGGGGAGGCATCGATGTTACGCCGTGATATGAGTGCAGATCATTCGTGTCATGATGAGGGTGGGTTTGGTCTTGTCGAGCTGATGATTACTATGGCGCTTGTCGGCATGCTCAGTGTCACTTTTTTTGTGTTTTTCCGTTCGAGCCTGTTTAACTACTTGGATTTGCAAAAAGACGCAAGTGGCTTTACCGAACTCAATCGTCAGGTGAGCAGAGTCAGCAACGTACTGCGGGGGACCACAGAAGTAGTGGCCGCGGATGCAAACGAGCTTACGGTATACGCCTATTTTTATCCATCTGACGTCTATGTTTCTCATTTGCGTTATTATGTTGCGACGATTGGTGCAAAAAAACAGCTCAAGGCTACCTTAACACCAATGACAGCAAACCCGCCCATAGGCTCGCAAATAACTGCCCAAACAAGAGAGTTTATAGTTATCGATGATCTCTATCAGCCTTCAGGCGGAGCGTTATTCACGTACCTTAATGCCTCTGGAAATGCTATCTTGCTACCGATTGCAGAACTAAGCACAATAAAAGGTATGCGGGTAGCTTTGGCAATAAAAACCGTAGCAGCAGGGGGCGGAGATCAAACGGTCCAGCTCCAGGTCTCCTTGCGTAACAAGAAAACGAACTTATGATACGAATCCATTTATTTGAACCAAAACTAGCATTTCGTGCAGCGCCTAAGACTGAAGTTGGGTACACACTGCCATCGGTGCTTAGTTTTATCATAGCGATAGGCTTAATATCAACAGCCGTTCTAACGGTGATAATTACAAATTTCTCATCTGTAGACACTCAGGTAAAAAGCCAGCAGTCCTTTAGCGTAGCAGAGGCGGGAGTGAACTACTATCTCTGGCATCTTGCCCACAACCCAACAGACTATAGAGATGGGCAAAGTACTCCCGCAACCCCAGACCCACAACTCGGATACGGCCCCTATACACACGACTATATTGATAGTAACGCTTCTAACCAAGGCACGTTTACACTTTGGGTCAAGCCACAGGGAGCAGGGTCAACTATCGTGAAGGTAAGATCTATCGGCAAGGCAAAAGGAACGAATATTACCAGAACCGTTGAAGCCCAGATCGGTGCAACATCATTTGCTAGCTATGGGTTAGTTGCAGACGTAGAGTTTTGGTTTGGAGAAACCGAAGCCGCCAATGGACCGGTTTTTTCAAACCAGGGGGTGCACATGGACGGACCGAATAGTGACACGGTTGGCAGTGCTCGAACAACCTATGTCCCACAGCCTCAATATGGTGGTGATGGTTCATCTAAGCCTGGTGTTTGGTGTAGTCCAGGCGTGCTGACGCCTAATTGTAGTGCAAGAGATAAATCAAATTGGCTGTATCCTCAGGCGAGCATAGATTTTAACCAGGTAGCGACGAGTCTGTGTACAATGAAAAAAACAGCCTTTGCTAATGATCCGGCAACCGCCTCACTTGCAAGTCTTAGTAACGCATGCAGCCAGGTACCGACGACGCGCACGACTGCGTATATCCCCAGGAACGGCTCCACCTTTAGTTTGGCAAAAGGCTATCTCATACAACTCAATAATAATGGTACGTACAACCTGCACCGTGTCAGCGGGGAGAATGATCGCCAAACAGTGTACACATCAGCTCTTACGACTACATCAGTTGCAAATAATATCCCACTACCGTCATCCGGCGTCATTTTTGTTGAAGACAATGTTTGGATACGTTCAAACCCGACATTTGCAGGTAGAGTAACGGTGGCAGCGGGTCAGCTTGCAAGCGCCGCAAATGCGCCCGATATTAACGTAGCCGATGATCTGCTGTATACAACAAAAAATGGCGCTGATGTCATTGGGCTTGTTGCCGAGAATGATATAACAGTAGCGCCCTACGCTCCTCCATCAACCGGTGCTTTTACGTTTGAGATAGACGCTGCGACACTCTCACAGAGCGGTTCGGTAACATGGCCAGATAGATATAAGGCAGACAGTAGTCGCTGCACTCGAGGGTGGGTTGCTGCTAATCAAAACTTTGTCTACTATGGTTCTATTGCAACGCGCCAGTACTGGACATGGAACTATATACGGAACTCATGCGGTGACGCTGTCTACGATAGCTCAATTAATCGGTATGTGTCTGGTATAAAACGCACTGAAACTAATTATGACTACAATCTTCTTTATGCACCCCCTCCTAATTATCCAATAACAGGGGGATATACAATACTTAGCTGGCGTGAAGTTTTGACAAAACCATAGTTCCCTACATCGCGTAATACAGTGTGCTTTTACTATGCCAAGAGTTTCGCACGTTGAACTGATGTGCAACTTCACCCCACGAAACAGGCTTCATTGGGACCCCGGTTCTCATTGAAGCATCCTGAATCAAGTTCAGAACAGGCTCCACGAGCCGTACAGGAAAGAAAGAGGTTTCCTATTTCTTTCCGAGCAGCGAGAAAAGCTAGCGGTGTCAGATGCTCCGCATCTTGAGCAGGCTGGACAAGTGCGAAACTCGTGTCCGATTAAGTGTATGAACTGGTTGATGTTGGCTTTTCGCCCCTGCGTCTTTGCTTCGACTGGACTTACCCAAAGCTCCCACTACCCAGGCTCATCACCAGCGTTCATGAGCCAGATTTCTCTCGTCAAAGTAGCTATGGCGACTCTTCCTCCAGATAAACTGTCTTCTGAATCACTGACACATGGTTCTCCAACGCAGCGCGATTTTGCGTAAGTCCAGTCGACAATTCGCCAAATCAGTGTAGGGCATACAAAAAAGCAAGGCGCCATATGCGCCCTGCTTCTGTATGCCTATCAGGTCTTGCTAGTTGCTTTGTTTTGTATACGGGGTTGTACTGCCTTCAAGCGTCGCCGATACGGTGAATGCATCGCATCCATTGTCTTGCAGTTCACCGCTGGTAACTGTGGTTGCTGTTGTATTTGAGCATGCAGTGCCGCTTGCTACGTAGCTATATTGGTCGCCGTCTGTCGTGGCGCCAATGGTGACAGTTGGCCCTTTAGGATCTTTTAATGCTTCTCCAGGAAGACCCTTCATATATGTTGATATAAAGGTCGGAGCAGTTGTGATTTGAAGATCAGCGAGCGTTGGGTAAAAACCATGCTGGGCGAAAAATGCTTCAGCCTGGCTTTGAATAGCATTGATGTCAGTCTGGCGCTGACTGTTACGACCTTTTTGCTGAATGCCAGTGAACGTCACAATAACAAGCGTCGCCAAGATACCAATAACGACAATTACAATCAAAAGCTCGACGATCGTGAAACCTTTTTTATCTCTTAGTGAAACCATAGGGACCCACCCTCCTTTATATGATTTTATAATGCTTAACGGATTAGCCCGTAAGTCTGCATCTGATTATAACCATAAGCGTCTGAACGTCAAGCAAATAATGGGTATTCTGACCTGTTTTGTGACATGTTTTTCGTTTTGCTTGGTGACGCCCCAAATTTGGGGGAATGATAACCCGGCGCGGAGCGCCGGCTTTAGGTAGGGGTGGAGGTTGTGCCACGAATTCACTTCGTAGCACAACCGGAGGGGCGCCAGCCCCTCCTCGATCAATTATTCCCAATACTACTACTCAAACTCGCAATCGGTCCCATAACACTCGCGGCTATGAGTCCCACGCCCGACCCAAGGAACAGAATCATCACAGGTTCAATAACTGAGGCGAGACTATCTATGGCCGTCGACACCTCCTCCTCGTAAAAATCAGCAACCTTTAGAAGCACGGTATCGGTTGTGCCGGTTTCTTCGCCAACGGCAAGCATTTGTGAAACAATTTTGGGAAAGTGTTTGCTTTCGGCGATAACCTCAGAGAGCTGTTTGCCGTTCTTTACCTCTACGGCGGCCGCTGCCAGCTCTTTCTCTATAACTTTGTTCCCGATGGCACCACCGGTTACGGCCAACGAATCGAGCACACCGACACCAGCCGACATAAGAGAGGCGAATGTGCGTGAAAACCGAGCAATTGCGACCTTGGTGACAATGGTCTTTACGATGGGCAAGCGCAACAAGAGCGTGTGAAACTGGTATTTACCCTTTGGTGTTTTGATGTAGCGGCGTACGAGCCAGACGGCTAGAAACATGCCCGGGATGATGATAAACGCATATTTCCGACTGAAATGACTTACATCGAGAAGTATTTGCGTATAGATAGGTAGTTTTGCGTTTGGCCCACCAAGATCCGAAAGAATCTTGGCGATTTTCGGCATAAGAACAAACATAATGCCAAAAAACGCAACTACGGTAATACTAAGGATTACGGTAGGGTAGGACATGGCGCCCTTGACCTTTTTCTTGATGCTCGCGTTCTGCTCGACTTGTATGGCAAGGCGCTTCAGAATATCATCAAGGATACCGCCTTCTTCACCGGCACGCACCATATTGACGTAGATATCGTCGAACACATTTGGATATTTTGCGAAGGCGTCTCCCAGCTGCGTGCCACCCTCGACATCTTTGCTGATTTTGCCGAGCACTTCGCGGAAGTAAGGAGCTGTTGCGCTATCCTGGAGAGTTACGAGGCCTCGTGCAATGGGAACCCCGGCCGAAATCATGGTCGAAAGCTGACGGGTAAATATGACCATATCGCTAGTTTTGACACTTTTCCCAAACCCAAAGCTACGTTTTGCGCCGGTAGCCGTGACAACAAGTGGGTGGAGGCCCTGGTGTGATAGTGCGGCCATGGCCGCATCGCGATCGCCCGCCTCAATAGTCCCAGATACCGGGGAGTTATCTTTCCGTAGAGCTTTGTATGTGAAAAGCATATGCTTAATAGTAAACTATATCGCCCGCCAGTACCACCGCCTCAAGCTCCATAGAAGGGTGGGGAAGTAATGAGTAATGCAGGTCTATCCTACGCCGCAGGCCAATCAAACTGTCCCTAGCCTACGCCTTTTCGGCAGTGACGCGTAGGATTTCTTCTATAGAGGTCTGCCCGCGGAGCGCCTTTACGAGGCCATCTACCTGCATGGTCAGCATGCCATCTTGCATGGCTTGAACCTGAAGTTTCTCACTCGTAGAGTTGCCGACTATGAGTTGCTGTATGGCGTCAGTATTACGGAGTACCTCGTAAATGCCCATACGGCCGTGATACCCAGTGTGGTTGCATGAGTTGCAGCCATCCTCGTGCGGGCGCCACAGCTGTTTGATCCCATCGGCCGTGGTGCTGAGCTGCGTGACATCCTGTTTGTTGGTTTTACTCAAGTTTGTGGCCCCAATGCCGCCTTCCAGGGCCGACTGTTCAAGTGCGTGAAGCTGCTTCATGGTTTCGCCCTTGAGCTGGAATATCTTAACGAGTTTTGTCAGGTGGGCTTCGTCCGGCTTATAAGACTCACGGCAATCGGGGCAAAGGCGGCGCACAAGTCGCTGACCAATGACAATACGCACGGTGCTGGCAATAAGGAACGGTTCGATATTCATGTCAAGCAGGCGCGGCAGGCACGTTGCAGCATTGTTGGTATGGAGTGTGCTAAAGACCAGGTGGCCGGTCAGGGCGGCCTGCACTGCCAGGTCGGCTGTTTCGCCGTCGCGAACCTCTCCCACCATGATGATGTTTGGGTCTTGGCGGAGCAGGGCGCGTAAGCCGCTACTAAATGTCATGCCTGCGAGCGGGTTTACCTGCGTTTGGTTGGCGCCAACAATTCGGTATTCGACAGGGTCTTCTACGGTGCTGATGTTCACGCCAGGGCTATTGAGCATGCTCAGAACGCTGAAAAGGCTTGTAGACTTCCCTGACCCCGTTGGACCAGTCACGAGCACCATACCATGTGGCTGGACGATTGCCTGCTGCACCGCTTCCAGCGCGTAACCCCAGTACCCAAGCTCCTCAAGCGTCGCCGGCTTACTGGATTCGTCGAGGATACGCATAACAACCTTTTCGCCGTCGACGATTGGCAGGGTCGAGACACGGAGCGCATACACGTGGTTGCTCACAACTATCTTAAAACGGCCGTCTTGCGGTGCGCGGTGTTCGTCTATCTTGAGATTTGCGAGGATCTTTATGCGTGATACGAGCGCGCCCAGGACCTTGCGCGGCAGCTTATTCACCTCGCGCAAGATGCCATCCACGCGGTATCGGACAACAACAAAGTTCTCGCGTGGTTCTATATGAATATCGCTTGCGCCGTTCTTAACCCCATAGTCAATGATGAGATTTACCGTCTGGGCTATAGGCGAATCTTCGGCCACATCGGCTTGGTCAACGACTTCGTCGGCGTCATTTTTCTCTTGTATGGCTATGACGCGCTCAATTTCTGTGCCAACCGTGCTCGCATCGCCGTTGAACTGGTCAAGGGCAGTCTGGATGGTGCTGGTTGTGGCTATGTGGATGCGTACCGGTTTGCCGAGCTGTTTCTGGATGAAGCTAATCGCTGGGACATCATCGGGGTCTTCCATGGCCACAAATACGACGTCATCTTCGCCTATCTCAAAGGCGACGGCTCGGTACTGCCGGGCAACGCGCTCGGGAACGAGCTCCAGTACCTCTCTCGGCACATCACGTGCCGCAAATTCGACAAACGGAACATCGATCTCTTGCGCGTAGAGTTGCGTCAGCTCTTTCTCGCTGAGCGTGTTTGAACTGACCACCACATCTTGCAGGGGTTTTTTCTCGCTTTTTTCTTGCTTGTGGAGCGCCTCGAGCTGCTCGGCACTGAATTTTCCAGTCGCAGTCAGCAGTTTCTCCACCAAACTATCTGATACACGCATTCCCCCTAGTATACCAAAACCACAAGCACTACACCACTTTTCAGAGGACAGTCCTCTGAAAACCAATTTTTGTGGTATAATCATTTTATGCCACGAAGAAATGTACTCCGTTTAGATGCTCCCGAAAGCTACTATCATGTCTATGCCCGAGGGGTCAGTAAGCGAAAAATATTCTTAGACGAGCAGGACTACCTTACTTTCCTGCAGATTTTGGAACGGTACTTATCCTCTGAAGAAGTGCGTGATAAGAACGGAATATCGTATCCAAATTTTTATAACAAAGTCGATTTGCTCGCTTTTTGCCTTATGCCTAATCACTATCACCTTTTTCTCTATCAGAGACAGCAGAAAACGCTCACATCCTTAATGCAGAGCATCATGACAAGCTACAGCAGGTACTTTAATAAAAAATACAAGCGTACCGGGCCGCTTTTTGAGTCTCGATTTCGCGCTTCACTGATTACGGACGATTCGTATCTGCAGCATATAACACGTTACATACACCTCAATCCTAAGCGCTGGAGGGATTATGAATACTCAAGTCTGCCGTATTATTTGCAACGAGATACAGTGTCATGGTTGCGCCCGGAACGTGTGCTTGAACTTTTTCCGAACCCCATTGCTTACGAAAAGTTCGTAGCCGATTACGAAGAAAATAAGAAGTTAATGGACATTTTGAAAAAAGAACTAGCCAATGGTTGGTAGGTAAAACCCACTTTCAGAGGACTGTCCTCTGAAAGTGGAAATGAGTTTGCATTTGGGTTCGTGGGGGCGTATACCTTTGCGTACAACATTATTTATTTCAGGTTGCCGCCGAGGCAACCGTAGACGGAAGGACGGAAGAAATGGCAAAAGCAGCTAGCGACAAAGTCGACAATACTAAAGAGGCTAAGCAGGAAGGCGAAGGCAAGGCGAAGGCACTTGGTCTGGCGCTCGAAACCATCGAGAAGCAGTTTGGTAAGGGTTCCATCATGAAACTTGGCGAGAATCAGGGCGTGGAGGTGGAGTGTACGCCCACTGGCAGCCTTAGCCTCGACTTGGCGCTTGGCGGGGGTATACCCAAAGGCCGTATAGTCGAGATTTACGGCCCGGAGTCGAGTGGTAAAACCACTCTTACCTTACATGCGATTGCCGAAGTCCAGAAGCGCGGCGGGACGGCCGCCTTCATCGATGCCGAGCACGCGCTCGACCCAGCTTATGCGAAGCGTATTGGCGTGGACGTCGAAAACCTGCTGCTCAGCCAGCCCGATAACGGCGAGCAAGCGCTCGAAATTACCGAAACGCTCGTCCGTTCTAACGCCGTCGACCTCATCGTCGTCGACTCAGTGGCAGCACTGGTACCGCGCGCCGAAATAGAGGGCGACATGGGCGATAGCCACATGGGCTTGCAAGCTCGCCTGATGAGCCAGGCGCTCCGTAAGCTCACGGGTGTTATCAGCCGCAGCAAAACCACAGTTATCTTCATCAACCAGATTCGCATGAAGATTGGTGTCATGTTCGGCAACCCAGAGACAACCACGGGCGGCAACGCGCTCAAGTTCTATGCCAGCGTGCGCATGGATATACGTCGCATATCCCAGATCAAAGCTGGCGACAGCGTCATCGGCAACCGCGCCCGCGTGAAGGTGGTGAAGAACAAGATCGCACCACCATTCCGCGAAGCCGAGTTCGACATCATGTACAACCAAGGCATTTCGGTCGCAGGCGACATCCTCGACCTGGCCGTTACGCACAGCATCGTCGAAAAAGCCGGTGCCTGGTTTGCCTACCAAGGTGAAAAAATCGGCCAAGGCCGCGAAGCCGCCAAAACCTACCTGCAAGAAAACCCGAAAGTCCAAACCGAAATCGCCACCAAAGTCCGCGAAGCCGCCACAAAGGAATAGTGCATACTAGGAAGTATGACAGCGGTAAATCACATAGCGACCGGTGCACTCATTGGCACGGCAATAGGCAACCCTTGGCTTGCGTTGCCGGTAGCTTTCGTCTCTCACTTTATGCTCGATGCCATACCGCACTTCGGTGCCGAGGCACCGAATGTAAACGCGAGAAACAGAGACGCGCTCTTCAGGAAGGTATTCTTTGTGGACGCGACCCTTGCGGTCGTACTAATGGTATGGCTGGTCGCGTCCGGTGCTTGGCTTGCGCTCCTTTGTGGCATCGTAGCATATCTCCCAGACGTAGCGTGGCTGTATAGAGGATATTTTGAACATAAGACAGGGGTTCATAAGAGACGCAATTGGTTTAATCAGCTACACAAATCAATCCAGTGGTCTGAACGTCGTTGGGGTCTGGCGGTCGAAGCCACTTGGTTGTTTGGTTCTGCAATTTTGATCGGAATTCTAATATGAAAAGAGCAGTCATTTTGCACGGGACTAACGGCGATCCAAGTAAAAGCGGGTGGCAACGGTGGCTTAAAAACGAGCTGCAATCTGCGGGCTATAAAGTATTCTTCCCGCACTTGCCAGATAGTAATCGCCCGGACCTTGAAAAATACGACAAATTTCTCCAGGATTCAGGCTGGGATTTTAGTGACAACATTGTGATCGGTCATTCTTCGGGCTCTACGGCGCTGTTACATCTTCTTTCCCAAGGCTGGTTTCCGCACATTCGCGCGGCCGTGCTGGTAGGTACCTTTTTGAATGAGCGAAAGCTGCACGGAGTCGAATGGTACGCGCCGGGACAGTTCGATGCACTGTTCGTAGACGAGTTTGAACCGGGCAACATTGCCAAAAAAGCGGATGCATTTTATTTTGTGCACGGTGATGATGACCCGTACTGCGACTATGATGAAGCCCGTGAGTTTTGCGAAAAAGTTGGCGGCACATTCATTACTGTCCCAGGTGGCGGGCACATTAGCTCATCGTCTAGGGCAGAAGGATTGCCTGAGCTCACCGACAGGCTGGTACAGGATGGTTTGCTATGACTAATCAGCCGATCAGTCATGCGAAACATGCCGAGGAAGTCTGGCAAGGGTATGCCGAAACCGGAGAAAAGACTAGTGTGCCGATTACCCAGGCGGCCGCCGCCGAGGGGTCTCTGCACGGTGCTTCACACGTGTGGGTTTGGCGTATTCGTGATCAAAAGCTCGAGATCCTACTACAGAAGCGCGCCCCCGGTAAACGCACGTGGCCCGGATATTGGGATATATCGGCTGCGGGGCACATTGATTTCGGTGAGACTCCGCTGCAAGCAGCAGTGCGCGAGGCAAAAGAAGAGCTCAATATCGATCTAGATACTGAGGACATGCGGCTAGCGTACGTACACCGGGCATATCTGGTTTCTGAAAACGAACCGGTAACGGTGGAAAACGAATTTCAGTTTGTGTACCTCACGCAAGCTCGAGCCGACTGGATCGTGGCGCTCCGCGACGGCGAGGCAAGTGAGGTGCGTTGGTTTACCATCGAGGCATTTGCGGATATGGTGCAGCGCAGTGATGGTCATGAAAAGCTGGTGCCGCACGGTGACGTTTACTATGCTTCACTGTTTCATGCAATCGATGTGAGCGTGGACGGATGAACATTACGTCCATCAAGCAACAAGTGAAAAACGCCGAACGCTACTCCATCTTCGTTGACGGTAAGTATGCGTTTAGTTTGGGTGCGGAAGCGCTGCTGGACGCGCACCTGGTAACCGGCCAGGAGCTATCCCAGGTGAAACTAACAGAGTACAAAAGGCTATCCCAGGAGGACAAGGCGTACAATCTGGCGCTGGCGTACGTGGCGCGGCGCATGCGCAGCGAGGGTGAACTACACGATTATTTTCGCCGCAAACAATATGCGCCGGAGCTCGCCGAGCAGATTCTGGGTAAGCTGCGCAGACTCAAGTTTGTCGATGACGCCGAATTCGCCCGGCGCTGGGTGGAAAAC
This sequence comes from Saccharimonadales bacterium (SeqCode), assembly GCA_044228355.1. Classification (GTDB taxonomy): domain Bacteria; phylum Patescibacteriota; class Saccharimonadia; order Saccharimonadales; family UBA4665; genus JAGXIT01. Next base: position 107,820 of record JBGAVA010000001.1, read on the forward strand.
CGCCGGCTGCTAAAGGCAACGAGTACAAAAAAATTGCGGTTAGAGCTGCGGCAGAAAAAAGTGAGCAGCGACATCATCCAAACGGTGCTGGCAGAGGATGAAACCGATGAGCGCCAGCTGCTCCGCGAACTAGTAGAAAAAAAGCGCAAAATAAGCCGCTACCAAGACGACCAAAAGCTCATGATGTACCTCGCCCGCCAAGGCTTCACCTACGACGATATTAAGGCAGCCATTGTATCAGGCGAGTAGCTCCTCTGCCTCGCGTATAGTAGCTAAGATAGCAGGAACGTTCTCGCCTTTCAGGAATGCATGGTGTTCACGACTCACACCGTATTCTGGAGCGTTCTTTTGAGCTATTGAGGCAGCCGTACGAGCAACCTGCGAGTGCCAACCTTGCGGAAGTTTCTTGCCAGTCTTCACATTGTGCAGTAGCATTGCTTCGACGAACGCAGGCTCGAGCAGGTCGGCCATTACACCGTTAAATGATTTCCCGGGAGGTGTCTGTGCAACGTATACTCCATCTAGACCGACGACGGCACGACCCAGAGCATATCGGGATGGGTATAGTGTAAGCTCTCGCCGATTCCGTAAGTCGTAAAGGCCATTTAGGATCGAACTAAGCTGGTCGTGAGTATTCACATATAAAATTGGTGCATCAGTTCTGTTGCCGCCGGGGAACCAGACTTTTCCGCCTATAGGTAGCACGTCAGTTTTTTCCAGTAATTTTCTGAGCACAGTAAACGCTAAGTCTCCACTTGAGACGTAGATGCGAGTGGTAGAAAAATCTCCCGGCTCGCCTGTTTTCGTAAAGTGCAGGGCGTCACCCTGTTGGAAGCCAGAACCATCAGATGTCCTGTAGCCTTCCTGAGGTAGTTTATTCTCGACCGAGGAAATATCTTCTGAACCAGAAGCGGCAGTTTGAATGCCTGCCTCATTGCATCCTCGCAGGAGCCAGCCTACATAGCCCCGTTTGCGTTGTAAGGATAGATCCCAAACTCGCCTTTCCGAATCTGTCTCAGTCCGATTCTCTGCTTCTAGCCATCCATCTTCTGAATAATCCGGAATACGTTCGTGAGTTATCGAACCTCCAGCACGGACCGTCTCTAAGAGGTTGAGCCGTTTTCTCATGACTTGTGGCAACACTGTGCCGTCAGCATCAAGGCGCTCCGCGGTTATAACAACCGCCATCTGCTCTAGCGGTGCAAGAGGTATGTAAGGCTCTGACATCACTAAATAATACTACAAAATTACTAACTTGTCAAGCCATGGCGCCGGAGGGGACGGTGGCGCTATCTAGGAGGTCGTTGACGATGATTTTTTTATCGGTAATCTCGTTTATCTGCGAGCGGTCGATACCCAGGTTACCGCGTGTCAGACCCTTCAGAAGCCCCTGCGAGACGTAAATCTTCTGCACATACATGGTTTCCACCTCTGTTGCAAAGTCAGTGACCTTACCGAGCCGCTGTTTGCTCAGGGTGACCACCTGCTTGCCCACCAGCTCAAAACCAATATCCATCACGTTCTTTAGTCGCACCAGGTCTTTCGGCTCGACCAGTGCATCGTGGTCATTGACCACCAAGCCTTGCGGTATGACATCGCGGATGTCTTGGTACAGGAGTACTAATTCCTTGCGGCTGAATTTATCGAGGCAGTAAAAACCCTCTATTTTGAGGTTGTTGGGGTTGAAAATGGCGCCGGTTGTCCTGGCCACCGGCTGTCCGGTACGGAGGCTCATCACCGGTCGCCCGATCAAGCTTTCACTCAGTTTCAGCATACTTTCATTATACCGCTAGCCACAAGCAGCAAGAAAGTTTACTGACCCACATGCACTTTTTGATGTCATCTTGAGCGAAGTCGAAAGATCCCGTCCGTGTTAGTATCTGACGAGATTCCTCCACTTCGGTCGGAATGACAATGTGATAAAAGTGCATGTGGGTCAGGAAAGTTTACTAATTATCACGATCGTGATAATTAGTAAACTGTTTGGTGTGAGAGGGGTTGGCTGGAGGGAGAAGAGGGCGTTGTGAAAAAGAAACACATTTTATTATGCCTGTGCTTGCAATCTGTTTTTGCTGGGGCATAGACTGAAAACTAACTATGAAATACCTGAGACAAATCCTCAGGGTGGGGATACTACTAACCTTAAGCTTCGTTCCGTTAAGAGTGCAGGCAGAAACGGTCACGCTGCCGCCGCTGGTCATACGTGAGATCAAGATTACCGGTGAAGAACTCGTCGTCCTCCAGGCGACGCAAGACATCCCTGACCTCAGTGAATACTGGGTGGGTTACACTGGCAGCGACACTGCGAACCCGGGTGCAATCGTGCCTTCGCAGCAGCTCCCGGCTCGCGCCATTACTGCCGGACAAGGAGTGCTGATGACCAGTGATGGTGGGTCGACGTGCGACGCGGTGCTGACCACAAAGCTTTCGGTGGCGCTGGCCGACACGAAAGGCACGTTCGTCATCCGGCACCTTACGAGCGATGGGCTGAGCAGTACTTTTACGACCATCGATAACGTGAATTGGGCGAAACCGGGCGTCACCGCGGTGACGACCGCGCTGCTTGACCTGCGCAAAGAGACCAGCAGCATGACCTATGCGGTGTGGTACCACGACCCCTCGTTGACGAAGCCGTGGCGAGTCGGCAACCTGGCGGGTTGTACGCTCACGCTTGCTCCGCTGACCAGCGGCGCTCCCACAGACACGGTCGAATGGGAGCAGTCTGCTGTGGAGCCGCCGGCCATCATCGAAAATATAAATGAAGTTGAGACCACCCCTGAGGAAAGTGCCATCCCAGGTGATAATGCCGGCCTTGCGCCCCTACTCATAACCGAGCTTTTGCCGAATCCGGCCGGCACAGGCACAGACGGTACCGACGAGTACGTGGAGCTGTACAATTCAAACGACGCGCCCTTCTACCTCTCTGGCTTTATGCTGCAAACGGGCCTAGCGACGAAGCATAACTACATATTCCCGTCTGGTGTGAGTATCCCGGCCAAGAGTTTCCGTGCGTTTTATGCGAGCGAAACCGGTTTGAGCATGAGTAACACAAGCGGCCAAGCAGCCCTACTCGATGGCTCGGGCGCAGTGGTGGCACAGTCTGACCCGTACGATTCAGCACCGGACGGCCAGGCCTGGGCGCTCGCGAACGGAGTCTGGTACTGGACGACCAAGCCGTCCGCCGCAGCGACCAACATCATCGCCCAGCCCATCAAACTGCCGGCTACTGCCGTAAAGCGGGTCGTGACATCGGCCAGTACGACCGCCAAAGTAAAGTCAGCCAGCACGAAAAAGAGCACCAAAGCAACCTCCTCGAAGCCGAAAACGTCATCCGCCGTACCGGTAAAACAAGTAGCCGAACTCCCGAAGCCGTCATCTATCCACCCAGGTGTGCTTGCTCTGGTAGCGGCTTGCGCGGTAGGATATGGAGCATATGTCTACCGAAAAGACCTGGCAAATGCATTCCACAAGCTCCGCCGACACTGAGGCGCTGGGCGCTGCTGTGGGCGGGCGGCTGCGCGGCGGGGAAGTGATAGAGCTGGTGAGCGACCTGGGCGGCGGTAAAACGACCTTTGTACGGGGTTTGGCGCGCGGCGCAGGCAGCACGGACACCGTAGCGAGCCCGACATTTACCATCAGTCGTGAGTACGTGGCGCCGAAGCTGAGCATTGTCCATTTTGACTTCTACCGTTTGAGCGAAGCTGGGATCGTGGCCGAAGAGTTGCGGGAGTTTGTGAGCGACCCCGGCTATGTCGTTGTGGTCGAGTGGGGGGAGATCGTGCAAGACGTGCTTCCGGAAAACCGCCTGACCATCCACGTACGGCACGAGGGCGATGAGACCCGCGCTGTAGAATGTAACTTTCCGGAAGCATGGCAGTACCTATTTGAGGGAGTGGAACAGTGATTATCCTGACCATTCGCACCGACAAGCCAGAGGCCGAGATCGGGCTGTACGACGGCGAACAGCAGCTGGCGTATGAGATGTGGCCGGCGCACCGGCAGCTGGCAGAGACGATCCATACGAAGATCAAAGAGCTGCTAGCTAGCCAAGAAAAAGATTGGCATGATGTAGAGGGAGTCGTGGCGTTCCAGGGGCCGGGCAGTTTCACGGGTCTCAGGATTGGCCTAACTGTGGCGAATGCGCTGGCGCAAGGGCTAAGCATTCGTATTGTCGCGGCGCAGGATCCCAGGTGGAAGGAAACAGGGGTACAAAGGCTCATCCGCGGTGAAAATGACAAACTTGCCCTTCCATTTTACGGCGCCCCCGTCCATATAACCCCCCAGAAAAAATAGACCTCTTTCCAAACCTCCCTCCCGCCAAAACACCAGTCTCTCCGGCTGCAAAAGCCGAACCAGTCGTCGGCGTAGCTATGGCTACACCTCCTCCCGTTTCGACCTTTTCGCTCGGAAATACCGTCGTTTCGCGTTTGAAGGGAGGTTTGGAAAGAGGTCTAATAGCGTTTATCTTCCTTTCTGCGTCCGAATTACCTACAAAATGCTTCGTGTTTTTGGCGGCGGTTAAGAAAATGCAGCACGGTTTGGTCGTGTGAGGGAGTTTTGGCAGGTATTTATCCACAGCTGGGAGAATACTGCTTGCGCTTCGCTAAGAAACGTAGTATATAAGTAACTAGGATTTCTAAAATATAAACACCTAAAAAAAGGATACCCCATGAAACTAATGAAACGTGTTCTCTCGGGCACCTCAGCAGCGGTGCTTTCACTCTCTTCGCTGCTGACGCTCGGCTTTAGCGGCGTCGCCCATGCCGCCGTCCAAACTTGTACCTGGACCGGAACAGGCGGCGACAACAAGTTCAGCACCGCAGCTAACTGGTCAAACTGCGGCGGCGGAGTGCCGCAGGCCGGGGATGTAGTAGTTATAAATGCTACCGCAGTTACTTCAGGCCACGACAAACTGGTCAATGATCTAACGGTAGATCTAGGCGGCGTCGAGACAAATTATGATGTACCGAGCGGTCAGTCTTCGGCGACATCTGGTGTATGGATTTCACAACTTAGTATTGCGGATGGGGGTTATGTGTCGACTCTGTCTAGTGCGAATGGCAAGTATGATCTATTCATCGGCGATGGAACAACTCTCGGAAAAATTATTGGCAAAGGCTCCCTAGAGTTACGAGGCTATAGTCCATTTACGAAGTATGATGTTACCGGAGTGCTCAAAATAGCACAAGTTGCTACGGATGACTTTGTATACGTAACCATTTTGTCTGATTCTCACGCTGGGTCGATAGACATTGCCGGTAAAGGCGAGGTGATATTCGGTTCGCAGACAAAAGACATAACAACAATTACCAGCTCAATTCCGATTACGGTAGAAGCAGGAGCTAATGCAGGCTTATATTTCTGGTCAGCCTGTGCCGAGTTTGCGATGATGGGGACCCAGCTCAAGACCACTTGCCTACAAACGCAGCCAACGACAGTGAACTACTCAGGCGCGCTTACCCTCAACGCAAGCACTACTTTCTCAAGTGATGCAGATACTACGGTGAATATGGCCGGGCAAGTAATCGGAGCGAGCAATCTGTCAAGAACAAGTGGCTCCGGGGTGCTAAATATTGGGAGCAAAAGTGTTGTCACTCCGGCAAAAACAACGAACTATGCTGATGCGAAAGACACAGAGACTATTAACGTCGTCGAGAACGAGACGGCGGTGATGAGCAAGGATGCGGTGCGTTCATCGGTTATGGTTGAATCAGGAGGGCTACTCAAAGGGCTAGGCACTTTTAAGCACTCATTGTGGGTGTCGGCTGGTGGCACGGTGGCGCCAGGTATGAGTCCAGGTTGTTTGACTTCAGATACGCTTGTATTGACAGGTATGTACCAGTTTGAACTTGGTGGAACCGATCCATGCTCTGGCTATGACCAGCTCATTGTTATGAACGCTTCAAGCGCAACAACTGCCGTTACCTTAAATGCCACGACCTCAGTGCTCTCAACGTCTCGCTACAATGGACACACGCCCAAGCAGGGGCAATCGTTTACTATCATCGATCAAGCTGGCAGTGCTGCTGTAACAGGTACCTTTAAGGGGCTGCCGGAGGGCGCTACGTTTACGCAGAATGGCGTGGTATTCAAGATAAGTTACGTTGGCGGTACGGGTAACGACGTGGTAATTACGGTTCAGAACCAGCCGACAGCGCCTGACACTGGCTTCGCACTCATCTCGGCTAATCCGCTGGTAACGCTTGGCGCTACAGCTAGTGCGGCGCTAGTACTGCTGGCCATGGCTCGCAAAACTCGCCCGGCTCACGCTCATGCTCATGCTTCCAGACGACGCAAATAAACAAAATAAAGGTGTAAAACAATGTCGCAAGCGCGCTTGACGCTCGACAACCAGGCTTTCCACGGCACACTGCGCTACCAAAGGCGCAGTGTTGCCTATTCACCGCGACCAGTGCAGACAAGCACCATTCAAGACGTGCTGGTTGTGCGCCAGCAACGTAAACCAGAGCTGCCAGCAAAAGCTGCCTCGCCTCCGGTAAAAACCCAATCTAACAAACTGGTCTTTATGGACGTTAAGCCACCAGCGCAGCAAAAACACGTTCGTTCGCAGGTCAAGCCGCACGTGGTTCAGCAGGCTGCGACAGTCCAGCCTAGGCCGGCTGTCCAGAAAAGGCGGAAACATTTACGCATAAGGCATCTCTGGCGCCGACAGACGTTGTTGTATGCTGGCGCAGCCTTGGTCTTCGGGCTGGGGCTTTACGTGGGCTTGAGCGGGCTAAATACCAACAAACAAGTCGCAGTTCAGGTAAAAGCACTGCAAAAGCAAGCTGTTCAGAGCGCTACTACCGTCGCGCCTCCCACCGTTGCGCCAACGCCGCCATCAACCGAAAAGCCTACCCCGGCGGCAGTGCGGTCTTACACCGTGTCGCCTGTAAATCCCCGCTACATAGACATTCCAAAACTTAAGGTTCATGGACGCGTGCTTTCGATGGGCGTCGACAGGAAGAACGAACTGCAGTCACCATACGGGATCTATGACGCCGGCTGGTACAACGCCTCGTCTAAACCGGGCGAAAATGGTGCCATGCTCATAGATGGCCACTCTGGCATAGGCAAAACACGGGGCATCTTCCACGATATCGTGAAGCTAGCAGCCGGAGATGATATATCGGTGAAACGCGGCGACGGTCAAGTCTTTACCTATAAGGTGGTCGATGTGCAGGTGCGCGATGCCGATAAGGTTGATATGGCCAGTTTGCTCGTTTCGGCCGATACAGCAAAACCCGGTCTAAGCCTCATCACCTGTGCGGGCGACCAAATCCCCGGTACGTTCAGCCTGAAGCAGCGCGTTGTGGTTCGTGCCGTTATGCAATAATTGACGACAAGCTTGTTGCGGGCGTATTATCTAGGTAGGCATTCTTAGGAGTTTTCGGGAACGCCGAATTTGTCAATTTTTATACGAAATCTGGTGGGTTCAGGTACGCAACTAGAGAAGTGATAGCGATTGTTGTGGGTGGACTCAGCTGAACGAAAGGGAAGAGCATGGATCCAATTACCATATTGCTCGCGCTGGCAGGGCTTGGCCTTGGCTATGGCGGCAGCACGTATGTAAGCAAAAAGAAGTCGGCCGAGGCCGACGATAAAGCGGCGAAGGAACTCGCCAAGGCTAAGAAGGAGGCCGACAAACTCGTCGACGAAGCGCGTGAGGACGCCCGTAAGGTCGCGGATGAAGCGCGCAAGGAAGAACAAGTACGCCGCAACGAGCTAAAAGATCTCGAAAACCGGCTAGTCCAGCGCGAAACAGCGCTCGATAAAAAGCTCGATGAGCTGGATAAGCGCAGTGAAAAGCTCCGCAGTGGCGAAGACGAAGTCGAAGCTCTGAAAAACGAGATTCGCGATATTCGCACCAAGCAACAGGAAAAGCTAGAAAAAATCGCCAAACTCAGCAAGGCCGATGCCGCCGAAAAGCTCATGCAAATGACCGAGCGCGATATCAAGAACGATCTGCTCGGGCTGGTCGCCAAACTGCAAAACGAAGCTAGAGACAACGCCGAAGAAGCTGCCGGTCTTATGATAGTCACGGCCATGGAGCGAATGGCCAGCGAAGTGACGGCCGAACGCACTCTGACCAGCGTGAAACTGGAAGACGAAGAGATGAAAGGCCGGATCATCGGCAAGGAAGGCCGGAATATCCAGGCCCTTCAGAAGGCCACGGGCGTCGACATTATGGTCGATGACACCCCTGGCTACATCGTACTAAGCTGCTTCGACCCGGTTCGCCGCGAAGTAGCGCGCCAGGCACTTGAGCTGCTTCTGAAAGACGGACGGGTTCACCCGGGTCGCATAGAAGAAGTCGTCGAAAAGGCGCAGAAAAATGTCGAAAAAGACGTCGTCCGCGCCGGTGAAGATGCTGCCCGCGAAGTCGGCGTGCTGGGCGTGCCAAAAGAGCTGCTGCACATGCTGGGCGAACTGCGCTTCCGCACCAGCTACGGCCAAAACGTTCTAAAACACTCCACCGAAATGGCACACATGGCCGGTATGCTCGCCGAAGAGCTCGGTGCAAATGTAACCATCACCAAGTACGCCACCCTCTTCCATGACATCGGCAAGGCGCTGACACACAAAATGGAAGGCAAGCACCACCACATAAGTGGCGAGATGCTTCGCAAGTACGGCGCTCCGGAAGAAGTGGCGCTGGCTGCCGAGCAGCATCATGACGACATGGAAGCTACTAGCCTCGAGGCAGTCATCGTGCGTGTCTGCGACGCGGTATCTGCGGCTCGTCCTGGCGCCCGCAATATCTCGGCCGAGAACTTCGCCGAGCGCATGAAAGAACTGGAAAACATCGCCAATGGCTTTAATGGCATAGAAAAATCCTACGCCATCAGCGCTGGCCGCGAGGTTCGTGTGTTCGTCAAACCGCAGCAGATCGACGACCTCAGCGCTATAAAGCTTGCCCGCGACATTGCGACCAAGATCGAAAGCAGCATGAACTACCCCGGCACTATCAAGGTAAACGTCATCCGCGAAACAAGAGCAATTGAGTTTGCGAAATAATACGAGTATACTCTATAGTCCATATGAGCGACGCGGCAACAAAAGAGGATTTGAAAGACTTTTCGAAATCAGTCGACGACAAGATCGATGCCCTATCGAAATCAGTCGACAATAAAATCGATACTCTATCGAAATCAGTCGACAATAAAATTGATACTCTATCGAAATCAGTCGACGACAAGATCGATGCCCTATCGAAATCAGTCGACAATAAAATCGATGTTCTTTCAGAATCAATCGATAAAAAAATCGAGAAGGCAGTTGACGACCTGACAGAAGTAATTGCTCAGTTTGCTACACGAGTAGACGAACGTTTCAATCGCCTTGAGGAGCGAGTCGATAAGCTCGAAGATAGTTTCAATCGCCTCCAAAATACGTTGGATTCATTTCTGAAGAGACTCGATGACATCGAAACCGATAATCACGCTCGAGATGCCCAGATCGCTCGCTTAGAACGGTGGATTGAGAAAGTCGCGAAACAAACTGGCGTCCAGCTCGAATACTGATGGTTACGTTAGCCAGTGAATCAAGAGAAGTGCTTACGGTGAATCCCGAAGGGGCATTTGTGGAGTCGTGGCTGTCGGCGGAGGGCAAGGAACTGCTGTTTGCGCGGCGAGATATGCCAGAAACGGGCAAAAATCGTGGCGGCGTACCAGTATGTGCACCCATCTTTGGTCCGGGCGAGACAGTTGGGTTGAACCAGCACGGTTTTGCCCGAAATTGCCTGTGGGCGGTTGACGAGCAAACAGAATCCCAGGTGAAGCTATCTCTGGATAATCCGCTATCCCAGGTGGAGGGTCTGCCGCCGGTCTATGCGGGGCTGAGTATGGAGCTGACGGTTGAACTAATCGCTGGCGGCCTGCGCGAAACACTGCTTCTGCGAAATATTGGCACCGAACCGTGCATGGTCAACCCGGCATTTCATCCATATTTCCCGGTTTACCCTGACGGAACGGCTGAAGTAATCATAGATAGTCGGTCATACCAGCTGAGCGACGAAGAGCTAGCGGCGACTCGAAAGGTCGATAGTCTGAGCTCGCAGGCGCAGCTCGTCACGGCGCAGGGCACCTGGACGGTGACGAGTGAAGGTCTCCCGCTTTTTGCGCTGTGGTCGGAATCGCCTGCGGATTTCATCTGTGTTGAGCCGACCGAAAGCGGCTATCTTACCGACAATCCAGCCGCAGAACTCCTTCCAAACGCGTCCAAAACAGTGAGCTTGACCATACTTTTCGCAACCACCCAGCCGGACGCAGCATAACGCAGTAAATTCTACTACAAGTTACCTCTGTTTTAGCGTTGAAAAAAATAGCCATAAGCGTATAATTTTTTACAGCATTCTACACGCACGACAATAACGTAAAAGCAGCAATATGCAAACAGATACGGAACCCTATCAGGACCGAGCGTCCGAGAAGCTTCGCTGGCGGTATGTCTTTACCCGCATGGTGCCTACGGCGGTTATCGTATTTTTCATACTGTTTACGTTTTATCCGCGCTTTGCTAGTCCCATCGCAAATCTCAGAAGCCTGGGGGGCTCGACCGGCCATCTGACAGCGCAGCAAAAACTGCAGCAAGCCGCCGAGCTAAAGACGGGACTCCAGCAACTACAGGTAAGCGGCGAACTTGGCTCGTACTTGCAGGCATCGGGCGGGGGCACTAGCCATCAGACTTTGTTATGGGATGAGCAAGCCCGCGTACTGACCATCTCGGATGGCAACAGTGTTAACCTCAGCAGCCTAGCGGCCGCACCGCAGACCGGCTCGCAGACGCTGTCGAAGGCGGGCAACTCACTGGTTCTATCTGGCAGCCCAACAACGGTAGATCTCGCTAGCTACCTAGACAACACCGACGCCCAAACCCTGAACCTATCGGGTACGACCCTGACGATTAGTGGCGGGAACAGCCTTAATCTTGCGCCCATAAACACCGACGCCCAAACGCTCTCACTCAGCGGTGCCGACCTAACAGTGAGCGGCGGTAATACCATCAACTTGGCGTCGATCAATACCGACGTGCTGGCAACTCTGAGCTGCGCGGTCGGGCAACTAGCGCAGTGGAACGGCAGTGTGTGGGTATGTGCATCGCCAGCGGCGGTTTCTGACGCCCAGACGCTCAGCCTTTCGGGCAATAATCTGAGCATTCTGAACGGGAACTCGGTAAGCCTCGCACCGTACCTAGACAACACCGACAACCAGGCACTTTCACTTGGAGGCAACACGCTCTCTCTGGTAAATGGCGGGTCTGTTAACTTGGCTGCGTATCTAGACAACACCGATGTCCTAGCTAACCTAGCCTGCGGCAGCGGCCAAATAGCCAAATGGAACGGTAGTGCTTGGGCCTGCGCGGCAGATAACGACACCATAGCTAACGAAACTCAGGTCGACGCCTGGGTATCGAACAATGGCTACCTCACCAGCGAAGTCGACGGGTCGACTTCAAACGAACTCCAGACGCTGACCTGGAATAGCGGCACGCGCATCCTCACCATCTCCAGCGGCAACACCGTGGACTTGACGAGCTTGCTCGATAACACCGACGCTCAAGCTATCTCCAAAACCGGCAACACCCTCAGCATCAGCGGCAATGCTTCTACTGTCGACCTCAGCAGCTACCTCGACAACACCGACGCACAGTCGCTCAGCTTGGCCGGTTCAACACTAACAATCTCCGGTGGCAATAGTATCGACCTCGCGCCCATAAACACCGACAGTCAAAACCTCAGCCTAGCTGGAACGACACTCAACATCTCCGGCGGAACAGGAGTTAACCTAGCCTCCATAAACACCGACGTCCTTGCCGGACTCAGCTGCAGCACCAACCAAATCGCCAAATGGAACGGCAGCGCTTGGGCCTGTGCGGCCGATGTCGACACCGTGCTGAACGAAGCCCAAGTCGATAGCTACGTCGCTAACAACGGCTATCTCACCAGCGAAGTTGACGGCAGCGTGACGAACGAAATCCAATCACTCTCACTGGCCGCCAATGTCTTAAGCATCTCTGGCAGCAATAACGTCAACTTATCGGGTTATTTAGATAACACCGATAGCCAAACTCTCACGTACAATACCGGCACGCATATCATATCGATCTCCGGTGGCAACACCGCAGATCTGAGTAATCTGCTCGATAACACCGACGCTCAGGCTATCTCACGTACCGGTAACACGGTATCGATCACGGGTAGCGCATCGACAGTCGACCTTACCCCGTATCTAGACAACACCGATGTTCTGGCATCACTCAGCTGCAGCACCAACCAAATTGCCAAATGGAACGGCAGCGCCTGGGCCTGCGCGGCCGATCGTGTTCTTACTGAAGCCGAGGTCGATGCTTATGCTAACAACAATGGCTATCTGACGGCTGAAACCGACGGCAGTACAACAAACGAAATCCAGGACCTATCACTTTCCGGTAACACACTGGCTTTGAGCGGGGATGGTACCACTGTCGACCTTGCCGGCTACCTCGATAACACTGACGCCCAGGCCATAGCAAAGGCTGGCAACATTTTATCTATCTCTGGCAATGCGAGCACCGTCGACCTCGCGCCGTACCTCGATAACACCGACGCCCAAACGCTGTCATACAACTCCGGCACGCAAGTGCTGAGTATCACCGGCGGCAACACGGCAAATCTGTCGAGCCTGCTCGACAACACCGACGCCCAGGCCATCTCCAAAACAGGGAATATCCTGAGCATCAGCGGCAATGCCAGCACCGTCGACCTCAGTAGCTACCTCGACAATACCGACACGCTCGCCTCGCTGAGCTGCGCGAACGGCCAGGTGGCCCAGTGGAACGGTAGCGCTTGGGTGTGCGCGAGTGCGGCTGTCGATACCGACCAGCAGACACTAAGCCTCGCCGCCAATACCTTGAGTATAAGTGGCGGCAACTCAGTTTCCTTGGCTGGCTACTTGGACAACACTGACGCCCAAGCTATCTCGGTCGCGGGCAATGTCCTGTCCATCTCTGGCAATGCCAGCACGGTGAACCTTGCCCCGTATCTCGACAACACCGACAGCCAGGCACTTTCACTTGGTGGCAACACGCTCTCTCTGGTAAATGGCGGTTCGGTTAACCTGGCTGCTTACCTAGACAACACCGATGTACTCGCTAGCCTGGCCTGCGGCAGCGGCCAAATAGCCAAGTGGAACGGCAGTGCGTGGGCGTGTGCGGCAGATAATGACACCGTCGCCAATGAAGCGCAAGTCGATGCCTGGGTGTCCAACAACGGCTACCTTACCAGTGAAGTTGATGGTAGTACGAGTAACGAACTGCAAACATTGAGTTGGAACGGCGGTACACACATTCTCACCATCTCGAGCGGCAACACCGCCGACCTGGGCAGCCTACTCGATAACACCGATGCCCAAGCTATCTCACGCACAGGCAACACCATCTCAATTACTGGCAATGCGAGCACCGTCGACCTCAGCCCGTATCTGGACAACACTGACGCTCAGGCAATATCGAAGGCGGGCAACACTCTGAGCATCACCGGCAATGCCTCAACCGTCGATCTGGCGAGTTACCTCGACAACACCGACTCCCAAACGGTAAGTTTGGTCGGTACGACGCTGACCATTTCGGGCGGAAATAGCATTGACCTTGCGCCCATTAACACCGATAGTCAAAATCTTAGCCTCGCTGGCACGACACTCAATATTTCTGGTGGCACTGGCGTGAACCTGGCCTCAATAAACACGGACGTCCTTGCTGGGCTAAGCTGCTCAACCAACCAAATCGCCAAATGGAACGGTTCGGCTTGGGCCTGCGCAGCAGATGTAGATACTGTCCTGAATGAAGCCCAAGTCGATGCCTACGCCAACAATAACGGTTATCTCACAAGCGAAGTGGACGGCAGTGTCACAAACGAAATCCAAAGCCTGAGTTTAGTCAGCGATGTGCTCAGTATATCGGGTAATCCTGGCACCATTGACCTCAGCATCTATAAAGACAACACCGACGCCCAAACTCTCAGCTGGAATAGCGGTACAAACATTCTCACCATTTCTGGTGGTAATACAGCCAATCTGTCGAGTCTCCTTGATAACACAGACGCTCAAGCCATCTCCCGTGCTGGTAACACCATTTCTATCACTGGCAATGCAAGTACGGTGGATCTCGCTCCGTATCTCGACAACACTGACGCTCAGGCAATATCGAAGGCTGGCAACACCTTGAGCATTTCTGGCAATGCCTCGACGGTCGACCTCAGCTCATACTTAGATAACACCGATGTGCTCGCCAGTCTCAGCTGCTCCACCAACCAAATCGCCAAATGGAACGGCAGCGCTTGGGCATGTGCGGCTGATGCAGCGGGTACCGATAGTCAAACACTTAGCCTCGCCAGCAATAACCTGAGCATCTCCGGCGGCAACTCAGTCTCACTGGCTGGCTACCTCGACAATACTGACGCGCAAGCGATCTCTGTCGCATCAAACGTCCTCAGCATCTCCGGCAGCGCCGGTACGGTAAACCTCGCACCGTACCTCGACAACACCGACAACCAGGCCCTTTCACTTGGTGGCAACACGCTCTCTCTGGTAAATGGCGGTTCAGTTAACTTGGCTTCCTACCTCGACAATACCGATGTTCTTGCGTCATTAAGCTGTTCATCGAACCAGATTCCAAAGTGGAACGGCAGTGCCTGGGCTTGTGCCGCGGACGTAGACACAAATACAGATGCCCAAACAATATCCTGGAACGGTGCCACACACATACTCACGATTTCGGGAGGCAATACTGCCGACCTCGGTAGTCTACTCGACAACACCGACGCCCAGGCCATCTCGAAGGTAGGCAATACGCTATCTATCTCCGGTAACGCGAGTACCGTCGACCTCTCATCATACCTAGACAATACAGACGCACAGCTTTTGTTTGCAACCATAGCGACGCCCGACGCTGGAAATCCTGCTGCCGACACATCAACGGATACACTGACGCTGGCAAATGGAAGTGGGATCAGCATAACCAGCAATGGCAGCACGGATACGATTACAGTAGCAGCAACGCTCGGCACAACTATCAGCAACGCAGAGATTGATGATGCAACCCTGACATTCTCGAAACTGGCATCGAATTCATGTGGTTCTGGCAACATCATCAAATTCAATGGCTCGGCATGGATATGCGGCACCGACAACGACACAATAGTGAGCGAGGCGACTGTAGAGTCATATATATTCGATGGCGACAATACTGGCACGCTTAGTAGTGGTACGCTTGCGCTCGGCAGCTTGAGCTACACAGGCACGCTGGGCGATGCGAATGTCTCGGACGCGCTCACAGTATCTAGCAGCGGGTCAGTAGCAGACGGAGCACTCTCGGCAAATGTCACCAAGCTCGGCAGTACCATAGAATCAGGTGAAATTACCGATGGCACTGTGACCGGAACAGATCTGGCAAGTGCCACAATCCAGTTCAGCAACATCGCCCAAAATGGCTGTAGCAACAATCAGATTATGAAATGGAACGGCTCGGCCTGGGCCTGCGCAGCGGACGTCACGGGCGCTACCGTAAACTCGTTTGAAACTATCACAACGAGCTCGGGCACAAGCCCGGTTGCGGATAGCTCCACCGACACGCTAACGCTCAGTGGTGGCAGCGGTGTGACTATCACTGGCGATGGCACAACCGATACTATCACGGTAGCCGCGACGCTCGGTACAGACATCACCTCGGCAGAGATTGTCGATGGTACGATTGTGAGTGCCGACATTTTTGATGGCACAATTACCAACGCCGACCTTGCAAACTCATCGCTGACAGTCACGGCGGGTACTGGGCTCTCTGGTGGTGGCGCTGTCTCTTTGGGCGGCACAGTGACGCTAAATGCTAGCCTGGGTGTTGATGTTGACTCAGCAGAAATTGTGAACGGCACAATCACAACAGCAGATATATCTGGTACCGCAGGTATCACGAACGCACAACTTGCAAACAGTTCACTCACCGTCAGCGCGGGCAACGGCCTAACAACGGGTGGCAGCGTATCTCTAGGCGGTACTACGACACTCAATATCGGCGCGGGCAATGGTATTACGGTGAATGCAGATGATATTGCAGTGCGTACCGCCGTCTCGGCCGATGCGCTTTCATCAACAACGTCCTCGGGTTCTGGCATAGAAGCTCTCGCAACTGGTGTTGCCCTCTTGCAGGGATGCTCTGACGCGCAGATACTGAAATGGAATGAAACAAGTGATGTCTGGGCATGCGCTGCTGATGCCGACACGATCTTGAGCGAAGCGACAGTAGAGTCATATATATTCGACGGCGATAATACAGGTACGCTTAGCTCGGGCACCTTGGCGCTCGGGAGTCTCGGGTACACAGGCGCACTAACAGATACTAATATATCAGATACGTTGACCGTCGGAGCGACGAGTACGGTGAGCGATAGCGCGCTGAGCTCAAATGTCACCAAACTCGGTGCAACGATCGAGGCGTCTGAAATAACAGATGGTACCATTGCAGCAGCCGATGTTGGCGCGGATGCTTTCGACTTCACCGAACTCAAAGATAGTATGTCGCTCGACGCCACGACGACTATCACTGTTGGTGCCAATAATTTCCAGGTAAACCTCGACAGCACAGGCGATTTTACGGTGCAGGACGCTGGTGTTGCAGTGCTTACGGTAAATGACAACGGCACGCTGCTATTTAAGAACTCCGCAGACAGCGCAACGTCATTAGCGGTTCAGGATGCCGCTAGTCTACCCATGCTTACGGTAGATACCCTCACAAACTCCGTAGAAATCGGCACGCTCGTCGACGACGCGGCAGATGTTCTCCTTGTTTTAGACGGGGTGAGCGGAGCTGATCCTACTGGGGTAGCGGGCGGGATTTACTACAACACAACAACCAGCAAGTTTCGATGCAATCAGAACGGTGGATGGGTTGACTGCATTCCTGCAGCATACAACGAGTATGCTTTTGTAGCAGGGCTGGAGACATGGACGAACATGCCAGCGGCCGACACGCAGCTTCTTAACACACCTATCCGGTTGCAAGTTGATCTTTCTAGGGCTTCTGAGTTTCGTTTTGGCATAAGCCGCATGGCTGGGGCGGTAGCAGTTGGCGCCGATTGCCGTGTACAGTATGCAACGACACAGGCTGGAACATATAATAATATCGATGGCAGCACGGGGCCAGAGGTGGATATTAGCGGTACGGCCGAGCTCAAATCTTCAAGCTGGACTGCGTTAACTGCAGGAGCAAAAGCCGATGTGTTTTTGAGAGTAATGTGCAAACAGGGTGATGGTGTGCAAGACCCTCAGCTTAGGAACGCGTATATCCAGGTACGCTAATTAGCCCTAGACGTCCGTTCCAGATAAACGTACAATAGTAACCATAAGAAAAGTGAGGAATTATGCAAGACGATGTTGTGCCAACGCCAAAAAAGGGTAAAGGTGAAAATGAAGTAAAGGACACCCCAGTAAAAGAGGGCATCCGAGGTAAAATGCGTGCGAATAGGACCATGCTGCTTGTTGCGACTGCGCTGGCTGTTATTGGCTTCGCTGGTACCGTAGTGTTCTACAACAAATACCAAGATGTAAAGAGCAATCCGGGCCAGGCGCAGAAGGCGCAAAATAGCGCTGAAACGCAGCGCGTGCTGAGCGAGCTCAAGAAAGTTCTCCGAGTCGATGAGACAGAAGCGCCGACGGTTGCCCGCGTCGAGGATCCAGCCAAGCTCAAGAAGGCGAATGCCGAGTTCTACAAAAACGTTGAAAAGGGTGATTACCTTGTTATATTTCCCAAGCGGGCCATAATCTACCGCGAGTCGAACAACCAAATCATAAACGTAGCACCCATCATCAGCACCTCTGGCACGAACCAGACCCAGCAACCCGCCAATACCACTAATTCGACCACCAAAACCACAACCCGCTAGGTTCCAGACTTTCTTCGTCTACATAGCTGTCGTCTTGAGCGATCCTTTGGCTTGAGGAGAAGGATATACTCTCTCGGCTATCCGTACTTTTCTCTGCGCGGTCCCGCCCGCGCCCAGCGGCCAGCTTTGGGCGGCCAAAGCTGGGCAAAGCCGCCGGGGAGAAGCAAACGACCTGCTTACTTGAAATTCCTCCCGCCCTGTTGGGTTCTTGCGGAACTCACCTCCGGTTCAAACATCCTCATTACACCAGCCGCGCTAGGAGAAATTTCAAATCAGTCGTTATGCTATCCCCGGCTCTGGCGGCGACCCAGCCTCTTGCCGCTTCGAGGGGGAGTCATCACTTCAGACCAAAGCTTCTTTATCCATGTTTCACATTCTTCCGTCTTCGCTCGTCAGTCGAATATACCCAATGACGCATGTCAGTTGAACAGGTATAATCAAAGCATGAGGATTCTCTACATTGGCGATGTCATGGCTGAAATGGGCCTGCAGGCGGTCGAGAAGGTGCTGCCTGGTCTGGTAGCGTCGGAAAACATCGATTTTGTTTTGGCGCAGGCCGAAAATGTAACCGACAGCAAGGGGATGTCGCCGGAAGATATGACCCGCTTGCAGCGGGCGGGCGTGCAGGCATTTTCGGGCGGGAACCACACGCCGTCTCTGGCAGGCTTAACCCCATTTCTCGAAGACCCGGCAGCACCGGTTGTCGGACCAGCCAACATGGTTGACTGTCCTGGCCCGGGTTACAAGCTGGTCGAAACGCCGAAAGGGAAGGTGCTCATGGTCAGTATGCTCGGTAGCATCGTGGGCAAACAAGCCGATGTGGAAACCGAAAACCCCCTCAAAAAAATCGACGAAATACTTTCGAGCGTGCCGCGGGAATCGTACGTTGCCTCCGTCGTCAATATCCACGGTGACTTTAGCAGTGAAAAGATTGTCCTCGGTTACTATGTCGATGGCCGCGTGTCTGTGGTTGTGGGCGACCACTGGCATGTGCCCACAGCCGACGCCCAAGTTATGCCGAAAGGCACCGCGCATATCACCGATGTCGGGATGTGCGGCTCGCTTGATTCATCTCTGGGCGTAACCTTCGACAGTATCATCCCGCGCTGGCGCGACGGCTACCAAACTCGTAACGAGCTCGAAACCACCGGCCGCATGCAGTTTTGTGCACTACTTGTCGATGTAGACGAAACCACCGGCCGCACTCGCGTCGTTCGTCACCTCCGCGAGGTCTGGGGATAAGGATGATTCCAGCGATACCTGTAACGTTTTGGCAATATTTTGATGCTGTCGTTTTGGTGCCTTTTTTTGTTCTCATGATCTGGTTGCTCGTGAGTCATTATCACAAATATGGTTCGTTCCTTTCGACCGTTAGCCATACAATTGCAGCGTCACATCTATCTAGCCTTGTATTCTCAGTCTCAATGACCGCTATCGCTCCGCTCTACTACGCTTTCGTTTGGTTTTGGGCAGGGCCACGTATGGTCGTACCGGATGTTTTTTATTGGCTTCTGGTGCCAATGTTGCTTAGCGAAATATTGTTTGTGTGGCTCCCCGCCAACAACGTATATGCGAAATGGCATACGCCCTTTGCGACGCTCACTATGACCGGAATGGTTATCGAGACGCTTCTGATTGTTGTATTTGCACAATATCTTAGCGTGTGGGCGCGAGCATCATTCTGGTTGTTTTTATGCTGCTCATTTGTCTTTGTAGTCGTATTTACGCGCAAGCAGCTACAGCGGTTCATTTTTCCCCTAGAAGTTGTTTATTGTTTACTATTTTTGCTCGCAATATCGCTTGCTGCTCATACGTAAGCAGTCTATTATCTGAGTATGAGTCAGGCTAAAAAATACCAAAATAAAATGCTCAAAGCCCTTGGTGGGGCGGGGTATTTTACGGTGTTTATGGAGTGGTTTTGGTTGCTGGCGCTGTATTTGCCCGGGTTTTTCGAGTCGGAGGTCGGAAAGACCATATTTCCTCAGGCCGAACCCAAGCCAGTAGAGCTGCAACCCGTCGGGGCTGCGCAGCTCGAGCCGTCACTACTCATGACCATCATAGTTACGGTGCTTGCGCTCGGGGTAGTCGCGCTTATCATCTACGTCATTTTTGCCAAATACATTCCGGGTGCTACCAGGGCCGCCACCAAGGTCGTGCATGTCGCCACCGAAAAAACAGTGCCGGTTATAGCCCACAAACCGCTAGAAAAAATCCCGGCTCGCAAACGAAAGCTGCTCACAGCGCGCGTGCAGTTTTGGATGAAAACCATCGCCGCTGTGCTACCGCTGCTGGTTGTTTTTGCTACGCGCTTTGGTAGCGGCAATGTCGAATCCCAGCTCGTCATCTTCGGCCTGGCACTGCTCTGCGCTGTTTCACTAACCTGTTTCATCCTGCAAACCTGGCTCGCCCACCGCTGGCGCCACAGTTTTGTTTAGTAAACGCGCGTTCAGTGCCGCGTGTTATACTGCCATTATGAATAACCTAGCAATCGTCGGAGCGATATTGTGGTGGGCGGAAGGTACGAAATCACGCCTCGATAAGCGTTGGCAAAATACACGTTCATTTCCGGTCGAGCTGACAAACACTAATCCGATGGTAATAAAACTGTTTGCCGAATTCCTAAAAACGGAACTCAATATTGCTAATGAGAGGCTGCGAGTGCAAGTACAAATACACGATGGAGACGACCAAGATGAACTTGAACAATTCTGGTCTGATATAACCGGCATTCCCTTAACGCAGTTTCAGAAAACTATAGTACGTCCCAAAGGCAATAAGGTCGGAAAGAGCAAGGGAACATGCAAAATAAGATTTGCAGATAAAAATGTCTACAAAAAACTCGAGACGCTACTAGTAGAAGTGATAGATATCTTACCAGGTGAGCTTAGAAAATCGATTAGCACACTGCCGCACTATGAATTCGTCTTCTCGTCTGATAAAATCAAGCAGTATTAGATCGGGGTGTGGCGCAGTTGGCTAGCGCGCCGCGTTTGGGACGCGGAGGTCGAAGGTTCGAGTCCTTTCACCCCGACCAGAAAATTGCTCATCGGAAGATGGGCTTTTTGTATGGCTCTTGACGGGGCGTAGACACGACTTTTATGCGACGGTATCGCCCTTGCCATTTCGTATTTTCACCGGGGGTGCTATAATTACCCCTGTTAGCTTCACTTGGGTTGTGGTGCAACAAGGCAAGCGCGCGTCGTTCGGTGAGACTCGCCGGTGGCGAGTCGCAAGGGAATCTTCACCTGAAAGCTATGCTTTCAAGGCAGAAGTTCCGGGGCCGCGGAACGTGGCCGATGAGGTCAACTTCGGCGTTGGCACGGTTTCTTTAGTATAATGATGGTCATCGGGGTGTAGCGCAGCTTGGTAGCGCGCGTCGTTCGGGACGACGAGGTCGTGGGTTCAAATCCCGCCACCCCGACCATGAATCAAAGACGCTTCGCTCGTGTCTACAAAAAGCCAAGACATTGGCTTTTTGGGTTCAAATCCAGTCACCCCGACAATATAGTAAAAGCGTCTGCACGAGCAGGTGTTTTTGTTTGCAATCAAGCGGGCCGCGTGTACTATGAAAGTATAAGCGCGGAGGGAGTGATATGGATAAACAAGAAGTACCAGTTCCAGTAGCCGACAAAACCGAAGGGAATAGCGGCAAACAGTCTTTCGGGCTGCCGAAGAAGTGGGTGTACGTACTAGTTGCAGTTGTACTGCTTGGGGTCGCACTGCTGATCGGCTTCATCTTGGGCAATCGGACGGCGACTGCTCCGGAGGTGTCAACAAAAGCCGCTAAACAAGATAAAATGGTGCCGCCCACCGAACCAAAGGATCAAAAACCGGAGGCTACTTTTTCGTGCGCTTCGGGCAAAACGGCCTTTCAGGATAAAGACTTTGGTGCCAGGTTCTGCTACCCAGCCAGCTGGGGCACGGCGAGCCTCGCCGATGCCAAGGTAGCCCCTAGTGACACCGGCAATCGACAGCAGATTAGCTTTGCCGCTAACCCCTTGGTTAGCGTAGGTGGTGTCAGCGAAGACTGGTCTACGACGGTCGGGCGAGGCGTTGGTTGCTTGGAACCGCAGAAAGACGCGCCACCGCTCAGTAGCTACAACACCGAGTGGCACAATATGTCTGGCAGCGGCATGGCTGTAGATTTTGCCGAGCGGAGCTTGCCGAGCAAAAAAGGCGGATACAGCATAACAGAGACGGTTTCTAGCATGCTGGTCGAGGGCGTCTGCGTACATGGTTACAAACAGGTCAATGGCTCACCCTACAAAGTTGTATCGGCGGCGTTTTACCGCAGTTTTCCGGAAGCATCAGGTATCACGACGCCGTCAGCACACATGGCTGAACCAAATATCTTGTTCTCGACCGAGCAACGCGACGATTTTGACGCCCTGCTCGCCAGCCTTGAAGCATACTAGTACCGAGCGTACAATGAAGTGCAATGAACCTAATAAACATCAGTTTGGCGGTGGGGGTGGTTTTGGTGCTTTTACTCGCCAGCGAGTGGGGGTGGCGCAAACACTGGCTGCATGGTGAGGTTGGGCGGAAGTTTGTGCACATTACGGTGGGGACGTTTGTGGCGTTTTGGCCGTATTTTCTGGACTGGACAGAGATCCGCCTGTTAAGCCTGGCGTTTTTTGTGGTCGTGCTGGCCGCCATGCATCTCGGTGTCTTCAAGGCCATCGGCAGCGTACAGCGTCCGACGTACGGTGAGATATTTTTTGCCCTCAGCGTGGGACTGCTGACCCTTATCACGACATCGAAGGGCGTCTATGCGGCGGCTATTTTACAGATGGCGCTAGCAGATGGCTTTGCTGCCATAGTCGGCACGAAATACGGCGTACAGAACAAGTATCACATACTGACCCGCACTAAAAGCATCGTGGGCAGCCTCACGTTTTTTGTGATATCACTCGCGCTGCTCGTGGGCTACAGCCAGTTTTCAGATAATGGCCTCGCCTGGCAGTACGTGATAGGCGGAGCGTGCGCAGCAACGCTACTAGAAAACATCGCCGCACTTGGTTTCGACAATCTGTTAGTACCGCTGGCTGTCGGCCTACTGCTGCAAACAGTCGCGTAACGCTTGTGGTTAGTAAAAAATATTGTAGAATTGTAAGATACTTTACACCTTTATTTGGAAAATGGTGTATAATCATGGGATAATAAATAGTTCTCGGTGGCAAAAGTACTAGGGTAAAAGGCTTCAAAATCAAGCCGCGTACGAATAGTAGTGACAACATTTGAAATCCATAGCTAGGGAGAGGAAAGTACTATGAGAATAACAAGTAATCTGAAAAAATGGTCACCCCGGGTGAAAAACGGCGCAGTGGCGGTAATGTTTCTGGCGGCTTACGCCCTAAGCGTTGTAGCGCCATTATTGCCAGCATCACTAGCTGCTGCGGCTCCCGCACCGCATGAAGTTGCTTGCCACCGCGAGGGTAATGGTACAGCTCATGCAATACCGCCTAGCCAGCAATCTTCACACATACCAGGTCATGTCAATCCAGAAGATCCAACTCATTCAGACTATGTTGTGATAGCAACCTATGATCAAGAGGAAAAGTGGAACGACGTTAATGGCATGCTGGATGAGGCCTGTGAGCAGCAGGACCCGACACATCAGACGGCTGTAGCTCCAGCATTTTCTGACCCATGCGGTACTGTAGGCGATATATACACCATCCAAACTAGTCAGTATGCAACGTACACAGTGAACGGTGTTGATAAACCAGCTGGATCATATGCAGGTACCGGAACCGTGTCGGTAGTGGCAGTGCCCAAACTATATACATTTAGCATCACTATTGAGGGTCAGACATATAGCTATAGCTGGCCGTACATACTCGATCCTCCGAGTTCGTGGGATTTTACATTTACCAATAAACTCTGTACGCTGCCCCAGCCGGAAGTTAGTGATCTGTGCGGCCTTAATAACGCAACGTGGATTGTACCGGAAGATGGCGATGGTATCACCTGGGAGCTTGCCTTCAACGGAGAGCTGATAGCGACAGCCACCGGCGGCCTGACGTTCCCCGACGGCACCTCCACCCACAATTACGGTACGGCTCCAGACAGCGGTAAGCTGTGTGAGATTGCCATTCCACTAACCCCGACAGTCACCGACCCGTGCGGCCTTAACAATGCCACCTGGAATATCCCAACCGACACGGCAGAAGTCACTTGGGCGGTAGTTGGGGGCGAGCTGATTGCGACCGCACATGGTTTTGTCTTTGACGAAGAAACGCAAGCCACCACGTCTAATTACGGGGTTGCTCCAGATTCGGGCATTCTGTGTGCCACGACCCAAACGCCAACGGTTCTTAATGACACATGTCAGCTTATGCAAGATACATACGTTATTCCTACTGTCGCTGGCGTAACGTACTACATAAATGGTGTCGCTGTAGCTGGTGGTACATATACTAACACCACGGGAGCAAACTCTCTGATTGTCACAGTAGAAGCACAGCCCGGGTATGAACTAATTGGCCAATCAAACTGGACGCTTACATTCACCAATAAACCCTGTCCCGTTACTGAGGTACCCGCTCCGACAGCAGTTAACCCGTGTGGTACGAAGTTTGACGATTTCGACTTCGTAGACGGCGAGAACTACCACTGGGTAGTAACCGGTAGCACTGCGCTCGGCACGGTGACACTAACTGCAGTAGTCGACAACTCTGACTATGCATTCGCCGAAGGTGTCAAAACGGAGTATACATTCACCTTTACCAATACCCCCTGTACTCTTGGTGGTGCTTGGGTTGAGTGTACGGATTTCCGTTTGACTCTTGACGCAGCATTGCCCGAGGGCACGGCAGTGTATGTTGAGCTGCGTGACGCCGACGGAGAAGTTTTGCTGGGAGGATACATAACCGATCTTGCGGGTGAGACGAGCATCTTGCTGTCTGACGTACTCGATGGCTACATAGATCCTCAGGAAGTACGAGCAATCGCCTACCAGTACGTGTACCCCGACGAGTCCGCATCTGAATTGCAGGTCACCGAGGTCGCCTACGAATGTTGGGCGGAAGAAGTTACACCGGTCGCGCCCACAGTTTCTACTGTGTGCGGAGCGAATAATGACACAGTTGCCCTGCCAGAGTCCGAAGGTGTCGAGTACAGTTCTACAGGCTGGGTGAACGGTACACTCAAAGTGACTGCAACGGCCAAAGACGGCTACTTGTTTGCGGAACGTACCGTGACCAGCTGGACATTTACCGATGCAAATACGACGTGTCCGCAGGTGCTTGGAGAGGTCACGACGACTCCGACCCCGCCTAAGGTACAAACATTGGAAGATACAGGTAACACTCTTCTGCTGCCGAGTCTTATGAGCGCCGGTGTTATTGGGCTGGCTATAGCGACTATGTTGCAAAATGACCGCCGCGGTAGTCGGCTACTTGCAAAACTGCACCGCATGTTTGCAGAGCCCTTCATGTTGCCGCTGGCATAACCAAGTAAAGCAAACAGAGATACTATGCTCATCCCAAGTAAAAAGCCGGAGCTACCGGCTTTTTACTTGCCCTGTTAGCTAACCAGTTACGGCTGGTTGTAAAATGTCCTCGTATCGGCTATAATCACCTCTGTTTTCTGCACTCCTGCAGTTGACCAGCGTTCCAATCCAAGGAGCAAAGCGACTGAATGGAACGATGAGAGA
Organism: Saccharimonadales bacterium (SeqCode); assembly: GCA_044228355.1. Taxonomy (GTDB): domain Bacteria; phylum Patescibacteriota; class Saccharimonadia; order Saccharimonadales; family UBA4665; genus JAGXIT01. The sequence continues at coordinate 133,388 of JBGAVA010000001.1, forward strand.
AGCGACCGGCTGAGACTGGAGCTCGGTGAAAATAGCAGTAGCTAGGTTCAGCGTAGTGGAAGTCGTTGCCGAGTCGCGACGAGGCGGATGTAGCTCAGTTGGTTAGAGCGCCAGTTTGTGGCACTGGAGGCCGTGGGTTCAAGCCCCATCATTCGCCCCAAGTAAAAACCCTTGCGTCAGCAGGGGTTTTTACTTGGGTGAGGAAGGGCTTGAACGCCAGTGCCAGTGGCACTGGCCGGACCCGAAGCCTGGAAGTTGCCGGGGGCAAGTTACAGGTCTGAGCGAAAGCGAAGAGGCAAGCCCCATACCACCTCACGCACGGTTGTCTATGATTTTTTGCTGGACAACTTTGGCTTGTCCTGTCACCCTAGCAAATGCATCAAGAAGCCGACGTATCGTCCCTGAATGTTTCGCGGCGACGGTAGAGTTCGTAGGCTTTTTCGTCGGCGGGGAGCGGTGGTTTGGGGGTTATACTACGTGGCCACAGTTTGTGGGCGCGGACGACGTTTATTTCCAGGGCACATAACAGAACTTGGGCTTGCAGGAAAAGCCAGAAAAGCAGAGCCAGGACTACGGCGAATTGAGCATTCAAACCGGTCTGGCCCTTAAGCTGTCGGGCTATGATGTAAGCACCGATCGCCTGCAATAAGGTAAAGGCAACACTGGCAAATACAGCACCGGGGATATTAGCCAGCGGCCGCTTGCGGGCAGATGACCCAAAGGTGAAGACACCCCAAAATACTGTTGTCAGCACGCTGAATCCGCCCAGCCATAGTACGAGCCGCACCGGAAACAGATGGTGGCCTCCCGATGCCCAGCTGGTAAGGAAAGCAGCAAGGACGAATCCAATGCCCGCGAATAGTATGATCCCGAAACTCCTCAGTGTTGACGCCGGAAATCCAGCTCGTTTATAACGCGGCACTGCCCAGGCATGATGTAGTGCGTGCTGAACGGCGTGGGCCACGCCCTTTGCGCCGTAGAAGGCGATCAAGATACCGGCGATAAGCGCCCAGCCGCTACGGCTCGGCGTATTGATGCTGTCGGCTAGTGTTTGGCCGAGCGACGGGAAATAGCCAGTGATGTTCCGCAGAAGCTGCTCCCGCAGCACAGCGTCGTTCGCGGCAACAATCTGGATGACTGCTGTTGCTATGATGAGCAAGGGAAAAAGCGACACAAACCCGTAGTAGGCGATTAGCGCTGCTTGGTAGCCTGCTTCGTCGTCGCTATATTTTTTGACCACAGCATACGGAAAAGCCAACACGCGGTGGCGTTGTTGAAAACCATCAAATCTATCAACAGCGCGCTCGATACTATTCCGCTTTTTCACCGGGGATGCCATAGTACAAGAGTACACTTTTACCCGGGATTATCAAAACCATCATCCGATTGGTCCATGTAGAAACCGATCCATGTCCGATATGCCAAGAGCAGCCGGCCAGTCGATGGGCGCCTTGCCTGTTTCATGCAGTTGGACGAGTGCATTATTGTCGCTCGGCTCGAGTATGCGAACACAAGCTTTCGATCTATGTGCTTTAGGACTCGCTTCGCTCGCACGGAAATCGCTTATCGGAGCAAGCTCCTGTACGCTCATTCCTGTACGAACCTTCGCTCCCCACTGTATAGCGGGTCGCTCAACGGTTCTCGTCCTTACCACAGAAAAAGGGCAGCGCGTGCTACCCTCTTTCTGTGGCGCCCCGGGCAGGACTCGAACCTGCGACCTTAGGCTTAGAAGTCCTCTGCTCTATCCAGCTGAGCTACCAGGGCACAATGCGCCAATTATACATAACTATTCTTGCTGTTAAGGTGTGGCGTCGGCTGCACGGAGCAGACTGCACATGTTCTGTACCCAGGACTGCCCAGCTGAGGCACAGAGTTACAGGTTCATTATACCAGAGTAGATTGAACACACTTGCATATATTGCTAAACTCGTATAATGAATAAACACCGAATTGCCGCAACCAGGCTGCGAGATAGCGGCTACTCATACCGTATGATTCATCGTGAGCTCGGGGTGCCCATGTCAACACTCAGTGGATGGTTCCGAGATAGGCCGTACACACCAAACCCCGAGGCGCTCAAGCGGATTCAATCGGGGCGTTATGCCTATGGCATACGACGACGTGATCTGAGGATCTCCGAAATTGCTGCTTTGCTGCAACAAGGAAAATTGGAAGTCGGCGATATCAGCAAGAGAGATCTGTGGATGGTTGGCATCGGTCTATGGATTGGCGAAGGTTCAAAAACAGTCGAGCATATACGATTCGCTAACTCAGATCCATCCGTCGTGAAACTATGGGTACGATGGTTGAAAGAAATATGTGGTTTCAAAAACGAGAACATCTTTCTAACGTTGCACATCTACCCAGAAACTGATGAGGAAGCATGCAAAAAATACTGGCGCAGTGTTATCGATATCCCGAGCGTGCGGTTTGGCAAAACGCAAGTGGATAGGAGGAGCGACAAAGCAGCTACGCACAAAGGCAAGTTGCCGAATGGCACGGTGCACATATCCGTAAGAAGCGATGGTGATGCTGCCAAAGGTGTTCAGCTATACCGTAGATTAAAGGGGTGGGTGTCTGCTATACTGGGCGAGTAGTAGGCGAGCGGGCATAGTACAGCGGTTCGTATGACGGTTTTCCAAACCGTAGAGAGGAGTTCGACTCTCCTTGCCCGCACCATATTGAGTTTTTGATTAATTCTGATATAATATACCCATGACACCGAGAAAACGGCGTTTTGGATTTGTGACAAGAGCATCGCTGTACCTGTTTTTCATGGGTGGCATATTTTGCGCGGTACTTTACCCCCTGGTTATGAAGCAGTACGACAAGCAGGTTACAGCCTACGCGGCCAGTCTGCCTGACTATTCACACGTTGTCCCGCCGGTACCGTACGCCGCTGGTCATCCGGTGAGGATTGAGGTTCCGAGTGTTGGCATCGATCTACCGGTGGTGGATGGTGTGTACGATAGCGCCACGCGTACATGGACGCTAAACTCGGACAAAGTACAGTTTGCTGTAGAAACCAAAAAGCCGAACAACCGTGAGGGCAACACATTCATATATGGCCACGCTACAAACTGGGTTTTCGGCCCACTTCTTCGCTTGCAACCAGATGCTCTTGCCCACATTACGACCGATAATGGATTTGTTATTACATACAAACTCACCGGTCATGAAGTCGTAGACCCTACAAACGTCGGCGCTTTGCAGTATACTGGACCATCCCGTTTGATGCTGCAAACCTGCACTGGCCCAACCCTAAGCGAATTCCGCCAACTTTTTTACTTTGGTTACGTCGGCTATAAGCGGGTGTAGCTGTTTTTTATTATTTTGACGCGTCAAATCTGCGGAATACGTAAAGTAAGAAACCAAGAAGTCCGACAACCAGTCCCAGGCCGGACACGACCATACATACGCGCGCGAGAAACTGTATGAACTCTAGATGTGTGCAGACCCAGTCAGCAGAACGCAAGTCTCCCGCGCAGCCATAGATTGGCGAGACAAAAACGATTGGTAAGATACGAAAAACGACACACGTTATGAACCCACCGATCATATACCTTTTTGCACGCTGTTTCGATATTTTCATGTCATTTATTAGAACCTAGAAACGCGTTATCTCGGGTTACATAAAGCCGCCCTGGAGGGCGAGGATGACGCCGAGGGCAGCGCAGACTTGGCCGATTACCCAGAACCGCATGGTGACTTTGGTTTTTGGCCAGCCCCTTGCCTCAAAGTGGTGATGGATCGGTGCGGCTATGAAGATGCGGCGGTGAAGCAAGCGCTTCGAGAGGATCTGCAGTAAGCTCGAGCCGGCCTCTATGACAAAAACGAGTGCAATCAAAGGCAACAGCACCAGCGTGTTAGTGAGCATGGCGACAACGCCGAGTGCCGTACCCAGGGCGAACGAGCCGACATCGCCCATAAAGAACCGTGCCGGCGGGATATTGAACCACAGATATGCCAGTAGCGCGCCGACTATGGTCATACAAAAAGCGGCTACGCCGTAACGTCCCTGCAGAAGCGAGATGATACTGTAGGCGCCGAAGGCACTGGTGAGGAGGCCGCCCGCCAGACCGTCCATGCCATCGCTAATATTTACGGCGTTACTGGTACTGACAACTACCAGTATAAACAAGGGTATGATAAGCCAGCCGACATGCCAATCACCATCGAAGGGAATGTGAATGCTGGTATGCCCCAGCTTATAGTAAAAAAACCAGGCCGCCAGCGTTGCGACGATAGTTATCATCGCAAATTTCATTGGTGCGCGTAAGCCAGCAACATTTCCGCCCTTGCCGCGGATGTTAATAATGTCATCTATGAGCCCCACGAACCCGCCGCCAATTAGTGCTGCGAGCGGTAACCATGTTTGCTCGCGGCTCCAATTGAATGCGAGGGTAATAATAGCGATAGCCGCAATGGTGACTACGCCTGCCATAAGCGGTACGCTGCGCTTTATGCGCATACTTGCGATGACAGTCAGGGCTTCTCCGGTGGTTGAATGTGACCGGTGCTGTTTCCACCAAGCATATTTGTATGCGAAATGAGTGTAAAGTGGCGTCAGCACCATGGCGACAGCAAAAGCCAAGAAACTCAGCAACAGCATCTTGCTGGTTTTGTGTGTCAGTAAATCGAGCGTAAATATGGGGGGTTTCATATAGCTATCGCTACGTGCCGCTAGAAAATCATCAAAGCGGCTCTTGTAGCCTTGCACATAAGTGTATACCATGAAGAGAGCTTCGACCAGTAAAATTATGAAGGACTAACATGCTATGCAGCTAGCGTCACGGCCAATCCTTATTATCATTCGCGGTGTGCCAGGAAGCGGCAAATCGGTAGTAGCAATCGCGCTACAGCAGGCGCTGGGATCAAAACGGGTAGTCTTACTCGACCCAGATGCAATCGACTACACGAGTAGTGCGTACGCGTCGCATGTTAAATCCTGTATAGCCGAGGGTGTCGACCCGGCACTGTACGCCTACCGATACCTGCGCGCTCAGGCCTACGATGCTATCGCAGCGCACGAAATTATTATCTGGAATCAGCCATTCACTAACCTGGAAATTTTCAACAAAATGGTCGGGCGGCTTCGTGACAAGGCAGCCGAATGCCAAACGCAGCTCCAAATGTTACTTGTTGAGGTCGATATTGACCCGTTAGTCGCAAAACGGCGCGTTGAAGAACGCATGCAGACGGGCGGACACGGACCATCTGACAGCACGCTACAGAAACGCTTTGACGAGTACGAGACATTTGCCGGTACAGGCTACCAAGTGGTTTCGGTGCAGGGTGAGGATCCGGTTGCACTCTCGGTTGAAAAGATTAAGCAGGCTCTAGACAAACTGAGGGTATAGTTTCCTACGCCTCATTAATAAAACGCATCGTGTCGGTGATAATCTGAGCTGGGTCTTCAGCCAAAATGGTCTGGAATCCAAGGCGCCGGGCGGATTCTATGTTTCGCTCCTTGTCATCGATAAAGAGTGAGTGTTCAGCGGTTGTGTGCAAACGCTCCAGTGCAAGCTGGTATATCTCTGGTTGGGGTTTTGCGTAGCCCACTTTGCACGAAGCGATTACCTCGTCGAATAATCTGTAGTAACCAGCTGCAGCCAGTACGTTGTACGTCGGCTCTATAACGTTTGTGAGCAGTACCGAACGGAGGTTCTTCTCCCGTGCTTTGTCGACGAGCGCGAGGACGGCCTCGTTCGTAACTAATCCACGCCAGGCTTTGAAATCTTCAGAGATGTTTTCGTGAACAGTGAAGCCATAGTGATCCCGAAGAAGCTGCCAGTAAGCTGCTTCGCCGATCTCACCACGGATGAACTGGCGCATGTAGCCATCATAGATTTCTTGTGCTTGCTGGCTGGTTGCGCCGATTTTTTGCAGTAGACGCAGCAGAAAATCATCGCCTGGATCGTCAGCAATCACGCCGCCCCAGTCGAAAAATATCGTATTAATGTGGTTCATGATATATCGTGCAGCACTGTTATCTGGGCGCCAAGTGAGTTGAGGCGTTCGGCTAGGTCTTCGTAGCCGCGCTGGATGGTGTAGATATTGCGCAGGGTACTAACGCCCTGTGCCGCCAGCATGCCGATAAGCAGTAAACTGGCAGGCCGCAGCGCAGGCGGGCAGAAGACATCGGCGCGGGTGAACGCGGTCGGACCAGTTACGTATATACGGTGCGGATCGGCCAACTCGACCGTGGCGCCGATTTTCGTCATTTCGGTGTAGTAAATGGCGCGGTTTTCGTAAATCCAGTCGTGTATGAGCGTGCGGCCTTTGACTACGGCGGCGATGGGAACGAAATAGGGTAGGTTGTCGGTGTTGACGCCGGGGTAGGGCAGCGGATGGATTTTGTCTGTTAGGGCATGGAGTTTCCCGTTGTGCTTGAATATGTGCAGGTCAACCAGCTCGGTTTTGCCGTTTAAGGCCGGGTAGCGAGGGCTAGTTTCGTAGCGCAGGCCCATTTTTTGCAGTTTCAGCAGCTCCAGGGTAACGAAGGCGATCGGGACGCGCTCGATGGTGATCTCTGAATTTGTGGTCACGGCCGAGGCTATAAAGAACATGGCTTCTATGGGATCCTCAGCCGGTGAGTAAACAACATTTTTCTTTATGTGTTTGAGGCCCCGCACGCGCAAGGTGCTCGTGCCAATACCATCGATATGAACACCTAGTTTCTGCAGAAAGAAGCAGACGTCCTGAACCATGTAGTTGCCACTGGCAAATTCGATGATGGTTTCCTCTGGTCGGCCGGCGGCAGCCATGAGAGCGTTTTCGGTTACCGTATCGCCCATTTCGTACAGAGCAAACCGTCCGGCAAGCTTCGGGCGTACCGACACGTGGTAGTTACTGTTATGCGCGCGGATGCCAACGCCAAATTCCTGCAAGGCAAACAGATGTGGCTCCACGGTGCGAGCGCCCAGTTTGCAGCCCCCGGCGTAGGGTATTTTGAAATCATGCAGCTCGTGCATGAGCGGGCCGATCATCATAATGACAGTGCGGGTTTTGCGGGCCGCCTCTTTATTTAGCTTATCGAGCTGCAGATTAGCGGGCCGCCGGAGTTCAAGGTCATTGCCGTTTGTCCACTTTGTCTGCACGCCGATGCTCTCCAGCACCTCCAATATGCGAAAAACTTCCTCAATACGCGGGAAATTCAGAAATTTGGTCGTCCCATGGTTCAGTAGCGCCGCACACAGCAAACCAACGGCTGCATTCTTGCTCGATTTCAACCGTATGGAACCGCTTAGCTCATGCCCGCCTTCTATCCGTAGGTTCACCGAACCGCTGCCCAGCGAAACGATGGGTTTATCGAGGGCGTCACCTAGTCTTCCTAGAGTCTCGAGGCTGAGGTTCTGACGGCCTTTTTCTATGCGGTTTATGGCAGATTGGCTCGTGCCTAGTCTAGCGGCTAACTCTGCTTGGGTCATGCCGCGTTCTTGGCGCACGCGCGCCACAAAATCGCCAATTCGTTCATTCGTTTGTGTTGTCATAGTGTCCCTTAGTATATCACTGGTGGTATAAAACACGCATATTTTGGAGTTAGGCCAAGAATTTTCAATGTTCAATTCACAATTTTCAGAAAAGTAGCAAGATTCAATTTTCAAACTTCTGAGCACGAAAGTCTGCTACATGCTACTTGAAAATTTTCTGAAAATTGTGAATTGAACATTGAGAATTGCATTCTGCTAGTTTGCAGACAAAATTACTATATCCGGGTCATCTCCGAAAAGCGTACACTATACATAAGAATAAATGAGGAGGGACGCATGGTAGATACCGCAGTTGCTGATCTAATTGCAGCAGAAGAAAAACGTGAACACGAAGGGCTAGAACTTATCCCAAGTGAAAACTATGTATCGCGGGACGTACTAACAGCCAACGGCAGCATCTTCACCAACAAATACAGCGAGGGCTACCCTCGGCGCCGCTACTATGGCGGCCAGGATTGCACCGACCCGCTCGAGGAACTTGCCATTGACCGCGCCAAAAAACTATTCAAGGCCGACCACGCTAACGTGCAGCCCCACTCTGGCGTGCCAGCAAACGAAGCCGTCTACTACGCGTGGCTTGAGCCGGGCGATACAGTGCTCGGTATGGATCTCGGCCACGGCGGTCATCTGAGCCACGGCAACCCCATGACCCGTTCCGCTCACATCTACAAGTTTGTTGGCTACAAAGTGAAAGATATCGAAACGGGCGAGATTGACTACGACGAGCTCCGCGAGCTAGCCCTCAAGCACAAGCCAAAGATCATCCTGGCAGGCTTTAGTGCCTATCCGGGCGAGCTGGATTACGCAAAGTTTGCCGCCATCGCCAAAGAAGTTGGACCAGATTGTCTGCTTATGGCGGATATGGCGCACATCGCTGGGCTCATCGCTGCAGGGGTTGCCAAAAATCCGTTTGATTACGGCTTCCACGTCATCACCACCACCACGCACAAGACGCTGCGTGGGCCGCGCGGCGGGCTTATCCTCAGCAAGGGTACAGTGGGCAACCCACTCAAGGCGCCAGAGAAGACCATCGAGAACATCCCAACACTCATAGATCGCGCCATCTTCCCTGGTACGCAGGGCGGCCCGCACATGCATACCATTGCCGCGAAAGCCGTTGCTTTCGGCGAAGCGCTGAAGCCAGAGTTCAAAATCTACGCCAAACAAGTGGTCAAAAATGCCAGCGTACTAGCCGAAGAGCTCAAGAAACGCGGTTTCAAACTGGTTGCTGGCGGTACGAAGAACCACCTCATAGTGGCAGACATGCAGAGTAGCTTCGGTATAGACGGCGGCGTGGCAGAAAAGGCACTCGACAAAGTCGGCTTAAACCTAAACAAGAACTCCGTCCCGAATGACCCACTGCCGCCGTTCCGCCCCAGCGGCATCCGTCTCGGTACGCCTGCCATCACCACACGCGGACTGAAGGAAGATCACATGGTGAAGATTGCCGAATGGATGAAACAGGCCATAGATGCGCGTGAAGATGACGCGAAGCTTGCCGCTATCCACGACGAAGTCATCGCCTTTTCCCGCCAGTTCCCGTTGCCGAGTGACATGGGGGCGAGCACTGGCTGCTGCGGTTCGAGTGCGTGTGGCGGGTGCTGTGAGGACGACAAACAGAAATGCAGCGATGGTAAAAAGTGCGTCGACAACAAATGCGGTGAAACTCACCCCAGTAAAACCTGCAAATGCGGTGAAACCTGCTCCTGCTCCCCCTGTAAGTGCTAGCGTGTCTGTAGCTTCGGCCTGAAAGTTCTGGCTCTCCCTGCTCGTTGTCATCCCAGCGAATGCAGGGATCCATGTGTTTTCAAATCAGTCGTTATACAGTCACGTTCCGCGACCCCGGAAGATTCCCTTGCGACCTGCCACAGGCGGCTCTCACCCGGCTCTGGCGGCGACCCATCCCTCTACAGCTTCGAAGGAAAGCACTTATTGCAGCCTGAAGCCAATATTCCCATTCTCCAATCCCTAATCTCTAATCCCAATTCGTTAATCGTTTCTCGTTAATCATCTCCCGCTGGCGCCAAGTCAGCTCAGGGCGCGCCAGGCGATGTCGGGGCGGTACTGCATGGCGGGGAAGTTGATGGCAGTTGGGCCGATGGCTCCATTGGCGGCTTCCGAGGCGGCTTCTAGGTTGACGCCCAGGCCGGTGACGAACAGAACGCGGCCGCCAGAGGTGATAACGTTCTTGGCTTCGTCCAGTTTGGTTCCGCCGTGGAAAACGGTGACGTCGCGGTAGGTTTCAGCGAGGCCGGAAATCACTTTGCCGGTAACTGGCGCATCTGGATAGCCCTCCGCGGCCAGGCAAATAGCAATGGCGGCACCATTGAGCGACTGCGGCAGGGCAAAGTCTGCAATCTTTCCGGTCGCGGTGGCCAGCAGCATGTCGTATATATCGACGCCGTTTCCTTGCAGGAGCGGCATGATAACCTCTGTCTCCGGATCGCCGAACCGGGCGTTGTACTCTATGACGAGCGGGTCGCCGCCAAGCTCCTCGGCTAGCATGAGACCCATATACAGGACACCTTGGTACGGTGTGCCATCGGCAGCCATGCCCTCGATGCTTTTCCTGGCAATTGTCGCAATTTTGTCCCACTGCGCGGCTGAAAGCATCCAGTCGGGCAGGGGAGCGTAGACGCCCATGCCACCGGTGTTGGGGCCTTTATCGCCAGGTAGCAAGCGTTTGTGGTCCTGTGAGGCCAGCGGGATGATCTGGAAATTCTGGCCGTCGCTCAGGACAAATACCGATACTTCTGGCCCGTGGTTACGCGCCTGTACTACAAACGTGCTGCCATCGCCGTCCATTTTACCTGAGGTGATTTTCTCGATGGCATCAGCTGCTTCTGTGTCATTGTCTGGCAGGAAGACGCCCTTACCGCCCGCTAAGCCATCTGCTTTGATAACACTTTTTTCTGCGCCGCCAAACTCGGAGATTGCCGCCCAAGCTTCTGCTGCCGAATGAACAATGCGCGAGTCTGGGATGGTGATGCCGTGTTTTTGCATGAATTCGGTTGCAAACGCCTTGCTGCCCTCGAGCTGCGCGGCTGCCTTGCTGGCGCCAAATACCGTGACGCCAGCTGCTCGCAGCGCATCGCTAAGCCCGGCTACGAGCGGGGCTTCCGGCCCGATGACGACCAGGTCTACGGCTTTGTCTTTACAAAATTGTACGGTGGCGGCTTCATCGGAAATTGCGACATTTTCGCATTTTTGCTCCCTAGCTGTGCCGGCATTTCCGGGAGAAATAAATATACGTTCGACTTTCGCAGACTGCGCCATTCCCCACGCCAAAGCGTGTTCTCGCCCGCCGCTTCCTATGATGAGTACTGTTGCCATTAGCGACTCTCCTTTCGATAATTTTGTTGCGCCTCGACAAATGCGGTAGTATCGGCCGCAATGTGTTCTTTTTCGACCGTCTGCACCCGCGCAAAGAGGGTATCTGGTGTGTCATTTGCCTCAACCGGCACGCGGTGTTCAGCTACGGTCGGCCCGGTATCGTACTCGGCCGCGACAACATGCAGCGTTTGGCCGCCCTCTGGCAGGCCGTGTTCAAGTGTGTACTCCTGGGTGCCGCGACCATGGGTACCGATGGTTTGCGGCAGCAGCCCAGGGTGGGTGTTGAGCATACGTGCCTGGTAGACGCTGGTGTACGCGGGCAGCCAGCCGTATGCATCCAGCAGGTTTTGGCCAACCCGCTTCATGTAGCCGAGCAGGAGTACAAGATCGATGTCGTGTTTGCGTAAGAGAGACAGTAGGGCAGCCTGTTCTTCTTCGGTTTGCTCGCCGTGAACTATGGGTTTGGCTGCTGGCTGGGTGTGGCTGTTTATGACCGCCGTTTCCATGCTAAGCCCGAGTTCGGCGTTAAGATTTTTCGCACGTTCCAGCACAAATGCGTCGGGGTTATTGCTGATGATGAGCCGAATATCGAGGGCGTAGCTGCGGCGCTGAGTCTCGCGCACAAATGCTTCGGCGGTGGAGCCGCTGCCCGAGGCGAGGATGGCGACGCGCGTTGCGTTCATGCCGCCTTTGTTGGCTCCGGAACCAATCGGTCGGTTATGTTGATGTGCGTGATTTCTTTGGCCCGTTTGCCGATGGGCGTGGGGTAGATGCCGGTGAAGCACGAGGCAGAGAAAACATGTTCGGGCAGTCCGGTTGCTGCTATCATGCCGTCGTAGCTCAGGAAGTAAAGCGAATCGGCCCCGACGTACTGGCGGATTTCCGGCACGGTCATTTTGGAGGCGATCAGCTCGGCTTGCGTGGGCGTATTTATACCGTAATAATCCGGGTACAGAACCGGCGGCGAGCTGATGAGCAGATGGACTTCGGTGGCGCCGGCCTCGCGCAGCATGGCGACCGTCTTGCGCATGGTGGTACCGCGCACGATGGAATCGTCCACCAGCACCACGCGGCGGCCTTTTATGGCATCTATGAGTGGATTTAACTTCATTTTGAGGTCATGCTCCCGCAGCTCGGCGGTGGGGCGAATGAACGTGCGGTGGATATAGCGGTTTTTGATAAGGTTCATCTCAAACGGTATGCCGCTGGCTTCGGCGTAGCCCAAGGCTGCCGGTATGGACGAATCTGGCACCGGTATGACTACGTCGGCGTCGACGCGGCACTCTTCGGCCATGATTCTGCCAAAGTTCATGCGCACTTCATTGACACTCTTTCCTAAAATGACGCTGTCGGGTCGAGCGAAGTAGACAAATTCGAAAATATCGAGCTTTTGTTCACCTGGGATGACCTCGGTCGACTGAATTCCATCTGTTGTTATGGTGAGCATTTCACCTGGGGCGATTTCTCGCTCAAAGCGGGCACTTATGGTATCGAGCGCGCACGTTTCGCTGGCGACCACGTAGCTGCCGTCGTGAAGTTTTCCGAGCGATAGCGGTCGTATGCCGTGCGGATCACGGAAGGCGACCAACATGTCTTGGTTCATGGCGACGGCCGAGAACACGCCGGTAAACAGCGGGTAGCAGGCGGCAATGGCACCAGGCAGGTCGAGGCCTTGTTCGAGCTGGCAGGCTATGGCTGCAGCCATCATGCCGGAGTCGTTGAGTTTGCGGGTGGAGACGTGGTGGGCTTTTAGAAATGCTTCGAGTTTTGAGGTATCGGGGATGTTGCCGTTATGGGCGAAGGCAAAACCGTGCTTTTTGTCTAGAAACGGCTGGTTGAAGCAGTCATCGGTGCCGCCGGAGGTGGAGTAGCGGTTGTGGCCAATGGCGATATGACCAGGCAGCTTAGCCAGATCCTCCTCTCGGTACACGGTGGTAACTAGCCCGAAGTCGCTGTGCAAGTGCAAATTTTTGCCGTCACTAGTGGCTATGCCGGAGCTTTCCTGCCCGCGGTGCTGCAGGGCGCACAGCGCATAAAACGACAAACGAGCCGCTTCAGGCCCGCTGCTAAATATGCCAAAAACAGCACATTTTTCGTTTAGTTGCATTGTTTCGTCTAGTTCAATCATGAACGCCTGTCATTTCCCCTGTTTGAACTACTAAACGAGCAGCCCAGGCAGGGCAACTGCCACACCACCATCTACTCGTACTACCTAAATGATACAGTTTCGCCCCCAAAACATGCAACCCACCCCCCAATTTCACAACGTAAATAATTGACTATTGTATGTAGCGATGATATAATCAGAATATGAGTTATGAAGATTTTGACCCTGAACTCCAGCCCTTGATCGAAGAACATAGCGCGAAAATCGCTGCTATCACAGAGCTGGCTGCCGCGATGGTTCGCGAAGCCACTTCCGAGGAACCAGCACGAGTCGTTTCATGGGGTAATGGCATCAGGTACCATCTAGAAGGATGGTTTTGTGAAGTGTTAGCTGACCCGCAGGGCGAACTAACAGCACATTTTGTTCGAGGAGACGGAGAGATAGAAAGTACATATCCATTCCTGAGCGAGCCCGCATTAGAGGCATTAGACTTTCTCCCTCTTGAATCTATTGTGCGGCCCGATCCTGCAGAATAACAAACTTTAAGCAGGCATGGGCGAGCAAGATAGGACAAGCAGCCTATCTTAAACGGATTTCTGATGGCCTTATGGGAGGAGTTCGGGTTCTTGGAGGAGGGTGATGGCGAACTTGGTTTGGACGGCCGTGATGATGGCATCGCGGAATTTTATGAGGTCGGCGGTGGACTTGGCGTGCTCGTTTACCAGCACTAGCGGCTGGGCGGGCCAGAGCTTAACATAAGCAACACTCTTTCCAAACGTACTATATAATGAGAGTTTGGAAAACGCACTTTACAAATTAACAATCATACTAGTACAATAGTAGCTATGATACTACGTGAGCAATACCTAAAAACGCTACGTCAGTTTAAAGACAAAGACGTCATAAAGATCGCGACAGGCGTTCGTCGCTGTGGAAAGTCGACGCTTTTTGCTTTATTTCAAGATGAGCTAAAGCAAACGGGCGTGAAAGATTCGGAGATTATCAATATCAACTTTGAATCTCCTCGCTATCTGCTTGAAAATATCGAGTGGCGTGACCTTTGGCAAGATATTACGGAGCGCCTAGAAGGTGTTGAAAAGGGCTATGTATTCCTCGACGAAGTTCAAGCCGTACCAGAGTTTGAGAAACTAGTCGATGGCTTGTATGTCGAAGACAACATAGACTTATACATCACTGGCTCGAACGCACACTTTTTGTCTTCTGAGCTCTCGACGGTTTTATCTGGGCGCTACATAGAAATAAAAATGCTGCCACTGTCGTTCGCAGAGTATGCTTCGGCATTTCCTCAACAAACTGATCGGAAAAAGCTGTACAGTGAGTATGTTAACTACGGCTCGTTCCCATACATACCAACACTCCTCGAGACAGACGTAGCGGCCGTCGATACCTACCTGCAGGGTATTTATGAGACGGTTTTGTACAAAGATATTATTGCCAGGCTCAACACTGAAGACGAAACGAAAATGTTAAATCTCGTTAAGTTCACGATGGACAATATAGGCAACATCACCTCACCGCGCAGAATAGCCGACACTATGACGAGTAATGGCGACAAGATATCACACCCCACAGTCGATTCATACCTAACAGCTCTCACAAAAAGCTTCTTGCTGTATCAGGTCGATCGCTATGACGTGAAAGGCAAAAAGCTTTTGCAGCGATATAGTAAGTACTACTTGGTAGATATTGGCCTTCGCCAGATGATACTCGGTCGCACACTGAGTGGGGACAGAGGTCATATTTTGGAAAACATCGTTTACCTAGAGCTGCTGCGGCGCAATCGCCATGTCTGGATTGGAAGGAATAACGACACAGAAATCGACTTTGTTGTGCAGACTAACAGCGGTGATACAGAATACTACCAAGTGGCTGAGACTATGTTGGGTGATGAAATACGTCAAAGAGAAACGCGACCTCTCAAAAATATCAATGATCATTTCCCTAAGTTTATTATTACAATGGACGAATGTGAGTACACCGATAGTGGTATACGCCAGATAAATGCAATCGACTGGCTACTTGGTTGAGCGAGTTTGAACTACAGGAACTACAGGCCTGTCCTGAAACAGGGTTGTATTTTACGGTTTTAAGGGAGGAGTTCGGGTTCTTGGGTGAGGGTGACGGCGAACTTGGTTTGGACGGCCGTGATGATGGCGTCGCGGAATTTCAGCAGGTCGGCGGTGGACTCGGCGTGTTCGTTTACCAGCACTAGCGGCTGGGCGGGCCAGGTGGCCATGCCGGTTTGGCTATCGTGGACGTCTTTGTAGCCGACTTGTTCTATCAGCCAGGCGGCGGGGATCTTTATGCGACCGTCTTCGGCTGGCCAGTTTGGCATGGTCGGGTAGGCATCTATGAGCTTCATGAATGTTTGTCCGTCCACGATGGGGTTGGCGAAAAACGAGCCGTTATTTGCTACAACCGCTGGGTTCGGTAGTTTGGCGCTGCGGATGGCGATGACGGCGTCGCGGATGACGCGGGGTGTGACGGGGCCTTCTACGGGGTGCTCGGCAAGGTATTTCTCGACCGCGCTGTAGTAGGGCGGGAAAGGGTTGCCGGCTGTGAGATGAAGGGTGATGG
This sequence comes from Saccharimonadales bacterium (SeqCode), assembly GCA_044228355.1. Classification (GTDB taxonomy): domain Bacteria; phylum Patescibacteriota; class Saccharimonadia; order Saccharimonadales; family UBA4665; genus JAGXIT01. The sequence goes on from JBGAVA010000001.1 coordinate 148,919, forward strand.
CTGTTATGAAAAAGCGGTCGCGGTACTCTGTCTGGAAATTGCTGTGGCGGTACGAGAACCCACAGGCTTCGGTGGGAACGGTGGTGAGCTGCCCGGTGGTCCGGTCAAATACTTCGACGCTCGTGAGCGTCTGAGCAATCTCCTGGCCGTATGCCCCCACGTTCTGTACCGGTGTCGCTCCGGCGGTACCGGGGATGAGGCTTAAGGATTCTATGCCGGTGAGTCCGGCGGCGACGCTGCGGCCGACCACTGTATCCCATATCTCGCCTGCGCCAACGGTTATGAAGTGACTATCGAGCGACACATAATCCTCGTAACCCAGTATGCGGTTCACCATGATGAGGCCGGGGAAGCCCTCGTCCCGCCAGACTATATTGCTGCCGCCGCCTATCATGCGCATGGGCAGCTGGCGTTCAGTAGCCCAGGCGAAGGCTTCCTTCAGATCATCCCGGCTGTGGATTTCCACCAGGTAGGCGGCTTCACCGCCGAGGCGCATGGTGGAGTACTGTGCTAACGAGACGTGTTCTAGGAAATGAACCATATGCTTTAGTATACCCAAGACAGTTTTCAATTCACAGGGCTGATAATTTTCAATTCACAGTTTTCAATTTTCAGAAAATTTTCAAGTAGCATGTAGCAAACTTCCGCGCAGGAGATGTTTGAAAATTGAACCTTGCTCCTTTTTTTGAAAATTGTGAATTGAAAATTGAAAATTGCCCCATCAGGGTGCCGGCTTGCAGATATGCGGCAACAGAGGTAAAATAGACTTCTATGTCAGAGAAAGATACATCAGTGCCATACAAGTCGCTCGGCAAGAGACTACGCCAGCTTCGCGAGAAACACCGCGAAACCATTGCAGAAGTGTCCGGTGCTGTCGAGATCGACGAAAAGCAGTTGGTGAATATCGAGGAAGGCAAAGACAGGCCAAGCGAAGATATCCTGCTACTACTTATAAGCCACTTTGGGCTCGATGATGATTTGGCGGCAGATGAGCTTTGGGATATGGCAGGCTATGACGCTCGGCACGACCATGACCACGATGAGCACGATCACGAGCTCAAGCACAATGACGGGGAAGAGCTGAAGCGTACTGCATCGATGATGATTATGCTTGATCCGCGTGTCATGTATAGCGACAGCGTGGAGGTCGTTTCTAACAAGCAAGGTGTTATAGTCAATTTCTCTCAGACGGCCGGGCCAGACAGTCACCCGCTGGTGATTTCCCGCGTTGGGATGAGCTACGACCAAGCCAAGGCTGTCATGGGCATACTCCATCAGGTATTGTACGCCCGCGATAACCCGGGCAATGCTCGCCGACTCAACGGCGGCAAGTAGCT
>JBGAVA010000020.1:0-19017 GCA_044228355.1 Saccharimonadales bacterium (SeqCode)
CTACCTGGTATGGAGTGTGTTACGCGGACTAACTCGACGTAAAATTCGCCGATTTTCAGCCGTTCGTGCGTATCCTCATTCATCATGACGGTACGAAGCTCGAAGCCCTCTGGCATGGGCAGGCCGAAGTTCGAGAATATTTCTTCTACCCGGCCGATGGTAAACTTACTGCCGTAGATAGGTGCGGGAAACTTCGGTACGATGTGCGGCAATCCGCCTATGTGGTCAAGGTGCCCGTGGGTAATGATGTAGGCGCGCAGCTTGTGGCGGATGGTTTCTAGGTACGCCGTGTCGGCTATGCCGTAGTTTATGCCCGGTAGGTCGACACTCAGGTCGTTACCGGCGTCTATGACAACAGCATCGTTTACATACTCCACCAGCATCATGTTTTTGCTACCGCCGCCGTCCATACCACCGAGGCCGATGATCTTGAGGCGCGGTGAATCATCTATGAAATTCGCTCGCCTGTTTTCATCTACCTGCGCCGGCATCCACTGGTTGGCCACGCGCTGTGCGTCCATTTGCGTCCGCTTCTGCGCCCGCACGGCAGCACCACGGCTCACCGTTGGCCGCTTTTCTGCTGCCTGGCCATTGCCATTACTCGCCGTCGACTGAGCATTGCCGCCATTTTTACCGCGGAATTGATTTCTTCCCCTGTTGCTTTCACTTCGTTGACCATTTTGCGGCCTCTTGCCTCTTGGCTCTTGCCTCTTGGCTCTATTGTTATTTTCCATATGTTCTCCTTTTCTTTCTTTGGTGCTGTCATCCTGAGCGAAGTCGATGGATCTTTTGGAGATTTCTCCACTTCGCCTGCCTGCCGGTAGGCAGGGTCGAAATGACAGTGCTGTTATGCGTGCTTTATAATCTTTCCATTATTAATTCTTACTTATGGCTCTTTCTTAAATTCTTCACCATCCACCGTATATAACCAACCTGGACCATTCCTTGCGCTAGAAAATAGCCGCCGAGTAACAAAAGGAATATCGCACCAAGAATATTGGGCATGTCCTTATTCGCCTCATGAAGCACAAGAGCCCAACAGCTGTAGCCAACAAACAAAAATATGAGGCAGAAAAAGACGATAAGTCCCTTTGTCATAATTTTTAGCACTCGGTTAGAAGAATCGATTTCGCCGACATACAATAACCGAGCATTATCAGCACCCCACGGCCCGCTCACTGGCGCGCGCAGTATCCAGTCCGAATCACGGAAGTCAGCCTTGATGATGAGGCGACGCAGCTGATCTCGATACCCTTCCTTATGACTCATCTAGTTTCTCCAAAATGGCTGGGATGAGCGCAAAATCCTCCATAAGCGTTTCGCGCATCCCACCGTTATACAAAGCGGCGGCAGGATGGTACAAGGGTAAAACCACTAATTCCATCGTGTCCCCGCTCTGGGTTGCTTTTTCACTCTTAACTCTAATCCTCTTCGGCTTCCCATGGTCAGTACTAATATAAAGATCAGGCAGAAATACTCCCCCGCTGTGCCGCCCCAGCGTCACAACTATCTTCGGCTGGATAATCTCCAGCTGCTCCTGCAAATACGGCAAAAAAGCTTTCTTTTCCTCGGGCAGCGGGTCACGGTTGTTCGGCGGCCGGTATTTCACAATGTTCGTTATATATATGTCCTCACGTTTCATGCCTATGCTCGCCAGCATCTCATCCAGAAACTTCCCGCTCGCCCCCACAAATGGCTTGCCCTGCAGATCTTCCTGCTTCCCCGGTGCCTCTCCGATGAAAAGTACATCCGCATCTGGGTTTCCCACCCCAAACACCAGCTGCGTCGCCTGGGCCTGGAGCTCTGGCGTAATGCCGGACGCCTCTATGCGCGCTTTGAGCTCACTTAGCTTTGCTTGATTAGCCTTTATCCTGTCACCTGTCACCATATATTAGCCTTTATCCTGTGACGATTTACTCAGGGTTGAGTTTAATATTTTCTGTAAAATCATGAGAAAACGCTGCGTTTTATCGATGTAGGCAATAATTTCGTCTGAATCACCTCGATATCTAGCGATAAATTTCAGCCAATGCTTTGTTTCATTTGCTTCTTTCTTCGCTATGTAAATCTTATTGATGAAATCTTTCTTAGAGGAAGCATCTTGAGCCTCGGCATAGTTAGCACCAATTGCCGTAACAGATGCTGTTACCTGCTCAAATATGCGATTTGGCAGGTTTTGTGTCTCTGCAAACTTAACAACTGCAACTTCGTAGTCAAGCATTTCATCTTCAATTTTTCTACTAATAGCATTCGACATCTTACGGACCTCAATGGCTACACGTTAATGGCTAATGTTAGGTGACATGTTACAGGTGACAGGATAATCCCTTCTGCTACTTCTTATTCAGTTCGCGGGCGGCGGCTTTCATGCTCAGCTGCAACCGGCCGCGGTCGTCTATGGCTACGAGTTTTACGGTGACGAGGTCGCCTTCTTTCACAACGTCGCTAGGCTTATTAACCCGTTCTTCGCTCATCTCGCTCACGTGTACCAGGCCGTCTTTGCCTGGCATAATCTGCACAAATGCACCGAAGTCCAGGACAGAAACAACTGGTTTGTCGGCGTATATCTTGCCGACTTCTGGCTCTTCCACGATGCTGGCAATCCAGTCTTTTGCCTTCTGTATGGCCGCACCGTCTGGGCTGGCGATCATGACTGTACCGTCATCTTTGATGTCTATCTCGGTACCGGTCTCGGCAGTAATCTTCTGGATGGTCTCACCGCCCTTACCGATAATCTCACGGATCTTGTCTGGGTTGATCTGGATGCTCTCGACGCGCGGTGCGTACGGACTCAGTTCGGCGCGCGGTTCGGCGATGGTCTCCAGCATGTGCTTGAGTATGTAGGCACGGCCATCCTTGCCCTGAGCCAGCGCCTGGGCTAGTACGTCTACCGACAAACCATGCACTTTCATGTCCATCTGCAGCGCCGTGATGCCCTTGCTCGTGCCGGCCACCTTAAAGTCCATATCGCCCGCAAAGTCCTCGGCATCAGCGATGTCGCTGAGTATGTACGTCTTGTCGCCGTCGACCATCAAGCCCATGGCGATGCCCGATACAGGCGCCTTCAGCGACACACCGGCGTCCATCAGTGCCAAACAGCTTGAGCAAGTTGCGGCCATGCTGGTCGAGCCGTTTTGGCTCATGATCTCGGTGACAGAACGGATAGCGTAGGGGAAAACTGCCTCATCTGGTAACACCGCCGAAAGCGCGCGCTCGGCTAGGTAGCCGTGGCCAATTTCGCGGCGGCCCGGTGAGCCTAGGCGGCGCACTTCACCCACCGTGTAGCCTGGAGCATTGTAGTGGTGCATGTAGCGGCGTTCTTCGTTTTTCTCCATGGTGTCCACTAGCTGCGCGTAACTCAAAGGAGCCAAGGTGACGATATTCATACCTTGCGTCATACCTCGAGTAAACAGGCTGGAGCCGTGAGCCCGCGGCAGCAATCCCACCTCAGAACTGAGGGTGCGGATATCGGTCAGCTTGCGGCCGTCTGGGCGTGTGCCGTCTTTGACGATCCCGGCCCGCACATCTTTGTGCAGCGCCATCTGGAAGGCTTCGTCGTACTCTGTCCTGACGACCGTATACTCCTGCTCGCCCAGCTCATCGGCAAAGGCGGCATGGAACTGCTCTTTCAGGACACCGATCATCTCGTTGCGCTCTGGGTATGGCAAACGAAGGTCTTCACCGAGCTTGTCCTTAACCCACTCGTCTACGGCTGCTTGAATTTTTTCGTCTGGGAGGGTCAATTCATATTCGGTGGGTTTCACCCCGACCTTCTTAGCGAGCTCTGCCTGGACGGCGAGCGCGGGCTGTATGGCCTCCTCGGCAAACTTGAGTGCCGCAACCACCTCTTCTTCGGTGGCTTCATTGGCGCCAGCTTCCACCATCATGACGCCGCCTTCGCGGGCCGCAACCACGAGGTCAAGTTTGCTGGCATTTAGCTCCTCGGCGCTCATAAAGGCGCGGTACTCGCCGCTTTCGGTCATACCCACACGCACACCAGCCACCGGGCCGTCAAACGGCGCGCCGGTCAGCATGAGCGCAGCGCTCATGGCTATCATAGCCACCATGTCAGGCCGAAATGCCGGATCCATGCTAAGCACGCTCGCGACACCCTGCACTTCATTGCGGTAGCCTTTGGGGAACAGCGGTCGGATGGGTCGGTCTATCAGGCGACCGATGAGTATAGCATCGTCACTCGGGCGGCCTTCGCGCTTAATAAACCGGCTGCCGCTAATCTTACCGGCAGCATAAAATTTCTCTTCGTAATCGATGCTGAGCGGGAAATAATCCATGCCCTGTATGGGCTTGCCGAGCATGGCGGTGCCGAGCACCACCGTGTCGCCGTAGCGCGCTAGCACGCTGGCGGTAGTGCGAAACCCGACGCGGTTGACTTCCAGTGTCAGCGTGCGCCCGCAGAACTCAGTCTCGACAACGATCAGATCTTTGCCGTAAGGGTTAACTGTTTTTGTAGTAATTTGGCTCATTGTGGCCTCCTTTTGGTGAGCAACAAGGTTCAAGCATCCACTGTTTGACGAACGAAGTGGAAACCTGCTCTTTATCACCCACCGATAGTTAATGTAGCTAGAATTTTGGGTTCTAGATTTTGGAATCTACCGTAGTAAATTCCAACGTCCAACGTCCAACGTCTAGCGTCTAATGCCCAGTTTTTTGATCAGATCCAGGTATGCTTGGCCGTTTTCTGCGGCAATGTACTGCAAAAGTCGCTTGCGCTTGCCCACAAGCTGCAATAGTCCGCGCCGTGCGGCGAAATCTTTCTTGTTTACTTTCAGGTGCTCGGTCAGCTCCTTGATGCGCTCGGTAAATACACGGCTGCGCTACCGGTGTCTTCCTTGCTTTTCTGTAAATCTTTGACAATGCCACTCTTTTTTTCAGCTGAAATCATATGCTGTTAACTATTCCTTCCCAAATTGTTGTTAGAGACTACTGATGGCGTTACGCAGGAGTATATCAGAGTACGACCTCTATAGCAAGGTTATTCTGCGTATGGGGTTTCGGTTTTTAGCGCCGGCCTTCTCTAACTCTGCCATGAATTCAGTGTCCCTCTTTCTTAGCAATTTGGTGATAATGGCGCCGAACCCAATGCGCGTAACTCTCCCCTCAGCATGATCTATACGCTCATAAAGTTGATCTACCGTTAAGCCCTCCGGTGCATCTTGCAGTAAGTTACTAACCCTTGCCCGCCAAACTAGTAAATCACTTGCATTTACCACGGCTGAATTCTCTCGCATTTTTACGACCAACGCACGGATACTTACCGTATCGTCCATGATCTTGAGCCCTTTTGTAGCGAACTCATCCCTAGATACGCCAGACCGAAGCTCCTCATACAATAACACAAGTTTTTCTATCGCTGCGGTACGTTCGGGTGATACAGATAATTTCGTTAATTTTCTAGCATCTGAATCAAAAGCGACCTCTTCGATAAAATGTGCCCGCTCTGACGCTATCGCTACCACAAGTCGTTTCCATGCCAGCCAGGGCTGAAGGCTCGGATCCGTCTCAATCATTGCTTCAAGAAACTCCTGTCCGGTCACCTTGCTTCTCCCTGCGTTCGCTAGATTGAAGGCCGCATTATACGCTGCATGCGTTTCGGGTCTGATATCTTGCCGCCCGTGGCGATCCAATTTTTGAAAATCAGGAGGGGAAACATAGAATATACGTTCTGCTGGATCATACTTTTGACCTTCCTCTACAATACCCTCTATTACCAACGTATCTACGAGAGGTTTTATCCTCGCATCCGTTATTTCTAGCCTTTGAGCCACCGCATGCCGCGACATGCCGCTACATTCCAACAGTTCTCGCAAAATACCGATTCTAAGTGATGGGGCTCTTGACTCTGTGTCGTATGCATTATTTGTGCTTCCAAGAATCCTCTGTAATGACTCGTTTGGATTGTCCAGTTCCCAGCCCAAAAAACCTCCAACCATGGGCAGGCCATACTCAATGCCATCTCGATTTATCTTACACGCCTCAACAAATTTACCCGGTTGTTTCTGATGAGGAACCGCCCCATCCACCACCAGGCCAATTGGACGCAAGCTATTTTGGCAATAACCGAACGGACTATTTCTTGACTTCCATACAGGCGCAACGAGGCCAGCAGCAGGATCAGTCTGGTATCCATCGAATGTTTTACCAAGATCAGAGGCCGTAAATAAATGGTGAGGCTCCATTCCCAGCGCTCCAAGTGTAATAAGCTTGCCGGGATGATTTGCCACACCATCTATAATTGCACCGGAAATATCCCGTGTAGCCTCTGCCATAATTGTATACAATAGCAAAATTTTGTGTATCTGTCAATGTGCTTATGTTGATTTTATATGCGCGTTGCGAGGGCGGCGTCGAAGGTTTTTACAGCGGTGACGGCGCCGGACTTTTTGAGCGCTACCAGCCAGCTGTCTTCAAAACTGAGTGGCTTTTCACGCCCGAAAACCTCAACTGCTACACGTACGAGTTCACTATCCGGAACATAGACTCTTTCGTCGGCGATAACCGAATTCATCCAGAGGGCAATATCTGCCTTTTCGTAGCCATATACCGTTTTTAGTACATAACTGCATTCTTCAAGAATAAGTCTGTCGACAAGCAACTCTCCGGGTTTCGCACGGACGATGATACGCGTTGCCTTCGATGCCAATTCACCGCCATCGCCTATATGCGCTCGCAGTAGAATGTTGGCGTCGAGTGCTACCACACGCCGCCCTGTTCGTAGAACTTGGCACGAGCATTATCGTAATCTGCTTGGGTTGCATCCATTGGGATTTTGCCCTTGTATTTTGCTTGCAACTCGGCCGAGACCTCCTCGAGTGTCGGAGTTTTGCGGACGATGATGTCCTGGCCGCGACGGTGGAAGGTCACGCGGTGATTCGTGGTCAGACCAACCGCATCGCGCAGGGCTTTTGGTAGCGTTACTTGCCCCTTGCTGGTAATACTATACGCTGTATTCATACTGGGTATGATAATCCTTACTAAGATATTTGTCAATACTCTAACAGATACGCTTGTAACAATTCTTGCGAAATGGATGTGATATCGCACGCATCTTTTAGGTCATATTCACCCACGCGGGTGCGGCGGAGAGCGGACATGTAGGCGCCGGTGCCGAGCTCGTGGCCGATGTCTTCGACGAGTGAGCGGATGTACGTACCGCTGCCGACATCGGCAGTAAAACTGACGAACGGATATTCGTAATTCGTGAGTCGTACTTCGTGGATCGTAACGGGCCGAGCCTCCAGCTCCACGGGCTTGCCCTCCCGCGCCAGTTTATACGCTCGGACACCGCCTACCTTCATGGCGCTGTAGGCTGGCGGGGTTTGCATGATGTCGCCAGTGAACTTTTGGAGTGCCTGCAAGACCTCAGTTTCACCTGGGATACGGTAATTAACAGGGGTTTTCTCCCCCTCATCGTCACCCGTGGCCGATGTTTCGCCAAGTTTCATGGTGACTTCGTAGGTCTTGTCGTGCTTGCTCATTTCGGCAGCCTTGCGGGTATATTCTTTACCAACAAGTATGACTAAAAGGCCTGTCGCCAGCGGATCAAGCGTGCCCGTGTGCCCGACTTTGCAGTTTTTGGGCTTCTTGCCCTCGGCTTGGGCTACCTGCCTGCGCACATAGTTCACCACATCGAAGCTCGTCCATCCCGATGGCTTATCTACCAGTAGTAGTCCCTGCATGCCAGTTAGCATACCACGGTCGCACTAGGCTGTTGGAAAAATCGGTGGTGGTGGTACGGGCGGCGGCGGAGACAGTGTAGTATCCTGTGAATTCTGCGGCAATACGCCCGGAAATGTGCTGGGAGACGGCGGAGACGGCGCTGTTGAGGACCCCGGCAAAGGCATGTCTAGGGTCATATCGGCCGGGGTATTACCGGGAGTTGGTTCGCTAAAACCGGTGTTAGTGGGAGTTTGCTCAAATCCTGGTGCTGGCTGGTACGGCTGGGTTGCCTCCTGATGCAGCTCTGGACCAAGCGGTTGAGCGTTGAGTGCAGCAATCGGGTCAGGATTGGTCGGTGATGGCATGGCAGCAATCGCCGCTTCCACGGCATTCCGCGCCGCATCGACATCAGCCGGCGCTGTCGCAGGCGAATCACTATCCCCCGTCATTTCCAGGTGCGGACTGTCGACAACATGCTCTATATCGCTCAGAGTTTGTTTGGAGGTGTCTATAACGTCACTAGCGACTTGCTCGTCATCCGCAGGGCCATATGACGGAACGACGCTTGAGGCGGACGGAGCTGGTGACGCATATGACGGCTCAGAGAGCGGCGGAAGAGATTGAGGTGCAGGTTCAGTTTCACCTGGAAGACCCGGTACGTCAGGTGAAATGACCGTCGGGTTAGCGCCCCCACCGTCATCCTGCTGAGATGGGAAGACTGGTTCGGGCGGCGCAGACGCCGGCTGTTGCGGTGCCGGCATTGGCTCCGTCGGCTGGCCGAGAACATGCTCGTTATGTGACAGGATGGGCGTTTGAGACGACGGCCTGGTCGCTTCATCGGGCGGGCCGCCTAATTCTTCTTCGCTCGTATTAGCCGTCAGTTCACCACCAAGCGAGGGCGGTTCAACCATACGCTCGCGCACAGTCTGTTCGTCTTGGCTAGGCTGGGGCATCATACCGTTTGACTGGCTGTGTACGTTTTGAATCTTGGGGAAGGCATTGTCCTCTTCGGTTATGAGCTGGCCATTTTCATCGACGTGTATCTGGGGTGCTAGAGGTGGCTGCGATGCTTCCTCGGGCGCATTTGCCTTTTCGGCCTGGGTTCGATCACTGGCTGGCGGCACCGGCGGCAGTTCAGCCGGCGGCAGTTGTTCGTCGTGGCTAATCTCAAGCGTGCCAGGGTCTTTTTGGGGTGTGTCGGCCGATGGTGATTCAACCGGGGCTGCCGGATTGGCAGGCGACTCAGCTTCTAGCTCGGTAGCGATCAGTTGCTGGTTAGCCCCGGCGGCCATGAGACTTGCACTCAAGCTCATGGTATCCGGCGTGGTTTTGTCATTGCTGAATCGGTCGGTCATGGCCACGACACCGGTTAGCAGCGCTGTAGCGATCTGGCCATCCAAAATCCCTTTATCAAGTTCTGAAACAAGTTTGGTAACGACTTCACACAAGCTGCTTGCGTTTGTATCGACCACATTTAGGGTCCCCAGTTCTGGCTGGCCCTCTATGGCAATACTCGAAACAGTCGCATCATGCAAAATGCGCCCGTGCGCTTGTATAGCTGCATCGAGGTCGGCCTGCTCTTTTACGCCCAAGGCCACGACAACATCAACATTGAAATCGCCCTGGCTAAATTCTAGATCTTGGTCGGAAATGGATGTCCTGTAAGGTGTTATGAATATCCGAACAACGTCATCTTCCACTTTGTAACGGAGTTTGTCGGCTTTGGACTTGTCGAGCGCAATGATGAAATCACGCAGGCTATCGGTGTTTTTCTCTAGTGTATCTTCCGGCTTCAGGAACTCGATGGTACTTGGCGTCTGGCCGCTGTACACCGCCGTGGCGTGTTTATCGAGCTTATTCAGCGCTAGCGTCAAGCCAATCGCCGCCGACAGTTGGTCGACCGATGGATTTTTGCTCACAGTCACCAGCACATTTTGTGCCTCTTTGAGCTTCGCGATTAGCTGTTTTTGTTGGTCTTCCATAGGTGTTTGATTTTTTGGATATAGTTTTCCGCACCTATCATACCACCAAGCGCAAGCAGTATGCAAGAAAAAACAAAGCAGATTAGCCTTTATCCTGTGACCTGTCACCAAATAGTAGCCATTAGCATGTAGCCATTGAAGCTCAATTGTGACAGGTTAATTGTTAATGTTATGTCACATGTGACAGGTGACATGGTAATCTGCCTGCCCCTTTACATTCTCCCCTCACCCCTGTATAGTCTGTGGTAGCAAAACATAATTTTTTAACGAGGTAAACAATGCCCATTATCAAATCAGCAAAAAAACGCGTCAAAGTTGCCCGCAAGGCCACCGTACGCAATAGCAAAACCAAGCGCAGCCTAAAGACTGCCGTCAAAGCTTTCGGTAAGGCACTGACAGCCAAGAGCAAGTCAGACGCTGTCAAGGCACTCGACAAAGTTCAGTCAGAACTCGACAAAGCCGCCAAAAAAGGCGTCATGCACAAGAACAAAGCCGCCCGGAAAAAGAGCCAAGCCGCCCGCGCCGCCAAAGCCGCCGGTGTCCCCAGCGGTACCAAAAGCACCAAAGTGAAAGCCGCCCCTGTTAAAAAGGCATCCCCGGTGAAAAAACCTGCCGCCAAAAAATCCCCCGCCAAAAAACCAGCCACGAAGAAATAAGCATCCTGTAGCATCACTGCTTCTTATGTGAGTATCCTGTTTTGTTCTGTTTTCTCGTAACTTTGTGGCGATAGCCGCTTTTGGTCGCACTCTCTAGGGCTCGCATAAAACCAATGAGGGCTCTCCCGGCCAAGTTCTTCCGCCGAATGGCTTCCTCCCGAAGGTTATATGTAAGATGCTGTACATCCACCATGTCACGCAACTGCGCAATTTCCTGACATATATCCCTGCCAGGAAATGCTGCTTTCAGCTGCGCTGCCAGTTTTTCATTTGCAGTCTCCTGTCCCACAGGGCTTAAACTGCCCGGCTCATCCATAAGCGCATTTATGAAAAATCGTATGTCTACCGTTTCCACGCCGGATTCACACAAAGCATGAAGTAATCTCCTTTCATCAGGGTAAATATCTGGGTGCTTATGTTTCCCTAGTCTAAGATCGTCAATACTATTCCCTTCTAGCGCAACGGCAACATGCTCAACACACGCCTCAAGAACCGTTCTTGACGCAAACTCCTCGAAGTCAAATAGATTACCGATCCCATATGTACCGTAATTTCCGCCATTCCAAGCTCGCCTACCGTGAATAACATGAACGCTCTCATGGGTAAAGATGTGCTCGCGGCTTGTTTGGTCTGGATCAAAAACAACCACCTCTTTACCATCTCCTCGAAAACCTTGATATCCATTCTTGCCCTTAAAATTCGTATCAAAACCATCGTCTACGATCATACTGACAGACTCGAGACGACTCAGCCTTTCGAGCGCCAGTTCAGGCAGCCACCCCTTTTTAACCGCCCGTTCTACCGCTGCCTTAAAAGTCCTGATGTACGCTTCCTTCTGTGCATCAAACGCTTTTTGCTCCTGCGCCAAACAGTAATTGTGCCATTCCAGAAAGTTCTGAAATGTTCTCTCGCCCACAGTATAGTTTCCCTCTGTGTCTTTCTGTGTCAGTTTAGCTATGAGCGGCGTTGCTTTATCGACGCTTGGATCATGTATGTCTGCCTCGTCCAGTCCAATCAACTCATTGAGCCATTCCGGCATCTGGTGTTGAGAAAGCAATTCCTCGAACATCCGCCCTTTGCTATGACTTAGAGCAAGAAGACCTCTGCGAGCCAGCTCGTTGTATTTCATACGTTCAAAGTTAACATCTCTTGGCACAACACTTGTATACGTTATGCCATCCACCTCAACAGGATTTGGTCCCACAGTATCTATGTCGTTGAAGGCGGCAACAACTGCCTCCCTCCCTATGCCAATGCCCTTTTGAAGCGAACAGTGCTCAGGTAAGAGCGGATGTGGCGTATCTATACCAAGACTTTGAGCACTAGCAAACCAATTAATGTCCGCCTGTGTCGCGAGGCGGTATTTGGGTTCAAAAGACTGTACTGTTTGTTTCATGTTAGGGTTCTTATTCCATAGCTCATGATAGCATCTTTTTCATATTTTTGCAACTTTGTAATTATAGTGTGGTCAGACTTGACTAGACCAAGTTAGTTTGATAGAGTAGGTTTATGGCACACAAGGTATACACCATCTACGAAGCAAAGACCCACCTAAGCAAGCTCGGCAAGCGCGCGGCTGCCGGTGAGACCATATACGTCGGTGCGTATGGCAATGCCCAGTTCATGCTCTTGCCTGCCAAGAAACAGCCCAAACGGCAGCTCGGTGTGTGGGACGGTAAAAAACACATTGACTACGACGCTCTAGAAGAAAGTGACGCCGACATAGCAGCCTGGCTTGAAGGCGACGACTGATGCAGCTGCTTCTCGACAGTCACATCCTGCTCTGGGCGATAAACGATAGCTCGAGGTTAGGCCCAAAAACGTACAGCCTGCTTTCCGATACGGCTCACACTCTTTTTGTGAGCGCCGGCAGCCTGTGGGAGCTGGGTCTAAAACACGCAAAGGGCAAGCTCCCGTACAGCATAGAGGAGCTATGTGAAGGAGCCGAACGCATTGGTTCGGAAATCATCCCCATAACCGTGGCTCACATCCAGGCTTTTCCAGACATTGTGCTTCCGCATAAAGACCCTTTCGACACCCTATTGGTAGCGCAAGCCGTGCAGGAAGACCTGGTGCTCGTTACGAGCGACACCGACATCTTGTCGGCCACCTCCTACCCCACCCTCGATGCCCGCCTCTAACTCCCTATTTCCAAGGTCCGTCCTTGGAAATGAGAAAAATGTGATGAAATATATGTATTATGTAGTCCGCGATAATTGCAGCAGATAGTACCGGACGACTTCGTCGGGGAGAATGCCTTCGGTTTTAGTTCGGACGTCAAACTCGCGCAGGGTGGTGATGAGTTCTTTGAGGCGCGGCAGCGTGATCCGGCTGGCTATTCCCTGTGTTTTTCGCACCACGAACGGATTGAGTTTGGCCACACGGGCTATGTCCTCGACACTCCGCTCCTTCGCCGTCTTCACCACGGCCAGCACATGCAGTTGCCAGGCCAGCATGGCAATGATCTGCTGCGGTTCGACCTTCAGCGCCCGCTGTTCGTCGTAAAGACGCATAGTGCGCTGTGCGTTCCCGCTAAATGCAGCCTCGAGCAACTCAAATACACTGCTCTGCGGTGTTTTTTCGCTCAGAAGCTCTATGGATTCGCGCGTAATGTGCGTGTCATAGGTAAGCAGCTTATCGAGTTCATGTCGCAAAGACGTCTGGTTGGTACCCACACGTTCGATGAGCAGCCGTGCATCGCCGCTGCCGAGCACCCCGCTTCGGCCTTTCACATAGTCCACTGCAAATCTTACGAGCCCGTTGGCATCGAGCGCGGCAAAGTCTTTGAAATCTGTTAGTTTCTTCAGCTGTTTGTAGTACACCAGCCGTTTGTCAAGCTTGGGCTCGACGATGATGACGTCATTCGTTTCGGACACGCCCTGCACGAACTCCTCAAACTTCTCAGCAAAATCTTTATTTGTTCCCGGCGCGCGTAAGACTACCAGCTTGCGCGCAGCCAAAAACGGCAAACTCTGCGCCGCCTCACACAGCCGCTCGTACGTCGCCTCTTCCCCGTCCAGCCGTTCCACCGCCATATCGCCGTGCTCTGCCTCAAACTCAGCAACACGCCGCCGCAGCTCTGCCGCCCGCTCAACCTCATTCTCTCCCGTCAGCGTCGTGATCACTCTAGTATTTTACCCGTACAATTGGCTATGAGTCCCTATAAATCCAAAAACCACAACAGTGCTGCCTTCGTAATAAAACAGGGCGCGAACGTCACCAGTCACATCCATGCTGAAATACCCGTTATATTTTGCCCTTAAAGCATGGACTCTCAGTTCGGGGCTTGTGGGGTTCAGGAGTAATATTTCGAGCCTATTTTGAAAACGCGCCTGTACTCTGGGTGACAACTTTTTGAATTGCTTTTTGAACTTCGGGTGGTAGTCAATACGCATGCACTACCTACGTAAATCTGTCATAAACTCTTCGACTGTATCAAACGGCCCAGCAGTTTTGCCCTCCCGACGCTCTTTTTCTGCCTCGGCGATGATCTTTTCCATCTGCGGCGTCGCCACTTCTACGGCAGGAAAATATATCTGCCCAGTTAGCACAAGCTGATGAACATAGCCATTTATAAGCGTACTGAGGGGTATGCCATACTGCCCAGCTACAGCTTGCGCTTGCGCCTTCAAACTCTTTTTCATCTTCACACTCACAACTGTGGTATCATGTGCACTCATACTACCCAGTATACACTTGGTAGTTATTCTGTCAATTCTTCTTGCTCAATCTGCCTGCCGCAGCTCTGCCGCCCACTCAACCTCATTCTCTCCCGTCAGCGTCGTTATCACCGTACTATAATTACGCCGTAGTTGCCAGGTTGGCACATAGGTTCAACAATGATTCCACGTTTTCTGGTATAATAAAACAACAGAATTGACAAGATAGTATATATCTGCTAATATGTATATGTACTACTTAACACAAAAATATGTTCGTAGAAGCACCCGCCACACCATTAGAGTTACATGAGGTACCGGCTCCCATGCCGGTACTATTGACCGATGAGAAAGGTAGACAACACCCTGGCGAACAATGGGCAAAACCTGGTCAGACTCTTAACTTGGAGGCGTCACTTATACCCGTAGGGGAAACAGCAAGCCCTCATACACACGTCTTCATAGAGACAGAAGGCGGAAACCATCTACTGTTCCGACGTAGGCCTGACGGGGGGCTCGATATCGCCTCTACGCAACTTGCTTCCACTGATAACCCTCGGCGTGATATTGAACCCAGCATGCTTAAGGGTGTACGCATTCAAGTCGGTGAGCCCTTAACTCTTGGACAAAGCTCCGAGGGGAAGAGACTGGGAACTAAAGAGCCGGTAGTAGCGATGACCGCCTTTAATGCAGAGCTCCCATCCCCAGATAGAGACGGAGTAAAGAGCGACGTAATACAAGTCTTCGGTCAAGCGATGCGGGAATCTCGCGAGGGTAAACTCGGCAATGGGGCAGATAGTCTTACTAGCCCCGAGACTTCAAGTGCTACCACTACCCTTGGTGTAGATGCCGTCGAACTTTTGCAATTCCACGAAAATCCGGTTGAGGCGCTTGCTCACGATAGACTCAACCTATTTTCAATTAGTAGCAGTGCGTCCCTGTCTCCATCGGAACGCCAACAAAAACTGAGTGAAGCCATAGATACATACTTTGACAAGATAGTTGCCTTGGATAGTCTCATCGGCGAGACAGGTAACACCGTCCAGCACGGTATACCGGAATACATACCTGATGGATTTATGGAGCTTGGAACAGTCGACAGTCTCAACCCTTCAGAAAGATATAACCGTGAGATTAACTTCGTTGATAAACGAGCAGTGCTAGCCCGATATAAAGATCTGTTTACGAAAGTATACGCCATGAACCCAGCTGGCATTTCCCAGGAACGTATAGATATGACTATCGCCCATATGGTCGCCAAGGAGATACATTTTAAGTTACCTTACGCGCGCGATGACTCCTACAAACCTGCCGTGCGCGGAGGTATACTAAAACTCAGCGAAGCCAAAGCTGGCGTCTGCCAGCAGCAAGCCCTGACGAGCCAGGTACTTTTGCAAGCCTTTGGCATAGAAGCACGTCTCTCAAAGAATGCTGTTGCCGGAGCTGATGAGATAGCAAAAAAGGGTACTGAAGCCGCTTACGGTGGAGATCATGTTAGTAATTTCGTGAAAATTGGCGAAAAGTGGTATGTATTTGACGCAACGAATCACAACACAGATCTTTCAAATGGTTCTGGCAAGTTTGCTGCGGGCATTTTCGAGATTCCCGAAGCGCCAGACCCAACCCGAAAGCAAATTTTCGTCCTGGCAACCAATCGTGGCCCACGCAAGTATACAACACGCCAAGAAGTGTACTGGGCCGTCAAACGCCAGCCAGCCGCTGCGTAACAACTCACATGTTACTGCGATAGAACAACATATTCTACAGAATCTGAAATATTATCGACACGTACCAAGCGTGATTATTATGTACAACCCGCTTATTACCTCTTAGTATTCCGTCGCGAAGGCACCAACTGCCTCTTGCGAGAGCAATCTCCCGTCATCTCACAATGCGCGAGCGCCGTATGCCGTGCTCTTTTTCGTGCGCAGTATTACCCGCCCGCTCAACCTCATTCTCTCCCGTCAGCGTCGTGATCATGGGTAGTAGTATATCCGTTTTGTGATAGTGATTACAGAGACGACATGTGTTTGTGCGATAATGGAGGTACATGCCGAGAGTTGTGATCGTGTCCAATCGGCTGCCAGTGAGCGTCAAAAAGGTGGATGGCAAGCTAGAGTACTACCCTTCTGCCGGAGGGCTAGCTACCGGTTTGTCCTCGTACGCAAATACCGGCGCCAACCGTTGGATAGGCTGGCCGGGTATCGCCAGCGATGAGCTGACCGAGGCCGAAAAGGACGGCGTGACCCGCGAGCTCAAAAAACACCACTGCTACCCTGTTTTCCTGACCCAAAAGCAACTCGACGGCTTCTACAACGGCTACAGCAATAGCGTTCTCTGGCCGCTCTTTCACCACATGAAGGTAGACACGGGCGACACCGCAGCAAACTGGCGTATCTACAAGGAAGTAAACCGGCTGTACGCAGCAACGACACTCGCACTCAGCCGCGACACAGACCGGCTCTGGCTACATGATTACCAGCTCATGCTGCTGCCGGAGATGCTCAGAGTAGCCCGACCAAAAGGCCGCATAGGATTTTTCCTACACATTCCATTTCCTTCGCCAGACCTCTTTCTTGCCGCAAAGCACGCCGCGTCGCTCGCCAAAGGGCTACTCGGCGCCGACCTCATAGGCATGCATACCACGGCGTACTGCGAAAACTTTTTAGATGCGTGCCGCGAACTACACATCGGCATACCAGCGCCCCGCAAAGTCATCCTGCCCGAGAGAGTCGTCCGCGTGGCGGACTTGCCTATAGGTATAGACTACAAGAAGTTCGCCGATGCCAGCCGCTCGCTCGAGGTCAGTCTTGAACACAAAAAGTTACTCTGGAAATACCGCGGGAGAAAAGTCATTCTCACCATCGACCGGCTGGACCCTTCCAAAGGCCTCGTCGGCCGGCTCAAGGCATACCGCATGCTACTAGCCGAGAACCCAGCCTTGCACGGAAAAGTCGTGATGGTCATGCAGGCCATGCCATCTCGCACTGAAGTTGCTGCCTATCAGAAACTACGGGTCGATGTAGAGAAACTGGTCGAGCAGATCAATAAACAATTTGGTAATTGGCGCTGGCAACCAGTCGAAACCATATTTTCACCACTGCCCTTTGCCCAGTACGGCGCCCTTTACAAACGGGCCGATGTCGCCTTTATTGCGCCCATCCGCGATGGTATGAACCTGGTGGCCAAGGAGTATCTGGCAAGCCACCCCAAAAGCGATGGCATACTCATCCTGAGCGAAACCGCCGGCGCAGCGCAAGAACTCAAAGACGCTGTCCTCGTTAACCCATATAAACTACGCAGTCTTGTCACCGGCCTGAGCGAAGCACTCAGCATGACACCAGGAGGCTTTTTGCGGCGAACGCGCAACATGCAAAAGCAACTTCGCAGCAACACCATAGACAAATGGGCCTCCGGCTTCATAGATTTGCTTGAACGACCCATACCCATGCCCAGTATCCGCCTGACGCGAAATCTCGGCGCAACCCAGACAACCGAGCTTATAGCCGACTATCACCAGGCTCGCAAACGGCTCATCCTGTTTGACTATGATGGAACGCTCGAACCCATCAAAAAACGGCCGGAAGATGCAAAACCCTCACGTTCAACCATTGCGGCACTCAAACGGCTGGCCAAAGATCCGCGCAATCACGTTGCGGTTATAAGCGGCCGTGACAGGCTAAACCTCATGGCATGGCTTGGAGAACTCCCGGTAACCCTCGTGGCAGAGCATGGCGGCTTCATACGTCTGCGCGACCACAAAACATGGCGCAAAACCAATCAGCACCCCCGGCGCTGGGAAAAGGTCGTAACAAAACTGTTTGAAGCCTACGCATCTGAAACACCCGGTGCGTTTGTCGAACGCAAAGAGTGGAGCATAGCCTGGCACTACCGAAATGCCCCGCCCTTTTACGCCCAGAAAAACTTAGTTATCCTGAAAAAACTACTGAAACCCCTAGCCGAGCGAGAAAAACTGGGCATTGTCGATGGCAACATGGCACTCGAAGTACACCACCTGGATGTTAGCAAGGGGCACATAACACAGGAGTGGCTGCTGCACGACCAGGATTTCATACTCGCTGTCGGTGATGACACCACCGACGAAGACATGTTCGCCGCCCTACCCACCGCCAGTTACACCATCAAAGTCGGCCGCGGCCCGACAAAAGCAAACTACCGCCTCCCCAACCCCTCCGCCGTCCACCAACTCCTCCGAAAGTTATAAAAAACCATTTAGCTGAAGCGTTCGGCTAGGTCTTGCTCAAAATCAGGAACACAACCTGTAATCCGAAGGAAATCTATTTCTGACGCTACATCAGCAAATAAATTAGCTTCTGCCTGTGTATATGGTTCTACGGGTTCAACAACGTCACCAGTTACTCTTCCCACGTCCATCCAAAGCTGGGTACTTGGCTGACCAAACTCTTCTTCTAGCCCCATAAGTCCTGTAATGATAAAGCCTATACGAAGAATTTTTTCCTCCCCGTCCAAATCGCGTCGTATTAATAGACGGGCCATGTCACCATAACGACCTGAATATCTAGACCTTACATAAGAAGTAAACTTACCCATGATATCTGGAGCGCCATCGCCGAACAGGGTATCCGCATCAGTAATTCTGCTGATCTGTGCATCCAGTAAAGCAACCTGCTCTTCAATTGTTGGCATGTATACATTATACCACGTTACAATTTATTGTCAAACTTATTCTCTGACATTGTGGGCAGATGTGGGTGCCGCGGGAGGCGACGCGCGTTTTTTGTATGGCCGTGCCGCAGCGGGGACAGGGTTGGCCTTCGCGGCGAAAGACATTGGCGAAGCTGAGGTAGCTGCCCTTCTTGCCTTCGGCATTCACATAGTTTTTATCCGTACTGCCGCCTTTTTCGATGCTGAGGTTCATAACTTCTTGTATGGCGGATGCTAGACGTTGGATGCTGGATTTTGGAATATTTTTTACGAGCGTTGCAGGGTGTAGTTTAACCGCCCAGAGCGACTCATCGGCATATATATTCCCTACGCCGGCCAGCACCGTCTGGTCTAGTA
>JBGAVA010000021.1:0-18125 GCA_044228355.1 Saccharimonadales bacterium (SeqCode)
GTAAGCCTAAACGGCGATACGACTGTGACTACTGGCAAGAATTTTACCGTTACAAACGGTACGACCTCCATCACTGGTGCGACTACCGTTACCGGCACCACCAACATAAATACCTCCGGTGCTGCTGCTACCAACCTTGGTACGGGCACCGGCAATACCACCATTGGCAACACTACGGGCACGCTTGATCTCACTGGTAGCACCATCACGGCTGCCGGCACCACCAACATCAATACCACTGGGACTGCTACCACTACCATTGGCTCTGCTACAGCTGGTGCCGTAAGTATTACGTCTAATGCTGCTAGTAGCTTTACCACGAACAGTGGCGCTCTCACTCTCACCAGCGCTGCCGCTGCCACCTGGGGCACGAACGCTGGATTACTGACATTGCAGGGAGCAGGTGGCACTACAGTAACCAGTACTGCCGGTACTACATCCAGCAACACGACTATATCTACGGGTAACGCTTCTGCTGGTGCCAGCGGCAACATAGTCATAGACACTGGCACGGCTACTACCACTGCTGGCACAGTATCGATTGGCACCACCAACGCAAGCGGCGTCACCATAGGCCGTGCTGCTACTACGACTACTATCCAGGGCAATACGGTTGTTACGCTGAGTGGTACAGCAGGGAGTACGTTTGTATGCCAGAATGGGAGCAACCAACTTGCCGCTTGCTCCGCTACGCCTCTTACCTCAACCACCGGCATCCAAAACCAAAACGCCTCTGCACAGACAACAGCTAACTTCTGGATATCCGGCACGGGTAGGGCAGACACCTCTATCCTTACCCCCCTCGTAGACACCGCTACTGCTATTGCCCTGAACATTGGGACTACGAATGCCACTCAGATAAACTTGAACAAGAATGTTAGTATTGCTGCTAACCAAAACATTACTTTTGCAGCTGGTACTGGCAACTTTGACCAATCTGCAAGCAGCGGCACATTCAAGACTGGTACCGGTGCTGTAAGCCTAAACGGCGATACGACTGTGACTACTGGCAAGAATTTTACCGTTACAAACGGTACGACCTCCATCACTGGCACTACCAACATTAACGTTGCTAATAATGCCGTCACCAATATAAACACTGGAGCTAGTGCTGGTGCTGTGAACATCGGTTCTAGCACGTCTGGTGCAGTCACAATTGCCGCAAATGCTGCCAGTAGCTTTAGTACGAGCACAGGTAACCTCAGCCTTGACTCAGCTGCACAATTGCAGTTGGGAACAGGCAACGCTACTTCGCTCTTGCTTGGTAAGACGACTACCACCGCAACGGTGCAGGGAAGTCTTACGGTCGGGGGCTCTGCTGGTACGGGTGTCTTCACGAACAATGGTGCGACCATAAATACCGAAAAAGCCTATGGCAACTTCGCTAGTGGTGGCGCCCTCGACACTGCCGCCAACTCAGTAGACAAGTACACATACTTCAGCGTTGCACAGACCACCGCGAGTCAGACCATCACTCTCCCAACCCCGACCACCAGCCCAACCACCATCTTTGGCCGTATCATCCACGTCAGTAACATCGGCAGCACCAGCTTTACCATAGGCGGCTCGCTAATCCTGCCTGGTTTCACTGCAACATTTGTCTGGAGCAACACGGACGGTGCAGCCACTGGCGGTGAAACCTGGCAATACGCTGGTGACGGCGGTGGTTCCGGCAGCTATATTCAGAACCAAACGGCAAGCGCCCAAACCGCCGGATTCAACATCAATGGTGCGGGCACCCTGGGTGGCTTGCTGACGGCAAATGCTGGTTTGACGGTAACAGGGGCAGCTATAAATCTCAACACTGCCAGTAACTTTGCCGTGAATATTGCTAGCACAAGTAATACAGCGGCCGTTACCATCGGTAACAGCGCGAATGTGACGAATATAGGCTCAAACACAATATACTTTGGTACAAACAACGGCACGATAGTGCTCACCGCTGCTGCTCAGACGGGAGCCACGGCAGGGAATAGTGTAACCATAAAAGCTGGGGCGGGGGGCACGGGCAACCAAAATGGTGGCACATTGGCTCTCTCTGGTGGTGACGCGAGTGGCACTGGCGTGAAAGGGTTGGTCACTCTGAATCCCACGGCGTTTACTGGGACGTCACAGAACTGTTCGGCCGCAAGCTGCTCAATTACGGCCGCAACGGTGAATGCAAACAGTACAGCTTTAGTCAATAACACCTATGCAGGGTCGACGGTTACGCTTGCTGACCCAACAATTACAACAGCTGGGCGTGTTCTCTATGTCACCAACAGTGGTACGCAAGACATGACGCTATCCGTAAACGGTGGTGGCACCGGAAATACTATTGCGCTCAAACCAAATACCACCGCTACGATGTTCTGGAACGGCGTCGACTGGACAGCCGCTGGTGCATCTAGCGCCACCGACCTCCAGGCTGCTTACAATAACACGCAGAGTACGGCTGGCGGGGCCGAGATTGTGCTGAAATCGACGCTCGATACGCCGGCTGGCACGGGCGGTATGACCATTAGAAATAACAGCGGCTTACCAATATCCGGTGGCTTGCTTGAAGTTCAGACATCTATAGGCACAAACCTGTTTAGTGTTAATAGCTACGGTACCGAACTTGCCAGCAACGGCGGCGCAGAAACGGCTGGTGGGAGTGCTACCACGTTCCCGGCTAGCACGTGGTCTGCCCAAAGTACGGCTACGGTTAGTCGCACTATAACGAGCGGCGAATATCAAACTGGTGAGGCAGGTGTGAAGGTCGTGACAACTGGCGTAAATCAGGGTGTACGAAACCAATTGACAGGTAATCCAGCCGCGAGCACAACCTACACGGTTTCGTTTACCGCGGCCTCAACGACAGCCGGGCAATTTACTACACCAATTGAGGTGATTTACTCTCCAGATAACGGTACGACGCTCACAAACATCTGCCAGGGTTACGGGCTTGAGGGTACGACGCTGCGTACGACGTTCCGCAATATTTCGAATGCCACAAACTTCAACTGGACCAAAGTAACATGTACGGTTACAACAACTGGTGCGGCCGTTACTACGCCACTACTCATCATCCGGCAAACCGATGCAACAGCTCGCACGATTTACGTAGATAACCTCAGCTTCATTAGGAATGACTCAACGACTCGCCCAGCAAACGTCCAGATGGGTGGCGGTAATACCGGTGGCCAGGTTACCTTGTTTACGCTCGACCGCTCGAGCACCGCACCGCTCGTTTCAAATGGCGACGACCGCTACATAGGTTCTATGTACTACGATACCACGCTTGGTAACATCCAGTGCTATGAGGCCGATGGCTGGGGTGCCTGTGGTAGCGCGCCAGACAATATCATTACGTATACGCCTGAATATACCGGAGCCGTCCTAAACGGAACGGGAGTTGGTACCATGACTGCTGACTTCTGCGGTAACGGCGGCGGCCTAAGCGTAAATACTGGATTCTGTGCAAGCGGGGAAGCACGTAATTACTACCGCTGGACTTCACCGCAGGCAACCGACCAAACATACAGCATCTATGTTTCATACAGATTACCATCGACGTTTAAGGAGTTCGAATCTGGTACAACATCGCTCACCTCGCTTGTAGACAATACTTCAAACGCAAGTGTGAAGTATGCCATTTTCAAAAAGACAAGCACTGGTGGTCTCACGAGTTGTAGTGCTGATGCAACCATGAGCGGCACAGTAAACACCTGGAATTCCACAACACCGACAACTGACCTGGGTACTGGTGCGTGCCATACGGGCGGCGCAACACCATTTGCTGCGGGCGACACTATGGTTATACGTATTACAGTTTCTGCAAAGAGTAATGCCAGCGCCTATGTGGAGAACTTAACCTTTAGGTATAGCAACAAGTAGGAACTATGAACATGCACACATTATTTACTCCTAAAACAGTACAAGCCACTCGGGCGGGACCGTGTGGTAGCGCGTGGAAGCCCCCGTGGCAATCACGCAGCCAGAAACAAACACAAATACTACAAACACACAATCAAACAAAAAATACCAAAGGAACATAAGATGAAAAAGGAACGAAAGCGACAAGATGACCGGGTGCTGAAGCGCCTGCCGCAAAATGAGCGGCGAAAGCAAGTTCGCCTGCGCCGTCAAATCCAGAGTGACCCATTGTTTAGCCTGGCATAGTCAGGTCTGAACAGACGCATGAGTCATGAGACATGAGCCATGAATGGGTTTGTAAAAACAAAAAAAGCGAAGCAAAATCCCAGGGTATTTACCTGGGATTTTGCGTAAAGTAATTGCAATACGCTTTACTTCTTGCTATAGTAAAGCGTATGAAAACAGTGACACTTTCAAGTAAAAACCAGATAGTTATTCCTAGTGCAGTCCGGGCTCGGATGTCCGTACAGAGCGGAGATAGGCTCATTATTAGCAGTGTCACAGACACGGAAGTTGTTTTGAAAAAAGAGCCGTTGTATCGCCAGCTCATCGGTACGGTGCCAAAACGCTTGGGGAATCCGGTGGTGCGCATCCGCGAAATCCGTGATAATTGGCGATGAATTATGACCATATATCTCGATACCAATATTTTGATTTATCTTCTTGAGGACAATGGCTCAGATAGTATACGGGTGGCAGATATGCTGGACTGCGCACGCGCTGAGGGGAATGCCTTTGTCACATCTGTCCTGACATTGACTGAGTTTATGGCGGGGTCTGCTACTGTTACGACTCCGTTGCTTGAAATCCCAAACATGACACTTGTTGCTATGGATACAACTATTGCGCAGAAAGCTGGTGAATTGCAGCGTACGCACGGTTTAACAATAGGTGATTCAATACACGTGGCAACTGCGATTAGCTTGCAGGCAACCAGTTTTTTCACAAATGATAGGGAGCTTGCAAAGAGGCTTCCAAAGTACATACAGCCAGTAGGGCTGCAACCATAAGTCAACCCCGGGAAATTGCCTGGGATTTTGCGTTGGAATAACGGGGGTAAGATGCTACACTATAAGCAGTAGCGTAAAGAGAATGGGGTGCGGACTGAGCGCACAATACTACGTGGAACACAGACATCGCCAAACAACGACACTGCCAGAGCCTGCTGAACATGGAGGTTCAGCGCATATTGCCGCCCGGACGGTTACGCTGAACTTGCAGCTTTCACCGCGGAAGATTCTTGTAAACATCTTTGCTCGTATTCAAAACGCCATTCAGTCGCTTTGGCGGATACTGTGGCGGGGGTATAACCGGCTCGAGAAGCTCATTTTGCTCCGCTTGCCAAAACCTATCGCCAAGCGTCTATATCGTTTGCGGCCAAAACGCCGCAGGCACCCGCTTCTAGCTCGTGTTGGTTGGGGCTTCATGGCACTGCTTATGGTGAGTACACTGGGTATTGATACACTTCATTTGCGTACACAAGAAGTGAGTTATGCGCTCTCGCCCCAAGCAGAGCAACTACTCGGGGAGCAACGAATATCCTATGCAGACCGCTTAAAGCTCGACCAAAAACAGCAGGCGTACCAATATAATCAAGGTTTTCAGCCAGGTCTTGGAACGGCAGGACAGGTAGGAGGCCCAAAGTTTACTGCATCTTTTTATCTTAATCCAAAAGACGGCGTGACCGTAACTGACGCTGTGAATGGTGTCTCGACTACCTTTAAGCCCGCATTTCAACTGAGCGAGCCGCGCCAGGAAGGCGGAAGATTGGTGTATCCTTTGCAAGGCTCAAGTGCGCAAAAAGTGTATTCACTTCGGGCGAGCAGTATCAAGGAAGATATTCTGCTGAATGCGCCCAGTAAAGATGAGATGAAATTCGTATATAACCTGGAGTTGGCCAATGGAACTGAGGCACGACTTGAGGGTGATGGTAGCTTGGGGATATACGGAGTGTCGCCGACGTTGCTTGGTAAAGTTGCCACCGGTAACGATGCTGATACGGCCACGCTTGAGGCGGCCCGACGTAATGGTGAAAAAAATACGTTGCTATTTCGGTTTCCCGCTCCGTTTATCCGTGAATACGGTAAAAAACAGAGTCAAGCACGCGCATGGTATGGCCTGCAAGGCAACCAGCTTACCGTGTACGCAAGTAACCTCAAACAGGCCAGTTATCCGCTAACTATTGACCCAACGGTCTATGTTGAAACAGCGCGTAAACTTATGAAGGGCAACAACGAAACTAATATTGACTTCGATGTCGACAACGAGCTTATCCAGAAGAGTCAAACCACTGGAGCGCGCATAGATTACTGGTCTGACACAACAGAGATGAGCAGTGGTGTCTGGGACCAGGCTATGGCAACCGCGGGCGGCTATATATACAGGGCTGGGGGCAGAGTGGATCCCACCATGCCCTATATAGTGAGCCAGCAGAGTACGGTGCAGGCTACGAACGCCACAACATTTACCGTCAATATGCCAACCGTACGCCCGGCGGGGGATTTGTATGTTGCAAGTATCGGTAGGGTAGGTACTGGAACAATTACATCACCGGCGGGCTGGACATGTAGTAGCGCGCGTGAACACCAGGTATGTTGGAAGATTGGTACCGACCAGGGCGGCGGTAACGAAGCGAGCAGCTATAACTGGACAATTGGCGCGGGAGTTGAGTGGTCGGCCGTGGTACTTCGAATAAAAAATTTCAATTCCGGTTCACCGGTAAGTGGTTCGATTGCAACGGGTAGTAGCGGCTCGGCGACTGTCCCATCGTATCCAGCGGTTACCCCGTCGCACGATGCGACGCTCATTATTCGTTCAGTTGCCATAAACGCCGATAATCCAACTGAAGCAACGTGGCTGCCGAGCGGGCACACTCGGGTGTATTCGGGCTATAGCTCGGCAGATACAACTAGCGTTGGTCTTGCGGTTGCCGCGCTCGACGTTCCCCCCTTAGCGAGCGTGAGCGCACCGGCGGCGACGTTTGTGTCGGATGGAATTCTGAATGATACGTGGGGAGCTTCATCGATTGCCATACGGCCTGCTACCGTCACGGCTGCCTATAAAAACACCGTTGAATGGGCACAATTTAACCCAACGGCCGGGACTATTGATAGTCCAAACCCCGGCGCTGGTCTCTGTAGCGGCTGGTGCAATAACAGCGTGTATGATTTGCCCGCAAATAGAGTCGGTATGGCTATGTACGCCTACAATGGCTTTTTATATGCTATCGGCGGTACCAGTGATGGCACTGCGGCAAATGGCCAGTCTACTGTGTGGGTTGCTAAGCTTGGAGCCAATGGCGAACCACAGCTGTGGCATCCTACCGGAGGCACCCCCGGCTATTGGTATGCGTCGACCAATACGCTGCCGGCCGCATTGAGTTATTCCTCAATTGCGGTTGCCAATAATAGGCTCTATTTGTTTGGTGGCCGAGATACAAGTGGCACTAGTCTTAGCACTGTGCGGGTGGCAGACGTGCTAGCGACGGGAGATATTGGCTCCTGGTCGACCACTGGCATGCAGACTCTTCCTGATGCTCGTCATGGACATTCAGTGTTGTTTTACAACGATGTGTTTTACCTTATTGGCGGCAACAGTAGTGGCACGTTGCGTAACACCGTGTACTACAGCAAGGTAAATAGCGACGGAACCATGAATACCTGGGTACAGACGAGTACGTTCACCACGGCCCGTGCAACCATGGGTGGCAGTTACGCCACCATATGGGGAGCTTATATTTACCTTGCGGGCGGTTGTTCGGCGTTGACGAGCGGTTACTGCAGTACTATTGCGAGTGATGTGCAGCTTGCTAGTATTAATGCCGATGGCTCACTTGCGGATTGGAACCCCATACTCAACCTCAGTAACCAGCGGATTGGCTACAACCTTGTTGCGTGGCAAAACGGGTTATACCGGTTTGGGGGCTGCAATCGGCAGAACACCTCGAACGGGACATGCTATGCGGTGTATCAAGCAGTTGAGTATGGCATCGTTAACCCCGATGGCGATGCCAGTACTGTGAGTAACTCAGAACCTGCCAATACGGGCAATTGCGTGACGCCAAATTACACCGACTGCGACTTGCCAGGGGCAGGCGACGGCGCACAGCAAGGTGGCCAAATGAGCAATATGGTTGTCATAAACAACGGCTACATTTACGTTATAGGGGGGTGTACCAGTGTTGCGGCCAATGATGTTTGCGAGACGGGCGGTACAGCGGCGTCGAGCGGCAATGTTTCGTATGCGGCTATCGACTCGAGTGGTAATATGACGCGCGTTGGTACTTGCGGCGGAACATTTGTAACAAATAGCCTGTGGTGTGTTGACAGCACGAATAGAATAAACGGTACTACAGGTATATCAGCGGGGAGTGCGACGGTGTTCAATAACACCATTTACGTCATTGGCGGTACCAGTGGTGCGGCATGGAGTAGCAATGTGTATCGGGTTGCGTTGAATGCGAACGGCACGTTGTCGGGGGCGTGGACTGCACAAACATTTGGTAACCTGGCGCTGGGCACCTCACGCGGCTATGCCTATAGTTTTACGAGGGCAAACCCAAACAATGCCGCAACGTATCCAGGTAATCTGTACGTGCTTGGGGGGTGTTATATTGCGGGCGGCGGCACCGGAGATGACGGCATAGGGTGTAGTACATACTTTACCGAAGTATATAAGTGCAACATTATGACCAGCGGGGCACTGGAAGAGGCAAACGCGAATGACTGTGATACGGCAGGCCAGCTTCAAATTGATGCTGATAACCTGAACACTGGTTCTCAGGGGCTTGGCCTCATGGCAGGGACAATATATGCAAATCGAATTTACCTTGTTGGTGGCTCGTGCTCGGTTATTAATGCTGGGGGAACTGGTGACGATAACTATCCATGCGGCCCCAATTTTGCCGCAAACCGTCGCGACACCATATACGCAAAAATTGATGATAGCAATAACATTGTCGATAACACAACGGGTCTATCAACAGGCAGTTGGAAATTTACGACAGGACTCATGGACCCTGTGCGCCGACGCGCTGTAGCCTTTGGATACAATGGATACATATACTCACTTGCCGGGTTTAGCGGCACCGCCTCGCTGCAAGACCTTTTGTTTGCAAAAATAGACGTGACAACAGGAGATATGGGCACGTTTGATAGCTCTGGTGTGGTAGTGACGCCACGCTGGGATTTGCGTGCTATTGTCGGCAATGGCTATGTCTATGCCATTGGCGGTTGTGCGGCAGGGGCGGCACCGGCTGGTTGCACAAGTATGCAGCCAGAGATTCAGACATTCCAACTTTACAATAACGATAGTGGCGCGCCGGTAGATTATACGGCGCTGTCCGACGACACGTTTGCTGCCGATACTGACCGATGGGGTGCGAGCTCGGCTGTGTTGAATGGCTATATATATGTAGCGGGCGGTTGTATTAGCGCGACGGACTGTACCAACGCGACCAATAACGTGCAGTACGCACCAATCGACACATCGAATGGAACAATTGGTACATGGGCATCGGCCACAAATGGTCTGCCATTTGATAGAACATGGGGTCAGCTGGAAGTGGCTGGCGGCAATCTGTACTATCTGGGCGGCCAGGACGACACAGCCACTAACGAGCAATCAACAGTCTTCTACGCAAGTAGTTTTTCTTCGGGAGACATTACCGCAGCCTGGTCAACCGCCTCAGGAGGTATAGGCGATACGGCAGCCCAAGCCGCTCAAGCCAGGACTCGATTTGGTGCGGCGGTATGGAACAACCGCATATATGTTGTTGGAGGCTTAGATGGTAGCGCTGCGAACACCAACACGGTTTACATAAGCCCGCAGCTGAGCAGTGGCGGCAATATTGCGGCCGATAGTTGGGTGCAAGACACAGATGCGCCAGATGTTGCTCGGCGTGGTAACACAGTAGTAGCGTATGCTAATAATTTGTACACTTTTGGCGGCAACAATGGTACGCAGTATTTTAACGACGCGCAGTTTACCCAGATTAACAGCGACGGAACGGTAGATGCATGGATGTTTACGACAAGCCTTCCGGGGCCAATCAGCGAAGCTGAAGGCTTTGCCGCCAATGGCTACCTCTATTTGGTAGCTGGCCGCTCAGCCGCAAGTACCTGTGCACCAAATACGCTTGTGACACCCATCAGCGCCAACACAACGGTGGCGAGCGGTAATAATCCAACCGGCATCGGCGAATGGTATGAAACGAACAAACGCTATAGCGGCGACAGATACGGTGCGGCGGTTTCCTACGTGGGCGGCAAAATAGTTGTTATGGGGGGTGGCTGTGCCGCACCGCTCAGCAGTGGCAGGCATTTCTATTCGTCCATAAAATCACAGCCGCAAGTTGCGAAGTATTCGCGCATGATAGACACTGACACAGACGTCTTCCCAAGCAGTTGGCTTTTGAACGGTGTCGATAATTCGACCGGTGCGCGCTGGTACCTGCGCTACCGGAGCATGACCGACATAGATGGCGTTACAGCCGATTGTGTGGCAGATATGACGACATGGGGGCAAGAGTATAATCATGGTGAAGTCACGCTCGGCAATGTCGGTACATATGTACCGCGCGATGGCAGCGGTACCAATACAAATTGTGCGCGCTACTACTATTTCTCGGTAAACATCGATAGTTCCCAAGCCTTTGGCTACCCAGAGGACGTCACGCGCGGGCCAACTATCACTGACCTATCACTATTCTACACGGCCGACCCCAGCAAGCGTATGCTGCACGGAAAAACCTTTACCGGCGGCGAGCAGCAGCCACTCGACACCCCGTGCCGCCGCGGCAGTGCATCGCCAGGCGATCCGAACTACAACTGTCCATTACCATAGCAGTACCTCACGAAAAACTACCAACTCACGTCAGTATTTTTCTTTAAGGCCTACCCTTATCATCTGTAATAATTTGAATTTTTACAAATTAAGTGATTTTTTTATTGCTGAAAGAAGAGCTGCTCGGTCTTCGTACTCCTCCAAAAAATGCCGGTACACTTGGGGTGTCATGCTAGACGCCAATTCCGGGTGTATCCATGGGGTATTGCGAGTGCCGAGGTATTCCGGTAGGCTTGACCATCTATAGGTTTTGTAGGTCGCTGGATTGAGATGAATGTAGCGAGTAATATGCATCAGATACGAGTCGTTATCTATGTATGCTGCCTGATAGGGTCCTTCAAACAGCCTACCTGACTTTTTGTGGCGGAGATTATAGTACATACTGTAAGCGGTTGTTACTGAGCTCATGAACTGCTGGATATCGGTCGTATTATCGTTTTGGTACAGAAGTAGGTGAAAATGGTTTCCCATGAGGCAGTACGCGGCAAGTTTCACGGGTGATTTTTCATAAGGAACTCCGTCGCTGCGGATCGAACTCGTTTCTGGGTCCAAATATCTCGCAAGAATCTCCATGAATTTTCGTTTGTCTTGCACATCGATGAATATTTTTTCCTTGTGAGCTCCACGGTTATATACATGGTAAAAGGCCGGAATATCAAACTTGCGTAAAGTATTTCGCTTACTCATGTTACTCAGTATACACAAATTTGAAAAAATTTACAGGTTATAAGGGTAGGCCTTAAAATATTAGGCCTTAAAATATGCGGGAGGGCATGGTAGGATAGTTGTATGGAAGTTGGTAAGTTTAAAACGATTGATTTCGACGATGACGATGCGCTACCGGCGTGGCTGCGTGATGACACATCTCCTGACCAGCCCCCAAAGAAGGCCATGCGCCACACCTCGCCACCCCAAGTGAAATCCACAGAGGGATTTACTGCCTCCCAGGTGAAGCAGCCGCTCGTGCGGCCAACGCCACAAGCACGCCGGAGAGATGCGCAACCGACGCTTTCCATTCAAATACACATGCCGAATATACGTATCCCCCACGTGCACCGTCCCGATATACCGTTTAAACGACTCCGACCCTGGCTGATTGCGGGCACCCTCGCACTTGTAGGCATATTCGGGGGAAAGATGCTGCTTGGCGCGACACAAAAGACAGCACCGACACCAAAGCCCCCTACAATCGTACAGGCCGAACTGGGGTATAAACCATTGCAATCGGTTCAGCTTGTAGCCGGGAAGGTGACGGCAACACCACCAAAGTATGATGAGGCAAAAAAGCTATATTCATTTTATGACTCCTACAAAGGAGCAAATATCACCGTTGACCAACAGGCTGTACCAGAAAAACTGAAAACGAGTAAAACAGCCGTGCGCGAGCTTGCGACCAGCATTGGCGCAAACGATACCTTTACAACCACTCTAGGAACCGTCTACGTATCTAATAGCAAAGATGCAAACACACAGAGAATGATGCTCGTTAATGACAAAATGCTTATGTTTATACAAAGTACAAAAACACTTACCACTACTGAATGGGTCGAATATATCCAGTCGCTAGAATAGCAATGTACCTGTGGATA
Source organism: Saccharimonadales bacterium (SeqCode) (assembly GCA_044228355.1). Classification (GTDB taxonomy): domain Bacteria; phylum Patescibacteriota; class Saccharimonadia; order Saccharimonadales; family UBA4665; genus JAGXIT01. The sequence continues at coordinate 12,330 of JBGAVA010000021.1, forward strand.
ACTATGAAAAAAAGATGCACTTAAATGAATCGCAATGTATTTATTACAATATAATGATGTCAGATTGACACATAGAATAGATTTTAATTACAACGTTTTTTATAAGTTCTACGATTGTTTACTGTAATAAAATCAACACTTCGGTGCGTAATTTAGATATTTTTTTGATACAACATTTGATAATGTGACCAATTAATTATGGTGTTGAAATTGACCAGCAATGGGAGCACAATGGTTGCTGTATCGACAAAAACAAAACAAACTGATACAAACAAACATTCCTTACAAAACTAAAACCAAAGAGGCCATGCATCGACAGGGCATAAAACTCGTACTGTTCCTGAGCACCCTGAAGCGTATACCGCTCAGGGATTTCGTCGTGTTTATGGGATTGCCACGTCCTCGGCTTCGCTACCCTCTGGATCTTGTCCGGATAACTTTGGTGTTCAGCCTACTTCTCCTCCCCCTGTTTTTCCTCACGCGCGGGGGCGTAGGCGTGCCACGCGCGTATGCCGCCACCAGTGACAACCTGAACTTCCAGGCTCGTTTGGAAACAGCGACTGGTGCCATTGCCCCAGACGGCTACTACAACATCGAGTTCAAGCTCTACGACGCTGCCAGTGGGGGAACGCTGCTATGGACTGAGACCTACTACGACAGCAATGGCGTCAGTGCAGGCAATGACAACCGTGTCCGAGTAGCCAATGGCTACGTCACCGTTAACCTTGGTTCTCAAACGGCTTTCCCCGGTACGATGCCCTGGGACCAACAGCTCTACCTCACCATGAACGTTGGTGGTACCACCCAAACCGCTACTCCTACTTGGGACGGAGAGATGTCCCCCAGACTCAAGCTCACCGCAGTGCCTTATGCGTTTAATGCTAAGACGGCGGGTGAGCTCATTACGACAGCAGGCGCGCTTAGCTCTACACTTAGCATCCAGGCACCTACGGGGGGAAATCAGATATTCCAGGTTCCTGACCAGGGTGCCGCAGGAACGTATACACTGCTGACAGGTACTGCCGCAAACGGTATGTATATACAACTGCAAGGTACGAGCCCCGGAACGGCACAGACAGGCAACTTTAATATAAACGGAACCGGTATAGCGGGCACACTTCAGGCTCAGAATATCGACACTGCTTCTAGCGGTGTGCTTAGTGTTGGTGCAACCAACGCAACCAATATACAAATAGGCAGCAACACAACAGATGCGACTGCCAAGCTATTTATTCTAGACAGCTACAATAGCGGGACCGACCCGACTGGTTACAATGGGGCCATCTACTACAATACAAACCTGAACAAAATGCGGTGCTACATAAACGGCGCATGGGTTGACTGCGATACAACGGGTGGGGGCAGCTCGGGGGTGGATACTATTGGCGCACTTGATGGCGGCACCGCAAACGCAAATGGTGCCACCATAAGCAGTACAACCCTGTATCTTCAAAGTGCGAGCGGCACATATGCTGGACTTGTTAATACCACGGCACAGACATTTGCTGGGGATAAAACATTCTCAGGAAATATAATTGTTTCTGCGAATCAATCCATCACCATCACCGGTGGCAACACCGCCTCTCGTCCTGCGAGCCCCACAGACGGTATGGTCTACTACGACACGACGACTAAACAACTTCTGATCTACAACGCTACTCTCACCAAATGGACAGCAGACAGAACAGACGCTATCCTGGTTGCTGCCAGTGACTCTAGTGCTGCTGACAAAGCAGCCGCTGACTACCTAGGTGACGGTAACACTGGTGCAGCTGCTGACGGGGACCAAGTCCAGATCAACCAAGCTCTTACTGCTGCAACTGGCAAGAAAGTTGTCCTCCTGGCCGGTACCTACACCATCGACGCTAGCATCTCAGTTCCGAACAACACAACCCTCAGTGGTATAGGGCAAGGCGCCCTCATCACTATCCCGAACGCATTGAACACCAACTTCAGTGCCATCGTGAACACCGACACCACCACTGGTACCAACGTCACCCTAAGAGACTTAAAGCTTGATGGCAATAAGGCGAATCAGACAATGGGTGCTGGCACGGGCATGGCAGGTGTCGACTTCAACAACATGGGTGGCGGGACAGGCTCAAGTGCCCGGCAAGGCGCCCGGATATCGGGTATACAGGCAAATAACTGGGGTGGCCTAGCTGGTTCTAGCTGTCAGGTTGGTGTGGGTATATGTCTCCGAAACTCTAACAACAACTCTCTCACCGGCAACACTGCACAGGCTAACTTCCTCTATAGCTTTGCCCTTATCTCATCTTCATCTAACAATACACTCACTAACAACACCGCACAGGGTAGCTCGACAGATGGTTTCTTCATCTCATCCTCTAGCAACAATACCCTTAGCGGCAACACTGCACAAGGCAATAGTGGCGTTGGTTTCTACGTATCATCATCAAATAGCAATACCCTTACCGGCAACACTGCTCAGGGAAATACTTCGTATGGAATTGTAGCTACCTCTTCTTCAAATAACACAATTAGCGGAAATACTTCGCAGGGAAACACTAGCTACGGGATATTTATTACGACTTCATCGAGCAGCAACACTGTGGCGAGTAATACCGTACAGGGCAATACTAACTACGGTATTTATATCTCTGTCACCTCAACTAACAATGTATTCACTGGCAATAGTGTAAGAGGGAACTTAGCTGGTATTGTCGTAGTATCCGACACAAACACCATATCGGGCAACAGTGTAGCGGATAATGGTGGCGCAACGGCAAATAACGGTATCTATGTTGGCGCAGCAGCCAATAGTACCATTACCGGCAACACTATTTCAGACACGAGCTGTACAACGACCTGTTATGCCATCAATCTCGTTGTGGCCGGGGCAACCAATACCTACCTCTCCAACAACACATTCAGTACAACCTCCGGCACCGCCACCATCAATGACGCCGGTACTGGTACTATCTACGTCGGTCAGTCTATGACTCAAGGCGGCCTAGACATACGTTTCCGTCAGGCGAACTCTACCTCTGCCTTTAATATCCAAAACGCAAATGGTGTCAGTGTTATGAACGTCGATACCACCAACGGTGAACTAGAACTCGGTAGCTACAACGGCGGTACCAACCCAGTCGCTGGGAAGATAGTCTTTGGTAATAGCACTAATGCAAATACCGCCACCATCCAAAGCGGTGCTACTAGCACGAGCTATAGTCTTACCCTCCCGACTGCACTAGGCGCTAGTGGTAACTGTCTATCTGACACGACCGGCACAGGTGTCCTTGGCTGGGCAACCTGTGGCGGTGCAGGTGGTGCCAACGCCGCCCTCAGTAACCTCGCCAGCACGAACATCAATGCAGCTCTCAACACCACCGCCGGTAATCTCACTCTCCAGACTACCACCAGCGGTAACATTGTCCTCAACAGTGCTGGCACCATAGAGTTGCAAGATAATACCAACGTCACTGGCAATATTTCTGCAACGGGTACAGTCAGTGGTAGTAATCTTACGGGTACCAACACCGGCGATGTCACCGTCAGCGGTCAGAACTACCTCAGTCTCACTGGGCAGGCTATTACCGCCAACCAGATTAACCTGGCTACAAACGTCACCGGCACTCTCCCCATAGCCAATGGTGGTACCAATGCCACCACCGCCCAGGGTGCCATAAACAACCTGTCCGGCCTGACCACCAACGGTGACCTCCTCTACCACAATGGTACCAACAGTACTCGTCTCGCCCGAGGAACCAATGGTCAGTGCCTGACCAGCAATGCCACCACCATCCAGTGGGGTTCTTGTGGTATTACGGCTGAAGCAGATACTCTCGCTACCGTCACCGGCCGCGGTGCTACTACCACAACAGCTTCTTCCTTCCAGGGCGGAGCTACTATCCGTACCCTGACGGTAGATACCGCCACCGCCACCGACGACCTTATATCTGTCGCCGTTACCACCGGCGGGGCAGGCCGCTTCACTGGTACCATTACCAACGCTGACCTGACTGCCAACCGTACCTGGACCTTCCCCGATGTCTCCGGTACCGTTATTACCACCGGTAACACAACCAGTATTACCAGCGTCGGTACCATTGCCACCGGTACTTGGCAGGGAACTGCCGTTGGCGCAGCTTACGGCGGCACTGGTATTACCAGCTACACCACCGGTGATCTCATATATGCTTCTGGTGCCACCACCCTAAACAAACTAGCGGCTGTTGCCTCTGGCTCCTGCCTAATATCTAACGGTGTCGGGGTGGCGCCAAGTTGGGGGAGTTGTGGTATTAGTGCGGAAGCAGATACCTTACAAACTGTTACCAACCGTGGTGCGACTACAACAGTTGCTTCTTCCTTCACGGGTGGTGCTACCATCCGCGGTATTACTGTAGATACCGCCACTGGTACCCAAGACCGTATCCTCATATCTGCCACTGCGACGGGCGCCGCTCGCTTCGATGGTACCATCACGAACGCTGACCTCACCGCTGCTCGCACCTACACCCTGCCAGATGCTTCCGGTACTCTGGCGGTCAGTGCTTCTGGTAACATTGCTCTGTCTGCTTCTGGTAACATTACCTTCACCGGGACACTGCCCATAGCCAATGGTGGTACGAACAACAATGGTGCCATTGGCGGAGCAGGGAGCATTGTTTACAGCGATGGTACAAAGTATGTCTACAGTGGCACTACGATTAGTGCTGGCCAATGTCTCCAGAGCGGTACGGGCGGTACCGGTCAACCGACCTGGGGAGCCTGTGGCGGTGCACCGAGTGGTAGTGCTGGTGGCGATCTTTCTGGCACGTATCCAAACCCAACAGTCGCAAAGATAAATGGTCAGACGGTAACCTACACCTCACTCGCTACCAACAACCTGCTTGTCTACAACGGCACCGCTTGGGTCAATGCTGCCACGGCTGGTGACGTTACTGGTACCGTCAGTGGCAATACCCTAACCTACGCCATTGGCACTGGTAAGGTTACCTCCACCATGATCCTGGATGGCACTATTGCTACGGCAGATATCTCTACCGGTGGCGTTACCGGTACTAATATCTTAGACGGCACCATCGCTACAGGAGATATCTCCACTGGTGGCGTCACGAGCACGAACATCCTTGATGGCACTGTCTCTGGCACAGACATTGGCTCTGCAACCGTTACCAATGCTAACCTTGTGAACTCTAGTCTTACCGTCACCGCCGGTACAAACCTCAGTGGTGGTGGCAGTGTTGCACTTGGTGGCAGCACGACTGTAAACGTTGTCAACAACCCAACCTTCTCTGGCCTTATTACTGCCAACGGTGGTCTCCTGGTTGGTGCCAACCAACTCCTCACCAACAATGGCGCCACCCTTAACGGCACCCTGGCCCTGGGTGACCTCGCGGCTGGTGCCATTGGTACGGCTGCTGCCACGGTCGATATATACACCGCCGCCTCAATCGCCCCAACGGTTGCTGCCCGTACCTACACTATCCCAGACCCAACCTCTACGACCGCTGGCCGCATGTTCTACATTACCAATGCGAGCACAACCAACAACTTCACTATCTCAATGAACGCCGGTGCTCTCACTAGCGTCGTGAACCCAACCAGTGCTGTCACCCTCATCTGGAACGGAGCTGACTGGACAATTGCCGGCTCGGGCACTCTGAGCGGTGCCAACACCAGCCTAAGCAACCTCTCAGCCGTCAACCTTGGCACCACCGCCCTGAACAGCACCAGCAACAACCTGAACATTACCACTACCACCAGCGGTAACATTGTCCTCAACAGTGCTGGCACCATAGAGTTGCAAGATAATACCAACGTCACTGGCAA
>JBGAVA010000022.1:0-18004 GCA_044228355.1 Saccharimonadales bacterium (SeqCode)
GACATGCCTATTCTTCCTTTCGGAAGATAGTGTGCGCCTAGACGGCGCACTAGTTCAAGTTAAATGCGTAATTCCTGTTTATTTAAGACCAGTGATGGCAGTCTCTGTTCCGTGTCATACGGTGTAGGCCAGGGGCTGCCATTTCTGTGTGGGGGTCTGTCGTGGTAAAAGCAGTTGCGATTCGCCGTGTCTCAAGTAAGAAACAGGAAGAGAATAATCACAGCCTCAATCAGCAGGACACGAGTGTTCAAAGTATGGCTGGTGCTCTTGGCGCTGAAATAGTCATGGAATGGGCTATGGCTACCTCTGCCAAGAAAGGTAAAAACCTTGAACGCCCAGACTTAAAACTTGCACTAAATTATTGTCGCTACAATCGTGGGGTTAAATACTTGCTTGTTGCTAAGGTCAGCCGCTTTATGCGTGAGCTAAAGATGTTATTCCACTATATGGTCGAGTTCGAAAAACTTGGAGTAAAGGTAGTATTCTGCGATCCAAGTCAGCAAAAGTACAATGCAGACACTGCGGATGCTATGTATGAACTGGCTAAAAAAGCATACCAAGCCGAAGCTGAGAATGAAGAACGTTCCGAAACTTCAACTACAAAAATGCAAGAGCGTGTGAGGCTTGGTTACTACCCGTTTTATCCTCATCAGGGTTACAAAAAGACAGATGCAGCAGACGGGCTTCATGTCCCCGACCAGCCTCGTTTTAGCTTGCTACAGAAGGCGTTGAAAGCTACAGCAAGCCTTGAGATGACGCCGAAAGAGGCGCAGTTATGGCTGGCATCTAATGGCTACCGTACTCCTGTTATTTACCGTAAAGATAAGGACGGTAACAAAATACGGAAGGGTGAACGCATACTAGACCTCAACCACTTCACCGAAATAATGAAAGATCCGTATTATGCGAAGATACTTGAAATAAACGATTGGCCAGTAAACAAAAACGGGCTCCATCAGGCGATGATAACGGTAGAAGAACTTGAGATTAACATTGCCATAGCAAAGGGGCGGAAGATACGCCGCAAACAACGCTATAACCCTGATTTTAAGCTAAATCTTTCTTTCCACGAACCATGTGTGAACAACGACGGTAAACTGACTGGCATTAACCACACGAACGGCAAAGGCTGGTCACGCAAAGAATACGTCTGCCGTGCTTGTAAAAAGCGTGTTGTACGTGATGATGTTCACGCCTCAATGACAATGTTGCTAGAGAACCTTACACCTCGTGATGAGGGCGTTACTGAGCTTAAGAAGGCTCTCAAACAGGTATGGGAGAACGGTGAGGCTTATCGTATAGACCGTATGAAGTCATTAGAAAGCCGCATGGTAGAACTCACCGAGGTTAAAAGTCAGATGGTACGCAGCTTATCTGCTAACCCTGATTTAGGTGAAGACATCAAAGACGAGATTGCTAAGATTAAGGCGGAAATAACTGATGTAGGTATTCAGATTGCTAAAGACAGCGATGTTGATGCCGAGTTCGATGAGTTTGCAGAGTTTGCTCTAGATTACACTGAAAATTTGCGTAAACGTTGGTGGGACTTACCAGATAAGCAGCTAGACGAGTGTAAACAGCTCGTCTTTAAGGACAAAATAATTGTCCAGCCAAGCGGAAATGTTTACACCCCTGATTTAAGCTATATTTACACCTTAATAACAAATAAAAAAGACCTCAAGGAGGTCAATTTTAGCAATATGGTGGAGCTGGTGGGTACTGCCCCCACGTCCGCCGGACTTACAGTCGGAATACTACAGGTGTAGTTTGTTTTGTGGTCTTAGCGCTCGGGGTTAAAAACAAACAAACAATCCGAGCGAGCAATCCTGGGCTTAGCGCAAAGTATGGATAGGACTATGCGAGCGTCCAGAAATATAAAATGCGACTTTGACTATCTGGCATTGTCAAAGGCATTTTGCAGCGAATTAGGCTGCAAATGCGAACTGGCGGCCAAAGAGAAGTGTTTTTGTACTTTCCTTGAGGCTAGCTACGCGATCAGATAATTTTGCAATTATTCTGGTTTGCCGTATAACGCTCAGCAAGCGACCTGCATTCACGACCTTAATGTACCAACGTCGAGCTTAAAATTCAGCCCCATGTGAAACTATTGTACCATAAACGTTTTGATATTGCCACCATAAAATCTAGCAAAATGTAATATAACTCATAGCTTTTGACTTGGCAGGGGGCGCATAGTGATACCTGGAAAGGGGTATAACAATATGAAATATCACTCTCTTATCAAGAAAATCAAAAGCTTATCAAATGCGCGCGATGATGTCTCGCAGGATGCCCTCGAGCTCGTGGTCGAAAATGTCGCCATGCACCTCACCGACCACACACGCCGCGGCTTTGCCGCCAAACTACCCCAAGAACTTCGTTCGGCGGCCATGATGATGCCGACTGCGAGTGCGCTCGAAGACGATATCATCGAACAGTTTATGGAAATAGACGATGTCGATGAGCCCCGGGCGCGCGACTATATTCGGGCAGCCTGGCAAGCCATATGCGAACTTTTTGACCGTGAATCGGTGGAAGACATCACCGCTGAACTGCCGCGCAAGATGGTAGCGGTACTCGAGTAAGTTTCATCATTTCAAGTAACCAAAATAGGAGGGAAAACCTATGTCATTACGAGAAAAAACACGTCACCAGCGCAAAGGCATCAGCCGTGCCCGTAGCATGTTTCATAAGCACGATGGCCATAAGCTAGCTTCGGTGGTGAACCACGTCCACTTCGAGCGCTACCACGGCTTTGAAAGCACCAAGCACAAAGAAAAGCACAGCGCGGCCATGCCTATGCCCGAGGCAAGTTAGATAAGTACTAGCTACAAAAATACCCCGAGCGAACTCGGGGTATTTGTATTTTGGTGGATGCGTTCTGGTGGAGCTACAGGGACTCGAACCCTGGACCTCTTCCATGCCATGGAAGCGCTCTAGCCAACTGAGCTACAGCCCCGCATTACAGCGTATAGTCAAAAATAGTACAACAGGGACAGTGTAGCGTACTTTGCTGCCAATTTCCAGATGTTTCTGAGGTGTTTATAATTTCGCTTTACCATGCTTAAGATTATGGCGTATACTAAAACTATCACTACATAAGCGGTATGGATGGAGTACGCGCAATGGAGCCTACTAGCCCTTCTCAACCTACTAACGAACCTAATGCAACTCCTGGAGCGCCAGCGGCGGCAGATCCCATGGTGAGTCCGGCCAGTGCCGACGCCAGCGCGGTGACGGTGAATGTCACGCCAGCGTCGTCTGTCACAAAGGTCGAATCACCAGCCGATAGTCTATCGGTAAGCTCATCGGACCCAGTAAATCCAACCCTTTCCTCGGCGAGTGCCGCAGCGCCTGTCGCTGCCGCTGAAACCATCGGCTCCCCAGTCGTAAACGGTGTTCAGCAGTCTCCGGCTGGCGTAACTGCCTCCGCTGGTGGCGGTAAAAAATGGCTCGTGCCAGCCATCGCCGCGGGTGCGCTAGTGGCCTTACTCGGCGTGGGGTACGTCTTCGGAATGTACTTGCCAAACAAGCCCGAAACAGTTTTCAGCAAGAGTCTCACGCAGAGCGGCCTTGCTCTAGATAAGCTCATAGACTACACAGAGGATCAGGCCAAAAATCCGTCTAAGAGCGCCACCATGGACGGAACCATGAATGTGAAGTCGGGCGAAACCAGCTTCGACATAGACATGAAGGGCAAGAGCAATGCGACCGATGCCGATATGACCATGGACGCAAACATCATGGGCCAGAAGCTGAAGGTAGATATGCGCATGATAGATGCCCAGGGCTCCGACAATCCTGATGTGTACTTCAAGCTTGATGGCGCAGCAGAGATGCTTCAGAGCCTCGGCGCACAACCAGCACAGGCAGCAGCCGTCGAAGACAAATGGATTGTAGCCGATCACACGCTGTTTGATTCAGTGGCTAGCCAAGCGGCTGGAGCAAGTCTGACGAAAAACCCCACTTCAGAACAGCTGAATGATGCGCTTGCAAAAGTGCAGGCCGTGAACAAGGAATATCTCTTTACTGACAATGCTGCCAAGGGCGTCGTGCAGTACAAGAGTTATGTCGGGAAAGAGACCAAAGACGGTCGCGACGTCAAGCACTACAAGGCAACTTACAGCAAAACCAACATGAAGGCGTATGTCCAGGCGCTCGGAAAAGCCCTCGACGAAAGCAAGCTCAATGATTGGTACAAAGATCAGGCAGACGAAAGTTTCAGTAAGTCCATGCAGCTGAAGGAACTCGAGAAAAGCATCGACGGTGCGAAAGAGGGCTATGTCTTCGATGTCTATGTCGACGCCAAGACAAAGCTCGTGCAAAGCCTGGTGTTCTCAGACCCGGAGGATGACAAAAGTAGCCTCACTATCTACCAGAACTATACAGACGGCTCGGTTTACCCACTTGGCTTAAAACTAACCTCTGCTAGCTCTGGTCAAGAAGTCACCTTTGACATAGGCATGTCGGTCGATACCAAAACGAATATAGTCAAACTCGACATGAATGCCGAAATGGGTTCAGATGGCAGCACCGGAACAATCACCGGCAAATTTACCATCACCCCAAGTGACAGTGATGTTACGGTCGAAAAGCCTGCCGGAGCGACGCCAGTGACAACGGTCATGAATCAGCTTGGACTAAGCGGCGATAGCGTCCTTGGTGCCTTCACCGATTCCCCCAGCGGCCTGTAAAGTCGCCTGACGAATCAAGCCAATGCCCCCGTGTTTCGTGACACGAGGGGCATTGTGTGTAAAAATGAAAGCATGAATAAAACCGGGTGGGCGCTGCGGCATGTGTACTCTTTGCGATTTCCAGTAAGTGTCGTCGCGGCGTGGCGGGCTCACGACGAGCAGGCAGCTGCTTTTCTCAAGTGGTTTTTGCAGACAAAAACGTTTCGTATGACACGATCTAGCGGGCAGTCTTCGGGTAGAGTGATCGAACGGTTGCTGCAGGGGCTACTGGTCGTACTGTATCTAGTCGGTATGGCTCTAGTCTGGACATGGTTTGCGGATGGTACCGCCGGGGCGTGGGCTTTCGGGCTTGCGCTCATACTGGGGGCGCCTTTTGTGGTGGTTATAGTTTTTGTGGTCGCGGCGACCGCGCTGCGAACCGCCGGGTACCTGTGCCGTCCCAAGCGGCTGGGCAAGGCCGTTGTGGGGTATGTGCTCGAGCAGCAGGTCATCAGGCTGCGCCTGAAACATCGTTTTACGGTCGTCGCCGTGGCGGGGTCAGTCGGTAAAACCAGTACTAAACTCGCTATTGCCCAGCTGCTTGGGCAACACCTGCGGGTTCGGTACCAGGCGGGTAATTATAATGACCGCGTCACCGTGCCGCTGGTGTTTTTCGGCCTGACGCAGCCCAGCTTGTTCAACCCCTTTGCCTGGATGCGTGTCTTCGGCCACATTGCCGCTAGCCTTCACGAACCGTACCCATACGATGTAGTAGTCATCGAGCTTGGTACCGATGGGCCGGGGCAAATGCAGCAGTTCGACTACTTGCGGCCCGATCTGACTGTACTGACGGCTATCAGCCCGGAGCATATGGAGCATTTCGGAACCATAGACGCGGTGGCGGCCGAAGAATGTAGCGTCTTTGACTACAGCCGATTGGTTCTGGCGGGGGTGGACGATATCGCACCAAAATATCTCGTCGGGCGGCAGTTTACTGCCTATAGCTTGCGGAAGCATACCTCGGGCAGCTATTTTGCGGAGTCGAGCCGATCTAACCTGGGAGGGCAGTTTTTACAGATACACGCTCCGTCTGGGATGATAGCGGGACATACCAAGTTCGTCGGGCAGCCGGGTGCCGCGAGCGTCCTGGCGGCCGTGGCTGCGGCCGATGTGCTTGGCCTAAAAAGAGCTGTAGTAGCCGAGGCCATAAGCCAGCTTGAGCCGTTCGCCGGGCGCTTGCAGGTGCTGGACGGCGTACAAGGCAGCAAGCTGATAGACGATACCTACAACGCATCGCCGCTGGCTGCAAAAGCCGCGCTCGATGTCTTGTACGGTTCGCGGACAAAGCAGCGTATAGCCGTACTGGGCAGTATGAACGAACTCGGGGATTATGCTCGGCAGGCGCACCAAGAAGTCGGCGCCTACTGCGACCCGCAAAAATTGGATTTTGTGCTGACGCTTGGCCGCGATGCCGAGCGCTGGCTGGCACCGACGGCGCGGCAGGCGGGTTGTGTGGTGCATAGTTTTTCCAGTCAGTCAGCCTGCGCTGCGTTTGTGCGTAAGCAGCTGAAGCCAGGTGCTATCGTGCTAGTGAAAGGCTCACAGAACGGTGTTTTTGCCGAAGAGGTCGTCAAGCACCTGCTTGCCCACCCGGGAGACGCCAGCAAACTCGTCCGGCAAAGCCCGGCGTGGATGCGGCGGAAGCGCGCGTCAGCCAGCGACGGCGGCTGGTAACAGGCCAATCGCGAATCTCCCCGTGCGATTCCCGCCCGGCCGCGGTATACTATAAGCAAGATGCAAATCATTATTGAGGACATGGCAACCACGTACACGCGGGTCGGCAAGGGCCCAGCGGTGGTGATCTTGCATGGCTGGGGCGATAGCAGCGCGAGCTGGCAGGTACTTGCCGCAAAATTGAGCAAAGAGTACGACGTGATCGTGCCGGATTTACCCGGTTTTGGTGGCACGGAAGCGCCGCCGGTAGCTTGGAATGTTACGAACTACGCTGCGTTTGTGCGTGATTTCCTGGCGAAGTTAGCCATTAAGCCGCATGCCATTATCGGTCATTCCAATGGCGGGGCCATTGCAGTGCGGGGTGTTGGGCAGGGTCTGTTTCAGGCAGATAAGCTGGTGCTCCTCGCCAGCGCTGGCGTGCGGAGCCCGCGGGCCAACCAAGGCTACCGAGTGATGGCAAAAGTAGGCAAGGTGGTGGTTTCGCCCCTGCCGAAAAGAGTCCGCAGCAAGCTCCGGGCAAAGCTCTATGCTCGGGCCGGTTCGGACTTGCTTGTGGCGGAGCATCTGCGGGAAACATTTACCAAAATTGTCCGCGATGATGTCCGCGCCGATGCCGCATATATCAGTACGCCGACACTGCTTATCTACGGCAGCGCCGATACGACGACGCCTCCCAAGCTTGGCCAGCAACTGCAGCAGGCTATAGAGGGTTCGCAGCTGGTGGTAGTCCCCGAGGCGGGTCACTTTATACAGGTTGATGCGGCCGATGAAACAGTGCGGCTTGTTAGGGAATACATACGTGCGTAGGTTTTTGCGGAGCTCATGGGCGCTGTACAGTGTGCCGCGGCTGACGACGAACCTCGTCTACATGCTGCAAAGCACCGAGTACCATCCTGCGCCGTACCTACGCTGGTTCTGGCGGACGCAAGACTTCTCGCAGGTTATGCACCGGCGGCAGCTCGACGCCACGCCTGCCGCTCGGTTGCTCCGGTACGGCTTGTTCGTGGGAGTTGGCTTACATATCATCGCCGCCGCGCTCTGGATATACGCCAGCGTTGTCACGAGCAGCCCTGGTGGTGTCTGGTACGGGGCGGCGGCACTGGTGGCATATCCGGTAGTCTGGGCTCATGTGCTGGCGCTATCTGTGTGGCTGGGCGACGTGTGTGTGCGGCGCCCGCGTGAGCAACGCCATGCAGCCACCGCCGCGCAGCTGTTTCGGCAGCACCCCGGCAAGCGGATTGCCATAGCGGGCAGCTACGGCAAAACCAGTATGAAAGAGCTGCTGCGTACCGTACTGAGCGAAGGCTTGGTCGTGGCAGCGACCCCCGGAAATATGAACGTGGTTAGTTCTCACGCCCGCTTTGCAAGCAGTCTGACAGGGGCAGAAGATGTGGTTCTGGTCGAGTTCGGCGAGGGCAAGCCGGGTGATGTAGCTCAGTTTGCTGCTGTGGTTCAGCCGACGCACGCGGTTATCACCGGCCTGGCACCGGCACACCTCGATCACTACAAGACTGTCGCGGCAGCCGGCACGGATATTTTTTCTCTGGCCAGTGTTGTGCCCCCTAGCCAGATCTATGTCAATGCCGATGCTCCCGCGGTGCACGATTTTCTGCAGCCAGACTTCCGGATCTACAGCCAAAGTACCGTACTGGGGTGGCGGGTACAAAAAGCCGTTACCAGCATAGACGGTACCTCATTTGAGCTCGTGAAGGGCAAGCGGCGGCTTAGGCTGCACAGTCGGCTGGTTGGGCTGCACCAGGTGGGGCCGCTGGCGTTTGCGGCGGCTGTGGGGCTTCAGTTTGGACTGAGCGAAAAGCAAGTTACCGCCGGCCTGGCGAAGACTGAGCCATTTGAGCACCGCATGCAGCCATATCGGCTGGGTAAAGCGTGGGTCATAGACGATACCTACAATGGCAATCTCGAAGGTATAAAGGCCGGCACAGCACTGCTGGCGGAGCTGAAGGCGACACGCAAGCTGTATGTGACGCCCGGTTTGGTCGACCAGGGTAAAGACACGGCCGATATCCATCGTCAGGTGGGGCGGCTGATTGCGTCGGCTCGCCCAGACGTGGTAGTGCTCATGCGCAATTCGGCCGCGCCGCACATACAGGCGGGGTTGGAAGATACCGATTACAGCGGTGAGCTGCTGGTCCAAGACAATCCGCTCGAATTTTACACGAACCTTTCGAGCTTTGTAGCGGCAGGAGATGTAGTGCTCATGCAGAACGACTGGACCGACAACTACGCCTGAAGCTAGGTAGTTGCAGTATAGGTTATTGATGCAAAGAAATGCCGGGCCTCGCCCCTGCCTGTCGACCAGCATGTGGGGTCTCGCCCCCACCGGCGAGAAACTTTTTTGGTAGCAAAAAAGTTTCACAAAAAAGCCAGGCACATCTCCACCGACTCGGCAGCTGTTGTAACAGACTACAACGCAAAAACACTAATTGGATACGCATTTTTGCATTTGTTGTAGTGCGTTACAACAGCTGTACCGGGTCGGCTCCGCAGTGCCCCTACTAACAATATCCACCTTCGCCACAGCTTCGGTGGATGCACCTCAGCGGCCTTCGGCCGCCTCCAACGTCCAACGTCCAACATCCAACATCCAACTACCCTCCATCCCCCCAACCCTGTATACTAAAAACCATGCAAACAGTCGCAGTTTTTTACGGCGGGCAGTCGGCCGAACACGATGTATCCATTGTCACCGCCTTGACCGCCATCATCAAGCCACTCGAACTCACCAAAAAGTACCAGGTCGTGCCGGTCTACATCGCCAAAGATGGCCGCTGGTATGTCAGCGAGCAGCTAAAAGACATCAAACTCTACCAATCTTCGCAGCTAAAAGATTTTCTATCCCAGGTGAAACCGACAGGGGTAGTTTGCGGCAATGGGATGAAATTGCTCGTCCCCTCGCGCCTCGGCCGAGTCAAATCCATTCCGGTAGATATAGCTTTTCCTGCCATGCACGGCACTCACGGCGAAGACGGTGACCTGATGGGTCTATTTGAGATGACCGGCGTTCCTTACGTTGGCTGCGGTGTGTCGGCGGCTGCGGTCGCCATGGACAAAGTCCTCTCCAAACAGCTTGTTTATGCCGAGGGTCTCCCTGTCACCAAAGGTATATGGTTTACGGCTCATACGCTGAACGAAGATGTGCGAGCAGTGAAAAAACAGTGCGAGGGCCTGCGCTACCCACTGTTCGTCAAACCGGCGCACCTGGGCTCCAGCATAGGCATTACCCGGGTAGAGCAAGAGTCGGAACTAAAAAACGCCCTCGAAGTGGCGGCGCACTACGACGATAAAATCATCGTCGAAGAAGCCGTTCACAATCTGGTAGAGGTAACACTGCCCATCATGGGCAATGATCGCCCCGAGCCGGCGCTATTGGAACAGCCGCTGCTGCATGCCGAAGACTTTTTTGACTTCGAGACCAAATATCTTCACGGCGGCAAAAAGGGCGGCAAAGGCATGAAGGGCGGTGGCAAAAAGGGAGGTGCAAAAGGGGCCCAGGGCTACAGCCAGATCCCAGCCAGCCTGCCCAAAGAACTTGCCGACGAGGCTGTGAGGGTGGGGTTGGATGTTTATCGAGCTCTCGGCTGCAGTGGCATAGCCAGAGTCGATATGCTGGTCGACACCAGGGCCAAAAAAGTCTATTTCAACGAAGTAAATCCGCTTCCCGGCAGCCTCTACGCACACAACTGGATCCAGGCTGGCATATCCAAAGTTGCACTTGTCGAAAAACTCATCGCCTACGCACTCGAGCGTCACGCCCGGCGCGCCAAACTCACTACCACCTTCACCACCAACTTCCTCAAGCAGTTTTAACTCGGTGGCCATCCCTGTTATACTAGACTTCTATGAAACGGTATAATCCTAAAGAAATTGAACCGCGGTGGCAGAAGGTGTGGGATGAGGAGCAGGTCTACAAGGCCGATCTGAACTCGTCGAAGCCCAAGTACATCGCCATGAGCATGTTTAACTATCCCAGCGGCGCGGGAATACACATCGGCCATGCCATGAACTACACCATCTCCGATGTCATGGCTCGGTTCAAGCGCCAGCAGGGCTTCGAGAGCTACCATCCGGTTGGCTGGGACGCCTTTGGGTTGCCGGCCGAAAACTACGCCATCAAAGCCGGTGTGTCACCGCAGCAGTCGATGGCAAAGATCATCCCCAGCTACCACACGCAGTACAAGGCCATGGGTTGGAGCAACGACTGGAGCAAAGAAATCAGCACGCACTTGCCCGAATACTACCGCTGGACACAGTGGATTTTTGCCGAGATGTACCGCCAGGGCCTGGCCTACCAAGACGCTCGCATGCAGTGGTGGTGCACCAAGTGCCAAACGGTGCTGGCGAACGAACAAGTGATTGACGGCAAATGTTGGCGGCACGACGGAGCTGATGACCCTGAAGTCAACAAAAAGGAAGTTAAACAGTGGTTTTTCCGTATCACCGACTATGCCGATGAAATACTGCAGGCGACCTATGATCTCGACTGGTCAGATGTGGTCAAAACTGCCCAGATCAACTGGATCGGCAAATCACAGGGTGCCGAGGTGAAGTTCAGACTAGCAAGCAATGTCATTCCGACCGAAGCCGGAGGCGAAGCGGAGGAATCTCGTAGGGGACAACGGGATCTTTCGACTTCTCCGCTGTCCAGCGGATCCGCTCAAGATGACAGCCAGCAGAGTATCACTGTCTTTACCACGCGGCCGGATACGCTTTTTGGAGCAACCTTTATGGTGCTTGCGCCCGAGCATCCACTCGTACTAGAAATCATGGCCGAGGGTCAACGAAGTGAAATTGAGGCTTATATAACAGAGGCGGCCAAAAAAGATGAAGTGACGCGCCAGGAAAACAAAGTAAAAACGGGCGTCTTCACGGGTGCGTACGCCATCAACCCCGTGAATGGGGCAAAAATCCCCATATGGATCGCTGACTATGTGCTAATGGGCTACGGCACCGGCGCCATTATGGCGGTGCCAGCGCACGATGAGCGCGATAATGAATTTGCTATCACATTTGATCTACCCATAACGCCTGTCATAGTGCCTGAGTATGCGAAATATACCGTGATCGAAAAAAGCCTCACATGTGCTAATCCTGAGGCGGCATTGCAAGAATTTGGTACGCTTGAAGTACGCGAAAAGTCCCAAAGCTGGGGTTGTATTTGGGTGGTTACGGTGCCTAGCGCGAACGAAGCTGCATTTCGAGCCTTTCTGAAAGACAATATCGAAAAACATGCCGAAATCGGTGGCTGGTATGCCGATAGCATGGGTAGTACCAACTGGGTTGTGTTTGCAGACGAATCGTTGCACCTTAAAGATGCTGAAAATTTTGAAGCGTTTAAAAAACGCGGGGCTGAAATAGGCATTCCTCCAGAACAGTTAGACATTCCTGAGCCTACGGTTTGGCACGAAGAGGGCGTTATGATGAACTCGGGTGAGTACGATGGTATGCCGAGTGCCGACGCACGCGAGCAGATAATCGCCGATCTCACCACCAAAGGCATCGCCGAGGCAAAGACAAACTACAAGATCCGTGACTGGAGCGTGAGCCGGCAGCGCTACTGGGGGGCGCCCATACCCATTGTGCACTGTGAAAAAGACGGCGTTGTGCTGGTGCCGGATGAGCAGCTACCAGTGGTATTGCCAGAGCTAGAAGATTTTGCACCGAGCGGTGATGGCCGCAGCGCCCTGGCGCGGGCCACGGAGTGGCTGCAGACGACCTGTCCCACCTGTGGCGGTCCGGCCGAGCGCGAAACTGACACGCTCGACACGTACATCTGCAGCAGCTGGTATGAACTGCGCTACTTTGACCCGGCCAGCAGCGAAAAACCATTCGACTCTGCCATAGCGAACAAATGGATGCCGATAGATTTCTACAACGGCGGCGACCACGCCACAGCTCACCTCATATACGTGCGCTTCATAGCCCGCTTTTTCCATAAGCTTGGGCTGCTCGCCGACCCAGAACCGTTCAAAAAGTTCCTGTTCAACGGCAAAGTCACGGCCAGCGACGGTACGATGTTCAGTAAAAGCAAAGGCAATGGTGTCGACCCGCTCGAGATCATCGCCCAAGGCTACGGCGCCGACGCGCTGCGTACCTACCTGATGTTTGCTGCCCCACTCGACCTCTGGATGCGCTGGGATCCGCAGGGTGTACCGGGCACGTACCGGTTCTTGAACCGCGTCTGGAATCTGGTGCAAGAGTTTGTAGAGACGGAAGACGGAAGACAGAAGACAGAAGAAAATCTCCAGTCTCCAGTCTCCAGTCTTCAGTCTGCGCCGGGGTTTCCGGTTTTGCGTGCAATCCACCCCGCCATCCAGAAAGTCACAGCCGACCTAGAAGCACAGCGCTACAACACGGCCATTGCCGCCATGATGGAGGTGACGAATACGCTGTACGGCCTGAAGGCCAAAGACGGCTTTGCCGACCGCGCCGCCTGGCAGTTTACGCTGGAAAGCTTGGTCGCCCTGGTCGCTCCCTTTGCGCCCCATACGGCCGATGAACTCTGGCACGACCTGGGCCGAACCACCAGCGTCCAGCGCGGTAGCTGGCCGGTACTCGATGAGCAGTATCTGGTGGCAGATACCGTCACGCTTGCAGTGCAGATAAACGGCAAAATCCGCGCCGAAATCACCGTGCCCTCACAGGCAGATGAAGCCACTGCCGTCGAAGCCGCCAAACAAAGCGAAAAAGCCGCCGCCTACCTAGACGGCCACGACATCATAAAAACCATCTACGTCCGGGGAAAACTCATCAGCTTCGTGGTGAAGTGATACTAGCGTTCGTGAAATTTGAACGGTGACACAGCTGGCCTGTCGGTTTTAATCCCCAGTCTGCCTAGCTTGCTCCAAAACCAATCATCTTCCGATGTCACTGTTCTGGGCACAGTATCCATGGCTACGGGTTGTGGCTCAGGTTTTGGAGGATAGTGAAGGTGGTGATTAACAATATCTAAAGCCGCATCAACTTCTCGCTGCCATAGCTCAAAATCATCAGGCTCAGTTGGACTGACTGTCGCTGTCAGGCACTCTGGTACTTCAATGCTTGGCAAGCCAAACGCAGCTGCATCATTTACATCTGCGCCTTGCAGAAATAACTCGGCTCCACTTCGCGGATCGTACATCATGAAGCATATAATATAATAAATACATACATATTGTCAAATATTTCTACTTGAGATTATGCAAGAAACAGCGTATAATGACAGCAAATATCAGATAAAACTTCCAGAGAAGGAGTTAGTACATCTATGGGTAAGCCAAAGAAACGAACCAGTCCACGCGCCACCGGCGCACGGCGCAGCCATCTTATAGTCAAGTTGGCACGGGCCGTGAACAAAAAATCACCAGTCAAAGCCTACACGACTCGCCGCGAAAGCGGTAAGCGCCTTTCCGGCGCAGTGGATAGTAAATAGTTTTTAGTTTTTAGTGGCACATGCTAGCCCAAGAAGGACATACCTCTATGAAAACTACAAACTACAAACTACAAACTACAAACCGCGCAAAACGGAGTTTTGCATATGGCAAGTAACCGGCATCTGGGCCGTATCGTCGCCCTCCAAACACTCTATGAGCTAGATTTTCGGCGTGAAGCCGGTGATGACAGCTTTGACCTAGGTCTCGTGCTCAAGCGCAATGTGGCCCGGTACGAATCTACCGTCGACGACGTGTTTTTCATAGAAGAGCTGGTAAAGGGCGTCACCAAGTACGAAAAAGAGCTAGATGACGAACTGCGCCCGCTAGCGCCAGAGTGGCCGCTGGAGCAGATTGCCCGGATGGACCGCGTGGTTTTGCGTATGGGCTTGTACGAGCTGCATCATGAACCAGATGTCCCGCCTAAGGTCGTCATAAACGAAGCAGTCGAGTTGGCCAAGGCGTTTGGCGGCGATAACAGCAGCAAGTTCATAAATGGCGTTCTGGGCACCGCGCTGAAAAACAAAGAAGGCGCAAACCAGGTGAAGACAACAGAGGAAAAAGTCCCATCCCAGGTGAAACCTGCCAAAAAAGTATCAGCCAAAAAGGTGGCTGCCAAAAAACCTACCAAAGCTAGCACAAAGAAGGCGGCGTAAGGTCGTGGGCGAAGCAAAGCGCAAGCGGCTTGCCTCGATGGAAGGCATAAAGAAGCCCATAGAAGGCATCCGCAATTTTGTGACGCGTCGGCCGGCCATACAGGAGGTTGTACACGAGATAACCTCTGGGGGCATCGTGTACCGCAGCAATCAAAAGACCGGTATGGTCGAAATACTGCTCATAAAAGACGCCAAAAACCGCTGGACCATACCCAAGGGGCATGTCGAGGAGGGCGAAGAGCCAAAAGCGACGGCCGAGCGTGAGATACGTGAGGAAACTGGGTTGCAGGAGATGCACGTCCAGCAGTGGCTGGGCAAGGTAAATTTCCGCTACCGCCGCAACCACACCCTGGTGCTTATGACCATGCACATTTACCTGGTGGAGGGTAAGGGCAACACCGACCGGCTGCATCCAGAAGATTGGCTCAGTGATATTCAGTGGCTGCCGGCTGCCAAGGCCGTGGATGCTATCGCGTATGAAGACATCGGCAAGCTCATGCTGGCCGGGATGAAGAAAGTAAGGGAAAGGAAAGGCTAGACGGTAGAATGTAGACGGTAGGGGGTTGATGTATCCACCTTCTACCGTCTAACGTCTACCCCCAACATTATGGACACGAATGTATACCAAGATTTTGCAAAACAGCATCTGGGCGGGGCGTTTAAGAACCTCGAGCTACTCATCGTGGCGTTTACGCACCGTTCGTACTTGAACGAGCACAAGAAATCCGCCAGCGAGCACAACGAGCGGTTAGAGTTCCTTGGCGATGCCGTGCTTGAGCTGGTCGTAACCGAGTATCTTTTCACCAACCATAGCGAGCCAGAGGGTATCCTAACCAACTGGCGCAGTTCGCTCGTGCGGACCGAGAGTATCGGTGCGGCGGGCGCACGGCTGGGTGTAGAGCCGCTGTTGCGCCTGAGCCGCGGCGAGAAGCACGGTACCGAGAGGGCCAGAGGGCAGATACTGGCCAATGCGTTTGAGGCCATCATCGGCGCGCTGTACCTAGAGCGGGGCTACGAAGCCTGCCGTACGTTTATAACCGATAACATCCTTTCTACCTTCGACGATATCCTAAAAACCGGCTCATGGATGGACCCGAAATCTCGCCTGCAAGAGATTATACAGGGTCAGGTGGGCGCGACGCCCAGCTACCGGGTGATGAGCGAGGAAGGTCCCGACCACGAAAAGGAATTTACCGTGGGCGTCTATGTAAACGACAAGCTCGTCGGTAAGGGCACTGGCCCCAGCAAACAAACCGCCCAAGTCTCCGCCGCCTCCGCCGCTCTAAAGAAGCTTGCCTAACACGTATAGTAGACGATTACTAATATATAGTATATAATAAGCTACTATTATGTATACTACCAAGGGCTATCCATGCTTTGCCGAAACATATAGCACGAGCGGCACTGGCTTCGGGTTCAAGACAAGTTCTTGGAGAGGTATGTCCCCGTTGCTCCCGCCAAGTGACGCAATTACAGCAGTAAAATCTTTCGATCACCGTGGCCCCGATCTTCGGGCTAATGGTATAGGTGAAATGCTTGTTATTTTGCCACTAACAGCAAAGACCCTAAGGTTCCCAACCCCAACCCCGAGCCGAAGGAAGTTATTTGGCAGAAATACACTCGCACAACCCGAACTGGTTGTACGGCCAGTTACAATTGATAACCAAGAAGCACTTGCAGTCGTTTACCACACCCTAACCAGGCGTTCTGGTGACTTTGGTTACACTCACAGAGACACAAATGGCAGACCCGGCTTGTCTGTATTGGCCGGGAGTATTCTGCCAAAAGGTATGGCGGAAGAATTGTTTCATTATTTAGGTGGTAATTCTAATGAGATAAGAGGCTATGGGCGCTACATTTTGGATAGCATTTTAGGTATCACTGACGACAAGGAATTACTTGATCCGTATCCGCAATACGAAAAATGGCCAGGACTTGGTATTACAAAAGGCGTGACCGTAGACGCCACGGCAACTCCGGTCGCTTTGCACGAGTACACAGTAACTGGATAGTAACCCCGACTTAATTGACAACAGGGGTGGGGAGTGGTAGACTTTCTGGAGTAGAAAATTTAATGGGAAGGACATGGTAAACGATGTTAGTTATTCGTTTGCAACGCACTGGCCGCAAAGGTCACGCACAATTCCGCGTCGTCGTTCAAGACTCACGCCGGACCCCAACCAGCGGCAAGATCGTCGCGCAGGTGGGAACATATAACCCTCATACCAAAGAGCTCATTCTCGACAAAGAACGAGCCCAGCACTACCTCGATCACGGCGCACAGCCGAGTGACCGCGTGGTGCTCATCCTCAAGAAAGAGGGCGTCAAACTGCCTAGCTGGGTGAAACTGCCAGCCAAACAGGAAGGCAAACTGCGCAACCCAGAAAAGCTGCGCCGCAACCGTCCTGAGGAGCCGAAAGAAGAAGTCAAGGAAGAAGCCCCGGCCGAAGAACCAGCTGCCGAAGCAGTAGAAGCACCGGCCGAAGAGGCTGCGCCCGCAGAGGCTCCTGCCGAAACACCTGCTGAATAACCAAGCACCAAGCACCAAGCACCAAACACCAAGCACCAATGACCAAGTGCCAATGACCAAGCAATTCACAAATGTCTTAATGACCAAATAAGCAAATTGCATTCAACGAACTGCTACCTTTCGGACATTCAGACATTCAGTCATTGATTGGTTATTGGTTATTGGTTATTGGTTATTGCCGGTTGGTGCTTACCAGCTGGTACTTGGTCATTCGGCTCCCTAGGGTTTCGTTTTTGCGATATTTTTCGGTATAATGACAGGGTCAGATTAAGCCAGAGGAGGCAGAACATGTCAGCAACCATAGATGAGCAATTTGTCGAGTACGTCGTAAAGTCGCTCGTCGGCAAACCAGAAGCAGTCAGTATCAAACGAAGTGTCGACGAAAAGGGTGTTTTGCTCGAGCTAACAGTCGATGCCGAAGATCTCGGCCGCGTGATCGGCAAGCGGGGCGCAACCGCTCAAAGCCTTCGTACGCTCCTGCGGGCGCTTGGTACCAAGCAAGAGGCTCGTTATAACCTGAAGATTGTCGATGTCGATCGTTTAGACGAAAATGGCAACCCATTGCCACGCCCGGAACGCCCAGAGCGAGACGCCGCTGCCCCGCGTGATGACGCCGCGGCACCGGCTGCGAGCGATGATGCTGTGGCTGCCGCAGATGATGGCTTTGTGTCATCGGTGAAAGCAGACGATGACGATGATGTTTCGTTTGGCGCAGCCGAAGACAAGAAAGAAAGTGACGCAGTAGCGCGCACCCGCGCCGAACTGGCCGACCTCGACGACCTCGATATTTAGTCTCCCGGGCTTTCCCCGGTTTGATATCCGACAACTTTTAAATGTGGGGTTTCGCCCCTGTCTGCCGACCGAATGCCGGGTCTCGCCCCGCAGGGCGACCAGGACCTTTTGCTGCCAAAAGGTCCTGGACCTAAAACCAGGCCAGAAGCTCCGTCTCTCTGTCGAATGTTGTCCAGTTTTACAACCGACACA
>JBGAVA010000023.1:0-17142 GCA_044228355.1 Saccharimonadales bacterium (SeqCode)
GACTGGATAACAAAATCTAACGCAGCCGGAAATACTAAGGTCGAGGCTATCAAAGGTGGTGCCTCGGATGCTCTCAAGCGCGCAGCAGCCGTTTGGGGTGTCGGACGATACCTTTACTACCTGCCGAATGTTTGGGTGCCTATAAACGAGTACAAACAGCTCAAAGAAATCCCAGAACTACCAGACTGGGCGAAGCCTAACCAAGTAGAACGCTGGGAAGATGTCGCCGAGCTTGAAGCAGAAGCTAACTCTGGTGCTGATGATGTTGATGTGGTCGCGAGTGACGAGCCAAGCGAGAAAGAGCAAGAAAAAGCCAAACTGCGAGAACGATTCTATGCGTAGGCTACCAATAGAACAGAACAGCGACATCTGGTATGACTTCCGGCGCTATAAGTTGGGAGGTTCTAAGATCAAAGGCGCAAAACCACTGAGCCGAGGTAAGTACAAAGGACTTGCCGAGGGTGCAGCCGGATTTTGGAAACTCATCAGCGAACGCCTGTCGCTGCCAAAAGACGGTGAAGATGAGCGCGAACGCGGCCATCGACTGGAGATGAGAGCCTTAGAGCTAACAAATCAGAAGTACGGTCTGAATCTCGTCAAGGGCATGATATGGCAGTCTGACGAAAACGAACGGCTGTATATTTCACCAGACGGCGAAGATCCAAACGACTTAACGATAGCTCAGGAAACCAAAGCCTTTGACCCTGACAAACATCTCCGACTCATGTGGGAGGACAAAAAGGCGCAAGCACAAGAAGGTTACCGACCATTCGACTCAATACCAGACGACTGCAAAGACCAGGCCATTCACTACTTCAATGTGAACCATGATCTACAGAAGTTGTATTGGACGCTCATAAGCGACCTGGTTGCATACACAGAAATGGAGCATTACTGCCTCATCATCGAACGATCAACTATTGAAGAAGAAATAGCACAGCAGCAACAACTAGAAAAAATAACGCTTCAACGCACCGACCAAATTGTTCGGGAACTCGTTGATGTATTCGTGAAAGGAAAGTAAATGGCAGATTCAAAACTTCAACCGTATGCAGACCTTAAATATAAGGCTCGAACATATACGGACAAGGACGGAAAAGAAAAGAGCGTATGGATTCAGGTCGGTACGCTCTTTTCAACTCCACATCAATCACACATGACGATCAAGTTCGACACTGTTCCGGTTGGTGAGTGGAACGGTTGGCTCTCAGTCTTTCCACGAGAGGGTAGCGAGGACAAGCAGCCAACACAAGACGTAATTCACGAAGTCGGCGACGAGCCAATTTCATTGGAAGATATTCCTTTTTAATTAATTCAACTCATGGGGGTATGAGATGTTTGGGTTACTCAAAAAAGACAAGCAGCCAAATGTTCGAGATGAGATTAACCGCCGGAAATCACAAAGCCAGCGAATCCTTGAACTACTAACCAGCGGTAAAGAGGTTACGAATATTGACCTACAGAAAATCGCATTTAACTACACCATGCGCGTCTCGGAACTGAGAAAAGAAAACCATGTAATCGTGGCTTCTTATGAGAAGCCTGGCATCTATAGGTACACATACCTAGGACAAAAGGACGAGGACTGACATGGCTAACTTACTTGAAATCTATGCCGATGTCATCCACGAAGGCGACTGTTGCCTGCTGTGCAAGTTCATAGAAGACGAAACGGCTTTGCTATGAAAGCAAAATCTGTTGCGAAGCTCAAGAAGGAGGCGGATAAGTGGTTGGTAGTACAAGAAACAGACGGTCTATATGAAGTAAGTTCTAGCGGACAAGTTAGATCGTACTTAGGTGTAGGCCGTTATGCCAAACGCATAGCCGAGCCAAAAATACTCAAGCCATCACTGAATAAACACAGAGGCTACCTGTACGTTTCAACCAACAAACCAACTCGCAAGAACTGGGCATTACACAGGCTTGTGGCAGAACATCACCTACCGAGAGTTGTAGGTAAGGAATACGTGAACCACATCAACGGGAATAAGTTGGACAATACAGTAGAGAATCTTGAGTGGTGTACTAACGAAGAAAATGTACGTCACGCCATAGAAACCGGGCTAATCCCGAAGTACAACTGGCGGTCACTAACATTAAATAAGTTGAATCCAACGAAAGTTGCAGAGATTAAAAAACTTAAAGGTCAGCTAACTTACAACCAGATTGCAGAGAGGTACGGAGTTAAGTACTCCACTATTGCTCACGTAATGACTGGTAGAAGGTGGAAAAACGATGGTTAATCAACCAACTGAACACGCAGAACAAATAGCATTTGCTCAATGGCTAGATATGAAAGGTTACGACTTTTGGCACACACCAAACCAAACCTACACAAAGAGCTGGAATCAAAAACGAATCAACAAGGCGCTAGGTGTAAAGTCCGGCATACCTGACCTATTCGTTATTACTAAGTCTGGTCTTGTGGGTGTAGAGATGAAGCGTGTCAAAGGCGGAACTGTATCTAGCACACAGACCGAGTGGATCAAGAAGCTCAACAGCGCCGGAATACCAACAAAGGTATGCAAAGGCGCAGAGCAAGCAATCGAATATATAACAAGCATAGATAAGGAGAGCTAACATGGCAGAAACATTGACTGGTGGACAAAGGGGCGCAGCGAGTATCAAAGCGCGTGACCCAGACTTTTTTAAGAAGATCGGCGCTAAAGGCGGCAGCAAAGGTAAAGCACAGGGAGTCATTAAAGGCTTCGCGGCTAACCCTGAGCTTGCCAGGCGAGCCGGGCTTATTGGCGGCAAAGTATCACGTCGAGGGAAAAAGGTACATGCGTAAAAAGAAAGGAATCAGCTATGACAAAAATCAATACAGCCTGGAAAAATACCAGCTTAACTATGAAAAGGTGGGCGAGGAATGGCGAAGATTTAGCTTTAGCCTACATAACGCACCCACTCGAATCAACCGTCTTGCTTTTAGGCTTCGTAAGCGTCTTAGCAATCTTGTTTATCGTCCTGACCAACAGGCTTGACATCATTGTGACGCTATCTGACGAGCTGTACCAGGCCATACCAAAGGTTTTTAAGTAATGGCAATCATAAAACTCACTAACGGCAACCAGCTCACCATGTCACACGAGAGAGCCGTCATCATCTGGCAAGTCCTAAACGGTGAAATAGAAGGCTCAGAAGAACAAGTAACCTTCTGCTCCAAAGTAGAACGGGTCTTTCTGAACCGCTACAAAGCACCACAGAGTTACCTAAAACGCTATGCAGAACTAATAAGACGGATGGATAAGTAAGGAAGGAGAGGTTTATGGCGAAGCAGAAACTTTGGGTAAGAACACAAGAGCGTGATGCTTACTCACAACACAGAAGCGAATGGAAGCTCGGAACTGTGGTCGGTGAAACACAACTACCCTACGCAAACAACGACTCGCTACAGCAAGCCCTAGAGGGAGCGAAGCTCAGTAAGCGTTACTTGGTCGAACTAGATAATGGCGAAGTGGTTGAAGCATGGTACTGGGATACTTACGAGCCTGTTAGCACCCCCCAAATTAAGTAAAGGAGAATGAGTATGGATTTTCAATTACTACTAACATTATGGGCAGGACATTATCTTGCAGACTTTCCGTTACAGCCAGCGTTTGTAGCTGATAATAAAAAGAAGATATTGCAAGAGAGTATAGGTTTTCACTGCCTAGCATCACACGCTTTTATACACGGGCTAGTGGCTGGATTCATCACACAGAACTTTACTGCTGCCCTAATTGTTGGAGTCACACACTGGCTCATAGACTTCGGCAAAAGCTGTCAGTTGCTTGATGACAGATTCCCACACACCAAAGGTGCAAGGATTCCAGGGATTCAAACAGCAGGTATGTACGGAATAAACGTAGACCAAGCCCTGCATTTTCTAGTAATAATAGTCGTAACTTTATGGATTGGCTAACCCCACCCAAAGCTAATAGAAAGGATAGAGAGGATGAGCGACAAGTTTGAAATTATACCCTTCACTCAACACGCTACAGAGAGTTTGCCAAGACTATTCTTACAGAAAAGACCTGGTAAAAGTCCTGAGCTTAAAACATCCCTGTCGGTTCTCAAACATATTGGAGCAAATGACTACGTTGAAATCTATAGCAACAAGTCAAAAAACTTAATAAAGCTCGTACCTATAGAAAAGCAGACTGCTTATAGTAGGTCAGTAAAAACAGATGCGATTAGTTGGGGCAGAATCGGCGGAGCATCAAAGCTTGTAGAGATGGGCTATCAGTTAGGCATATATGAAATGACCGAACCTTTGGTTTTTAAGTTTAAACGCAAGTACCCCACTCCCCCAATAAAAGGAAAGGATTAACATATGAGCAAAACAATCAAACAACTCTACAACCATAAAGTAAAGTACCCAGGCTCACTGAGTTTTTACGAAGTCAAAGTATCTATTGGTGGTAATGCTAGAAGCAAAAAAGAGTTACGAGAAAAGCTGGATGAAATTATGCCTGGATTGAGTAATTACTTGTTTGAACGTGGCTTCATAGTTAGCACAAACAAGGCTATGCCAAAACAAAAATGAACGTAGTTTATATACATGATCTCATAAAGAAACTTAGACAAGAAGATGAGTATTCAAGCTATAATCTTAGTAGCGAAATAGAAGACAAATTCAATAAGAAAGGAGAAGACGTGAGGTTCACTGCCGTAGTTGGAAATCCCCCATATCAGATCAATACTGACACTAATTTCTCAACGCCCGTTTATCATCTTTTCATTGAAGCAGCAAAAAGTCTTCAACCTGATTATGTATCGCTCATTCATCCGGCAAGATTCTTATTTAATGCAGGTGCCACTCCCAAGGACTGGAATGAACAAATGCTAAATGACACCCATTTGAAAGTTCCTTTTTACGATGCTGATTCAAGTAAGGTATTTTCTGGGGTCGACATAAAGGGTGGTGTTGCAATAACCTTATGGGATAAAAATAATACAGATGGCGGGCTTGGAGGGGTTTTTGTTCCCTATAAAGAACTGAGTCATATATTAGAAAAAGTTGATGGAGGTTTTGATGAGATAGTCTATCCTCAAAGTAAAACAAAAACAGGACTAGATAAGAAATTCCCCACAGAACGACGATTAAGGCCAAATTATTTTGATAAATTCCCCGAGATATTTACAGTTGAAAAATCAGAAAATCGTTCGGCAAAGATATACGGCTTAGAAAAAGGTAACAAACGTGCTGTAAGATACGCAGATTCAAATATCATGGATGATCCGATCATTGAAACTTGGAGGGTTTTGGTTCCTAAATCTAATGGGAGTGGAGAATTTGGTGAGAGCTTAAGTATGCCAATGCTAGCTGAACCCCTAAGTGGATGTACAGGTTCTTTTATACAGATAGGATCGTTTGATAGTGAGATCAGAGCACAGTCATGTATGAAGTACATTAAAACAAAATTTCTTAGGTCGTTATTGGGATCTCTTAAAGTAACACAGGATAACCCGACAAGCGTTTGGAAGAATATTCCGTTGCAAGATTTTTCAAACAACTCAGACATTGATTGGTCAAAAAGCATAGACGATATAGATAAACAGCTCTACCAAAAATATGACTTAACTAAAGAAGAGGTGGACTTCATCGAAACTCACGTCAAAGCCATGGAGTAACTTATGGCTAAGTTGAGTGATATAGACATTAGAGAAGGTATTCTTCGTAGAAAAGGAGATTTGCTGGATACTCTTCTGCTAGATAGAACTACGAAGAAAAATATTATATGGGCAACTGACTCATATGAACAGCGTGGGTTAGCATTTAGCGCAAAAAAACATATCATCCCTGATTTAGTAACAGGCATATACAACAAGCTAATCCAGCCACGCGCCGCAAAAAGTCTCGAAGAACAACGCCGCCGAACTCGTGAAAAAGCAGAGGTATTCACTCCTCTCAAAACTGTTGATCTAATGAACAAGATGATAGATTGGTCTGGGGATAGTAATTTTCCAGACAATTCTAGTTGGCAAGAATACGTGAAAGAGTTGAAGCTAGAAATTAGCTGTGGTGAAGCACCATTCATTGTAAGCAGATATAACCCAACCGCACATACAGGCAAGCTTATAAAACTCGAGAATCGCGTCGGATTCCTAGACAGAAAACTTAGGGTTGTTTCTAGACACTGCAAGACACAAAAAGAGTGGAAACATTGGGCTTTAGAGGCATTTAAAGCTAGTTACGGTTATGAGTGGCAAGGTGATAATGTCCTGATCGCTCGCGAAAACCTGCTGTATACGATGATCGACTACTTTAAGGCCAAGTTCAATAAGAATCCTTCATTGAAGGTGCAACAAGAGTTTGCAGAAGTTATCAGCTGGAACATCTTTCAAATGGACGGCCTGAAATACGTTATCCCGATGAGTTGTAAACACGTTAACCGTGTTATACCCGGTGAGCTTACATTATTCGGTGAAACCCCAGACACTGTTGAAAAAGACGAATGTGAAGGCTGTAAATTCAACCGTCCCACCAAACACAACGGCAAATACGCAAAAATCATGGACTGGGAGAAAGGCAAACCAACTTGTAAGCGTTGTTGGGCTATAGTTGACCTACAATATTGGGACTACTACGCCCCACCACAACCAGAGGAGTAAGTGATATACTACCGATTAAGACCTGATCTGCGAGACAGGTCTTTTTTAGTGGTAAGCACTATCTTTATAACCTGAAACATGCTACAATACAGACAGCTAAAACGTTTCTCTCGTTAACTAACAACTTAGTGACAATTTACAGGGGTTCCACCCCCTACATGTGTTTTTACGCATGTCTCTCTTAGTGGTTCTCTGGATTCATCGCGCTTCCAGAGTCCCTGCGAGTTGTCACTAGGCTAAGAGAGGGTAAACAGAGGGCGTGAAACCAAAAGCTTGCAGTAAATGCAAAAGACTACACATATCAAGCGTATGTGTTATTTGTGAGGTTATAAAGTAATGCCAGCAGGTAGACCAACATTATTCTCAGACGAAATGTCTGCTGAGATATGCAGACGTATTATGGACGGCGAAAGTCTAAGACAAATATGCCAAGACAAAGACATGCCGGTCAGGGAAACAGTACACAGATGGCTTGGCGAGAATGAGGAATTTAGTATCCAATACGCACGCGCGAGGGACACACAGGCAGATACTTATGCGGATGACATTATTGCAATATCAGATGAAGCTAAAGATAAAGATTCTGCTGCTGCTGCAAAGGTACGCGTAGACGCTCGTAAATGGGTGGCCAGCAAACTCAAACCAAAACGTTACGGCGACAAGCTCGACCTCGATGCCAACATAAATGGCAAACTAACAATCCAAACAATAAACTACGCAGATGCCAATACTGACGATACCCCACAAGTTTAAGCCGAGAGCCTATCAGATAGGATTCTTCAAGGCGATAGATAGCGGTATTCAACGTGCGCTTTTGGTATGGCCTAGGCGACACGGCAAAGACAAAACCTGTTTCAATGCACTGGTAAAGAAAGCAACTGAGCGAGTGGGGAACTACTACTACATCTTCCCTGAGTACAACCAAGGACGAAAGGCTTTATGGGATAACATCGACAAAGACGGTCTGAGGACTACAGATCATGTGCCTAAAGAGCTGGTCAAATCAAAGAACGCTACTGAGATGAAGATAGAGCTGCTTAATGGTTCTATCATCCAAGTAGTTGGTGCGGCAGACATAGACAGGATCGTGGGTACAAACCCTATCGGCGTAGTGTTCTCAGAATATTCCCTTATAGATCCTATGGTATGGGGTTACATCTACCCTATCCTCGCAGAAAACGGCGGTTTTGCTTGGTTCAATATGACACCAAGAGGTAAGAACCATGGCCTAAGACTACTGGAATCAGCACAAGGAAACCCTGAATGGTATGTATCACACTTGAACGCTAAAGAGTGCGGCATATTCAGTGACCAAGAGCTAGATAAGATAAAACAGGAATACTTTGAGCTGTACGGAGACTACCAACTGTACGAGCAGGAGTTTATGACTTCCTTTGATGCGCCGATACAGGGTGCATACTTCGCTGTACACATGGAAAGAGCCGAGAACGACGGACGGATAGCAAACGTACCGTATGATCCTTTGCTTACTGTTAATACCTATTGGGACTTAGGCATAGACGACTCAATGACCATCTGGTTTGCGCAGCTGTTCAATAACGAGATACGCCTAATTGACTACTACGAGAACTCCGGAGAAGGACTAACGCATTATATTAACGAATTGCATAGTAAAGGGTACGTGTACGCTAAACACTTCGCCCCGCATGACATTGAGGTGCGAGAGTTATCTACCGGAGTCAGCAGAAAGGAAACGGCTAGGTCACTTGGTATCAACTTTGAAACTGTAAAGCGTCCTGCACGCAAAGACGAAGGCATAGATGCTATCAGAAACACACTGCCTCGTTGCTGGTTTGACCGGGAAAAGACACAGAAAGGCCGTGACGCGCTAATGAACTACCACAAAGAGTTTGATGAGAAACGTAAGGTTTACAAAAATCAGCCGTATCACGACTGGTCGTCACACGGTACTGACGGCTTTCAGACACTCGCTTTGTCCAATCCGAAGGTTGCACCCGTTATTGCCTCGCACAAGCCAGCAGACATGATGAGGAGGAAGCACCGACAGTAGGCTCCTGATTTGAGGACTAGGGATACACATTAAAAGTGTCTCACGCCTACCTAGTCCTCTGATGAGTAGCTTACAAACATGTATACTTTTAAGCCAATATTTAGTATAATGCACCCAAAGGCGTGAGATTGGCGTGAGACTGCGAGAAAATCGTGGCTCAAAAAAACTCACAGGGGAAGAGGGACAAGAAACCTGCAGGACCATCGGTTGAGCAGGTTCTTAAAGATTTCAAATCAGCATGGGAATACGCCCAAGGCTCCTGGCATCAGCGCTGGTCTGACAACTACAAGCTATACAACAACAACCGTGTTAAGCGTGGCTATGATGGCATAACCGACACGTTTGTACCGATGACGTTCTCGACTATCGAGACGATGACATCTGCACTCTTTGGTACGAAACCGAAGTTTAACTATCTTCCACCAAAAGAAAAACCAGACCAAAAGACAGACATCTTAAACGCCCTACTCGACTACTATTGGGATAAAGACCAGTGGAACATCAAAGTTATCAATTGGGGGCGTTCTTTCTTGATGCTCGGAACTTCCATTGTCTACATTCACTGGAACCACGATCACCCAGAACTTATCAACGTACCTATCCGTGACTTCTTTATAGATCCAACAGCCACCAGCCTAGAGAACGCAAGGTACATGGGCCGTCGATACCTTACGACAGTAGAAGAACTTAAGTCTTTTGAGATTGTTGATCCTGAAACCGGCGAGATGAAGCCGAAGTACAAGAACCTAGACAAGATCAAGGGCGGTTCAACTGGCGACAACACTGACAAGCAAGAGAAAGACATGTTCTATGGCTCTACGCTTAGTGAAGATGACGACCAAGTAGAAGTCATTGAGTACTGGACTGATGAACACACCGTATCAATCGCTAACCGCACAGTGGACATCGAGAACTGCGAGAACTACTACCTTACTAAAGCTAAGAAGAATAAGGTGGAGTTTCCCACAGGTATCATGCCGTTCGCTGGACTGCGTGACTACGTGGATGAATCCCTGTTCTTTGCTAAGGGTGAAGTTGACTTCATGCTCGACCAGCAGGAGCTACTTAATGACGTTACCAACCAGAACATTGACTCTATTACCTACTCGCTTAACCAAATGTATACGCTCGACCCTCGGTATGCGCACATGCTTAACGAGATAGAAAACCTACCTGGCGCAACCTACCTAGTTGAAGCAGGGGCATTGAACCCTATCCAACAGCGACCTATCCCTCCTGACGCATTCAACGAGCGCATGAACATCAAGAATGAGATGCGCGAAACAACCGCCTCTAACGAAATTGTGAAGGGTGTCGGCCAGGACAACACATCGACTGCAACTGAAGTAAACGCTCAGATAGCCGGTGCTGGCCAACGTTTAGGACTTAAGGTCACTCAAATAGAGAACGAAGGCTTCCACCGATTAGCGAAGGTCGTGTTTGAGATGGTTAAGCTCTACGTTACAGAGCCTATGATGGTGCGCATTGTCGGCAAAGACGGCGCAAAGTGGGAAGAGTTTGACCCAAGCGAGTACCAAGATGACTACGAACCACGCGTACAACTCGACATTACGATAGAGAACAAGAAGGCCCAAGATGCTGACCGAGCCAAAGAGATGCTGGCGGCGTTCCTTAATGACCCGGACATCAACCAGCAAGAATTAAAGAAGCTTGTGCTATCACGCTCGTTTGACCTAGACCCTGACGAGGTAGAACTGCTCGTCCAAGCACAACCATTGCCTGGTGAGATGCCGCCGGATATGGGCATGCCTCCTGAAATGCCAGCGCCACCTATGGATGAAGCAGCAATGCTTGGCGCTCCTATGCCAGAACCTGTACAGGAAATTCCAGAGCCAGTCGTAGACGAGGCAGGGCAAGTGGTTGATCCGTTAACAGGTGAGATTCTCGGCACTATAGACCCTATGACAGGTGAAATCGTGCCGGTAGAAGAGGAGATGATGGTATGACCACACCAGATAACCTAAGCGATAAGTACAAAGCCTTCTTTATCGATAACGATGCGGGTCGCTACTTCATTGAGCAGCTGCAGAGCCTACGAGATAGCAACACCGACAAGGCACGTAAAGAGAATAGTCTGGATTTTTTAAGCCGCTCTATGGGCAACCAGGAAGCTTTAAACCTTATCGTCAGCGTACTTAATAACAAGAAAGGCCAGCCTAAAGAGTAGTCACATATCAAAAGGAAGAGGCGAGGTGTACTAATACATTTTAACCACCCCTAGCCCGGTGTAAATCGCCTCCTCCTTTGGGCATGGGACAACTAAAGAAAGGTATACGATGGACGAAAGTACCACAACCGAAGCTCCAGTCGAAACCGGCGCACAGGCCATCCAAGGAGTCGCAGTAGACGACCAGGGACAGGCAATCGCACAACCGGAGACTACTGAATCAGCTGAGGCGGTCAGTCAGACCACCGAAACACCAGAGCAGAGCCAGAGCGCAGCAGCCGAGCCGTCAGAGGACGAAGAACTCGCTAGTTGGGCAGAGAATAAAGGCTTGAAGCTCGACAGCGACAACGCTAAAAAAGCGGCTAAGATGGCTCGTGAAGCAGAACGTGCTATGCACACGAAAGCTCGTGAGAAGTCTGAACTTGAAAAGACGCTATCAACTACGTCTGATGAAGTGGCCGAAAATATAGCGATTGACACAGGGCAAGACCCTGAGTTATTGAAGCGCCTGCAACGAGTGGAGGTAAGGGACTCGGTTCGAGACTTTTACGATACTCATCCCGACGCTCGTGAGATCGAACGGGAGATGGTTGCAGAGCTACAGAAGCGTCCTCACTTAGCAGGAGACCTAGAAGCCCTCTATGCAGTGGTAAAGACGCAGAACTTGGACGCTGTAAAGTCCCAAGGCGGTAGAGAAGCTCTCGAAACCTTAGCCCAGAAACAGCAAGCAGCCGTACCACGGGGAAATGCTGTGACTGGCTCAAACATGGGTACGTCAAGTATTACACCCCAAAACGTTGATGCGATGGTTGCCAAGATGTCCGTTGAGGAGTATCAGAAGCGACTACCTGAAATCAACAAGGCTATGGCTGGTTGACCACATCAACTAAACCATAAGGACAAACCAACATGACTACCGGCGCATTCGGTTCTGGTAACGTGAACATCGGTGCAACCGCTGCTAACGTTTTCCGCCCTTAAACGCTAGGGGCAAAAAGTATTCGTACTTTGACAATTTACTCTGATCAATGGGGAAAGTCCTGGAGAGGATAACCCCCTACAAGCCTACTATTGTATTAGTCGTAGACTAAGTGATATAATGTAAGTATGGATAAAACCAAACTTGCGTACCTAGCTGGAATAATTGACGGTGAAGGTACAATAAATATTACTTACTTTACAAAACGTAATGAGTATCGAATGAGGCTCTACGTTGTAAATACTGATATACGCTTAATCGATTGGCTAGAATCCAATTTTGGGGGCATGAAGTTTCATGCTAAACGACACACCGTCAATCACCCGAACTGGAAAGAGAAATGGGAATGGATTTACATACCTAGCAAGGACAAGTTAGGGCTTCTTGAAGCACTACTACCTTATATGGTCATAAAGTCCGAACAGCTCACTATAGCCATCGAATACCTCAAGACGACATCAAAGTCTGGTATCCGAATAACCGAAGAAGCGAGGAATGTCCGTAAGAGTTGCTATGAGCGACTTAGGGCATTGAATAGCCGAGCAGTAGCAACGACTAAGTGAGTAAACGGGGGAAACCCCGAAGCGATAGTCTGAACTGCATATATAACTCATAGACAGAAAATGCAGAGGGAGCGTCGAAGAACCTCCCCGCCTCGTAAGAGGTCACAAAAGTAACAGAATGAACGTCTGGAGCAAAGAAGTCTTGATGTTCGTTAAGAGCAACTTGGTTCTTTTGCCCCTCATTAAGCACTACGACGCAGATGTAAAAAGCTCAGGACAGACTTTGGAAATTCCAAACGTCTCAGCTATCACAGCTAACCTTAAAGCTCAGAACACCGTTGTTACGCTTAACTACAACACTGAAACTAAAAACACTATCACGATTAACCGGCACTACGAAAGCTCGTTCATCGTGGAAGATCTCGTCAAAGTACAGTCTGCATACGACTTGCGCAGCGACTACACCCAAGCAGCCGCTTACGCAATCGCAGAAAAGATTGACGAAGATATTGCTGAGAGCATGGCAGCAGCCTTCACTGGCTACGGTGCATTCGGTACAGCCTTGAATGACAACCTCATTCTGACTGTTAACCGATACCTGTCAGAGAACAAAGCTCCACGTTCTGATCGCTCTATCGTTGTACATCCAAAGGGTGAAGCTGAACTGCTTAACATTGATAAGTACGTTCGATACGACGCTCTAGGTGTCGGCGGCGAAGATAACAGCATCAAGAATGGTAAGATTGGCCGTATCTACGGTGCAGACGTATTTATGTCTCAGAACCTTCCATACCTTGACACTGCAACGGATGAATACGAATCTCTATTCTTCCACAAAGAAGCATTCGCAGTTGCAATGCAGATGACTCCACGTACACAGGCTCAGTACAAGCAAGAACACTTGGGCTGGCTCGTTACTGTGGATGTACTCTACGGCATCTCACAGCTTCGCAGCGGTTTCGGCTTCGTTCTTAAACACTAAGATACGATCCGAGCAGCAAAGGGGGACTCCTTCGGGAGTCTCTTTTTGTATCTTTTTTTAGTACAGTTTGGTATACTGTGCGGAGACACGGGCTAGTGGTCAGGAGTTATTACTCATGGCAACAGCCAAAGAAATACAAGCGCTCGATAACCCTCTGGCAATCGACAAAGAGCATGTAAAAGAACTAAAAATACCTGGGGCTTCGGAGCCTACGCCCGTACAAAAGCTCGGCTTTTTGCAAGCCCAGCTAGAAGAGTTCATCGGACAGGCGTGGAGAGCACGCGTTGACGCAGTACACGCTCGTCGCTTGATGCAAAGCGATATAGAAGCTTTACGCCTAAAAGGTAATAACAACCTCGCCGAACATAAAAACGCAGCAGTACGCCTCGCAGAAGGCATCGTTATGACACGTAACTTTATAGAACAGCTGCGAGAAGAATACCCAGAGCTGCAAGTAGAGGACTAACACTGTGGACAAGCTGGCCGTTGTATTACCCAGCCGTGGCTTGATGTTCTCTGAAACTTTTGAAGAACTACTGAGAGAGTTGGAGGGATTTAACTATGAGATATTCTGGTCTCACGAAAAGTCGCTGCCACAATGCTTTAATGACCCTACCGAAGCGGCTCTAGCCGACCCTGACGTATTCGCTATCTTATTCTGTGAAGATGACATGATACTACCAAAGGGCGTTCTAAAGCGCATGTTTGGGGCTAATAAGCCGGTTGTGGCACTCGATTACCCCTTTCAGCAGAACGGCGACTCTACGTGCTTACACGACCCTGAGGGCAATGCTTTCTGGACGGGAACAGGCTTTCTCTTGGTAGCCAAAGCAGTGTTGCAGCAAATGGAGAAACCTATATGGCGTACTGACACGACATTCGATCCGTTCATAGACAAGGACACAATACACTTCTGGCCTCGAAAACTAAACAAGGTGTACTACGGGCTGCATGACTTACGCTTCGGCTTGTTGCTCTATTCTGCTGGGCTACCAGTTTATCCTATGCAGGAAACGGCCGGGCAACGGAAACTTACAAAGCTTGGTAAAGCTGGAGTTAATGACGGCGCACATGACATTAACGAACTTACAGAAGTAGGGCGAGACCTCGTATCCGGGATGATTACACCAGAGAACAGCGCCCTATTCCTCGGCGCACTTAACAGAGTCAAGCAAGTAAAGATATGGGAAGAAATACCACCGTTTATCTCGTATGACAAAGATAACCAGCCGTATCTGAATGACGGCAGAAAGTTTGATGTAGTGCGATGAAAGTTGCTGTCATTATTCCTTCCAGGGGGCTTATGTTCTCTCGTACAGCCGATGAGGTGCTGAGAAACATACAAAACATACCACATAAGTTCTTCTTTGCTCACCGAAAGCCAATACCAGAGTGCTTTGACCGGCCAACAACTGCAGCACTCGCAGATGATGAAGTAACGCACCTGTGGTTCGTTGAGGATGACATGATATTGCCGTCTGACACCCTGCAGACCATGCTCGATATGGACAAGGCGATTGTTACCGCAGATTACCCTGTATCAAAAGAGGGGCGTGGCGCTATCCTCAAAGACAAGGGCGGTAAAGTCCTTGTAACCGGAACGGGGTGCTTACTTGTAAAACGTGAAGTGTTTGACGAACTTAAGTATCCATACTGGCGTACTGATTTACGCTGGAAGTTTGAGAACATGGGCGACCACATCAAGCTCAAAGCCACCATGAACACCAAGAATGAAGGGTACGGACTGCATGATGTGAATTTCAGCATGGCCCTGCATAAACTCGGCATACCCATCCATGTCATCGATACCAGACTAGGACAACGAAAGCTCATAGCTCTAGGTAAAGCTGGATCAAACAATGGTGCGCACAAGATTGAGCAGTGGAGCAAAGTGAAGCCCTACTACATGCTCAAGAAAATTCTGCGTGAACCAATAAGAGACCGTGGCAACCTCGTAACCGTATGTACCGAATCCGGCGAGATCACCTGTTCGGCCACTCATGCGCAGAAACTTATTGAACTCGGCAAAGCGACACGACCCCCTCACCAGCACAGCGTCATAGACTGGAACGGACTTGTATGAAGCTGCTTATCGTACTTATCACATACAACCGGCTAGCATACACTCGCCGGACATTGCGCGAACTTTGGGCGACCATAGAAGTACCGTACTACCTTGTCATCGTGGATAACAACTCCTCTGATGGCACGCAGCAATACTTGAAAAACCTTGTGCCGCGACACAGGGCAGATAAGGTCATCCTGAACCCTGACAATTACTACCCTGGCAAAGCTACAAATATAGGTTGGGCCGAAGGCCTGAAAGAATATCCCGAAGCAACTCACCTCATGCGACTCGATAATGATATGCACCTGGCTAGAGGGTGGGACTTAGCCGCTGAAGATTACTTTAAGAAGATACCAGAGCTGGGGCAATTAGGCCTTGACCATGAAGCGATAGAACATCCCAAGGCGGCACTACGGATTATGTCTATCAATGGAAAAGACCTGAACCCCTGGCCTGGTTGTGTCGGTGGCCCGAATATAATAAGGCGCTCACTGTGGGAGGCCGGACTCCGTTACCCAGAACTTATGTGGAATGATGGCCGTAATAGTCCAATGCAGGAAGATTCCAAATTCTCAAAGCTAATAAAAGACAAGGGTTATCTCGTGGGACACATGACTGAGGATCTGTCTCGAACATTCGCCAATGAATCTAACTGGCATGAGTTCAAGGAGTACTACCAGAAAACCATGAAAGATAGAGGATATGATGACCGCTTAAAGGAGGCGGGGCTATGAAAGTACTACTAACTGGTATAGGCGGGTTCATGGGTGGTCATGTCATGCGCCACTTGCTCGTCAATACTGACTGGCAGATTGTCGGAATAGACTCTTTCCGGCACATGGGTAAGACTGACAGGATAACCCAACACCTCAAAGGCTTGGACGCATCAAGAGTCACCATCCTGACGCATGATTTGACCGTACCGTTTAGCGAGCAGATGAAAGACCGTCTCAAAGACGTAGATTACGTTCTGAACATAGCCTCAGAGAGCCACGTAGACAGGTCAATAACCGAACCACGACCATTCATAGAGAATAACGTAGCCCTCATGCTGACTATGTTGGAATGGCTTAAAGAGAGCAATGTTAAGAAGTTTATACATATCTCGACAGATGAGGTTTATGGCCCTGCAACTGACCATAATCACTCAGAGGGTGAACCGCATCGTCCATCTAATCCGTACTCCGCAAGCAAGTCTGCACAGGAAGCAATCTGTTACTCATACTGGCGCACGTATAACCTGCCTATTATCGTCACCAACACTATGAACATTATCGGTGAAATGCAAGACCCTGAAAAGTTTGTTCCGAAGATCATGCAGCAAATCGAACGTGGCGATAAGGTCACAATACACGCCAGCCCTGAAGGATTGCCTGGCTCACGTTACTACTTACACGCCAGAAACCAAGCTGACGCTCTTCTGTTTCTCTTAAACAACGTCGAACCGACACACTACCCAGCAGAAGACTTGGATAGATTCAATATTGTGGGCGAAAAAGAAGTCACTAACCTAGAAATGGCCCAACTGATTGCTGCGTTCTTAGGCAAAGAACTTGACTACGAGCTGGTAGACTTCCACTCTTCACGACCCGGCCACGATTTACGGTACGGGCTGAATGGTGACAAACTTGTCAAGCTTGGCTGGAAAGCCCCGTTTAGCTTTGAGGACAGCTTGAGAAACACAATCGAGTGGACTAAGGAACATAAGGAGTGGCTACTATGATTAGCATACTATTACCGACCAGAAACCGACCTGATAACATTGTACGACTCATAGATTCTATACAAAGAAC
>JBGAVA010000024.1:0-14405 GCA_044228355.1 Saccharimonadales bacterium (SeqCode)
ATTGCGACACTCTCCTTTCATTAGTTTAGTACCTAACGAAAGTATACGGGTGTCGCATTTTTAGTGGGAATTTTCCGGTTGTTCCCATTCTTTTAAGATGTTATGAAGGTCACTCAGTGTTAGTTTGCCATACAAACGACGGAGAGAACGTTTTAACACACCCCAGAAGTTCTCAATCATGTTGGTTGGCCCAAAATGACCATTGCTGTGGTTACAGCGCTCGTGAGAGTAGCCATAGAACTCTAAGTCATGGTAGCCACTATGGGCATCAGTTGTCAGATGAGCAGTACGCTCAACACAGGCAGTTAGGAACAGCTCGAGTGTGTCCTGTGCTCTATCCTCTACGATCCGAAGGCGTACCCGCCTCGTATCTCGCTCTATGGCACCAACGACAATGGTTTGATGACCATACTTCTGCTTACCGAAGAAGCTTTCGTCGACTTCAACAATACCTGACAGCTGTAACGTACTTGCGGGAACTACTGCTCGGAAACGTCGGAACCAACGTCGTACCGTTGGATAGCTCACGCCAGTAATATCTACCGTTGTACCGACACCTTTCTGCCTTTGCCAGCACCAGATAAGTAGCCAGAGTTTCTGAAGGGGTAAGTTACTCCCACGGAACCAAGTTGTGGCTCGTACGTTATGTTTGACGCGGCACAGTCGACACCACGCATAATTGTGTCGGAACAGAAGACGACTACTGCATGTTGGGCAACAGCTACTCCCATAGACTGTCTTGAAGAGTTGTATATGACACTGCCGCTCTGCGGGCAGACTTGCTAGACTGTTCATTGGAACAAGCCCTCCTAAAGTTAGTTGGTTTGCACTACTTACTTTAGTGGCTTGTTCCGGATTAGTTTAGTGAACCCGGGCTTCAAGTGGCGCAGATTGTAAGATATCGTACACGTTGTAATTGCAGCGTTTGGTATGATGTTAGTGTATATAAGGAGGTAGTATGAAAACGAAACTTATCATGGCGATTGTGGGGCTTCTGGTCGTGGGCGGCGGCGTGTTCTTTTTCGTCAACAAAGATTCAGACGACAAAGGTTCGCAGACATCACAAACGAACACCAACACATCTAACCAAACGGAACAGGAAGCTTCAGGCGACGCCCCGAAACTTTTGGCGCAGACGGTGGGCAAAGATGCCGACTGCTCTACCTACAGTTTCGGTGAGCTCACCGGAGTGTGGGGTGTGGCATTTACTGACACCGATATCAATAAAGTGACGGGACTCTCAACTGCAGGCGGCAAGCAGTACGAATGTACGTACAACCAAACCAATAGCGGCGAAGGGCTTTCCGTGGTCGTTGCCTACCGTGAACACCCCAGCGTAGACAGTGCCAAACAGAGCATCGCCGATACGCGCAGCACGGTCAAATTTGGAGACACAGTCTACTACATCATGGAAGAGAAAACTGGCGTCGGTGACGAAGCCTTCCTGTGGGCCAAAAACCGAACCGATGGCAGCAAAGAAGTCAACCAGCAGCTATATGTCCGCAAAGATAACGTGGTTTTCCTGCTCTCTAGCGTGAACCTAGACGGCGTCGATGCTAGCTACAAAGACAAACTGGTCGCCACCTACAAACTACATTTCGATTAGCGCTGATAATGACAGAACCAAAAACGAAACCTACGAACACAAGCGTCGCGGACTTTTTGGCCAGTATCCCGCAGGAAAGACGGCGGGCAGATGGTGAAAGATTACTTCGGATATTCCATGAGGAAACTAGAGCTGAGGCGGTTATGTGGGGGCCAAGTATAATTGGCTACGGCACCTATCACTACAAGGGTAAGTCGACTGAGGGCGATTGGTTTCGGGTGGGTTTTTCGCCTCACTCCAGTAGCCTGGTGCTCTACGGGTTGATCTTTTACGATGCAAACGAGCCCAACAACCAGTTACTTACCAGGCTCGGCGCACACAAACGTGGCAAAGGCTGTCTCTACGTTAAGAAGTTGGCGGATATCGATGAGGCCGTGTTGCGCCAGATGATTCACAATGCGTTCTTTGATGCGGCAGGCAGTGAAGCATGACAGTCGATGAGTACATAGCCCAATTCCCTGAGCCTGTGCGTGAACGGCTGGGCGCCGTGCGGGCGCTGTTGCGGCGCTGCGCACCCGCTGCCACGGAAGCCATGGCGTACGGCATGCCGGCCTATAAGCTTGGTGGCAAGCCGCTTGTCTACTTCGCTGGCTATGAAAAGCACATTGGCCTGTACGCACTGCCGGTTACGCACGAGGCGTTCCGGCGCGAGCTCGCCGGCTACAAACAAGGCAAAGGTTCCGTCCAGTTTCCACTCGACCAGCCCCTGCCCCTCAAACTCATCGAAGCCATGGTG
Organism: Saccharimonadales bacterium (SeqCode); assembly: GCA_044228355.1. Taxonomy (GTDB): domain Bacteria; phylum Patescibacteriota; class Saccharimonadia; order Saccharimonadales; family UBA4665; genus JAGXIT01. The sequence continues at coordinate 2,343 of JBGAVA010000024.1, forward strand.
CGCTCACGCCTCGCTGCCGAAACACGTGAAGCCTAGGCTGCTATACTATGAATATGGATACACATGCACTCCAAGGCGGCACGGTTCATGAACTACCGCCCGACCTGCGCGTAGCGCTGATGACCAAGCCTGCCCTCACGGCTGCCTGGCAAGACATCACGCCGCTGGCACGCAATGAATTCATCTGCTGGATACTCGACGCCAAAAAGCCGGAAACGCGGGCCAAACGCATCCTGGTCGCCCGCGACAAACTTTCCCGCGGCGAGCGCCGTCCTTGCTGCTGGATCGGCTGCATCCACCGCCCAGATAAACCGCTCAGCCCGTCCGTACAAGGCATCCTGGCAAGGCGCGCCAAACGCACCTAACCTCATACGCTCTCACTTCGCCCCACGCAGTTTCACCTGGGATGGCGGTTTTCTCTCTGGTGGTTTCACCTAAGATGTGGAAAAAACAGGGTTGGGTTTTGTTTGGGATAAAAATAAACCACTTTTTTTGGCTTACAAGATAGAGAACGTTGCGGTTGCAATCAGTCAAGACCCAACAGCAGTTGCCGTGCTATAGTAGAGCCAATCATGGCAAAACATTCTAAATACAACATCATTATTCCAGTCGGCATGAAGCCAAGGCCTAAAATACACGAGGAAACAGCTGCCGACATACTTGCTAATCATTTCAAAAGCGATGTGTATTTTATCGAAACTGCGAGCCATGGCACTCCCGATGTGTCCATTGGAGGAGTCAAATGGGAAATTAAGAGCCCAGTTGGCGTTGGCGGCAATAACATACAGAAGAATATGCGTGAGGCTTCTAGCCAGTCAAAAAACGTGGTCATAGACTTAAGGCGTTCAAAATTGCATCAAACCCGAGTGATAGGCTATATCAAGCAATTTGTAGATAGATACAAGAAGCTAAATCGAGTTATCGTTATCACTAAATCCAAGCAAACATTGACAATTAAGTAGCTTTTACCCTATAATTGCAGATGTAAAAGACGCATACGGGACTGAATTGACCCAGAGGCGTCTTTTCTGATTTTTTGGGGTTATGTAATTTCACCTGAGATGTGGAAAAAACAGGGTGGGTTTTGTTTGGGATAAAAATAAACCACTTTTTCTGGCTCCGGAGACTGGGCTCGAACCAGCGACCTAGTCGTTAACAGCGACCCGCTCTACCACTGAGCTACTCCGGATTGCTGCCAGAAAAAATGGTTTATGTTACTGACTATATTGTACATAAAATCATCGGATAAAAAAATAGTGCTCCGATACCCTTCCCGCTGATACTAACGCATCATAACCAGGGAACAGCACCGGAGCGATGTAGATATAAGGTACTTACTCCCTTGCGGGAGATACAATGTCTATCATACCCGCTTGAGACGTGGCTGTAAAGTATATCACAAATTTTTATGTGGAAAACTACGCTTAACAGGGGTGAAGAATCACGCTGCTTGTGCCTACTTGCGGTCGATGCGCCGGACGGCGCGGGCCAGACGCGTGCGGTTTGCGAACATGGTTACCGTGGCTGCGCCCATGAGGACAAGGCTGATGGCAGTTATGACACTCGTGCCAGTGCCGGTGCTCAGCAGTGTGTTCGTGGGAGTGGTCGCGGTAGCGGGAGCGGTTACAACGGTGAGGGTAACTTCGCCTGTAGCGTAGTAGTTTATGCGGTAGTTCACGCCGTTTACGGCAAAGACTGCGCCATCTGCCAGGCCGGCAAAGGTGCCGGTGAGTGAAGTACCATCGATGATGGTGAAGACAAGGTTGGCAGCGGGGTTGAAGCCGGCTAGCTGGCTTACCTGTAGGGTAGCGCCGCCTAAGTTTACGGCGCCATTCACCGTGGTTCGGTCGTACTGTGAGCAAGCGGCCGTGCCGGTTATCTCCTGCTGGAAGGTAGAACCTGCACTGAGCGTCAGTGCTTCTGTCGTGATACAGCCAGGTGATGTGCCTGCCGCGAGCGTGCCGCCCGCGTTCACGGTAGTTGCGCCAAGGCTGCCTGTGCCCTTGAGGGTTCCGCCGCTATTCACGGTAAAGTCCACCAAGCTATAGGAGCTGTTAGCGATGAGCGTGCCGCCGCCAACTTCCACAAGTGGTGTTGCGCCAGCCTGGGCGCTCGCTGTGCCGCTGAGGGTAGCCGTGCCAGTTCCGGATTTTTGTAAGATGCTCGTACCGAGGACGAAATGCAGGTTGCCACTGAAGGTGTAATTGCCGGCAGTGTTCAAAACATTTGTGCCAAAAACCTGGATTTCGCCGTCGCCATCAACCTGGGCGATAGTCTCGTTGGCTGTGAAGCTTAGGTAGGCGATGTTTGCGCCGTTATTGGCAGTGTGGACGCGCTGTGTGTCGCTCGCGAGGTCGTTGCTCCAGAGTTCTAGCTCGGCGTCGCTCGTGGCGGTCGCATTGACGTAGACGTCTTGTGACGGAATGGCATTGGTGGCAGATGCACGCACAAAGGTGCCGTTTATGGTCGTTGTGCCAGTGTAGGAATTGGGTGAGTTGAGGACGAAGCCGGATAGGCCAGCACCTTGCTGATACGTGAGATTGTGTGCACCGCTTATAGTACCCTGGAGTGTGGGCTGACCGTCTACGGGGCTGTCTATGGTAAACGTTGTGTCACCGTCTAGGGTGATGTCGCCATTCACGGTTGCATCGTCACCTATGAACACGAGTGCTCCGCTGTTGGCTTGACCCGATCCGCTGACAAAGAGCGGTTCGTTGATGGTTCCAGGAACACCGAAGTCAAGCTTGAGTACGCCGCCGTTCAAAACATTGGTTATGCCGCTGGCACTACCGAGGGAGTTTTCATGGGTGATGGTTACGACCGCCCCACTATTGATGGTGTTGGTTCCAGTGAAGGTGTTTATGCCGCCTAGACGGTACGTACCGCTTCCGATGGAGAATCCTCCCGTTCCAGTGACAGGCCCTGCGTCAAAGTTGATGGCCGCAGATGAATCTACCGTAAAGAGCGAGACGTTGGTATTGAGTGTGACTGAACCGGTAAATTGCATGCTTTGCCCGGTTCCGTCTTGGCTAATGCCGAGAAGGTCGTTGACAGTGCCGTTGCCGGTAATCGATATGGTTTGAGTCGTGGTCAGCCATGAGTTTCCTGGTGAGGGTACGCTCGTTTGCCAATCGTAGGGGTAGACCCCAGGGGCCAAAATACTCACCATACCGTCTCCCATGTATATGTCGTTGGCGACGTCACCAAAACAGTTGGTAGAACGGCACTCGAAGGTTGCGCCGGTCTCTGCGCCAACGGTGCTTGCCGTAAAGGTGTTGGCGCCGCCGCGTACGATTGCCTTTGCGCCTTCCACGGCGACGAACTGAGTGGCCGCACTACCCTGGATGTTGCCCACAAAGTCGACCGTGCCATCGTAGCCGGATATACCGACATTGACTTCACCGCCGCCGCTGGCAAAGGTGGTGACGCCGTTGAAGGTAATGGTGTTTCCGGCAGTGGCGGCGATAACGGCATTGAACCCGCTGAAAGTGACGGGGGCATTTACGACTACCGAAGCCGTAGCGTCTAGTGCGCTTACACCGCTGATGGTGAAGCCGTTGCCGCCAAAGGTGTAGCCGCTACCACCCACGCCGATATTGTCGATTATCAAGCCGACGAGGTCGTTATTCATGGCCTTGTTGCTTGCGGCGCCTGGGAAAACGAGAGTATCCCCATTCTCGGGAGCTGCTGCCCCGTCGACGGTACAGGACCAGTTACTCGCCGTGCCCCAATTGGCATCGGTTGCTCCAGTCCAGGTACACGTGTCGGCTACGGCCCACACGCTTGCCGGCACGACCGCCAGGGCACTCAGGCTGAGCACTAGGGCAGTACTAAGGTTTGCAAGTCTTTGTTTCCACATAGTAAATCTCTCCAGATTACGTAGTCTTCCCGCTTATAGTAACGGTAAGTCAAGTAAAAACCTGTGAAATATCTTACAAAAACCGAACTCGACAGGCATGTCGAGTCCTTAAGAGGAGGGCTTGCCCTCCTCGCTCCGGTAAATGGAATAAATCCATTTACCGGAGCTCTCCACCCCTAAAGGCTGCGCTCTCGCTTGCTGGTGTCTGACGGCACTAACAGTGGATATTGTGTCGAGCCAGGTTACAGGAGTACTCTTTTAACTCTTGTGTTAGACGCGGCTTCGTAGGGCTCGGTCGGCGGTGCGCTGGTCGTCGCGTTTTTTGAGGGTTTGGCGTTTGTCCCAGTTTTTCTTGCCCTTGCCCACTGCTAGGCGAAGTTTGATGAACCGACCCTGGGTGAGGATGTCCAGCGGGACAATGGTGCGGCCTTGGGTCTTGGCTTCGATAAGGGCGTCTATCTCACGGCGCTTGGCCAGTAGCTTGCGCGTGCGGCTTTGGATGTCTTCGGGCACGGGTACGCCTGCTGTTCCGTGAATGGTGGCATTGAGCAGGTATAGCTCGTTGTTTTTGGTCGTGACATAGGCGCCCCGCAGCTGGCCGTGGCCCATGCGCAGCGACTTAGTTTCGGCACCGGTCAGCTCCAGACCCACCACCAAAGAATCGCCGAGCTCGTAATCGTGCCGCGCCCGTCGATTGGTAATCGACTTCGTTTGATTGCCGGCGAGCTTATGCCCGCGCCGAGTAGCTTTCTTTGCCATAACACTATTGTACAACAGAGATGAAGTATTGACAATATAGAGTCTAAAGTTATATAATATACTGATATGGTGACATCCCTGGAAGGGGCACCCCCTTCCCCTGTACACTCCGAATTCACAACCGCGTGCCAGGATCTGTACGCAGCAGTCTTGGCTCGTTTCTGTATGTCCGCTCCTGAGTGGATGCTAGAACAGCCCGCAGTTACGGTTCCCGCAGAGTTTACTGAGGTGAAAACCAGCTGTGTAAGGCAGGATATCCGGGCAGTGGAGACACTTCGGCTACAGCCATATGCGAGTATTAAGGGACCTGATATGTTAGATCCCTACAAGGTTACACTTGCAGATGTGGGTAGCGATATAAGTGGGAATCACTTCCTAGCTATTTCAGGAATATATACTCAGACCACGAAGTGGGGCGAAATCAGCTCTATAGAAACCCTAGATGGCCATGAAGCACCGGCCAAAGATCTATATATAAATGCGTTAGGATTCGTTCAGAGAATTTGCGACTATGTTAAGGCTAACGAGCGTTTGGCACATAAGGGTGAAAAAGCGGGTCGGGTTAGCAAAATATCCCATACAATCTTGCCAGAGTATTCACCGCACTCGGTTGTTAGCGGTCAGACCCCGGGCGAGTTTCTTGCAGGCTTAGTCGTATGGCTGCCGGAGACATTAAAAGCTAACGGGAAAGCGATGGACAGAGGGCTGGAAGCTCGTAGCGGTAGGATTGTGGAATTACTGGGAACTGGGGATGGTACAATGAGCACTACAGTGGCCGCAAAAATTGCTGATTCGACGCTTCGCAGCTTGGCTCTCGAAAAGCGTCTTATCGAGAACAAACTAGCTGAGGCAAAAGAGGAACTCGGGCGACGCGGCGAACCTTTCTAGGGCGACCCAATCTTCCATCTTTTCCTTGGCTGTTCTACAGAAGTTTTGCTCATCCCTCCGCTACCAACATTCGGGCAGGATGCCATGTGTGACACGACTTTCCTGGTGCGTGATATTTGTCATAGCGTGTGGGGTGTGGTTTTGCTATAGTTTGAGTTGCTTTCGTAAAAACAAAAAATCATGAACCGCCATCACCCCGCTTGGGCCGTGCGCTGTCTGCGCGCCTGCCAAGCACCCAAAATCGCCTGCCACAAACGTCTCTCCCGCCTCGCCCTTCGAGTCCTGTGCCATCTATGAGCGCCGCATGATATAGTCAGTCTTCTATGGCGGCGAGGACGGTTTCCCAGATGGTTTTGTCGCCCTGGGCCCAGCGCCAGTACCACCACTCGGCGCCCCAGAAGTCTATGGGCGTCGCGCCAACGCGTTGGGCGAAATCTATGTTGAAGCGGATACGCTGAGCGCTCATGGATATTGCCTGCTCCTCGGGCGTCATCTTCCAAATGCCTTTGTTGCCCCAGGGCTCTAGCTGCAGCTCATGGATGAAGACTTCTTTTCGGATGATTTTTTCTATGAGGAAGCGGCGAAAGCGGTGCAGCCACGGCCGGTGAATGGTGGGACGGTAGGCACCGCGGTTGTACATCATGGTGTATATGCTAAAGCCCACGCCGCCCCGCGGGTGCGGCCGCCGCAGCGGTATGCCCCAACCGTTGCTGGTGCTCATGAAAATGGGTCGCGCTGGGTCCAGCTGGGTCAGCAGCGTGTATTCTTTGCGCAGCCGGCGGCGGCTGATATCTATCTGGCTACCAAACCCGCGCAGTAGCGCCTCGTTTTCTAGCTGATAACTCTCAATAAATGGCACGGCCTTGTACCAGTTCACAACTGCCGCCACATATGATAGCAGCGCCGCAGTCTTCTGTGGCTCCGGGAGCGTATAGGCCCACGTGGGCCAGTGGTATTCCGGCCAGCGTGGCTGTTTCACGCCGAGACATAGGGTGATAACGCCGCCGGCATTTTCTATCATTTTTACTTGCCAGTCCAACTCCGTAAAATCGTACTTTCCTGGTGTCTTTTCGTGCTCGTCCCAGTAGCTCATGAGTCGGAATCGCCGCCACCCCATTTTTATGAGCCAACGCAAAGTCTTTTTGGGGTCTAGCCCGAAGTTACGACACTGTTTGACGCTGAAGCTCACACCGTATGTGTTGGGGTCTATCATACAGTAGAGTATAGGATATCGACGGTAGAATGTGGAGAAAAACGCTCAGATTGCTTTCTGGCGCGTGAAAGGATGCATCAAAACACGGTAGGCTCATGACAGAGTCTGATTGAGGTCTTGAGGCTACGACTTAAATGCCCCTTGGGCTTCGCGCCAGACGCTGTCGTCGCCGAGTACTTTCCAGCGGTAGTACCAGTACTCTGCTCCCCAGAGGTCTATGTGGCGGATGCCGGTTTGCTGAGCGAATGCAAGCGTCGACTTGAACCGGGCGGCGTCGAAACTCTTGTTTTGTTCGGCTAGACTAATGTCGCGGATGTTCTGCCCGCGGGGCGGCCACGGTTCCATTTGTAGCTCGTGGATGATGCTGTCCTGCCCTTTCAGCATTTTCTGTGCTCCGGCCAGTGCTCCGTAGTGCCAGCTGGGGAATGGGTAGGTCTGGTACCGTTTGGTGAGGGTCGCATCCCATACGCGGCGGTACAAGGATATGCCATTTATGTCGCCGAGCGGCCCGCGCAGCGCAAAACCGGCGTAGTTATTGCTGCGGCTGATGATGACCGGGTGGTCTCTGTCTAGTTTTTTCAAGAGAGCCTTTTCCTCGGCCAGCCGCTGTCGGTCGAAATTGTAGCATTCCCCAAAATGGTTGAAAAATTCGTTTTCGAGCTGGTAGCTGACGAGTGCCGCCGATGTTTTGTAGCGGTTCACCACTGCTGCCATGAATTTCTCGAGCTGCGGCTGCCATTTTTCCCTCGGCTGCTTTGTGTCGTAGAAACTCGGCGCGTGGCACTCCGGCCAGCGCGGCTGGCGCAGGCCGACCGCCAGACTCACTGTCCCGCCGGCCTTTTCTATGGCCTTAAACTGCCAGTCCAAACTATCGAAATTGTAGATCCCAGGTGAAGCCTCTATCTGGTCCCAGTAGCTAACCAGACGAAATTGGCGGACGCCGAGATCATTCAGAACCGCGTCGAGTGTTCTGTGCGGGTCCAGACCGAGCTGTTCGGCGTAGGAGGGTATGAATGTCACGCCCAGGCGGTACGGCTTCCCTTTTTGCGAGTGCTGGTACCAGAGCGCGAGGGCGTAGCTGAAGCACGAAACGAGAAATATAACACACGAGATAACAATAGCCGCTCGCTGCCAGAATTTTTTGGAACGCAGAACGCACTTCCAACTGCGCTTGTCATCTTGAGCGGAGCCGCTGGACAGTTTCTTCTCTTGACTCAGGTGTCTTGACTCATGTCTCTTTGGGCCTGTCATGCTACCATTATACCGTGCCAAAAACCGTAAAGATATCTGTCATCATTCCTGCCTATAATGAAGCGCTTTGCTTGCCGGCTTGTCTTGAGGCGTTGGCGACTCAGATTGTGCCACCTCATGAGGTGATTGTCGTGGATAACAACTCATCCGATGAAACCGCGGCGGTCGCCGGTGCGTATCCGTTCGTAACGGTTGTGCAGGAGCCGCGCCGCGGCCGGGTGTATGCCCGCAACACTGGGTTTCAGCGAGCCACGGGGGACATATTGGCTCGGATCGATGCCGATGCCATCGTGCCCGCAGACTGGACGAGCTGGATCGCCGCCTGCTACGAAACGGATCAACCGCTGGTTGCTCTGACCGGAGGCGCCCATTTCTACAATATGAAACCGAGCTGGCTGGTAAGCTGGGCGTACAACTGGCTGGTGTTTCGTTTTAACGCTCTGCTGACTGGCCAGCCGACGCTGTGGGGGTCGAATATGGCGCTGCCTGCGCCGCTGTGGCGGAAGGTGGCAGATAGCGTCTGTCTCGATAATGCGCTGCACGAAGATCTAGACCTAGCGTTTCATATCCGCCGCGCGGGCGGCCGCGTGCGCTACGACCCATCGTCTCGCGTCCGGGTCGAAATGCGGCGAATTCACACCGATAGGCAAGCTCTGTGGCCGTACCTGCAAATGTGGCCGCAAACATTGCGCCGCCACGGCTTCTGGACGTGGCCACTCTGCTGGTTTGTCGGCGCGCTGCTGCTGTACCTCGCTTCTCCCTTCCCCGTCGCGTTCGAGAAACTAACGCAACTTTCCAAGAAACTGACCGCTCCACTCCGCTGAAGAAGTGTGACGGGTGTGACAGGTCGGACCTCGCACACCTACGGTGGGTTACTCGTCGCTGCTTTGCCACTGGCCGGTGGGGAGTTGGTACGGCGCGCAGTTGCCCCACAGGCCGGCTTTGGCCGTTTGGGCTTGTTCCATGGCGGCGTTGAACTCCTGGCTTTTGGCAAACGGAAAGGCATAGGCAAAGGCGTAGCCTTTCTGGACGAGTTCGAGGTTGAGGTTACTACCGTCCTCTAGGTAGACATAGCGCAGCAAGCGGTCGTAGCGGTCGCGGTTGGTGGTGAGCGTGTCGGCTACCAGGCGGATCGAGCCGCTGCCAATCCGGTTTTTGGTGTAGGCCGCCGCGGCCGGGCCGTAGCACTGTACCGGCGTGTTTTCTTTGTGCGTTTCGGGTGTGTCGATGCCGATAAACCGTATCTTCTCCTCGGTGCCGTTCATGTCTACCAGCACGGTGTCGCCGTCGACAAACTGCCTTACCGTGTAGGAGCCGGGCTGTACCCGGGTGAAGGTCTTGCTATCTACCGGCCGAATCCAACCTTGACACAGCGCTACGGCCACAGCGGCCATCACCACCACCGCAAACACCACAAACCCCCGCCGTCTTTTTGTCATAGCTGCCAGTATAGCACTTGCTCACGCTGCTTCATCTAAACCGAATACTCGGATTGAATCAGGACTAATGCTAAATTCCGCTGTTTGACCAGACTCTATACGAAATGGTTCACCGTCGACCGAACCAAGAACGTGATGTCCGATACGTAGTGATCGAACTTGTCCCGGAAGAAGCGGTAAACCACGGAGCGTACCTGCTTGTATGTCATGCGCGTATGACGGAATGGCAAGATGGTCCTGAAGCTCGGTGACAAATGCGCCCGGCGTTGTTATTTCGACTCCCGGAAAGCGAGCATGATGTCCGACGATTGGAGCGTTTGCGACGGTAAAACCGAGCCTGTATCTAGTTGCCTCGTCCTGCCCAGGACCAGCTTCCGCTATAGGAAATTGACTTGAAAATAATGTGCGAGCCACTAAGATTGTACGCTCCTGGAGATCGCGTATGGGAGCGACGCGGTAACCAGGAAGCATTCGCATTGGACCGTTCAGGAATGCTGCGCCAGTACTCAGTATGCCAATATCTGCAATGGTTACTGCGATTCTACGATGACCATCTACTATCATCTCAACCGGGCGAATTTCTTTTATAGAGCCGTGTTCGATTACCTCTTGCGGGCTTAAGATCCTGCCATTCCGTTGCTGTAAATTCATAGAAGCATTGGTCGCGTTGCCTCCTCTTGTTGCACAGAGAATATGTTTCGTTCCTTCTACTGCCATGGCGGCCTGATTGAAGGTGGTATCGCCGCCAAATGGTACGATCACATTTACTTCACCGTCTTTCATGTGCTCTCGCATACGCTGCATAGTTTCTTGAAAAGCAACAGATGTACCAATAACGACGGCAGACGCAAAATATGGGTGGTTGTTCGTCAGTCTTCTGATAGCAGCCGCAGACTGCTTCGCCCGCGTCGAATATTTATTGTAGAGGATGATTGCCTTGCCCGGTACGTCCGTATTACCAATCTTACGTTGGATAGATTCAGCGCTTAACATCAGTAGTCGATGCCTTTGTTGGCGAGGAATTTTTCATCGTAGTGATGTTTTATCTTCGTCATGTCGGTTGCTATATCTGCATATTTTAGCAGATTCTGGGGGAAATTGCGACCGGTGAGGCAGAGGCTGGTTTTGGGTGATCGCTTGGTGATGAGCTCTTTGAGCTGCTTCTCGGTCAGCAGGCCACCCAGGACGGCGTTGTTGATCTCGTCGCAGATAACGAGGTGAAACTCACCAGAGGTGGCGGCCTCAAATGCGGTGAAGTACGTCTCCTCGGCTGCCTGTTTGTGCTGCTCGGGTGTGACATCGCTTGCGCTCAGATCGCCGGCGTCGTAAAAGCCCTTGCCGCCTTTGTAAAACAGCAGGTCATCGCCGTACACGGGCAGTATGTCGCGTATGAACGTGTGTTCGCCCACGCCCCAGTGCTTGATAAACTGCACATAGGCAACCTTCCAGCGGTTGCCAAGCGCGCGGCACATCAGCCCCAGAGAAGCAGAGGTCTTCCCCTTCCCCTCGCCGGTATACACCACCACCACAGACTCCTTAGTCTGAAAATCCTCAAACGCCATAATATCTCAAGGTTATCACACTTTTGGCGGCACAAACGTAACTGACACATTATGATTCTCGAAAAATTGAGTCTGCTCATAATGTTCTGGCGGCAAAGTTACGTGCAACGTATGTTTAGAGCCCGCGGCTTTTCGGACGGCATTGATAAGAAAACTGCTTATCCCCTCGCCTCTATGTTCTGGAGCGACGACTATGCCCAGTAGCTCAGACGTATATTCATCTGGCCTAACACGCGCAACGACTATGCCGCAGGGCTCACCAAACTCACCCGAGTCAGTTCCAGGGTAGGCTACAAAAGTATCCGTACCCTCGCCAATAATTGCTGAAGCGTTTTCAGGCGATAAACCCATCGTATCGGAAATTCGCAGGATGGACGACCATTTATCGGAATCTACTTCAGTCCCCATATCAAATGGTTCGATTTTTGGTGCGTGCCAGTCATGTGTCATGTCATTTGACAGTAACACACAAAAGCCAAAAAATCAAATACGTGTAATGGTTAATCTTTCAGGGCGGCGTCTATGCGGGGACGGTCGAAGCCGACTATGATGGTGCCATCTATGTCGAGTACCGGTATGCCGGTTTGTCCGGAGACTTTCATGGCTTCTTCGGCATACTCGCGCTTTTCCTCGACGTTTTTCTCGGTGTATTTCACGCCCAGGCGGTCTAAGTACTGCTTGGCTGTTTGGCAAAACCCGCACCAGTCGGCGCTGTAAATGGTAACGTGTGGTGTGTCTGACATAGGGAAATCTCCTTCTTTACTATACAAAGTATAGCTGCATTTTACTTGGCTTGCAAGCAGCAAGCCAAAAATAACCTTTGCTGATATGCAGATGCCCCACCTACCCCAGTCATGCCGAACATGTTTCAGTATCCATACCTACAACACGACGTCCATTTCACCACATGGATCCTGAATCAAGTTCAGGACGACAGGGCCGTTCAGTGAAAAAAGCGCAACGAAACAGTCTACTTATTTATGCTATAGCATGAGAAAGTAGAATGGGTTTGGTGGCGGAAAATTCCCACTAAAAATGCGACACCCGTATACTTTCGTTAGGTACTAAACTAATGAAAGGAGAGTGTCGCAA
>JBGAVA010000025.1:0-10351 GCA_044228355.1 Saccharimonadales bacterium (SeqCode)
ATTCCTCTGCTACCGTCAAAATCGTCACAGAGAAAAGCAGTTTACGACCCTAGGGCCTTCATCCTGCACGCGGCGTTGCTCCATCAGGGTTGCCCCCATTGTGGAAAATTCCCTACTGCTGCCTCCCGTAGGAGTCTGGGCCGTTCTCAGTCCCAGTCTGGCTGATCATCCTCTCAGACCAGCTAACGATCGTCGACTTGGTGAGCCATTACCTCACCAACTATCTAATCGTACGCAGGCCGTTCCCAAACCGCCGAAGCTTTACTCCGTGGAGCACATGCGGTATTAGACACCATTTCTGGTGCTTATCCCTCAGTTTGGGGTACGTTCCTACGCGTTACTCAGCCGTCCGCCGCTCGACATCATTCCTCTCTCACGTTCGGAATTAGATCATTTTGGCAGATAGCAGGTTTCAGATAACAGAAATTTGTCATTTGGCAGGTTTCAGACATTCTTAGTCTGCTACCTGCTCGTCTGCTAAATTTCTGCCAAATGCTACCTGGTTGTCTGCTAAATGGTTCCGACCGTCAGAGAGGAACATGTTTCCGCTCGACTTGCATGTATTAGGCACGCCGCCAGCGTTCATCCTGAGCCAGGATCAAACTCTTCAAAAAAGATGAGTAAACTCATCAAAAGAATTTGTCTTAGCGTCAGTAAAAAACTGACTTACTTTCATGAATCTATGATTCGAAATTTCTAAAACAATTCATTGTTCCCGAAGGAACAAGTGAACTGACGTTGATTGTCCCCCTCGTAAAAAGGGGACGTTGCACTACTCAATTTTTAACGTCCAAGTTTGAGAGACACTAAATAGAGACCTCAAAAGCACTAGCTGGCTATTGTACAGACCAAAACTCTCCAAGTCAAGGATATATTCGCCCTTTTCCGTAGTATTCACCACAACACAAATTATGCTGCCTTTTTGTAGGGTACGGGGATATCATCAAGTGACTGAACTACAAGAGTCCCAAGAGGCGGAACGATTTTTTTGCCTTTTTTCCCTTGCTCGCCCCTATCAATCATGATTGCTAAGCCAGTTTCAGGATCAATTCCCTCGAATGCATCACCCCTATCGTCAACTAATACGGACAGATTGCACCCTGGAATCCCATATCCTCCAGGTGCGACATACAGACCTTGGCCATTCTTCCATGATGCAACAATCTTGCCTTTCTCGTGTGAATGCACCACCTTATGCGGCGTGGCGATGCCATGACCTAGCAATCCGGCCGAGCCTAACTTAGCTCTTTGCGATATTCTCGCTCCGCTAGTCAGTATGAATAGATGCTCATTATTCGCTGCGTTTACTCTGTCGATATACCGCTTTCCGTCGGGTAATAATAATCCGGGCTCACCGATACCAGAAAAGGTTTGATAGACCTTAAATATATTATCTTCCGACATACCGTGATAGCGAAAATACGCATCGGACTGAAACGTACGACCCTCTTCACGAAACCTCGCTTCCGTAGCAAGCATGTCTTTCTTATCGACATGTATTTCGATACCCGGAAGATCTCTACCCGCCACATCAACTAAGGCACGGAATCCTGCATCCGTGTCATACAAAGTCCTATCAAAATCGGTAACACGTAGGACTGATGGCGTCTCAATGCTTGCCATAATATGTGTATTATAGCATCATTACACCACTTTTACAATCTATTCTGTCTCTTCCGCTTCATCTTCTGCCTGATCACTCTTGTCGACGAGGGCTAGGGAGACTACTTGGTCGCCGTCGTTGAGGCGCATGATACGCACGCCCTGGGTAGCACGGCCGAGTGCTGGTATGTCCTTGAGCCCCAGCCGGATGGTTTGACCGTTTTGGCTGATGATTATCACCTCTTGCTCGTCATTGTCACTTAATGTGTTCACGCCTACGAGTTCGCCCGTTTTGCTATTCACCACCGCTGATCGTATACCGACCCCGCCCCGAGCGTGCGGTGTAAATTGAGCAACTTTTGTGCGCTTACCATAGCCGAACTTACTTATGACAAATATGCTGCTGTGCTCGTCGACAACATCCATTCCTATAACATAGTCGTCCGCACGCAGCCGTATACCGCGAACCCCGCGACTCACGCGACCCATGGGTCGAGCGTCGCGTTCGTGGAAGCGAATAGCCTGACCTTGCTTGGTGCTAATGATGACTTCATTGTCTCCGCTGGTCTGCCGAATCCATTTCAGCTCGTCGCCATCGTCTAGGTTTATGGCTATAAGGCCTGTTGTTCGTACGTTTCTGTACTGTTCAAATGGAGTTTTCTTTACAACACCTCGTTTCGTACACATGATAAGGTTTGCGCCGACATCATTCGTATTCTTCGACACATTTATGACAGCACTAACCGTCTCCTCCGGCTGGAGCTGCAGCAAGTTAACTATGGCCACACCCTTCGCATTTAAGGAGGCGGCCGGCACTTCGTAGGTCTTCAGGCGGAAGACACGGCCCTTGTTCGTAAAGAACAGTAGGAAATCGTGCGTAGAGGCATTTACAACGTGTTCGATGACGTCTTCCTCGCGGGTAGCCATACCTCGACGACCTTTTCCGCCCCTACCTTGGCGTTTATACTCGGCCAAAGTACTGCGTTTTACATAGTTTGCAGATGTAAGCGTTACAACTACCTGTTCATCTGGTACGAGGTCTTCGTCGCTCAGTTTGTTAAGCTCGCTAGCAACAACCTTGGTTCGACGCTCGTCTCCGTACTGTTTTTTGAGCTGAACAAACTCGTCTTTTATGATCTTCAGCACCTTCTTCTCATCAGCCAGAATCGCCTCAAGCTCAGCAATCAGCTTCATAAGCTCGGCCAGCTCATCTTCGATCTTCTTACGTTCCAGGCCAGCTAAGGTCCGAAGCTGCATGGCCAGGATGGCTTTAGCCTGGAGCTCACTCAGCTTAAATTTTGTGATCAAGTTAGCTTGGGCTTCTTCGGTAGTTTCGCTCGCTCGAATGGTCTTAATGACTTCGTCGATATGATCGAGCGCAATCTTCAGACCTTCCAGTATATGCGCCCTGTCTTTCGCCTTTCGCAGTTCAAATTCGGTTCGACGCCGTACTACCTGCTGTCGATGCTTGATGTGCTCACTCAAGATGTCCTGGAGACCCAATACGCGGGGCTGGATGCCATCTATCAGCGCCATCATATTGTAGTGGAAGCTTGTCTGGAGCGGCGTCAGCTTATAGAGTTGATTGAGCAACTTTTTGGGATATGCGTCTTTCTTTAGGTCTATGACGATCCGCACGCTACCGCGGGCACTTTCGTCCCGCAAGTCACTGATGCCGGCAATTTTCTTTTCCTTTACGAGGTCGGCAATCTTGATAACTAAGCTTTCTTTGTTGAGGGCATAGGGGATTTCACTGATGATAATCTGGTGCTTGCCTTTGTTGCCTTCAACTACTTCAGCCACGCCGCGCACTACCACACCACCACGGCCCGTGGCATATGCCTGGCGAATCGAACTGGCGCCGTATACAATGCCTCCGGTTGGAAAGTCCGGGCCTTGGATGAATTCAAGCAGCTTATCGAGTGGCGCATCGGGGTGATCTATCTTGTATACAGTGGCGTCGATAACTTCACCCAGGTTATGCGGCGGGATATTCGTCGCCATACCTACGGCTATACCTAGCTGGCCATTCAGTAGCAGGTTGGGCAGTTTGGCCGGCAGTACCGTTGGTTCCTGAGTAGTACCGTCATAGTTATCACGAAAATCCACCGTGTCTTTGTCTATATCTGCAAGTAGCTCATCGGCCAGGCGATGCATTTTGGCCTCGGTATAGCGCATGGCGGCTGGCGGGTCCCCGTCCATAGAACCAAAGTTCCCCTGTCCGTTTACCAGCAGGTAGCGCGTTGACCACGGCTGCGCCAAGCGCACCATAGAGTCATATATAGAAGCATCGCCGTGCGGATGGTACTTACCCATAACCGCGCCGACCACGTTAGCACTCTTGCGGTGTCGAGCGGAGCTACGCAGCCCCTCTTCGTGCATGGAGTACATGATACGGCGGTGAACCGGCTTCATACCGTCACGCACATCTGGAAGCGCGCGGTCGATGATAACGCTCATGGAGTAGCGCAAATAGCTGTCTTCCATGACACTTTCCACCGTACGGCCTTCTACGACCCGCGAGTGATCGGCCTGTATGATTTCTACTTCGTTACGATGCTCAAGGCGTTCTTCGTCTTCGGCATCAAGTGGCGTGTTGTCTGTAATTTGGTCGTCCATAGCTATATATCCAAGTCTTTCACGAATTTTGCATTAGCCTGTATAAAGTTCTTGCGAAGCTCCACTTCGGTACCCATAAGCTTGTTGAAGATGGCGTCTGCCTTTTCGGCATCTTCCACCTTAACCTGAACGAGTACGCGCTTCTCTGGGTTCATGGTAGTCTCGAATAGCTGCTCCGCATCCATCTCACCCAAGCCCTTGTAGCGTTTCTGCTCGATAAAGCCAGCCTGTTTGTAGCGCTCATCTTCAGAGCTAATCTTCAGTCCTTCTTTTTTGCGAGCAGCAATGGTTGCATCGAGCGTTTTTTCCAGCTCTGCCTCGTCATATATAAAGACGCTGTTTTTTCGTCCCGACTTTACCAGCTCAAATAGCGGCGGCTTTGCAAGGTAAATATGCCCGCCGTCCACCACCTCTTTCATATAACGAAAGAAAAACGTCAGCAACAACGTCGAAATATGACTCCCGTCGACATCGGCATCAGTCATGATAATGACACGGTGATAGCGCAGCCCGTCGAGACTAAATGAGTCGCCTATCCCAACACCGAGCGCTTTTATGAGGTTCAATATCTCGTTATTGGCAAGCATTTTATCCAACCGAGCCCGCTCCACGTTTAGCACCTTACCGCGTAGCGGCAAAATAGCTTGGGTCTTGCTATCGCGCCCCGTTTTGGCCGAACCGCCAGCCGAGTCGCCCTCGACGAGGTATATTTCTGAACTAGCTGGGTCTTTACTGGAGCAGTCAGCCAGTTTGCCAGGCATACTGGCACCGTCTAGGACGCCTTTACGAATAATGTTCTCACGGGCGGCACGAGCGGCCTTGCGCGCGCGTGCGGCCAGCAATGCCTTGCCTACAATCTTGCGGGCTATGTTCGGATGCTCTTCCAGATAGTACGAAAGGTATTCGGTCATCACCTGCTCCACATGGCCACGCACCTCTGGGTTACCGAGTTTGTTCTTCGTTTGCCCCTCAAACTGGGGGTTCGGCAGCTTCACCAGTATGACAGCCGTTAGACCTTCGCGGGTATCTTCCCCGCTCAAGTTTTCTTCTTTCTCTTTCAGTAGCCCCTGCTTGCGGGCATAATCATTGATAACTCGCGTGAGCGCCGCGCGGAAACCAGTCAGGTGCGACCCGCCGTCCGGGTTGAACACGTTGTTCGCAAACTGCTTGATGGTTTCATTGAACCCTTCGGTATACTGCAAAGCCACTTCCACTTGGGTCTCTTCGACCGTTTTATCGACGTAGAAGATGTCCTCATCGACAGGCTCCTTGCCCTGGTTTAGGTTGGCAACGTATGACTTTATACCACCTTCGAAATAAAAACTGTATTTTTTCCCATTAGAGTGGTTGATGAGTGTGGTTCTAACGCCCTTTGTGAGATATGCTGCGTGACGAAGACGGTCAAGAATCGTATCGTAACTAAAGGCTATACCTTCCGTAAAAATTGTGTCGTCTGCGGTAAAGGTTATCTCTGTGCCGTGTTTGTCTTTCGGACATGAGTCGACGACCTTCAGGTCACCCTGCGGCACGCCTGTTGCATACTCTTGGTAGTACACCTTACCTTCGCGGAACACCTTGACAGATAGGT
This sequence comes from Saccharimonadales bacterium (SeqCode), assembly GCA_044228355.1. Classification (GTDB taxonomy): domain Bacteria; phylum Patescibacteriota; class Saccharimonadia; order Saccharimonadales; family UBA4665; genus JAGXIT01. Next base: position 5,810 of record JBGAVA010000025.1, read on the forward strand.
TCGTGGCGAGCGCGTTGACGACACTGACACCAACACCGTGCAGTCCACCAGATACTTTGTAGCCACCCCCGCCAAACTTTCCCCCGGCGTGAAGAACCGTCAGAACCGTTTCGACAGTACTCTTGCCAGTCTTCGGGTGAATGTCGGTTGGAATCCCGCGGCCGTCGTCGGTTACCCGTATGGCTCCGTCTTCCAGCATCTCGACGATAACGTGCGTCGCATAGCCCGCCAACGCTTCATCTATACCGTTGTCGACCAGCTCCCATACTAAATGATGGAGACCTTCTATACCGGTACCGCCTATATACATACCCGGTCGCTTACGTACCGGCTCAAGTCCCTCAAGCACCTGAATTTGATCAGCAGAATACTGTTTGCCCTGACTCACTATCAGTTATCCCCTCTACGTTTTGGTTCTACACCTTTTTACTACCTTCTAGTATATCTTGTATTTGACGTTTCCACAAGATAGGCTCGACTATTAATCGTCGGCGTCTACCGGGTTCTTCTGGTGCATTACACCGTCGGCGTCTATATATATTGTATCCTCTTCAAGTTTCTCGGCCTGCGGAGTAGCTTGGGTCAAATTGTCCTGTTTCTCCCGCGGGATCTGTAGCTCCGTTTCTTGTGGCTTCAAGCTCTTTTTAAGCTCAGCTGCTATATCTTTCACCTCTTGCTGGTCAAGTTGGGCACTCGAAACATTCCCTGCCTCATATTGTGGCTCGGCAGACGCCGGAGAGGCAGCTGGTTTGGTATCTGCAGCCGTCGTTTCTGCAGTGGGCGCTGGAACGGTCACCGAAGGCGCGGTGTCTATACCTGCATTTTCGTTTGCTCCCGCTGGCATAGCTCCGGATGTCGGAGGGACAGGCGCCGTTGCCGGATTTGCAAGCGGACGCGGCGACGGCGATGGCGCCTTCTGCTTCGCAAGCCACTCGTCGAGGAACGAACCCGATGCCGTCGGGGCTGGGGACGGTGCGGCTGCTGGAGTACCGAAACCACCAGGAGTCCCGCCCGGTGCAGCAGAAAATGGATTTGCAAATGGCTTAGGATCCGGTTCTTTTGTGGCTAACCGGTCGAATATTTCTTTCTCTACCTGAGCTCTCGGTTTACCGTACTTGGCAGCAGAAAGCTGCTTGAGGGCATTAGCCAATCCCGGATTTGGATTACCCAGCGGCGGCAAAGTTGCCATACTGAAAGGCTGGGTTGGCACGCCATTAATAAGCGTACGAACTATGGTATTCGCATTTGGGATACGTAGTATGTCATCACCGTCAAACTGTGGCTGGAAATAGCGACTGAGACTTTCGACGTCGTTCTGACCGATACGGAATGACACGATGGTACCGATGTTACCAAACACCGCATCCCGAATTTCTTCGGTCAGCTGGGTCGTAAACTGGTTTGCGACAATGAGATTCAGATGGTACTTCCTGGCCTCGGACATGATGGTTGCAAAACTGTCAGTTGAGAAGTTTTGGAACTCATCAACATAGAGTGCAAAATCTTTTCGCTGATCTTCCGGCACATCAGAACGGCTCATAGCCGCCGCCTGGAACTTCATGACAAACACCATACCGAGCAGCTTACTGTTCAACTCACCTGTACGGCCTTTGCTGAGGTTCACCAGCAGTATCTTTTTGTTATCCATGATATCTCTCAGGTCAAATGCACTTTTTGTCTGACCTATGATATTTCGCATCATTTCATTGCTCAGGAACGCGCCAAACTTGCTGACAAACCAGCTTACAACCTCGCCGGCATCATTCGACCGCAGGCTAGCCGGGTATTCTTTCTGCCAGTAGTCCAGGACATGTGGGTCTTTAACGTGCGTTAGCTTTTGCTTAAGGAACTCTGGGTCGCGGAATAGTTTTGGTATATCTACGAAGGTGCTGCCCGCCGGATCGGCCATGACCGCAAGAGCACAGTTTCGAAATATACTTTCGTATCGGGGACCCATAATGCCCTGGTGCTGCGGGTCATAGAGCTTGTACAGCATACTCAGTACTTCCTGGATGATGAAGTCTTTTTGGTCGGAGGTATGAAACTCGAATAGGTTCAGGCCCATTGGATACGCCATATCGGACGGACAGAAGTAGATGACGTCTTCAGTTCGTTCTTTTGGCACCATGGAAAGTAGTTTTTCGGCGGTGTCACCATGCGGATCAACAAACGCAAAGCCATCACCACGCAGCATATCTTGGAGCGCCAGGTTCTCCAGAAAAGTTGATTTACCGGTACCTGTCTGCCCCACAACGTACATGTGGCGCTGACGGTCGCCCAAACCTATTCGAACTGGTTTTTTCACACCGCGAAAGACATTGAAACCAAGCAGCAAGCCGCTGTCGGGCATATTCCGAGGTGCATCAACCTGTTTTGACTCCTGTCGCTCTAACTGTGATGTCGGTATCGCCCGCTGGTCTGGGAAGTGAAATAGCGTCGCTAGCTCTACTGAGTTAAGGATATTTTTCTTTTTATGAACTGGGAAGGCCCTCAGTAAGAAGTTGGTCACTAACTCAGACGGATCGTGAGCAGAATGGTACTCGAACCCGTTTTTACCAGGAGCATCAAAGAGTGAGAAGCTGGCTATGATGTTGTTTACCATGGTCTGGGAACGCTGGGATACATTTGAAGACGCTATGACTCGGATGGCCACCTCAAAGCCAGCATGCCGAGTCTTGTCATCTATGGCATCTGCGACGGATTGCTCGAGGGAGGATATTTCCTTGGGTTTTTCAGGCTGATCCTTGGACTCCGGTGGTTTTACAAAGGCAGTTACCAGATCCTTCGCGAACGCTCCCGCGGCCGAACCCTTATCGGTTCCCTTGCGTTTGGCGCTTGCAATATCTGTCGCTTGTTTCCGCCATGATTGATCAGCCGGCCGGAAGAGAATCTGGATAGCCGCACCATCCTCATTCTCCATGGTCGACAGCGCGTTCAATATCGACTGCAGGGCATCACGCTTTAAATCTTGGTAGGTAGCAATCGGGTAGGCAAATTTTTCCTTCAGATTAAACTGTCCGCCTATGACCGCATTCATGCCGCCCACTTGACTAAAAATGTTGTACTCTGGGACGATCTCTAAGCGCGCTGTTGGATAGGCGCTTACTATAGCCTGCTGCGTGACATTTATGTAATCTGCCGGGACTGCCGCACACAAATGAACAAAGCCCTTTAGGCCGATAATTTCAAACGCAAAATGGCGTTGTCCATGGAATCTATTTTTAAAACTCTGCTCAATTGTGCTTGCAATAATGTTGTAAATTATCTGTGCTTTTGAAATATTCTCGTCGACAATATCTCGAACATCGCGACCATTTAACTCCGTATCTTCGCTTGCGGGAGGGAGGTGAATGAGCAGCGGAACCATGCTGAGTCCGCGCTCGTATTTTAGCTTCTTTTGGTTAATTTTCTGTAGACTTAATAACATCGTTTTATTATTCCCCACTCATTCCCGACACAAGGTATTTCATAACTATTTTATGACGACCCGTCTATAGACACACCGAATCGGGCCTTAATGTATGCTGACTTGATGGCTTGAATTTGTTTTGCTCTTTCCCCAGGATTGGTAGCTGTTTGCAAGATTGCAGCCTCAATGTGTTCAATCGCCTGCTCTTGCAGCAGTTTCGGGTCGCTTGACGTCGTAGTCTGGGCCATAGAGATAGATGATGCCGCCGTTACGTTGCCAGGCGCTTGAGTTTGGTCTGAGGCAATAGGCGTAACAGGAATGGGTAAATCAGTCATGCTACATAGTATATACTCTCAGGGGTCATCCGTATAGTCTTTCCGGCCGCTGTGTCGCTATATTTTCAGGTAGTCTTGGTGCTACGGACGATATAGAAGTAGACGAGCGCGACAAAGAGCGCGACAGGCACGACGTCTCGTGCCGTCAGCTCACCTATAGATTGCAGCCCTAAACATATCACGAAAGTACTGGCAACCATGCCACCGAGTATACTTCTGGCTGATTGGCGCTCTTTAAGAGGTAGAAATAGACTGACCACCAGCAGCCAAGTCATATACAATGCCAGTCCAAGAAGGATAAAAGGAACCATAAGCACGACAACAGGAAGGTTCTGCGGCTTTGTGAGTAATAAAAACACAACTAATACGCACCATATAAGGAGAGTGTGAGTTAGTCGACGCTTTTGCATATACGGTACTCCTGGGATCAATTTGTACTGCTTTGGGCTTCGCTCGTAGCCCAATTTTGCTGTGCAACCTACTATCATTAAAACACGCCCGGGGCCTAAAAGCCTATGGGCGTATTGATTATTCATAGTGTCGAAAGGCGATAAATCCGCTCGATATAATTAAATGTATAGCGCTTATCGCCTTCGACTTGACTGACCGCTCTTGCTGCCGGTAAGGCAACTTGAGCGTTAATTTGTTGTTTTTGTTTTGGCTGAGCCACTTTCAATACTACTACATCGCGCCCGTTTTGTCAATACGCTTCTGCTTTACGTTTATTAACCTCCCATACATCCTGCACACTTTCACTAACATAGAAAGGAGTGAAAGTGAGATATAGGAAGATGACAG
>JBGAVA010000026.1:0-9172 GCA_044228355.1 Saccharimonadales bacterium (SeqCode)
GCAATCTAACCTGGAGTGAGTTCTTGTGTCGGTTGTAAAACTGGACAACATTCGACCGAGAGACGGAGCTTCTGGCCTGGTTCTCAAGTCCAGGACCTTTTGGCAGCAAAAGGTCCTGGTCGCCCTGCGGGGCGAGACCCGGCATTCGCTGGTCGCCCGTGGGGCGAAGCCGCGCATAATTCATCATTCGTCGGTTTGGGGCTTGTCGAGTAGGAGCGGCTCGACACTGGGGGTTGCATCGGCAATCTTCACCACGTCTTTATCCATACGCTGCAACGATTTATGAGCACCGTTAAAGTGATTCACTGTAGTACTGAGTGAGTTGCCGAGCTTCTGCATGAATGTATCGTGAGCGGCGATGTGCTTGCCAAGTTCACCAACCCGCTTCTGAATGTCCTTGGCCTGCTCCTCTATTTGCAGCGATTTCAGCCCCTGCATGACTGTTTGGAGATACGCGAGCAGCGTCGTCGGGCTGACGATGATGACCTTTTTGTCGATGAACGCATACTCTATAAGGTCGCGCGAATTCGTACCAGTCGCACCGACATTATTGATAAGCAAGTCGTAGTAGATGGCCTCGCTCGGGATGAACATAAAAGCGTAATCTAGCGTGTTTTCGGCCGGGCGGATGTATTTGCTCGTCTCGTCTATGCGCAGTTTCAGATCGGCTTTGAAGGTTTTGACGATAGCCTCACGCTGCGTTTTGTCCTTCTCCTCGATGAGCCGGTTGTAGTTTTCCAGGCTAAATTTGCTATCTATCGGCAGCAGCCGACCTTTATCGAGCTTGATCACCGCATCGACGATCTGCCCGTCTTTGAAGGGGTACTGCATCTCGTAGACGTGCGGCGGCAAGACATTACCGAGCACCGTGTCCAGGTAATATTCGCCCAGTCCGCCGCGCTGCTTGGGGTTTTGCAGCACATTTTGCAGTGTCCTCAGCTCGTCGGCGACATCTACAACTCGCTTGTTGGATTCCTTGAGTTCGGTGAGGTTACGGGTGATTTCGGTGATGATTTTGTTGCTCTCGCTCGACTGTTTTTGGAGGGCACCAAACATGGCTGTCTGCGATTTATCGAGCCGGTCGCTTATCTGTGTTTGCACACCTTCCTTGAGCCTCGTGATATCTTCACTCAGATTACGCAGGTCCTCTTTGAGTAGCAGCGCGCTTTCCTGACTGGGTTTGCGCGTCACGAAATACAAAAGCAACCCAGCGAGCGCTGCCACGAGAAGACTAAGGACAATAACCACCGTTTGCATGTTTCCAGTGTACCGCACGGAACGAAAATGTGCGAGAGATCCTGCGGCTCCGAGTGTGCGAGGTCCGACCTATCACGTCGGACCTCGCACATCTCGTCTAGGCCAGGCGGGTTACGAAGTACATGAGTGCTGCGCCGAATACCGTCAGCACAATGGTGCTATAAGATGAACGTTTGCTGTGCGCTTCGGGCAAAATCTCTGCCGCGGCAATGTACAGCAAAAAACCAGCAAAAAACGAAAGATAAAACAGCACAAACCCATCGCCGAGCGTGATAACCAGGCTCAGCAGCACCCCAACCAGCGGTGCCAGCGCATCTATGATGAGCATGAGCCGGGCTTTCGACTGAGAGTTTTTGTGCGCCAGCATGAGGTTTACGGTATTGAGGCCATCTGAAAAACTGTGAGCCACAACGGCGATCGCCACCGCCACACCCACGGCTGCATTGGTCTGAAACGCTAGACCTATACCAAAGCCGTCCAGCAGGCTGTGTCCAGCCAGCGCCAAGGCTCCCGCCCGCCCAACGTAGGGATGATGGTGCTCGCCGTACTGCGTTTCATCGCCGTGGCTAATAAGTATGCTCTTTTCGACGATGTGAAATATGAGAAAACCAGCCATCAGCGCGACCATGGCAGTTGTGATATCAAACGATGTGCTGTTGGAAAGTTCCATGATCTCTGGCAAAAGGCCAAACACCACAACTCCCATGACGATGCCGGCCGTCAGGCCGAGGAGGCGCTGCAGCTTGTCCTTGTTTTTGAGCGCTATCAAGCCTCCGGTTAGCGAAGCTAGAAAAGCACAGATACCGAGTAAAATAACCATGGTTCTATGGTACGTGCCTGCCTGTATTTTTGCAAAAGTGTCGCAATTTCTGGTAAAATTGCAGCATGTCATCACAGGAAGTGTTTGAAAAAACACTCAAAGAACACCGCTGCAGCCTCACCCTGCCCCGCCAGGCGGTATTTGACGCACTGCAGCACCACACCAGCCTCACCATGGCCGAGCTGGCGGCGAGCTGCCCGGGTATCGACCGCTCCAGCGTGTACCGCACCAGCGAATTGTTTGAAAAGCTCGGCATCGTGGTACGCATACCGACCGGCTGGAAGTACCGGCTAGAGCTGGGCGAAGCCTTTCACGAGCACCACCACCATGCCACTTGTGCCAACTGCGGCGCCTCGATAGCCCTGCCGGAAGACCCAGCCCTAGAAAAACGCCTCCGCGACCTCGCAGCTAGGCGCAGCTTCAGCCTCACCTCCCACCAAATAGAACTCACCGGCACCTGCGAAACCTGCCGCATGAATGTATCTGCTTAAGCCACCTCAGGAAATAAACATCCAGAAAAGCCCATCGAGCACGACCTCTTTTGCCGTCTTGGATTTCCTATCCGCAAAGAAGAGTACTGACAGGCTAAACACAAACAGAACGATACCTAGCAGCATCACATATATACCTGCGGGTAGCGAGGTTGCGTAACCACCAAAACCCAGAATAGTCCCGGCGGTAAAACAGCTCCAGAACACCTTGTACTTAATCGTCATTGTGAAAGTATACCACCAAATTAGCACCAGACCCAAACCGTAAAGCCTCACCCCGAATGTGACTTCTTATACGGTTTCGCAAGTGCTGATGTGGTTGCTTCCGGATTGTAGGCGTAGCTGCCGACACAATCATGTATGCCAGCCCGGAGTGCTGCAACCCCGCTAGCGTTGGGCTAGCCAGGTCTTGAGTGCTTCAATGTCGGGAAATATCTGGTCGAATATCCCGTATAGTGTCTCTGTTTTCTCTGGTGTTCCGACCGCGTAGCATTTCCGACCAAGGCCATAAGAAACGCCTGCCTCCATATGGGCGGCTAGTCCAGCCGGGAAAACAAGTAAAAATGCTGCTGATTGTTTTTGGGCAGTCATATCTTTTTCAAAAATCTCGCGAATTAATGGGTCGTCCACTGGCAACGCTTCGGCTGCCCGCATACTCGCTTCAATACTAGCATCTGGATGAAGCTCAATCTTCTCGCCTTCATAGCTGTTTTCGATGAAACAATACGCCGTTTTGCCAGCCGCACGGACTGCCTCGAGCACTTCTTGTATGGCAGCATGATTTCGCCAGCGCCCCGCAATAAAAAAATCGTACTTCATATAAAGAATTATAGCTCTATCCAGTAGCGTTGCTTGAGTACGCCGTTATGGTAGATTTCGTTTTCGAGTATGCCACCGTTAGCCCGGATGACACCAGCCGAACCGACGTTTGACTTATCACAGGTGACCAAAACGCGTTCCAGACCAAGGGCTTTACACACCTGGAGAGCTTCGCTCAGGATTTCTTTGCCATATCCTTGGCGTCGGCACGCCGGGAGAACGGTGTAGCCTATATTGCCACCGCTTAGGCGAAGCTCGTCATTCAGCCCATGCCTGATGTCGACGATTCCGACTAGCAAACCGTCGGCCATGCGCCGAGCTAGAAAAACAGTTGAGGGAACCATATCTGCGCCATTTGCCGTGCGACGCTCACGAACATATTCTAGCCAATCGGCATATGATGCAGCCACACTCAGCCCGCTGCTGCCTGGGATGTGCTCACCATCTTGCTTCTGGCAGGCGCGCCGAAAGCTCCAGACCGCCTCGGCATCGGTGGGCTCAGGAAAACAGAGTTTTATGCGTTTCATAACAGGCAATTATACAATGTATATTATAGCTTAAAAAATAACTTAAAAAGGCCGGTACTTTCGGCCTTTTTCGCGGAAAATCAATTTCCACGCATAACTATACCCAAACGAAACGCAGAAGTATGTGACGAAAGTTACTGAAACAGGCGAAACGCAAATTTTACATCACTCCCGTTCCGCGGTATGCTTGGGGCATGTTTGATTATCTTTGGCATGGCATCTTGGGTCGGCCTTACCGGCTGCATGTCGAGCATAGCGGCGATAGATCGAAGCCTGCCGTTGTCTTGCTGCACGGTATCGCTGCCAGTGGTGATGATTGGCGCAAGGTACTGCCGTACTTAGAGCCGGATTTTCACTGCATCACCATAGATCTGCTGGGTTTTGGCCAGTCACCCAAGCCGCAGTGGCTCAGTTACAAACTGGAAGATCACTTGCATTCGCTAGACCACACCATGCACAAACTTCACCTGGGAAGGCAGTTTATACTGATTGGGCATTCACTTGGTTCGCTGCTGGCCGCACGGTACGCCAGCGAGCACCAGCCAAATCTCAGCCGGCTTTTCCTGCTTAGCCCGCCAGTGTACCCGCCGCTCGGCAGTATCAAAAGCCCTACCGCCCGGCGCTTGACTGGCCTACTCCTGACCATGTACAAATTCCTGCGCGATGAGAAAATGACGCCCGAAACATACCGGCGTCTCGGCTTTATCGTCCCTCTACCAAAGGGAGTGACAAAGCAGCCAGAAATCTGGGTTCCGTTTATGCGCACACTCAAGGAGTGCATAGAAAAACAAACCATCCTGTCCGATGTAAAAACGCTCGACCTGACCGTGGATGTCTGCTACGGCAGCCTCGACCAAGTGGTCGTAAGCAGCAACGTAGAGCTACTGGCCCGGAACCAAAACGTCCGCCTCCACCCCTTCCTGAACACCCACGACCTCACCACCCGCTACGGCAAACTCCTCGCCAAGATCCTCGAAACTTAGCCACGCCCTGACAAGGACAGTCCTTGTCAGCTACTTACCGTTTCGCTAGATGATGATCTTAACATCTGCCCTAGAAATATCTAAGTCAGGGATTAGTTCTAGCAACTTGAACATAGTTGTCTTTCTGGTAGTGCTTGGATTTTCGTCGTTAACCCTAGTCATCAGCTCAACGAAACCTACGTCTTCGCCGTTGGCAGTACGATCAGAACAGTTTTGGTAAATAACTAGAGTCTCTGATGGAGCTGAGTGTAAGTTTTTTGCCACATATACTGGTAATTCATACCTCTTTCCATCTTGGATAATTTGTAGTCCAACTTCTCTACCAACGGCCATGTTGCCAAGCCGACTAATTTTTGGCTCCTCTAGCTTCACGTTACCGAATTTGTCTACAAATGCGATGTGTCCAGATCTTATATCTGTAGGGATTATTTCTTCGTGAGTACCGGTTAGCTTCGCGACGGACAATGCCGGCGTGTCGGAGTATTGATAAACTGGAACTAAATGATCTGGGTGCCTCCTAGAGCGAGCAATAACCGCGGACCGGAATTGCTCATCATCTCCGTTGAATTCGGGATGATTGGCAGTTGGTATGCGATACAGCGCGCGAATACGGTTTCTCTTTGCCAAACCACTCAGGAAGCTCAGTGGTGTTACATAAATTTCAAGTCCAGACGTTGTAACTGCAAGGAAAAAATCCTCACCATTTTGATTATCCCTGGTATGCGCATCGTCTCTCGGCGCAAAATTTGCGACTGCAACAGTAGCCAGCCTTGACAACTCTAGTTCGGCACGCTCATCAGCGTGTAATCTGGGAGCCTGGCTTAATTTATCACTGTGATCAGAGTTACTCCCAACCAGATCGTCCAGTAATACAAGCCCATAGCTGACAAACCATGGCCTGATACCAATCGGAATCGGTTGATAGCTAACCGGTGCCGTACTTTTAAATAGTACTGTTAGGGCGGCATCAAAATCGGTATTCTGCCACCAAGTAGGATTATCCTGGCTGGTCGCTTCACTAAACACGTCATTAAAGTGAACCTGGTGCCCAGACCGGCGCGCAAGTAATGATCCAACATTGGGGATAATTTCCACCTGGGATGGCATGATAACTCCTTGGGTTTTCACCTGGGATACTGCGACGTATCTCAGGCTATAGTTAATTTGAATACTATATCGTGTGCATGATGGTATGACAAGTTCATTTCACGGCTGAGTCGCGGTGGCGGATTTCCTGGGCAATGGCCATATTTATGACAGTCAGTAGCACTAGGCTGAAGACGAAGCCTGGCAGGGCGGCAAATTCGACGCGGCTAAATTCAAAGAACTGGGTAAGCAGCAGGTTGATGAGTGTGGCGCGGCGGAACCATTCGAAGGCACGTAGCCGCGACTGGGCAAGTTTGGCCAGACCCGCCATGACACACAAACCGGCCAGGACGGTAGACATGAGCTGGCCAGCCACTAGACTGTGTCCGTAATCTGACCGTCCAGTGAAAAAGTCCCGCACACTATCGAAGTCGTTATACACCGCGAGCGCAACAGCACCGAGGAAAAACACCGTTTCTGCCACAAAAAACCACCGGACAGCAGCCGAAGAACCGCGCATGTGCCACAACCTGTCGTAGGTGCGCGCAACAAACCGACGGAACCGCCGCACCGGTCCCGGCGGAGCGGGAGTGACAACGGGCACTTCATACAGCAGGTCATGGAGGCGCGTAGTCATGGCATCGCGCGGGTCGGCACGAGCGAGCAATTGCCTAGCTGCGGCTCGCTCGTGGATGTCCATGTCCTGGTGGACTGCCTCCTCAAGTCCTCGCAGGGCATTCAGCTGGTATTCGGAGCTACTGAGTTTTTGATCACGCGTCAGGTACGAAACCGTGAGGTACAGAACCACAAAAATCGCATATATGATGCCGACAGCCGGGCGGAAAAAGTAGTCATTGTCCTTCGTGATGTATTTGCCGATTTCGTCTATGAATATGCCAAACCCAACCCCGCCCAGCAGCGCCACCAGCTTCTGCATGCGGCTGCCGAGGAATGCAAAATTGCAAACAAATGCTGCCAGCATGAAGAAACCGCCCAAAAGCACATGAGCAATGTGGTACTTGCCGCCGCCAACCTCCGGATAGCCCATAACATGCAGATAAAACCGCAGCAGCAAGATACTGCTAGCAGCAGAGACGATGAAGAGGTCGAGCAAATCTCGCCCCGAAGTATTTCGGATAAACGTTCGCTGGTACCGCATGAGTGATAGTATACTTCCCAATTCTCAATTCCCTAATCACAATTCACTCCCCCATTGGTTGCGTGAACCATGAGCAACATGTCACAATACATACAATGGAATCAACCATCTTCCTGCAACTCGCTGCCGTGCTCGCCGTGGCCGCCGGTGTTTCGACCGTCATGCGTTTGCTGCGCCAGCCGCTCATCATCGGCTACATCCTCTCCGGCATCATCTGTGGGCCGGCCCTCCTCGACCTCATACATAACCACGAAGCGTTTGCCTCGTTTAGCCAGATAGGCATAGCCCTGCTGCTGTTTATAGTCGGCCTCGGACTGAACGTGGGCGTCATAAAAAATACTGGGAAACCCGTATTTCTCATATTCCTCCTGAACACGCTGCTGGTCGGCGGCGTCACCTACGGCCTAGGTACCCTGCTCGACCTGCCGCGAACCGAATCTGTGGTGCTGGCCGTGGCAATGCTGTTTAGTAGCACCATCGTTGTGGTAAAAAACCTGGTTGACCGGCGCGAGCAGCACCGTTTGTACGGACAGATCGCCATTGGTGTCCTGCTCGTAGAGGACATCGCCGCCACGATTGCGCTAGTGTTTCTGGCGACAGCCAAGGAGGGCGGCGGCAGCGACCAGTTGTACGGGCTGATCGGAAAGGGCTTGCTGCTCGGCGGCGCCCTGACCTTCATAGGCTGGTTCGCTATGGACAAACTGGCCAAATTCTTTGCCGCCAACCAGGAGTTCCTGTTCACCTTTGCGCTCGCTTGGGCATTTAGCGTGGCCGCCGTGTTTGATGTGAGCGGCTTTTCGCTAGAGGTTGGCGCACTGTTTGCTGGCGTGTCGCTTGCATCGCTGCCGTACGCACAAGAGATCAGCACGCGCCTGAAACCGCTACGTGATTTTTTCTTGGTGCTATTCTTCGTCAGCCTCGGTTCGACCATCACACCTGGTGGTATATCGGACGCGATACTCCCGGCGCTGTTGCTTTCGGCGGTCGCACTGTTCGTAAAACCATTTAGCGTATCGACCGGCATGGGGCTGCTCGGCTTCACTAAGCAGACTGGGTTCAAAACGGCAGCGCATCTTTCGCAGGTTAGTGAGTTTTCCATCATCGTCATCGCCCTTGCCGTCGCAGAGGGCATGGCGAGCGAACGTATGCTAAACGCCCTGACGCTCACGGCGCTCATCACCATCGCGGTGTCGAGCTACCTCATGAAGTACAACGAGAGTCTCTACCGCGTATTTGCCAAATGGCTGACGCCGTTCGAGCGGCAGAACGCCTATGCCGACCACGGTAAAGCGCCCGACTATAAACTGTTTCTCTTCGGCTACCGCAAGGGCGGCCACGAGTTTGTAAACACATTCCGCGACATGAAGAAAAAATACATCGTGGTGGACTACAACCCCGACGTCATAGAAACACTCGAGCGCCAGCATATCCACCACGCCTACGGCGATGCCACGGACTATGAGCTGCTGGAAGAACTCGGCCTCGGCAAAGCTGAAATGGTCGTGAGCATACTACCAGGCCAGACCACCAACCGCGAACTGCTCAAATATTACCTCAGCCAGAACGAAAAAGGCATTTTCATATGCCATGCCACCAGCTACGACAATGCCGCCGAGCTGTACGAGCTGGGCGCCTCATACATTATGCTGCCCCACTTCATAGGCAGCGAGAAAATGAGCGCATTCATACGCCAGCACGGCAACGACAAAGAAGCTTTCGACACCTACCGCAAGAAGCACATCATCACTCTCGGCCAAGCGGCTATAAACTAGTTGTAAGAGATAAGAGTCATGAGACATGAGTCATGAGTCATGAGTCAAGAGTCAAGAGGGCGGCCGAAGGCCGCTAGAAACCATCCACCGAAGCCTTGGCGAAGGTGGATATAGCTAGTAGTGGCCATGTGGAAACTCCTGGCCAGAATGTTGTCGGTTTCTACAACTTCCGACAGGCGGCGCGAGTTGTTTGAGGAAGGAATCAGTTGCCAGTGGCAAGTGAATCCTGACGAGTTCTCGCGTCGGTTGTAGAAACGA
>JBGAVA010000027.1:0-8971 GCA_044228355.1 Saccharimonadales bacterium (SeqCode)
TCGGGTCGGGCCCGTAGGGTCCGACGCAGCTGGCAACGACGGTCGGCGAGGTCGGCGGCGGCGTCGTGGTCGCCGAGGCGGCGGGGACGCCGAGGAGGCCTGCGGCGACCGCGGCGACGCCGAGGACGGCGATGCCGCCGGAAACGCGGTTGCGCTTCCGCGAGGTGGCGGATTCGGGGCCATCGTTCTGCTGGAACCACATGACGTGGTCCTTTCTGCTAGGCTCCTCTTTCCCGGATGGGTCAGAGGTCGAGTACCAGTTTGCTAAGGAGTTTCCAGTTCCTTATTGCCTATTCCCTTTCGGGGGTGTGCATCCTAGTATCACGATGTGCGGGCATGAGCCTCACGCACGCACATCGTGACACTAGGTTTTTGAAAAATCTTTATTTTCATAAAACCTATATCTAGTTTTCCATACGCGTGCATTTCGAGCACATGTGCATTTTCTCGGAGAGCAACGGACCGAGCCGTATCTAAATACGGCTAAGAGGGTCGCGGAACCGAAAAATGTGCATGAGCCGAAAAAGTTGGCAGGGTTGGCGGCTCTGCCGTCAAGCAGGCCAACTGGTGCAGGTGTATGGTGCAGTCCGATTTGTTAATGTACAAGCGTCCGTAGCGTCTCAACACCGGAGTCGTTAAAATAACGCCTGCAACGGCGGAAACCACCCATATAGGCACACTGAACAAGCCTATTTTAACCCAAACTGTTTCTATTGTCAATGCTTTTCTTTTCTCTCCACCTCTGTTCGCACTCCCCCTCCACCCCTCAATCCCACCCTCCACCCACTCCCAAAAAACATTAGTTTACTAATTATCACGATCGTGATAATTAGTAAACTAACACCGCAGACCGTTCTGACCCCCTCGAGCAATGCCGAATGAGGTAGGAATGACAACGTGATAAATAATGCCCCTGGGTCAGGCTCTTTAGTCGTCAGGAATACAGCTGCCCTAAGGGCGAACGCTCGAAATGCTGCCCGAGGTAGTGAAGCATTTTTTCCCTATGAACGCTTTCTTGAGGTCGGGAGTGTTATATTCTTCGCAGTATATTTCCAGCAGGGTTGCCTTAAAGTAGTTCCAGGTGCCATCGGGCGTCTGGTAGTAAAGCGCATTTACGGCACCTTCGGGGGTATTATCCCGTATGATGGTTAGCTCCGCTATCTTATAGCCCATGCTTACACTATCCTTGATGTCTATACTCTCAATACTCGAGGCGGCTGCTTTATGTGGGTTATTCTTGGCGTACAATTCATGAAACTTTTGCATCTGTTTCGCCGAACTTGTATACGCACCGACGTCAGCACAAGCAACCTGTAGCGCAAAATTGCTAGTAGGCCGCGCTACGCTAACCCGACAGTGCACATAAGCATTATCGTAGTATGCGTCTGTTATGAATGTGGTTTTGCTGTTGCTGATATTTTTTTTAGACAATCCCTGATAACTGAGAACGTGATGGATTTGATTGTACGTTTTTTCTAATTCATTTGGAACAACCGTATATTCAACAACGCGCGCGGCGGCAGGCTTAACCGAGAAGGTGAAACCTTGCGGTTTATGCGCGGATAGCACAGCCCCAACCCCTTGCTTAGTCTTGCCTTCAGGCAGCGTACTTTTGAGCTTACTAATAACCTGCTGTGCGCCCTTAGCAGTTGTCCGTTTGTAGGATGTGTTGTAAGTATAGACACCAAATCCCAGCAGACATGCAAGCGTAACAATCAGAGCGGCTACGAGTACTTTTCGGCTCGGCATTTTAGAGTTACGCGACGCGGCAGCCAGTACGCTATCACTGGTGACAATCCCGCTTGTTGATTTGCTATTATCGCTTGCCATCAATCCCTCCCTGCTATGGTTTGGTATCATTATATCGCAAATCTCACATTACCAGCTCCCGCTTCTGTCGTAGAAGCAATAAACGTTAACGGCTACCGTGCATACCGCCTCATCGCTACCGCAGCCGTACCGCTCTATCTATCCCTGTTTCACTTCGTCACACTCACTTTACCTCAGTTTACTAATTCTCACGATCGTGTAAAATAGTAAACTATGAAAACCATAGAAGATGTCCGTAGGCATGATGTAACAACAAAAATCGTAGACGAAATAATCAGATTTGGTTCGTTTGGTGTATTCGTCTCAGCTGGCCTGCTCTTACCCAACCTTGTCCAGGCCCTGGACAAACCGCTTCATAAGCTATTTGCAAAAATGGATGAACGCGAACGTGCCCGAGAAATCCGCCGTGCTGTCTACTACATGAAAAGCCGCGGCTATCTCGCCGGCGACTATGAACATGGGCTGCAGTTAACC
The DNA here is from genome assembly GCA_044228355.1 of Saccharimonadales bacterium (SeqCode). GTDB lineage: Bacteria > Patescibacteriota > Saccharimonadia > Saccharimonadales > UBA4665 > JAGXIT01. The sequence continues at coordinate 2,305 of JBGAVA010000027.1, forward strand.
GATAAAGCCCGTCGGCGACTAGACCGTATCCGTCTCAGCGATGTCACCATTAAACCTCAAGATAACTGGGATAAATCCTGGCGTATCGTCATATATGATATCCCGGAAAAGCACGCTTTTGCCCGCCAGAATCTCACCCGCCAGCTTCGTGTCATAGGCTGCTTTCAGCTCCAGCGAAGCACTTGGATTACGCCCTTTCCCTGCCGCGAAGAAATCAGCGCTCTTTGCAGTCAATATCACATAGATAAATACGTCACTTTTTTCGAGTCTCATTGGCTCGATAATGCCAGCGGGTTACTCAAACGCTTCCAGATAAAGTATCCGCACACCAAGTTCTAGCCACCACACACGCGTAAGAGCTTAGTCCTCTACACTCCCCCAGCATATTTGTACTCATCAATTCCTTTTTTACTGTTAATTCCCAGCCAAGACAAACTTTTACACCCATCCAAAAACTCTACCCACCCCTGTTATTACACCTGAGTTTACTCTTTTACACGATCGTGGGAATTAGTAAACAAAGATGTTCATCGCATCGGATGTGGTGCGTGGATTGTTGGTTAGCTCAGCGTGTCATGCCCCGACCGTTCGGCTGGGGTTGGGCTGAACGCTACTACAAAACGTCACCGGCGTTTTGGTAATACGGGTGGCACTGCGAGCGAAAGGTCGAAGTAGCGGGATAAGAAAATAGCCCCAGCGTGCACTCGGGAAGCTTCGTTTTTCTTCATTGTTTATGGAATACTTAAGAAGTTAGGGGGCGATTTTACCTGTTCGGAAACCTGGGCTCATAGCCTGGCGGTAGCAGCTCTGGATACCATTTTTCGGCCACGAAATAGTAGGCATCGCCTAGCATGGGCGAGTTTTCGGCGCAGAGGCGGCGAAGTTCTTCAGCAGCAAACCGCTGCAGCGCCACTGCTTCGGGCCCTAAAACAATCTCATCGTCGGTGCGAATCTCGTACACATAAAACAAATGGTTCTCGTCCCGTCCTATCACCTGACGATGGTAGGGCGCACTGCCAAGAAACGTAAACGTAACGTTTTTCGTCCCGATCTCTTCCTCGCACTCCCGCAGCAGCGCCGCCTCGTTCGCTTCCCCAGCTCGGACATGTCCGCCCACCGGGTTAACCCACTGCCCGGCATCCTGCCGGTCGGCCGCCTGCTGCACCAGGGCAAAGTCATCGCCGTAGCGCAAGCAGCCTATGACCGTCTTGTGCAGCCAGCCAAACCGGTGCGCCTCTGTTTTGCGCACCTCGCGTAGCACACCGCCCCGTTCATCTACCACAGCCACCATTTCATCGTCGCGCATAGCACTATTCTACCACCTCTGTTACAATGTCTGGCATGAGTCTTTCCATCGCCATCGTGGGGCTACCGAATGTCGGCAAGAGCACCCTGTTCAACGCACTGACGGACAGCAACATCCTGGCCGCAAACTATCCGTTTGCCACCATCGAACCAAACACTGGCATCGTACCCGTGCCAGACGAGCGGCTACTGACACTCAGCGAGCTGTACCACGACGCCCCCATCAAACCAGCCACCGTCACATTCGTGGACATAGCCGGGTTAGTCGCTGGAGCCAGCAAGGGCGAGGGGCTGGGCAACCAATTTTTAAGCCACATTCGCAGCTGCAATGCCATCGTCCAGGTCGTCCGCGCGTTCGAAGACGCCAATGTCACCCATGTCGATGAAAGCCACAACCCCCAGAAAGACATAGACGTCATAAACACCGAGCTCGTCCTGGCAGACCTGCAGACAGTCACGAACCGCCTCCCGCGCGTGCAAAAGGAAGCGAAAGCCAACCCGAAACTCAAACCGTACGCCGACCTCCTTGAGCAGGTAAAACAAACTCTGGACGAGGGTACGCCCCTTTTTGCAGAGTCAAGAGATATGAGTCAAGAGTCAAGAACTTGGCTGCGCCAGGAACTGCAGCTGCTAACTTTGAAACCGATAATTTACTTGTTCAATGTAGATGAAGTGAAGCTAACAGATACAGACATGCAATCCCAGGTGAAATCACTCGTCGCCCCCGCCCCCGCCCTGTTCGTTTGCGCCAAGCTAGAAGACGAACTTCGCGGCCTCGACGCGGGTGACCGCACCGAGCTGCTGGAGAGTTACGGCGTACACGAAAGCGGCCTGGTGCAGCTGATCCACACCGCCTACGAAACACTGGGACTGCAAAGTTACCTGACAGCTGGCGACAAAGAAGTCCGCGCCTGGACCATCCCTCGCGGTGCCACCGCACCGCAAGCCGCCGGTGTCATCCACGGTGATTTTGAACGCGGCTTCATAGCCGCCGACATCGTCAGCTACCCAGATCTCGTGGCGGCTGGCTCCCTCCCCGCCGCCCGCAGCGCTGGCAAAGTCCGCACCGAAGGCAAAACCTATCATATGCAGCCAGACGACATCGTAGAGTTCAAATTCAACGTCAGCAGATAAACTTTCAGAACCCATCCTCGCTAGTTCACTACATTCGAACTAGTTCTCGTACCCCTAAAGCACGCGCTTCGCGCTGTGTCGCTTCGCTCCAAAGTATCTCTCAGCATCATCAATTATTTGAAGAAAATGTTTTCGGATTTATTCCGAGAACATTTTTATAACTTCACAGGAAAGAGCAGCCGGAGCTGCTGGTAAGCAGCCCCGCGCGATGAGAGAAACTATCTCGGTTCTCTCATAACCTTTACATCCTATTCAGCTGCTCATTGATCTGCCGCGCCGCATCGGCGATCTGCGCCCACGAACTCCCTTGCGACATAATTGTCAGCGTGTACGTTTTACTGCCGTACACAATCGCCGCATCGTGCAGCTTGCCATCCAGGAACCCAACCTTATCCGCCACGGTCACCCGCACGCCCGCCGGAATCCCAGCACGGTACACCTGACGCTTCATGACATCGAGCAGCCGGTCACGCTCCGCCGTACCCAGGATGTTGCCGTACTGCAGCTTGTGCAAAAATAATGTTTCGTCTTCTGTGGTCGAATACATGCCGCCGCGTATGGTGCTGGTGTTACTCAGCCCAAGTGCACGCACCTCATTTTGGATGTTCGACCAGCCTATTTTGTCACCCAGCCATTCTGCGCACGTATTGTCAGAGTTGATGATCATAACATCAAAGCATTGGCTCATATTTTTGCCTGCTGTGGCCGGATCATCCCACTTGATACTGCCGTTTTCTATCCGTTTCAGGAAGCTGTATGCCACATACATTTTGTACGTGCTAGCCGGGTGGTAGCGCTTCGTCCCGTTGGCACTGATGGCCGTGCCGTCGCTGAGACGCACCGTAATGGCGTAATCACCCTTGTCCTTCACGATATCGCCCAGTAGCGCCTGCAGGCCGGCTCGTGTGGCCGAATATGACCGCTGGTAGGTAACACGCGGCTGCAATGTGATGATTTCTCCGTTCACCGTGCCATCGCCGTCCAGCAGCCGCTTTTTCAGCGCATCTGCCGTAGTCGTAAAGTTCAGACCTCGTCCGGTCGCGCCCTCGGTGCGGTCGGTTTCCACGCCGTCCGTGGTGCGCACCGTGGTGACGCCAGGAGCGATGTATATCTTCTTTTGCATCTCGCCAAGGTAGTCGCGGATCGGTTTGGTATCGACATCGACCGTCAGCTTTTTCTTATCTTTCGGATCTTCGGCTATCACCAGCCACGCTGCAATGGTCGCTTTCGCCACCGGATAATCTGTGTCGACCAGTTTGAGCGAAAGTTTTCTCTCGGTAAGCGCCTGAGCCTCCCTCAGTTTGCCCTCGACGTCTTTGTCGGATCGTAGCGGTTTGACAGTGTCTGCTTTTATGTACGCATGCACGCCCTTTGGCTCAAGCGATAGGCGTTTTAGCTCCTTGCGCATAACCTCGATCGCACATGACTGACCGTCTTTGGCCGCGTCTAGCACAACCGCACCACCCTGCACCATAACACCGGCGTTTTTTGGCTCAACCCGGCAGGCTTTTTGCTCGGCTACCGCGTATTCTTTAAAGTGCTGCTCGTCAAACGTCACGCGTATCGGTTGGTTTTTGGTGAGCCCCTTCACGAGGCCGCTAAACGGCACAATCCGCTGCCACCACGGATACGACTTGAGTTCTCGCAGTATCCTATCGACATCTGGCTGCAAGCCGGCTGGCGCCACCGTGGTCCTACGCGAAAAGTCCTGCGCCGGCCCGTCTATGTGCAACGTGAGTGGTACATTGCTGTAGGTATCTATGAGCATCTGAGTAATCTGCTTTTCTGACTGCGAGCCAACCCGTTTGCCGTCGAGCCGCACGAACGGCAACGTCCGATTAGATGGGTACAGGCACTGCGCCGCAACCACCACCAGCAAAAAACCAGCCACGCCGTACACGAGTTTAGGTCGGCGCACGGCGTGATGCCGCAGAAAAGCCAGGAACGGTTCGAATCTTTGTCTCATACTGCTTATGACAGTATAGCAAACTTAGCAGTTTCAGGTCAGCTGCGTTCAGTAAAAGCTTGGGTAGCGGCGGCGTCTCGCCAGCAATGGCACTTTTGTATAGGGGTTGATGAGCGGACGAACAGGCGGGCGGTAGGCATTAAAACCTGCGGCAGAACGGCTAGAAGTAGCGGCAGTTGGGACCATCTGCGGCACGCTCTGCTTTTGCCACCGCTTACCCGAAGAAAATTTCTGCGCCGGCTGTTGCTGCCCCTGCTGCATGAACTGATTCATGAGGTAGTCATTGTTGCGAAGCTCCATGACACGCTGCTGAATGTAATTCATACTCGCCTTCAGCTTACTCATACTCCAACTCGTGAAGATAAGCGTCCGCATGGGCGTAAATATGTGAAGTACCGAGGTAATAATCCGCGAGCTAAAGTCAACCTCGGCAATCATGTCGTAGCGCAGATCTTCCACGGTCAGTGCCAGCGGTTTCTTGTCTACAATCAGCACACGGTAATTCGTGACGCAGAGCATGGCAAACCCACCGTCGTAGTAACCATTCACAGCCTGTAATATTTTCTCTTCGTCCATGAGGATATTGGTGAGTTCACGAATTTCGCTGCGGCCCCATACCGCATAGTCGCAGCCGATCTGTCGTAATTGAGTTGTTATAGCTTTTGCACTCACCATGGTTGTCCCCCGGAGAGAGTCCCAGTCTGCTGACCGGTAATTCTCACTGTCACGACAGTATGACCTACCCACAAACAAGCCGCAGTACGGTTCCTCACAATAGTCATGCGATTTTTATCACACTGGCGCGACGAAACAGTATGAATCATTATAGACAGAGGTGCGCCCCATATGGGATAATGCCTGCATGCTGGCAGATCAAACACAGCTGGCGGCGCTCGTAGAGTTATTCAAAACGGGCACCAAACACGAATACTCAAAGGGAGAATTCATCGTACGACCAGGCGGGACACTACCTGGCGTTTATTATATTGAGAGCGGCTTAGTCAAAGCCTACGATATAACAAAATACGGCGAAGAAAACCTCCTGATTATTCGGCATGACGGCGAACTCCTCGGGCTTACCTGGGCAATCGCCGGACGCGAGCGGGAAATCATCTACACCACCCTAACCCAAACCACCCTGTGGTTGTTGCCCCGCGACAAATTTATCGAAACGCTTCACACCAACCCTAAAGCTGCCGTCCAGGTGGTGAGCATTCTGGCGGACATGTTCCGGCTGCACGGCGAACGCATCATGACACTTGAGTACCGCACCGTGCGAGAACGCTTGGCTTCTTTCCTGTTAGGCATGTCGGAACGGTTTGGAGTAAAAACCGATGAGGGTATCAAGATAGATGTACCCCTCAGACACCAGGACATTGCCAGTTCCATTAGCGCTACCCGCGAAACCACCAGCCGAACGCTTTCGGAGCTAGAACGCAAGCACATACTGGCAAGTGAGCAGTCGCGCATCACCCTTTGCGACATACCAGCGCTACAAGATTTCCTAGAATAGTCTTAGCGCTACCCGCTACTACTTCCAATGCAAAACAATATCTTCGAGTATACGAACAATCTCTTCGTGCGGCGGCATGCTGTTGTCGTCATAATAGTGGTCGATTGAAATGATGTTTTCAATAACATTCAGGCAGATAATCTCATCGGCCAGCATGTGCATTTGGTCAACCGCCGGGACACTGGCAAAGGGCGTAACCATAACAAGGCGTTTCGTTTTTATCGGTTTCAAGAAATCAGCTGCAGCACGCATGGAAAACCCATTACTCAGACCGTCTGAAACCACTATCACGGTCCTGTTACGCAGCTGGTCCGGATTCAAAACACCGCCCGCCCCAAGTAGCTCGTTCATCTCAAATAATTTCTGTAGCTTCTGCTGCTCAATATAGCTAAAGTATTCCGCCTTTACCTCTTCCAGCTCGCCCGGGCTATATACTGGGTTAAAAGTGACCCCACCAAAGTTATCGATACTTGCGAGCACCTCAAGCTCTCTGGGCAGCTGAATGGCTGAAGAAAGCAGCATATTGATCACGCAGTGCAACCGTTTGGCTATCTCGGCGCCAACCACAACCGCACCGTCGCCCAGAGCCAGCACGGCACAGTCTTCGTAGCGATACGGCTTCTCAAGCTGATCGGCGATGAGGTCGCCTGCCTTCGCACGGTTCGGGAAATAATCAGGAATTACGCATTTAACTTGAACTAGTGCGCCGTCTAGGCGCACACTATCTTCCGAAAGGAAGAATAGGCATG
>JBGAVA010000028.1:0-8654 GCA_044228355.1 Saccharimonadales bacterium (SeqCode)
GGCTTAAGCTTGTCCATAATGGCTTTGAACTCCTCACGAGTCTTAGCGGTATGGATTTCTTCAATTACTTGCTCTAGCTGGTAGTTCTCAAACTCCTCCATTTCTTCGGTAGAAGCGATTTGACCGTCGTTCAAGTAGCCGATATTTGATAAGGCTCGTCCGACTGATACAGTCTCCAGCTTTTCAAAGGCTTTAAGCTTCTTGAGTTCGTTTTCGGTATACCTTGCTGTACCCGTAGCTTTCGCCGAATGCGGGTCTGCTTGGTCTTTTACGATAGTCGCCTGAAAGGTTATTGAACCATCAGGGTTATAGCTCGGTTGAGTTTCTACTGAAGCTCTTGGGTTTTCCTCTCGGAATCGTTTTAATCGAGCTGGCACTAATGCGTAATCTTTATCTCCGAACTTAATACTTTGTAGGTTATTCATATAAAACTTTCTGCTGCCTGTCTTTTCAGGACTTAAGCACTTAATTCTTCTATTGAGGTGAACTCTGCCATTTCAAAACAGTATCCACACCGAGCGAGGCCGTCATACGGTTCGCTTATCATTACTGCGTCACAGCAGTTACTCAGTGCTTCCATCTTCTGCCTCTCTTTCTGGCGCTCCGAACGGGTCGAATTGCGCTCCATATTCTAAAATCTGTCCACCGTTTCCAGTTGATGCGTAGAAGTAGTGCGCCTTGTGTTCACTTGGCTCATACGTCACTTCAATCTTTGTCACTTTCGGCGGGAAGAATCCAACTGCTCGAAAGTTATCGACGATCATATCCATTACTTCCATAATTTCTCCTTTAGTGGCTTACTACCCCTATAGGGGGGCGGCTCTCGTTTCTCAAGCTAAAACGACCACCCACCCGTAACGGCAGTAAGCTCATTGTTTTGCCGTTTTTGCCTCAAATCGAAGCCTGTTGTGTTCCTCTTTATGGCAAATGTAACAAAGTGTTATGACATATAGCGGCCTACTATAATCTGGGTGATGCCTGTGTAATTTTTCGGTTGCCCCGCAATTCTCGCATTCTGCCTTTATCGTCTGCTTTTTACTTCTTCGCGCCTTGCGTTGAGCTGAATATTTCTCAGGGTGGCGCATTCTCCAAGCACGCTCGTTTACGAACCTAATGGCTTTATACTTTTCCGTATGCCTATTTAGTAGGTAGTGCTTCTTGGAATTCTTCCTACTACAATCCCTGCAGTAGCCGTTTAAGCCATCTTTTTTGCTGGAGTTTTTATTAAACTCACTCACTAGCTTTTCTGTCGCGCATCTCTTGCAGTATTTAGTCAAATCAACACTCCTTTAAGATTTCCTAAAGATTGGTGAAACGATTAGGTACAAAGCAAACACGAGTGGTAATGCTGCAAGCGCATAGCGCATGTTCGTGCCTGATGTTGGTACATAGTCCAGAACTTTCCAGTAAGCTAATCCGAGTAGTCCGAAAAGGGCTGCTCCCTGCATGATTTTGTCCATGAGTGTATTAGCTGCTAGGTTCTTCTCCATTTGATTTTTTGTCATGTTATTTCTCCCACATTATTGGTTAGTTTTGATATGTGTTGTGTGTATGGTGCTAGACACTACTACTGGATGACGGCACATCCACCATGCTTGCCTATTGCCGTAGGCGTTTGGACTATCGAGTAATGCTCCAGCACTACTACACACAACGTATTAGCCCACTGGTCACAGCCGACTCCTAAGTGTTGGTCTGGCTGCCGTGTGGCTATTCTGTTGAACACGAATTTTTAAGGTAACCGTGTAAGTTCTTACTGAGCCTGCTTAACGCTTTGAGCCGTGTTCTCCGTTCAGAACTTTTCTGTAAACACCTGCCTGGACTCCACTCCAGGTTGTTGTGATTCCCTGTTTGCCTTATAGCGAGTACCTAGACTCTTGGGCTATTTGGGTTTCACCGGGGTTTACGAATCGCAATTCATAGCCCCGTTTTAGTCATTAAAAAAACACGCATTTCTGCGTGTTCTCCGGGATTATTCTCTGTTATTAAGCTAAACGTCTATGTTTCGTAAATATACATTGTGCGACGTTTGGCCTTTAGATAAAAAGCGCCGGGAACACGCTGAACTGTTTTGAATTTTCAATGAACTGACTCTATAATACACCTTCCCTGGCGCTTATGTCAATAGCTTTATTGCCTAATTCATCCTGCTCGTGCTTTTAACCCCTTGGTGTACATGTTATAATAGATACATGAATGGCCGAGGTACGGGAACTACCAGAGCCATTCTTTTTTGATTATTGGTGTTCGCTATTTGTTTACAATTTACGTTTTTTGACTAGGTTTAACAGTAGTCGGTCAATGGTCTTTTTCCGTTCATGAACGTACTTACCAGTAAAGGCACGTGCCTCATCAGTCGTCATGACTACCTTGCCGTTGCACTCTCCGCAGTAAGTTACGAAGATATGCAGTCTTCCCTTTTCGTCAAAACAGATCTTGCCTGTTCTGGCCTTTCGTCCTGTAAAGTTTGTATCTGTAAGCGTTTTCATAGTGTCTCCTTATTAAATTGACACACTATACCCCTCGAACACCCTATTTTGTTTTTCTTACATGGCCACCCCCTTTGCTTACTATGCTTATGTATAGCCTAGAAACAGGAGTGACTCAAGATTGACATATTTGTATTTACTGTTTAACTTTTGTCCATTTCTTTTCGACAGATCCAATTAAATAAACCAGCTGGAGTTTTGCCCTTTAAAGCTTTTTCATAGATATTCCAAATCATATGTTCCGGTAGCTTATAAGCAACCTTACAATAGAATGGAAATGAATCCTCAGAATTGAACTTCTGTACTAGGCTTCTAGCTATCGCTTCAACTTTTTTTGCCTTAACAATGTCATTGTTCATTGTCATTGTTAACTCAATAGATTGAGTTTCATTGACATTGACATTGATAGAACCTCTATTTGTTAGATTACCATACCCCATGTTTTGACCCTCCTTTTTTAGTACGCCTCGAACACAACCCTCTTGTGTTCTTGAGGTCGAAAGATTTTTAAAAAAGTACTTGACAAGTTTTTTGAAGACTCGTCATTCGATCAAGCAAAGAAGTGCAAACAAAAAGCCCCTCTCCCCAGCTTTAGCCGAGTCAAGGGGTCTATTTGGTTCGCCCCTTGCTCTTTCGAGTTTGGGGCTATGAATTGCGATTCGTAGGTGTATTATAGCAAGATATTTGTAAACATACAAGCAGGCCTGCCCTAAGCTATCCGTATTTAATTTGAGAGACTTAAAATGTTTGTTTTTGGAGTGTCAAAGATTCAAGAGTTATTTAAGGTGCGACGGTGCGTTAAGGCAGAGCTGGCTATATGCTAATCAAGATCTTCCCTCCAGTCTGGCTCGTAATACTCCCATGCCTGGTCGAAGTTCTTAAGCACTAGGCTGACAATCTGCTCTACAAGGTTACGCTGGATAGGTTCTCGGCCAAAAGACGCTATAAACGCCTGGATATCGCTCTCCTGGGGTTCTTCCTCGTCGGACAACTCAAAGCCATGATCAAACAGCTGGTCGCATAGAGCGCTAAAGGCTCCCTCGCCGACCCGATCGACGTGCTCCCGAAACAGTCGCATACCGTAGTCATCATCAAGCTGTATCCAAACGTGGCTTGCTTCAGGGTTGTTGGGATACAGATACATCATCGTGTTGCTGTTGCGTGCTTCAAACTCACCCTCCTCGGTTTTGAATATCAGGTAGTAGCCCTCAGCGTCTTGTCGCCAGGGGAAGTGATAGCTCGGCTCTTGTTCAAAGGTTGGTTCAAACTCCTGCATAGACTGGGCTAACCTTTCCAAGCTCCACGTAAGCCGCTTGCTCTACGAGGTTTTCATGGATTCTAAAGGCTTCGTCAGCTCGTTCGGCACTCCAGGAGGTATTCGCAACGTCCCCAATAAACTGCGCTAAGCGGTAGAACTCATCGTAGACGTTTGATTCGTATAACATACAGCTATAGTCCTGTATCTGCTCTCGGAGCTGTTTAGACGGCTTAGGCGGTGGAAACGTCTCTGCATGTAGGTCTTGATGTACCTCGTTGGTTAAACGCAGTACAAAGCCACTCATGTTTCTAAAACGCTGCTCGGCTCCGGGACGATAATCCTTATCAATCCACCAGATGTGGTGCAACGAAGTTTGCCGACAGGACACTTCTGCCCCGTCACGTGTTAAGTAACGAGGCGCAGCCATGACTAGTTGACCTCCCTAAATCTTTCCATGAAGTGTGCTTGGGTAGCGTCTGTGACCTCTAGCTGTGGTGTATCAAACAGCGTTGGTTGTTCAGGCATGAACACCGTGTCATGCTGCTTCTCAGCTTGTACCTGCTCGTCTACCGCCTGTTGGTACTCTAGGATATTCAGGGCAGATTGATAGCTTGACAAAGCACTTCGGCCTATCATTGTCACGAATGACTCAACTTCTTTGGGGTGCCATTCACGTTCAGTTAGATGTTCGGCTAATGCTTCTCGGTAATGGTCGACTCTATGGGTCATGATGTTTTCCTTATAGCGTGTTTTTGACAAATGTCTTGAGTGCCGATAGTGCCGCACCAGCAGCAGCCACTAATGCAACTTGGTTCAACTGAAAGCCAGTTACCGCCCAAGCAGCCAGTCCTGCCTGTACCGCTGTCCATAGCGCACGTTCGACTAAATCGTTCGATAGAATCTGTTTGATGTAGTTCATAATTACCCCTTAAATACCTTAGTTAATAACGCCTTAATCCAATCGACCCCTGCTCGGATTGCGCTTATTTCAGCTTTGGTTTCAGAATCTACCCCGCCTGTAGGTACTTCGACGGGCTTTTCCACAATCTTGACCACTTCTTTGATGACTTCCTTTGGTGGTTTAGCTTTCTCATTAGCCAGGGCTTTGTTAACGTCAGCTAGCTGTTGCTTCAAGGCATCACGCTCACGACGTCCAGCGTCGGCTTCAGGCTTACCAACAACGAAGAATCGCTGCTTAGGTAGCCCAATCCAGGACTTAGCCTCAGCACTAGTACCTTTAACGCCTCTTAGTAATAGATATGCTTCTTGAACTTCTGATTCTGTATTGAACACTTGATTACCTCCTTGCGCTGGTGCGCTTGGTTTACTTTGATTGCCGCCAAATGGTTCGGTAACCAGCGACGGTGGGTAAATATACGAGCTACCGACACGAATAATCCAGTGCAGATGCCTACCTGCTGGGCCTTTTGGTATGGTGTAGCCGGTGTAGCCCATAATGCCAATCTTCTGGCCCTTGGTAACTTTCTGGCCAACAGTAACCAGAGCATTCTGTAGGTGGCAAAAGCCATGCACTCGGTTGCCAGCCGTCAGTTGGAGATTGTTGCCACAGTCGCCAGCGTTGGCATAGAACGTGATTTGACCGGACTCAGGGGCATAGATATAGCTATCTGGCAGGTAGGAGTAGTCAATGGCGTTGAACCGCCCGTGCTTTCCTTGTGTCACAGGATTGTTGGTTGGTGGTCTGATAAATCTACCCTCCTTACTTAATTACGTCTTGCAAAAAGTACATGATTAGAAACGTCAGGATAGAGCCAAATACAGCACTCATGGTGTTGTATAGCCAGTTGCTAGCTTTCATAGCCGATACATCTTTCTCTACATCGTTAATCTTTTCGTATATAGCATCGTGTTCGAGTTTGGCTTGGTCTTTAGCCACTTCAATATCTTTATGAGTCGCAAAGCCAGAGATAACACCGTCAATCTTAGCGGTCAGTTCTTTAACAGCATTTTCTACTTGCGTTAGTCGGTAAGCGATAGTTTCAGGAGTGTCGTTGTTCGGCATAGTCTACACCTTGTGTACTAGATGTCCTGAGAAGAATGTTAGTTCTGAACCGGTTATTGTTGCTTCATTACCAGCCGAATCCTGATAGCAGTATATTTCTACGGTATCGTTGGCCGCTAGGAGAACGTCCCCAGCATAGGTAACGCAGGGTATCCCCACCGTACTAGGAGTGAACGCAACGCCCCTAGCTGCTGCCGACCCATTAACGTATAAGGTAAGAAAAATGATGGCTGGCGTAGCCGAGACTGTGGCCTGTGTAACTGTCGAGCTAAAGTTATAGACACCAGCGACAGGAGCCGTGTAAGTAGAGCTTGCGAAGTTATTGTTATAGTCGTAATTTTCAGATGCGAATAAGACTTTGACATGTGTTCCGTCAGTTAGGGTTGTACTACCAGAGGCATACGCCCTGAAGCAGTAAGGATTAGTCCACTTTGCTGGCGTTACAGCACCATCAGCTATCTTAGCTGTAGTAATGTCTGCATCGTCAGCTAGTTTGGATGTGGCTATAGCGGCAGAAGCGTCGATATTAGAGTTATCAATTCCGCCGTTAAATTCGTCATAAATTGTTTGAAGAGGTGTGTTTATATCAGCAGCGTCAGCAGTACTGCCGTCAGTAATAGGGGTGAAGTTGATGTTACCCAAGATGGATACTCCGACCCCATGCCCGTTGTTGCCCTTATTTTACCACACTTTAGCTAAATTTGGTGTATGATTACGGTGTAATGAGGAGCGTGAAGTGGAATTGGAGAATATTCAACTAAAGACTTGACAAATATTGGATAGTTTGCTATTATATAATTGTAATCAACCTAACGTAAAGGTTCAATAGCGTTGGTTATGAGCATAGTACATGGAAAGCTAGAGGAGCATCAGGATTATGCAGTCCTGTCGCTGGCAAAGCGTTAAACGGTTCCTCGGAGTATCCTGTCAACACTGTGCTCTTTTTATATTAAAAGTACCCCCAGAGTTCAACCACAAGACGTGGACTGGGGGCAGGGGTAATATAACACATGGAGCATATTAAGGATAAGTGCAGTATTTCTGACTGTAAAGAGAGCAACTATTGTAAGTCATATTGCAATAAACACTATTTAAGGCTTTGGAAGTACGGTAGTCCAGACTTAATAAAAAAGGCTTGGAATAAACAATTGGAAGAATGCAAAGTAGAGGAATGCTCCAAGAAGCCATACTCTAGAAACTACTGCGTAAAGCACTACAACAGATTTCTGAAATACGGTGACGCTACGGTAAAAGCAAATTGCGGCACTAGCATCATTAAACACGGAATGTCTTACACGCCTACCTACAAAACTTGGTCTGCTATGAAAGATAGATGCAATAATCCGAGTAACCCTAATTTTAATCGTTATGGTGGTAGAGGAATTAAAGTATGTTCTGAGTGGAATAGTAATTTTGCAAAGTTTTACGAGTACATGGGTGATAGGCCGGATGGTATGTCCATAGAAAGAATAGACGTAAATGGCAATTACGAACCGGGAAATGTAAAATGGGCAGATGCACAAGAACAGGCTGAAAACAAACGAAATACACCGTTAAGGCACAGATACAAGTAAATTAGTAAGCGCCCTGCATTTGCATGAGTGCATCCTCTAAAGTAGAGCCGCCTCCTTGCGGTGCTTGATACCCATATAGTGCTCGTAACTGTTGAAGTTTTGAGCGAACAACCTGCTCTGAATCTGTGTCGCTTGGTGTGTACTGAGCCAGCATTTTAAGCTCACCCGGGGTAAGCGATGCACCAGCACGTGCTTTTGTTATGGCAGCCCGTAGTCCTGAAACGGTGTTCTTAAACGCTAGTGTTTCCGGGTCTGCGGCATTGAATATTGACTTAACGCCCTCAACCCGAGAACCAATAGGCCCATAGTTTATTGAACCGCCCTCCATTAAGCCTTCTGTGTTGTCGAGTGCTTGAATAAGGTCTGCTCGCTCTTGTTGTCCTTGCGTTAGAGCCTTTTGATCCGCATCAGGAGCAGCAAATACTTCTTGATACATCTGGTAGAGCTTAAAGTAATCTTCAGCGTTTTGTGGGTCTCTCTGTACGTCTGCGATAAGGTTCTCACGAGAGTATGGGCTTGACATTTCACCGTCTAAAGCGTATTGTCCACCCATCATGGAAGTTGTTGCAGCATTGCTATTCGGACTCGTATTGGGACTCATCGCGCTATTCTCTAGAGACTGATCTAATAAAGCACCCTCAAGTCCTTGTGGCTGCTCTCTCGGAATTAATAAATTCTGAGCTATTTGCCTGCCTGCAATCCCTTTTACACCTTGTCCTGCAGCGTTTGCCCCTGAACTGGCTAAGCGTCCACCTATTGCCTCTGCCCCTCGCATTGCAGCTCGTCTGCCAGTCTGGCTGTTAACTGCAGCCACGCCTGCGGCAGTTCCTAGTCCTGCGGGGCCAAAGGCTGCCCCACCAGCCGTTCCGCCAAGTAGTGTAGACAAGCCTAGAGGCAAGCTACCCCTTCCAAGTTGACCTTGCTTTGCCGCAACCTCTGATAGTTGTCGAAGTTTATTGAGTTCACGCCCTACAGTCTTTAAGCTTCCTGTTGCATCCGCTTGTTGCAGTGTTTCGCGTATTCCATCGGCCATACGTTTGTTCACATTGTAACGTGCAGGATTGGCCGCTTTTTCAGTGTAGTTCACGAGGTCATCAAATTGGCGACGAATAATGTTAAGCTCTTTAGCATCTATGACATCAGGGCGGCCTTTGAGAATTGCATCCATCTCTTTTTTCAGTTGTCCACCTAAAGCTTTGCTATCACTTGGGCCAGCAGAGACAAGTTTATTTACCTTCTTTGAAAGGTTCTTTTTTAGGGAATCTCTGGTAACTCCTGTAATACCTTGTATCGCTTCATCGAACTGCTGC
>JBGAVA010000029.1:0-8305 GCA_044228355.1 Saccharimonadales bacterium (SeqCode)
CCGTCAAACCATGAAAGTCACCAATACCTGACGTGTTGCCTTCGCGCAGCCCTAAGGTAGGGGGGATGATTGGGGTTAAGTCGTAACAAGGTATCCGTACGGGAACGTGCGGATGGATTACCTCCTTTCTAGGGAGAAACTAACCTGCAAACGAGTAATCAATGCAGAGTTAGGTCGATGTCGATGGATTGTAAATCAGTACTGACAATCCAATTTCCTTCTTCGCGTAAAGCTACGAAGGACGACACATTCAGTTTCTGAACCTTTGGGATCTGACGTTGATTGCACTACTCAATACTGGGAATGAGACACCTAAAAGGTTTCTCATCGCGCCGGGTGCGGAATAAATCCGCCACTCGGGCTGCTCTTCCCGATTTAACGTTCAAAGCACCAAGTATAAGGAGCCCCATAACTTGCGAGAGGGCTCCTTTTTTATTTGACGCCAATCGTATCACTATGATACGATTAAAGCGTATGAATGATACGAATATTCTTATTTTAGGCACTTTCCGCCGAGGCGAAAGCCAATCTTCTTCTGTTGTATACGAAAGGCTTAACCAAAAACTAGCCCTTGTCACCGTAAAGCGTACTCTATCTAACTTGCAAGCGCAGGGTTATCTTGTGCGATCCGGCAGGGGTCGATCAGTTCAGTATGTGCTAACGCGAAAAGGCTTGTTTTTGCGCCCCATCGATATTGATCGGTATTTAGCAAAGCCTCAACAAGAGCGGATAGGGAATATTCACTTCAATCACGAAGTATTTGTCACCCCGCCCGTACTGGTGATTTCGGATGATGAGCGGGCGCAAGCAGACATCGCGACAAAGCTTTTTCAGAGTAAAGCTCACGAAAATCAAGCGGTAAGAAAGCGTGAACTCGAGCGTTTTGTCGTGGAAATGTCCTGGAAGTCGGCGCAGATAGAGGGAAATACCTACACGCTGCTCGATACAGAGCGGCTATTGTTGCATGGCATACCCTCCGTGAAAAATACCCCATTTGAGACACAAATGATCCTAAACCAAAAAGCTGCCTTCACTTTTGTGTATGAGCACGAAGATCTGTGGAGAGATTTGTCGGTTCCGGCGATAGAAAAAGTTCACGAACTAGTCATAGAGGATTTGGGTGTGGCGCGGAACTTACGCCAAACCTCAGTTGGTATAACGGGGACCGAGTATCAACCGCTTGGGAACATATACCAAATCCGTGAAGCACTTGAGAGCCTGCTGACATACGTGAACGCTACCGAGAATGTTTACGAAAAAGCACTCATGCTGGTAGTAGGACTGAGCTATATCCAGCCATTTGCCGATGGAAACAAGAGGACCGCGCGTATGGTGGCCAACGGTGTGTTGCTAGCCTATGGCTGTGCGCCAATATCATACCGTGCAGTCGACGAGACAGCCTACAAAGAAGCCACGCTCATCTTCTACGAACAGAATTCGGTCGTTCCATTTAAACAGCTTTTCATAGAGCAGTACATCTACTCCGCCACCCACTACAACATCGCCGAAGGCTAATACGAATCAAGCCTCCGGCAGGCTCAGTTCCTGAACCTTTGGGATCTGACGTTGATTGCACTACTCAGTTTTTACTCAGCCAACAGCACTACAAACAGTAAGGATAAAGGAGCCCTATACTGCGAGAGGGCCCCTTTGCTTGAAATTTTTCTATGCACTGCTATAATATTAAAAATTATGAATACTTTTAAGGATAGATTCGCGGCTGCTGCGGCAGAAAGAGCAGAAAGAGCAGAAAGAGCAGTTGAAGTAAACGATGAGCATATACTTGCTTCTGCGAAAGGGATTGAGCGACCTCAAGGCGAGGCAGTGCAAACTATACAAACTCGACAGAAATCTATTCGAGACGATGGTTTCGCGCGAATAACTAGCATGGTTATTGAAGCTGCGGATGTGCTAAAGTCCGGAGGGAGATTCGATGAACTAGCCGAACAAAGTCCATCGTGGTTTAAGCCATTTTTCCCGTTAGTTGACGCTTACTATAACCATTATCCTAGAATGGTTTATATTCCCTCAGAACAGGAAAAGCAACATGAAAGCGCTGCGAAGAGACATAACGTATATAGACTCGGTTTTGGAGCAGATGGGTCGATACGTCGAGTCAGAAACTTACCGAACATGGGTAACCCGGATTCAATTGATCAACAAAAAATGCCTGGATCAATGTTGAGGATGCGCTTGGGAAGAACTATAGCTGACGTTGACGATGTGTTACCACCTGAAAGTAGTCTTGTGAAGTCTGTATTTCCGATTCACTGGCACGCAGCGCCAAAAGGAACCCAGGGTTATGTTGAAGCATGCATCCGGCGATACGAGAAAGCGCTTCTGGATATTGCGCTCAACGGATTTGGAATGGTTACGTTCGTGGGACGCGACAGGCGAGAATGATCTCAACATAAGCCACTGAGGTCGTCTTAACTCGTGTTGCGTTCAAAGTAACACATAGGGTCAGTTAGGTGCATGGGAGTAGCTTTGTGGTCGGCGCGGGTGAAGCCGTTTTTTAGGTGGTAGGCTTGCAGATCTTTATTGCCGCTGGGGCAGGTAAGGCGGAGATACTGGCGCCCGTGTTTGGCCACTTCGGCACAGATGAGGTCGATTATCTGACTGCCTACATTTTGACCACGGAGGCCAGGCGCAACTACAAAACGGTGCAGATAGCCCGCGACTGGTGGCTGCTGGCCCCAGCGTGCTGGATCGTCCCAGAACAGCATGAAAACTCCTGTAATGTCTTCTTCGTTATGCGCGACGTACATATTACCACCGGCAATGATTGCTTTTAGCTGACTTTCGTCGGTTGCGGCCTCGCCCCAGGCGAGGTCACCCCGGTACATTTTGCTCCGTAAACCGTGCGACAGTATGGCCTGTATGTCAGGTATGTCTTCATCTATGGCCGGCGCAATTCCAATGTTCATACCAGTAAGTATATCAGGCTGTATGCTTGTTTTTAGGGTGTTCTTCCGGTAAAATACTGCGGTTGAGGGGTGATAGCTCAGTTGGCTAGAGCACCTGACTAGCAAGCAGGGGTGAGACCCGCCAGTGGCGGGTCGCAAGGCAACTTTTCAGATTTCAAACTTGTTTGAAGTATGAAAATTGAGGGGTCGCGGAACGTGACCCGGCGGATCCCCGTCATTAACAATCAAACTCACACACATGGGGTGATAGCTCAGTTGGCTAGAGCACCTGCTTTGCAAGCAGGGGGTCCGGGGTTCGAGTCCCCGTCACTCCACCATCATGGGGGCGCAGTGCCTCAAGCACAGCGTCTCCACCATTCGACTCACTTCGTTCGCTCATGGTAAACCATCGACGTCCGAAGTTGAGCGGCCCAAAGTACACAGAGGGGTCGTTCATATAGCCCGGGCGATTAGCTCAGCTGGTTAGAGCGCGTCACTGCAAATGCCAGCCGAAGGATGAGGCAAATTAAAAAGTAATTAGATCTGACTGATGGGCGATTAGCTCAGCTGGTTAGAGCGCGTCACTGATAATGACGAGGTCGGAGGTTCGAGTCCCTCATCGCCCACCAGTCAGAGCTAATTTCATCTCATTTTATCGGCAAGAGCTAATGACGAGGTCGGAGGTTCGAGTCCCTCATCGCCCACCAAATAGAATCAAATCCGCCTCGGGGCGGATTTTGTAATATATATCACAAATATGATCCGTGTTTTCAGGGGCGGGGGTGTTGCAAAAACGACTACAGGGAAGGCTTGACCGCCTCTGTAAAAGGGAGTAGAATTGTACGGATGCTTGAGTTTAGACAGTGAGGCTTTGGTAACAAGGTCGGAACGGAAATAAACCGCCAAGCTTTAAGCTTAAACTCAAGCTAAAAACGCATCGTCGTCTTCTCTTTTTCGAAGGAGCATAGGCAGCGATGAAGTGTCTTGGGTAGCAACTTAACAAGTTGAATATGTTAGAGAAGAGAAAAGCAATATGTATTTGATTTTCAAATTGTCAAATACAAGTAAAGACAAACGGCTATTGGAACTTCAGCAGAGATAAGAGACATGAGATAAGAGATAAGATTCCTTAACTCTTACGTCTTAACTCCTAAATCTTGCTTAAGCATACCAATAACTAGTCAACGCGAGCATTTATTTTTACGAGTAAGTGTTCGTGATTCGTCCAGTGGTTCTTACCAAAGAACGGCTGGACAATTGCACAAAACGTATGAGATTTTTTA
The DNA here is from genome assembly GCA_044228355.1 of Saccharimonadales bacterium (SeqCode). Lineage (GTDB taxonomy): Bacteria > Patescibacteriota > Saccharimonadia > Saccharimonadales > UBA4665 > JAGXIT01. The sequence goes on from JBGAVA010000029.1 coordinate 4,190, forward strand.
AGTCTCATATTTTCGTAAAAAGTTACTCAAGCGCACACAAAGGATGCCTTGACATGCAATACCGAAGAAGGACGTGAAGAGCTGCGAAAAGCTCCGGGGAACAGCCAAATATGTTTTGATCCGGAGATGTCCGAATGGGGTAACCCGGTTAGAGTAATGTCTAATCACACTTATCTGAATATATAGGATAGGGAGTAGGTAACCGCCTGAACTGAAACATCTTAGTAGGGCGAGGAAGAGAAAGTAAACAACGATTCCGGTAGTAGTGGCGAGCGAATCCGGAACAGCCCAAACCTTTTATGCTTTTGCCTGGCAATTTGCTAGGTAAATAAGTTGCTAGACGAATGTATATAAGGGGTTGTGACACAGAAATACCCTTTTGTAGGACGACCGACTGATTTGTTGGTCGGTTGACTACATAAGGATGGAAACGCTAGCATCAGTTTCCATAAAGTCAGAAAATCGTAATGCGAGCAGAAGCAGTTGGAAAGCTGCGCCATAGACGGTGATAGCCCGGTACGCCAAGTGTTACGAACTTTATCATTTCTGGTTGTCGAGTAAGTCGGGACACGTGAAACCCTGACTGAATCTGGGGGGTCCACCCTCCAAGGCTAAATATATTGCATGATCGATAGAGAACAAGTACCGCGAGGGAAAGGTTAAAAGAACCCCGGGAGGGGAGTGAAATAGAACCTGAAATTGTGTGCGTACAAGGAGTCGGAGCCCAGCACTTTGTGCTGGAAATTCCAAATAACAACTTCCAAATAACAAATAAATTCCAAATTCAAAATATCAAATTCCAAACCGTCATGTTTAGAATTTTGGTCATTTGAATTTTGGTTATTGTTTGTAATTTGGTGCTTGGGATTTGGTCATTTTCCAACACAGTGTGTTGGGTGACGGCGTGCTTTTTGTAGAACGATCCAACGAGTTATTTGGCATGGCAAGCTTAAGTCATATGACGTAAGCCAAGCGAAAGCGAGTCTGAATAGGGCGCATAGTCATGTTGAATAGACCCGAAACCAGGTGACCTAACCATGGGCAGGTTGAAGCGTCGGTAAAACGACGTGGAGGACCGAACCGTAGCGAGTTGCAACACGCCCGGATGACCTGTGGTTAGCGGTGAAATGCCAATCGAACCTGGAGATAGCTGGTTCTCCTCGAAATAGCTTTAGGGCTAGCGTTGTACGGTAACATGTGGGGGTAGAGCTCTGTTTCGGACTGGGGGTCGCAAGATTACCCACCCTTGACAAACTACGAATACCACATGCGGAACTACAGCAGTCAGAACGGCGGGGCTAAGCTCGTCGCTCGAAAGGAAAACAGTCCAGATCACCATCTAAGGTCCCTCAGTCTATGCTAAGTGGGAAACGAGGTGGGGTTTCTTAAACAACTAGGATGTTGGCTTAGAAGCAGCCATTCATTTAAAGAGTGCGTAACAGCTCACTAGTCAAGAGACCCTGCGCGGAAAATGTAACGGGGCTAAGCATAGCACCGAAGATGTGAACTTGTGCGACTCACTAAGGTGAGTCTTCAAGTAGAGACAAGAGACAAGAGTGAAAAATGTCAGCAGTAAAACTGCCGTATTAATAACTCGGCATTAGCCGAGGTAAAATTACTCTTAACTCATGGCTCTCCTTGCGAGTCGCTTTAGCGAGTCGCATGAGTGGTAGAGGAGCGTTCCTCTCTGCGTTGAAGCTTGACCGCGAGGTCCGAGTGGAGCGTGAGGAAGTGAGAATGTTGGAATGAGTAACCATAAGGCAGGTGAGAATCCTGCCCGCCGAAAGAGCAAGGTTTCCTGGGCCACGGTAATCGTCCCAGGGTTAGTCGGTCCTAAGCCGAGGCGCGTAGCGTAGGCGATGGACAACAGGTTAATATTCCTGTACTGGCATGTATTTGTTATATGTGCGCGGCATATTAGTAAGAGCGGATTCATGGTTATATCCGTCTAAGTACAAGAAATGTGTACGAATGAAACGACCATCAGGTTGAATTCTTATGAAAGTGCTGACTAGAAAAGCAATATAACGCGTGGTATACGCCATCCGTACCGCAAACCGACACAGGTGCTCAGGTCGAGAAGACCAAGGCGTACGAGTGATTCTTCGTTAAGGAACTCGGCAAACAAGCGACCGTAACTTCGGGATAAGGTCTGCCCCCTCACATTGTCTATGACAGGTGAGTATGCCAGTTTTCTTTCGAAAAGATTTAGCAGACAAACAGGTATCGTTTAGCAGAAATTACGCAGATATCAGGTAACAGACATCGTCGTCTGCGACCTGACAAATGCCAAATTTCTGTTATCTGCCATCTGCTACCTGCTAAATTATGTTCAAGTTTGAGAAAGAAAGCTGAGCCTTTCATCGCATGCTACATCGTAGGTAATGTGAGGGGGCCGCAGCTAAAGAACCCATGCAACTGTTTACCAAAAACATAGGTCTGTGCTAACACGAAAGTGGATGTATACGGGCTGACGCCTGCCCAGTGCTGGAAGGTTAAGGGGAGTTGTGTATGCAGCGAACTGAAGCCCCAGTGAACGGCGGCGGTAACTATAACCGTCCTAAGGTAGCGAAATTCCTTGTCAGGTAAGTTCTGACCCGCACGAATGGCGTAATGATATGGGTACTGTCTCAACGAAGAGCTCGGTGAAAGTGCATTGACGGTAAAGATGCCGTCTGTCCGCAGCAGGACGAAAAGACCCCGTGCAGCTTCACTACAGCTTGGCATTGAGCCGGGTTATAACATGTGTAGTATAGGTGAGAGGCTTTGAAGCCGAGACGCTAGTCTTGGTGGAGCCACCAGTGAAATATCACCCTTGTTATGATCTTGTTCTTACCGGGCCCTCAATTTGCAGAGCAAATTAGGGAATTTTCAAAGTCCATTTTTCAATTTTCAGAGAATTATCAGGTATCATGTTTCAGACTTTCAGCAACAACTGTCCGTTTGAATTATTGAAGCTTGAGATTTGTTTGGAAATTGCGAATTGGAAATTGGAAATTACTCTGAATTTGGTCTTCAAATTCAGGGTTCGGGACCGTGTCTGGTGGGTAGTTTAACTGGGGCGGTTGCCTCCTAAAGAGTATCGGAGGCGTTCAAAGGTTAGCTAACTACGGATGGAAATCGTAGTGATAGTGTATACGCATAAGCTAGCTTGACTGTGAGGCCTACAAGCCGAGCAGGGACGAAAGTCGGAGTAAGTTTTCCGCTGTCAGTACATTTGTACAAGAGTGTGGTATCGGCAGCGCTTTCGGATAAAAGTTACGCCGGGGATAACAGGCTTATAGCATCCAATAGTTCACATAGACGATGCTGTTTGGCACCTCGATGTCGGCTCATCTCATCCTGGGGCTGGAGCAGGTCCCAAGGGTCCGGCTGTTCGCCGGTTAAAGAGGTACGTGAGCTGGGTTCAGAACGTCGTGAGACAGTTCGGTTTATATCCGCTGTGGACGCAAGGAAATTTGAGAGGATCTACCCCTAGTACGAGAGGACCGGGGCGGACGCACCGCTGGTGTATCAGTTGTTCTACCAAGGGCATTGCTGAGTAGCTATCGTGCGGAATAGATAAGCGCTGAAAGCATATTAAGCGCGAAACTAGCCTCAAGATTAGATTTCCCTACGATCCCCCAGAAAGACTATCTGGTTGATAGGCGCAAGGTGTACGCACAGCAATGTGTTTAGCCGAAGCGTACTAATAGGGACATTGACTTTTTACGACCTATGAATTGTGCACCTTGGTGTATGATTCATAGGCAAAAGAGTGCATTGACTAGTTATTGGTGTGGTTTTACCATGCTAGTAGCAACGTTTGTTAACATTGCTTTGTTCTTTTCTACATAAGCACCGACGTTTGGACGTCGAGCCGGATTGGATGTTTGGCAATTGGTAATTGAAAATTGATAATTTTTTTTGGAAATTGTGAATTGGAAATTGTGAATTGCCCGAACTTCGTTCGGGCTCGGTGCCCATAGCGAGAGGGTCACACCTGTTCCCATACCGAACACAGCAGTTAAGCCTCTCAGCGGTTACAATACTTGGGTCTTCTAGCCCTGGGAAAATAGCACGGTGCCGTTTTATGATTAAGCCCTCCATTCGTGGAGGGCTTTTTCTATTTGAGGG